>VGYB01000004.1 GCA_016873115.1 Planctomycetota bacterium | reverse complement strand
GTCTCGACCTGCGCAAGGAAGGCGACCGTGAGTACCTCTATCACTGCGACACGCGCCGGCGCTGCGTGGTGAAGACCGCGCTCGATGGCACCGTGGTGTGGACCGCGACCTGCCCGATGCAGAGCGGCGTGTACGGCTCGGCTTCGGAGTGGTGCCCGACGAATGTCGCGTTCCATCCGGGTGGCGACCTCTTCGTGGGCGACGGCTACGGCAAGGGCTTCATCCATCTCTTCGGTGCTGACGGCCAGTGGAAGAAGATCATCACCAAGCCCGGCTCGGGCAAGGGCGAGACGAGCTGCCCGCACGGGCTGGGCATCGATCCGCGCGGCAAGGAGCCGATGCTGGTCGTCGCCGACCGCGGCAACCGACGCATCCAGGTGCTTGCGCTCGATGGCACGCCGGTGGCGATTCACACCGACGGCGTGCGCATGCCGTGCGACATGAAGTTCCGCGGCAACCTGATGCTGGTGCCGGACCTTGAAAGCGTCGTCTGTCTCTACGACGAGTCCTTCAAGCCCGTGGTCGCGCTTGGCGATGGTCACCCCACGAACCTGCGCGGACAGCCGACCGAGAGTTTTCAGTTCGGCCGATTCGTGCACCCGCACGATGCGATCTGGCTTGCCGATGGCAGCATCCTGGTCGCCGAATGGGTGCCGCAGGGCCGCGTGACGCGGCTGGTTCCTGTGAAGGGTTGAGCGGTCAGGGCGTGGCGGTGGCTGGCAGCTTCGCTCGCCACTCCGCGGCCTTCTGGTCGTAGCCCTTGCCGGGCTCGGACTTGTCCCAGGCCGTGTACAGGTCGACGAGCGCCTGCGCGCACGCGAGCGTGCCCGGGTGCTCCTCGCCGAGCGTGCGGCGGCTCTTCTCAAGCGCCTCGCGGAAGTACGGCTCCGCCTCGGCGAGCTTGCCTTGGGAATCGAGCAGGCCGCCCATGTTGTTGATGGAGATGAGCGTGTCCGGGTGCTCCTCGCCGAGCGTGCGGCGGCTCTTCTCGAGCGCCTCGCGCAGGTACGGCTCCGCCTCGGCGAGTTTGCCCTGGGCCTGGAGCAGGTAGCCCATGTTGTTGATGGATTGAAGCGTGTCCGGGTGCTCCTCGCCGAGCGTGCGGCGGCGCTTCTCGAGCGCCTCGCGGCAGTACGGCTCCGCCTCGGCGAGCTTGCCCTGGGCCTGGAGCAGGAAGCCCATGTTGTTGACGGAGCGGAGCGTGTCCGGGTGCTCCTCGCCGAGCGTGCGGCGGCGCTTCTCAAGTGCCTCGCGCCAGTACGGCTCCGCCTCGGCGAGCTTGCCCTGGGCCCTGAGCAGGGAGCCCATGTTGTTGGTGGAGTTGAGCGTGTTGGGGTGCTCCTCGCCGAGCGTGCGGCGGCGCTTCTCGAGCGCCTCGCGGTAGTACGGCTCCGCCTCGGCGAGCTTGCCCTGGGCCTTGAGCAGGAAGCCCATGTTGCCTATGGAGTTGAGCGTGCTCGGGTGCTCCTCGCCGAGCGTGCGGCGGCTCTTCTCGAGCGCCTCGCGCAGGTACGGCTCCGCCTCGGCGAGCTTGCCTCGGGCCTGGAGCAGGCCGCCCATGTTGGTGATGGAGTTGAGCGTATTGGGGTGCTCCTCGCCGCGCGTGCGGCGGTACTTCTCGAGCGCCTCGCGGCAGTACGGCTCCGCCTCGGCGAGTTTGCCCTGGGCCTGGAGCAGGAAGCCCATGCTGCTGATGGAGGTGAGCGTGTCCGGGTGCTCCTCGCCGAGCGTGCGGCGACGCTTCTCGAGCGCCTCGCGGCAGTACGGCTCCGCCTCGGCGAGTTTGCCCTGGGCCTGGAGCAGGAAGCCCATGTTGCCGATGGAGGTGAGTGTGCTCGGGTGCTCCTCGCCGAGCGTGCGGCGACGCTTCTCAAGCGCCTCGCGGTAGTACGGCTCCGCCTCGGCGAGCTTGCCCTGGGCCTGGAGCAGGCGGCCCATGTTGTTGATGGAGCTGAGCGTATTCGGGTGCTCCTCGCCGAGCCTGCGGCGGCGGGTGGCGAGGGCGGACTCCTGCAGCGGGAAGGCCGCGTCGTACAGGCCGACGGTGCGATAGAGGTCCGCCAGCGCCTGCCGCAGGCTCGCGTCGGTTGCCGGGTCGTCCTTGAATGAGTCGTCGATCGTCTTGATCGCCGGCTTCAGGATCGTGCGGTCGATCATCGCCGCGGCGGTGTCGGTGGCGTTCACACGCGTGAGCAGGTCGCCGAGCGTTGCGGTCTGCGCCTCGCGATCTACCTCAGGCACGCCCGCCTTCTCGAGCGCCGCGGCAAAGCGCTCGCGCACGTCGGTCATCAGCCCTTCGCCTGCGGCCTTCGTGTCGATGGAGCCGAGCATCCCGGCTTGGAAGTCGGACACCTTCTTGAGTTGCTCGGCGCGCTCCGTTGCCGTGGCCTCGCTCTCCCTGGCTTTCGCTTCGCTCGCCAGCGCCGCATCCTTCGCCGCGACCGCCTCGCGCCACTGCCAGGTCGCAAGGCCCACGCCCACCACCAGCGCAGCGGCCACCGCACCCACGCCCGCGACGAGCGCGCGGTTGCGGCGCACATACTTGCGCACTCGGTAACTCGCCGACTCCGGCCCGGCCTGCAGCGGCCGACCGTCGAGGTACGCACGGACATCGTTCACCAGTTCCAGCGCCGTCTGGTAGCGGTGCTGCCGCTCCTTGCGCATCGCCTTCAGCGGGATCCACTCCAGCTCGCCCCTCAGCCGCCGCACGAGCTCCGCCGTCCGCACTCCCCGCGAGCGCTCGATGCGGCTGGTGGACTCCTGATCCTTCGATGCGATCCCCGAGAGCCGATCGCTCGGGCTCGGCGGATCTTTCTCCGCCAGCAGCCTGATGGTGTCCCTCTTGATCTCGTCGGGATCGAAGGGCGGCGCGCCCGCCAGCAGTTCGTAGAGCAGCACGCCCAGCGAATAGACATCCGTGCGGCTGTCGATGTCGGAGCTGCTCGGGTCGGCCTGCTCGGGGCTCATGTAGGCCGGGGTGCCGACGATCCTGTTGGTGCCCGTATGGACGCTCTGCTCACCGATGCCAGCACCCATCGCCTTGGCCAGGCCGAAGTCGATCACCTTGAGCTTGGGGCCCTCTCCCTCGACTTGATAGGCGAGGATGTTCCGCGGCGTGATGTCGCGGTGGACGATGCTCTTGAGGTGCGCGTGCAGGATCGCCTCGCAAGCCTGCTCGAAGAGCCTCAGCCGGTCCTCGATGCCCAGCTTCGCCCGGTCGCAGAAGGTCGTGATGGGCTCACCCTTCACATACTCCATCGCGAAGTAGGGGCGACCTGCAGGAGTGAGACCGCCGTCGTAGACCTTGGCGATGTTGGGGTGGCTCATGGCGGCCATCGCCTGGCGCTCCTGGCGGAAGCGCGCGATCACCGCCTTGGAGTCCATGCCTGCCTTGATCAGCTTGAGCGCGACCCGTTGCACGAAGGGCTCGCGGCGCTCGGCGAGCCAGACCGTGCCGAAGCCGCCCTCGCCGAGAAGCTCGAGCAGCTTGTACGGACCGATCTGGTCACCCGCTCGCTCGGTGGCGACGGGCTCAAAGGCCTTCGCGCCAAAGGAGTCATCATCCCCCGGCAGATCGCCCACATAGGTCGGGTCATCTGTCGACACGCGGTGCAGCCTAACAGGGGATGGTCAGGAGCCGAGCAGTCGCATGATCGGCGCCGCCGGCCCGATCACTTCACCTGATCCATCCGCACGAATCGGTACGGCCCCTTGACGGCGCCCCAGACCTGCTGGCCCGCAGCGTCGAAGCCGCGGTCCCAGGTCTCGAGCACGCCCGGCAGGAGCACCACCTCGCTCGATGCCCAGCTTGCGCCGCGCAGCGTGCTCACGCAATCCTGTTCGTGCGTGCTGCCGGTCCAGCCGCCGGTCGCGCCATCGCGCGTGAGTTCGATCGCACAACCCTCGCGCGGCGTGAGTGCATCGGGTCCGATCGCCTCGATCGCGGCGCACCCATCCTTCCAGCAGTTCACGAAGCGCTCCGCGCCATCCTTGAACTCGAAGACCTCGCTGCGCACCGTGCCCGCGCGAACGCCACCGAGCTCCGAGATGCGGTAGACGCGCTGGCGGTACGGCTTGTCCTCTGCCTCGGCCATGGCCTGCTCGACATAGAGCCAGACCGCGTCGCCCGGTCCCTTGGGGTGGTTCGGGCCGGCCCAGATCCGTCGTGCGTGCAGCACCACATGGCGGAATTCCGGATCCAGCGTGGCTTGCTCCGCGCTCGAGAAGTCGCCGGTCAGCAGATCAGCGACAGCCGCGGCCTTCGAGGGCTGCGGCCCCGTTGCCACGCACGCGGAGCAGGCAAGAACGATCAGGGCTAAGAGCGCAGCATGAAGTGGTGGCATGGCCGGGACGATACGAAGTTCCCCTGATCCCCGGCCGCGCTACCATCAGCGATCCGAACGATCAAGGAGAACCCATGAGCACCGCTGCAGCCCCCAAGCCGGTCGACACCCGCGGCCTTGCCGGCCAGACCGTTGGCGACACTTCAATCTGCGCCGTGACGCAGACGCAGCTGATCTACCGCGGCTACGAGATCGCCGATCTTGCCGAGCACGCGAGCTTCGAAGAGGTCGCCTTCCTGCTGCTCGTGGGCCACAAGCCGACGGCCGCCGAGCTCGACGCGTTCCGCAAGGAAGTGTCGGACATGCGCCAGGTGCCTGCGAGCGTGCGTGACGCGGTCGTGCGCATCGCCAAGGAAACCCCCGCTGCGCACCCCATGAGCATCCTGCGCTCGGGCGTGAGCATGCTCTCGCACCACGACCCGGAGTGCGAGGACAACTCGCCCGCGGCCGAGCTGCGCAAGGCCAAGCGCCTGCTGGCGCAGATCCCCACGCTCATCGGCATCTGCCAGCGCACGCTCGATGGCAAGCCGCCGGTCGATCCCGATCCCACGCTCGGCCATGCCGCGAACCTCATGTGGTGCATGAGCGGCCGCAAGCCGAGCGAACTCGAAGCGCGCATCATGGATGTGAGCCTGGTGCTCTACGCCGAGCATGACTTCAACGCGAGCACCTTCACCTGCCGCTGCATCGCGAGCACCGAGAGCGACATGCACAGCGCCGTCTGCGGCGGCATCGGCGCGCTCAAGGGCCCGCTGCACGGTGGCGCCAATGAGATGGCGATGGAGATGCTCAAGGACATCGATCGCGACTGCGCAGGCGGCGCCATGACGGTCGACGCCTGGATGCAGCGCGCCTTCGCCGAGAAGCGCAAGCTCATGGGCTTCGGTCACCGCGTCTACAAGAACGGCGACCACCGCGCGGGCATCCTGCGCTCGTGGGGCCTCAAGCTCGCCGAGCAGCTCGGGCCGACCGCCAAGAAGTGGTTCGACATGGGCGACCAGGTGCAGGCGATCATGCTGCGCGACAAGACCATCCACCCCAATGTGGACTTCCCGTGCGGCATGACCTACTTCATCATGGGGATCCCCGTGCCGCAGTACACGCCGATCTTCGTGGCATCGCGCATCACCGGCTGGTGCGCCCACATCATGGAGCAGCACGCGAACAACCGCATCATCCGCCCGCTCGCCGAGTACAAGGGACCGGCGCTCCAGCACTGGAAGGGCTGAGCCATGCCGATGAAGCAGGTCTTCCGGGTCACGGCCGTCGGACCGTGGATGGGCGGGCTCGAGCGCGAGTTCGATGTCCCGGCCGACTCGCGCGAGGAGGCCTCGCGCATCGTGCGTGAGCAGTACGGCGCCACCTCGATCTGCTCGGTGATCCCGCAGGGCGCCTACCTTGATCCGGGTTCGGCCGGGCGACCGGTGCGTCGGCCCGGATTCGACGCTGACAGCGTCGACTGACTTCTTCAGGACAGCCAGCGGCCGCTTGGCCGCCCCGCAATCACCACTCGGGTCCGCCCGAGTAGCGGCCGTAGATGTCGGCCATCGCCTGGACCATCTCGCCGAGCGTGCATCGATCGCTCGCGGCATCGACGAGCGTTGGCATCACATTCTGTCCGTCGCGGCACGCCGTGCGGATGCGATCGAGCGCGCGCTTGACCTTGTCGCCGTCGCGCGTGCGACGGAACTCGGCGAGTCGATCGCACTGCTCCGTCTCGACCGCGTGCGAGATCTGCAGGATCTCGACCTGGTGGTCCTCGTTGCCCTCGCGGTAGGCGTTCACGCCCACGATCACGCGGTCACCGGCTTCCATCTCCTGCCCGAAGCGGTAACTCGCCTCGGCGATCTGGCGGCGGAAGTAGCCCTTGTGGATCCCCGACACCACGCCGCCCATGTCGTCGATCTCGCGGATGTAGGCGTTGGCATCGTGCTCCATCTGGTCGGTGAGGCTCTCGACGAACCACGAGCCGCCCAGCGGATCGACGGTGCGGTGCACACCGGTCTCGTGCGCGAGGATCTGCTGCGTGCGCAGCGCCACGCGCACCGCCTGCTCGGTCGGCAGGCCGAGGGTCTCGTCCATGCTGTCGGTGTGCAGGCTCTGGCAGCCGCCGAGCACCGCGGCCATGGCTTGGTACGCCACACGCACGACATTGTTGAGCGGTTGCTGCTCGGTCAGGCTGCAGCCAGCCGTCTGCACATGGGTGCGCATGAGCCACGAGCGCTCTTGCTTGGCGCCGAAGCGCTCGCGCATCGCATGCGCCCAGATGCGGCGTGCCGCGCGGAGCTTGCAGATCTCCTCGAAGAACTCGTTGTGGCTGTTGAAGAAGAACGACAGGCGGGGACCGAAGGAATCGATGTCGAGGCCGCGCTTCATGCACGCCTCGACATACTCCATGCCGTCGCGCAGCGTGAAGGCCAGTTCCTGCGTGGCGGTCGACCCGGCCTCGCGGATGTGGTAGCCCGAGATCGAGACCGAGTTCCACTTGGGCAGGTGCTGGCTGGCGAACTCGATCGTGTCCACCACGAGCTTCAGGCTCGCTTCGGGCGGATAGATGAACTCGTTCTGGCTGTGGAATTCCTTGAGGATGTCGTTCTGCAGCGTGCCGCCGAGGCTCGACCACGGGATGCCACGGTCACGCGCCATCGCCAGGTACATCGCCCAGATCACGGCTGCGGGGCCGTTGATCGTCTGGCTCACGGTGACCTCGCCGATCGGGATGTCGGCGTAGAGCCGGTGCATGTCGTCGACGGTGCTGATCGCCACGCCGCAGCGGCCGACCTCGCCCACGCTCAGCGCATCGTCGCTGTCGCGGCCCATCAGCGTCGGCAGGTCGAACGCGGTGGAGAGGCCGGTGTTCGCCTTTGTCCCCTTGGCGTTCTCGAGCAGGTACTTGAAGCGACGGTTGGTGTCGTCGGCGCTGCCGAAGCCCGCGAACTGGCGCATCGTCCAGAGGCGCGAGCGGTACATCGTGCGGTGCACGCCGCGCGTGAACGGGAACTGTCCCGGCTCGCCGATGCGCACATCGACGCGGTCCTGCTCGCGGCGGTTGGTCGTGGGCGCATCGACCGGTCCGTAGGTCTCCTGCAGCACATAGCCGGACAGGGTCACGGTCTCGGGGTCGATGCGGTCGGGCTTCGCGCCCGCGGCGGTCTTGTTCGAGGCGTTCGTGGACATGGCGCCCCGATTCTAGTCGCGGTGCGCCGGAGTCCAATCGGTCCGGGAACTCACTTTGCCGGGTACTCGAACACGCCGCGGCCGGTCTTGTCCCCGAGCCGGCCGGCCTGCACGAGCTGCCGCAGCAGCGGGCAGGGGAAGAACTTGGGGTCACCGAGCTCGCGATGGAGCACCATCATGATGTCATGGCAGACATCGAGGCCGATGAAGTCGGCCAGGCGCAGCGGCCCCATCGGGAAGTTGCAGCCCAGCAGCATGATCTGATCGATGTCCTCGGGCTTCGCCACGCCTTCCATCCACGCGTGGAAGGCCTCGTTGATCATCGGCATCAGGACTCGGTTGCTCACGAAGCCTGCACGGTCGTTCGCGGGCACGGGCGTCTTGCCCATGGCCTTCGCCAGCGCGATCGTGCGCTGCGTCGTCTCCTCGCTCGTGGCGAGGCCCTTGATCACCTCGACGAGCTTCATGATCGGCACCGGGTTGAAGAAGTGCATGCCGATCACGCGGTGCGCGTCGGCGCCCACGGCGCTCGCGATGTCGGTGATCGAGATGCTGCTGGTGTTCGTGGCGAGCACGCACTGCGCGCCGAAGGTCGACTGCATCGCCTTGAAGAGCTTCTTCTTGATCTCCACATTCTCGGTGGCGGCCTCGACGGCCCAGTCGGCACCCTTTGCCTGCGCCATGTCGGTGCAGTAGCTGATGCGCGCGAGCGCGGCGTCGGCGTCGGCCTGCTGCATCTTGCCCTTCTCGACGAGGCGGGCCAGGCTCTTCGCGTGGCCGGTCTTCGCCTTGTCGAGCGTGGCCTGATGCAGGTCGATCTGGAAGGCCTTGATGCCCGACTGCGCGGCGGTGAGGGCGATGCCGGAACCCATGGTGCCGGCGCCGATGACAGCAATGCTGGAGACGCTCATAGGAAGGGCAATCGTAGTCTCGACCCGGCAGGGCGGCATGCACTCCCCCTTGCCGCCCATTCAGCGGTACGCCGGCACCACGATCCGCACGGATGCGTCGTCGAAGCGGTCCTCGCGGCGCATCTCGCTGAAGAGCTCATGCAGCCGCTCGGCGCGCCAGACGCGCTTGGCATCGCCCCGGACATCCAGCCACGGCCTGCCACGATGCATGGCGATGAGCCGATCGCCGAGCGAGGCCGCCTGGGACATGCTGTGCGTGACCATGAGCGCGGTCAGGCCGTCGCGCTCGATGATGCGGCGCGTGAGGGCGATCACGAGCTCGGCACTGCGGGGATCGAGCGCAGCGGTGTGCTCATCAAGCAGGAGCAGTCGGGGGCGCGCGAGCGACGCCATCACCAGCGTGATCGCCTGGCGCTGGCCGCCCGAGAGCAGTCCGATCGGATCATCGAGCCGGGACTCCAGACCCAGCCCGATCTCGGCGAGCGCCTCGCGCCAGCGTGCGCGGGAACTCGAGCGGATCAGTTGCCGGAGCCCACGCCGCTGTCCACGCCGCTCGGCGAGCGCCAGGTTCTCCGCGACCGTCAGGCTCGGCGCGCTCCCGGCGAAGGGATCCTGGAACACACGGCCGATCCAGCGCGCGCGTACATGCTCGGATCGCCCGGTGACCTCGACCTCGTCGATCCAGATCCGCCCACGATCAATGGGGAATGCTCCCGACACCGCACCCTGCAGCGTGCTCTTGCCGCTGCCATTGGTGCCGATCACGATCGTCCACGACCCCGTGGCGAGTTCGAGGTCGACCGAGCGCAGGGCGCGCACTTCACCCGGCGTCCCGGGGAAGAAGCTCTTCGAGACGCCTTCAAGACGCAGCACGAGGGCCTCCCTTCGTGCGCAGCGACAGGAGCGTGGATCCGGTCAGGCGGGTGAAGAGCCCCGGCACCACGAGCACGATGAGCACCACGACCGCCGTGATCATGCGCAGGTCGTTCGGCTCGAGCCCGGTCCGGATCGCGATCGCCACCAGCATGCGGAAGAGGACGCTCCCCACGAGGACGCTGGCCAGGAGCACCGGGAGCGCTGCGGCTTGGCCGACCAAGGCGCGCCCGATGATCATGCTGGCCAGGCCGATCACGACGATGCCGATGCCCATGCTCGCATCGGCGAAGGCGTTGAGCTGCGCGAACGCGGCGCCACCGGCAGCGACGAGCGCGTTCCCGAGCATCAGGCCGAGCGTCACGAGCCACTCGTGGCTCACGCCGAGCGCACGGATCATGCGGGGGTTGTCGCCGCCAGCTCGCAGCGCGCTGCCGAGCTCCGTACGCAGGAACCACCAGAGCACCGCTGCGACGACGAGGACGGCGACCAGCGCCGTCAGCGCCTGCGCCACCACATCGCTCGGCACGGCCTGTCCCCAGAGCATGACCTCGGGGCCGCCGGCGAGCCGACGGACGAGCGCATCGGCCGGGGAGAAGATCGTCTTGACGCCCACCAGCCCGAGGTTGCTGCGCCCCATCACGCGCAGGTTGATCGAGTAGAGCGCCGTCATCGAGAGGATCCCGGCGAGGATGCCCTCGATCCCCAGTCGTGTCGCCATCACTGCGGTGGCCAGCCCCGCGAGTGCGCCCGTGAGCGCGGCGATCGCCGTGGCCGCGAAGGGATCCCAGCCCGCGAGCATGAGCGCGGCCGCCGTCGCTGCACCGAGCGTGAACGATCCATCGACCGTGAGGTCGGGGAACTGCAGCACGCGGAAGCTCAGGTACACGCCGTAGCCGACCAGCGCGAGCACGAGCCCGAGCGCGATCGTCGAGAGCAGCACGGTCATCGCCCACCTCCGGCCAGTGGCGACCACCACACGCACGCGCGACGCACCTTGCTCCGGCCCGCACCGTCGGCCCGCGGATCATCGACCAGGTGGACGATGCCGCGGATCGGCTGCTCCAGCACGAGCTGCCGTGCGACCGTGGCCAGTGGTGTGGCTGTGCGCGGCAAGGCACGGAAGGCGCACGCCAGTCCGTGCAGGTGCGCGTGCACGCCATCGGCCAAGGGAACGAGGCCCGGGACACCGCATCCGGGTGCGCCCGCGATCCCGGCGATCAGCGTGCTCTCGCCGATCCATGATGGCTCGCCGGTGAACCGGAGTCTCTTGCGCACGCCGTCACCGTCGCGTGGATCCAGTGGCGTGGTCCAGCCGTCAGGGCTCGTGCGCGCCGCCGCGCCGCAGAGCCCCGCGCTCAGTCCGGCGATCGAGATCGCGATCGGACCTCCCTCCGCGGCGATGCACGCGCGCACGATCGAGCTCACCGCCACGCCTGGATCATCGATCGCCTCGATGTGGGCAAAGTGCCGCATCGCACCCGAGACATCGATGCCTGCATGGATCCAGGCGGGCATCGCTCCGTTGCCTTGGTCCATGAAATCCGGTTCAGGGCTGTCGATCGGCTGCACCGCGAGCGCACCGGCGATCGCCAGGCATTCGCCGAAGCGACCGCGCGCGTCGGCCGCAGCGCTTGCCAGGGCGGCGTACCCGAGGAAGATCGTGCTCGCACCGCCGCGCCAGGCCTGCGGTGCACTCGACGGCTCGATCGATTCCACACGGACCTGTGCGCGCTCCTCGAGCACGCGGCGTTCGCCGGTGAAGCCATCGCCGCTGAACGCCACGGCCGTCACTGGCGCAGCGACGGCGTGGTTCGATGACACCAGCAGGATCGGCCCCAGTCGCGCGATGTCGATCACCTTGCGGACGGACTCGCTCGGATTGCTCAAGCGGAAGCTTCCGCCCACCGCCCGCAACCGCTGCGAGAGCGTGATCAGGCACCTGATCCCGAGGCTGCTCAGGAAGGTCATCTGGGCCGCATCGACCACGATCGTGTCGGCACCTGCCCGCACGAGTTCATCCATGCGCGCGGTGAAGGTGTCCGACCACGCGGCATCGAGGCGACCATCCACGGTCACGCGTGCGGAGCGACCCTCTTGCTGCACCTCGATCCGCATCAGGGCACCCTCCGGTCCAGTTGCCGCTCGATCGACGCAGGCAGCGTCACGCCGAGCTGCTTCGCTCGGCCCTCGTTGAGAAGCAGGAGGCTCGTCCGCGGATCCTCGATCGGGATCGTCGCGGGGTCGGCGCCCCGCAGGATGGCCGCCGCCTTCTCCGCGCCCTGCACGCCGATGAGGTGGTAGTCGCGGGCGACGACGATGACCGCACCCTCGTTGATGAACCGGGTCAGCGTGCCCACCAAGGGCAGTCGCGCGCGATCGCAGACCGTGCCGACCACCGGGAACGAACCGCTGGCGATGTTGTCGCTGATCTGGGTGAAGACATCGATGCCCTGCGAGATGACCGCCTCGGCCGCCGTCGCCATGTCGCTGGCGCGCTCGGCCGGCGAACTGATGAGCTCCATGCCCGCCGCCTTGGCCAGTGTCGCGAGTTCATCGCGTGCGGCCACGCTGTTGTCCTCGCTCGGGCAATACACCGAGCCCAGGCGCTTGGCCTTGGGCCAGGCCGCACGCACCACCTCGATCAGCCGCGGGAAGTCGCTGTGGCTCGTCACGCCCGTGAAGAGCGGATGGTGCTTGGTCGGCTCGGTGCCGACACCGGTCACATAGGGATCGAAGACCGTCGTGAAGACGCAGGGGATCCGGTCATTGCGCTTGAGCAGGGCCTGCAGGCTCGGTGTCGAGATGGACATGATCAACGCCGGCCGCGACGCCACACCATCGACGACGAGCTGGTTCAGCGTGCTCATGTCGCCCTGGGCGTTCACGATCGACAGCTCGATGCCCTCGCCGGGCGTGAGCTTCTGTCCGACGAAGCCGTCCTTGATCCCGTCGAGCACCTCGTCGGTGAACGCCGCATTCGAATAGGCGATGACATGGACGCGGGGCTTGGTCGCCAGCCGCTCCCGTCGCGTTCCATCGGCTGCGATCACGATCGTCGCACTGTCCACGATCGCCTCTGGCACGCTCCATCCGAACGCAGCGGCCGAGGCAAGGTTCACGGTCCACACCATCTCGGGCCGGTCGACGACCGGAATTGCCGATGGCGGCGTGCCCCTGAGGACGCGCGCCGCAAGCTCGCCGACCTGCGTACCGATGCCCGGCCAGTCCATGCCAAGGTTCAGGATGCTGCCGCCATCCACGCTCTCGGGGAAGGTGCCGATGACCGGCACCTTCCGCTTCTGCGCGGCCTGCAGGATCGTCGACGAGGCGATCGTCACGCTCGTGTCGGGCAGGAAGAGCATCACATCGATCGGCTGCGCCATCACGCCGGTCGCGGCTTCGAGGATTCCGGCTGCATCGCTCGCCGATGCGCTGATGACCTTCATGCCGCGGCGGTCCGCCTCGGCGAACAACCGCTTCGCGTACAGGTCGGCGTTGGCCTCCGAGGGGTTCCAGATCGTGCCGATGGTGCGCGCGTTCGGGGCGGCGGCCTGCAGCGCATCGAGCAGTTTCGGCAGATCGATCAGCGCGCCCATGCCCGTCACATTGGGGGGGCGAGCACCCTCGCGCCACTCGCCGAGGGCAACCCCGAACGCGGTGGGGTCGGCCACGACCCCGAACACATGGGGCAGCGAGCGCTTGTTGGAGCGCAGGAACGCCTGCGCACTCGTGGTGCCGATCGTGACGACGAGATCGAACGGCGCGTTGGCGACTTCGGAGCAGAGCTGATTCAGCGTGCCCAGGTCCGCCTCGGCGTTGAAGCGCCTGAGTTCGCTCCCGCCGGCGCTCGTGTAGCCGGCGGACTCAAGCGCCGTGAGCACGCCTCGCGCGGCGAGGTCGAACGCCGGGATGCTGCTGGCCTGGATGATCGCCACGCGCCGCGCGGTCGCTGCCTGCGCGGTGCGGCGGCCCGACCGATCGGTCAGCAGCAGGGCCGAAGCCGCCGCCGCGATCAGCAGCATGCCCACCAGCAGTCCACGCCAACCTCGCATGGGGCCAAGCCTAGCGCGGCCGCGGATCAAGCCGGCAGTCCCTATCCTGCACCCATGGCATCCAGTCCGAAGTTCCAGGCACCCAAGGGCACGCGCGACTTCTTCCCACCGGAGATGGCCGTACGGCGTCACATCGAGTCGGCCTGGCGCTCGGCGAGCATCGATTGTGGGTTCGACGAGATCGAGGGCCCGACCTTCGAGCATCTTGAGCTCTACACGGTCAAGAGCGGGCAGGGGATCGTCAACGAGCTGTTCTCGTTCCGGCGCGCGGGTGGCGACAACGATTTCGCGTTGCGCCCCGAGTTCACGCCCACGCTCGCCCGCATGGCCGCCGCCAAGGGCGCCAGCCTGGCGCTGCCGACCAAGTGGTTCGCGATTCCCGTGCACTTCCGTGCCGAGCGCCCGCAGCGCGGCCGCCTGCGCGAGTTCGTGCAGTGGAATGTGGACCTCATCGGTCCGCCAAGTGCCGAATCGGATGCCGAGGTGATCGGCTGCGCGATCCTGGCGCTCGAGCGACTCGGCCTTGGTGCCGATGCCGTGCGGGTGAAGCTCAGTCACCGCGGTGCCGTGGCCGCTGCGCTCCGCGCACTCGGCGTGCCCGATGCCTCCATGGCCGGCGCCTTCGAACTGCTCGATCGCCGCGACAGGCTGCCTCCCGAGGAGTTCGCCCAGCGGGCCGCCGCGCTCGCCCTGCCATCGGCTGCGCTCGCTCGCTTCAATGAGCTGGCCCGCAAGCGTGTACCGCTGTCGTCCGGGATCGATGGCGTGGTCGCGGCGCTGGGCGTTCCCGCCTCCGATGTTGCGGACCTGGCTGCGCTGGTTTCGGTCTTGGAGGCGATGGACCTGGCCGCGTGGTGCGAGTTCGACCTCGGCATCGTGCGCGGGCTCGCCTACTACACCGGCGTGGTCTTCGAGATCCACGAAGCCAGCGGTGCCGAGCGTGCGATCGCCGGCGGTGGCCGCTACGACGGGCTCATCGAACTCTTCGGTGGGCCGAGCCTTGGTGCGGTCGGCTTCGGCATGGGCGATGTGGTGCTGGGCCTGACGCTTGCCGACCGCGGCCTGCTGGCACCAGAGCGCGCGGCGGAACTCCTGCCGCGGCCGGACTGCTACTTCATCAGCGCAGATCCGGCGTTCGATCCCATCATGCATCGGTTGCGTGCGAACCTCCGTCGCGCCGGCTTGCACGCCCGTCACAGCGCCAAGGCCAGTCGCAACATCGGCAAGCTGCTGGGCGATGCCGCCAAGTGCCGCGCACGCTTTGCGTGCATCGTCGGTGCCGAGGCATCCGAGGGTCAGGTCGCGCTGAAGGACATGGCCACCGGCGAGCAGCGCATGGTCGCGGCGGCCGGGCTGGCGACTCTCGTCGCTCGCTGATCGCGCACCCGGTGCGCTGGCACTTCGTTCACCGCAGGTAGGCGAGCACGCTCAGGGCCAGCCACGCCAGGATCGTGAACGGCAGCTTGAGCATCGTGCCCAGGAGCCGACCGACAACCGCACCCGCGATCGGTTTGATCGAGCGGCGCACCGTCATCCCCGGTCGGGTGAGTTCGCCCACCGAGGCACCCACGCCAGCACCGATCAGAGCGCCCGCAAGCGTGCTCAGGAGCGGCACCGCGAACACCAGCGTGCCGACGACGGCGCCGATGAAGCCGCCGACCAGGCTGCCGAAGACACCCCGCGCGCTTGCGCCGCCCGTCTTCGCACCGGCAGCGCCACCGATGAACTCCGCGAACTCGCCCAAGGCAAGCACCACGCCGATCGCCATCAGCCACCCCCAGCCGAAGGTGACCTGCGGCACCCCCGACACATGGTGGTCAAGCAGTTCCACCGCGACCGCGGTGCCCAGGAGCAGCCAGCCGCCGGGCAGGCCGAACAGGACCAGCATCACGCAGCCGGCGCCGAAGAGGGTGAAGACCGTTGCCATCAGGAGGTGGGTCATGCGATGCGTTCCAGGGTGAGTTCGGCGGCCGAAGGCAGGGCGAGCCAGGTCTGGTTGTCGCCATGGTCCTGCCGCAGCGTGATCAGCCGCCCGTCCGAGCACCACGATCCCGCCGCGATCCGCCGCAGGGTGCCATGGCCCCCCGAAGGTTGCCGGGGTGCTGCTGGTGCGTCGAGATAGTCGCGGCGGTGGTTGGGTGCCGGTTCAAGGCGCAGTTGCCCACCGATGGTGATCGAGGCTGGCTCGGCCCGGACCCGGGCGCTCGGCAGGGGAGCAGCCTCATCCGGGGGCTCGAACATCCAATCGAAGTGGTCACCCCGCACCGGGCAGGCGTGGTGCAGCAGGACCCACCGAAGCGGGTGCCCAGCGGCCCGTGCCAGAAGACCCGGGAGAATCCACGCATCCTGCTGCACAGGGGCAGACTAGTCCTCGCCGGAGTCGTATGATCGCGCCCAACGAACGGAATCGTGACCATGAGAAAGACGCTCTTCATCGTTGCGGCACTCGCCGCTGCCGCCTGCCAGGGTCCCCAGCCCACCGAGAAGGCGGTCAGTCTCGCCAAGCACTATTGCGAGCACCAGCGCTGGAGCGAGGCCGCCGCCGAACTCAAGCCGATCATCGATGCCGCACCTGCCGACTGGAAGGTCAACTACTGGTACGGCGTCGCCACCACCAACCTCGGTGAGCTGAACACGGCTCGTGCGGCGCTCGAGCTCGCGGCCGCCTCCAAGCCCAACAATGTCGATGTCGCCGTCGCGTTCGCCGAGGTGCTCTATCTGCAGAAGGAGTACCCCAAGCTCTACGCCCTCCTGCGCAGCACGGGTGCGGCCATGAGTTCGCCGATCGCCTACAACGCGCTCGCCATGTACGCCGAGCAGATCGGCGATTACGACACGGCGCTCAACGCCACGAACTCCGCGATCACGGTCGATGACGGCCTCAGTGCTCCCGTGCGCGCCAGCACCTATGTGCAGGCCGGCATGCTGCTCGCGCGCATCCAGAAGTCCGACGAGGCCACCCGCCGGTTCCGCCAGGCGTATGGCTTGAATCCGCAGAACATGATCGCGGTCGAGCAGCTCAAGGTCCGCGGTGTCCCGATCAACGACACCACCGCGCTTCCCCCGGGCCTCTGATCGTGCCGCGTCAGGACGGCCCGCTGCAGCACTGGGTGCGTGATCTGTCGGTTCTCGCAGATCCGATTCGCCTGCGCATCCTCTGTGTGCTGCGCCACGAGGAACTCGGCGTCGGCGAGATTGCCCGCACGCTCGGCGTGCCGCAATCGACCGCCAGCCGTCACCTGAAGCCGCTCCATGAGGCAGGCCTCGTCCTTCGTCGCGGCAGCGGCACACGCACGCTCCATGCAGCAGCCATGGCAGCGTCGGGCCCTGCGGCGCAGCTCTGGTCGATGGTCGCCGAGCGTGCCGCGAACGACCCGACGGTCGAGCAGGACCTGCAGCGTCTGCAGCAGGTGCTTGTCGAGCGCCGTACCGACAGCATCGACTTCTTCGGCCGCGTTGCGGGCGAGTGGGACGCCTTGCGTCGCACGCTCTTCGGTGATCACTTCATCAACGAGGCGCTCTGCAGTCTCGTGCCGCAGGACTGGGTCGTTGCCGATCTCGGTTGCGGCACCGGCGAGGTGGCGGAGCGGCTCGCTCCCTTGGTGAAGAAGGTCGTGCTGGTCGATCGCGAGCCTGCGATGCTCGATGGTGCTCGAAAGCGCCTGAAGGGATCGACCAACTGCGAGTTCCGCAAGGGCGACCTGCTCGAGCTTCCCGGTCGAGCGGGCGAGTGGGATGCTGCAGTGGCCATGCTCGTGCTGCATCATGTCGAGCATCCAGGGCGTGCCCTCAGGCAGGTGGCGCGTTGCCTCAAGCCCGGCGGTTCGGTGCTCGTCGTCGATCTTGCACCCCACGACCACGAGGAGTTCCGCCACCGGATGGGCCACGCCCACCTTGGCTTCAGCGCCGCGGTGCTGGCGGCCTACGCGACCGAAGCGGGGTTGCGCCTGAATCGCTGGCGTCGCCTGCGCCCCGACACGCACAGCAGGGGGCCTGGGCTCTTTGCCGGCGTGCTGACCAAGCCCGCCGCGCGCTGAGGCGAGGTGGTTTCCGACCGGGCAACCCCCGGAAGTTCCGGGGCTTGGACCCCGGCGCACCCTCGTTTTGGGGGTCGTGACGGCGTACACTTGCCTGTCTCCCTGAGACTCAGTTGCAGGATCACCACATCATGGCGGTCAAGACCCCCATCTACCTCGACAATGCCGCCACCACCCGCTGCGACCCGCGCGTCGTGGAGGCCATGCTCCCGTACTTCAGCGAGAAGTTCGGCAATGCCGGCAGCCGCAACCACCGCTTCGGCTGGGATGCCGAGGACGGCATCGAGACCGCCCGCGAGCAGGCCGCCCGCCTGATCGGCGCAGATGCGAAGGAAGTCATCTTCACCAGCGGCGCCACCGAGGGCAACAACCTCGCCGTCAAGGGCGCTGCCGAGATCTACGCCAAGGCGCCCGCCGGCCAGCAGGGCCGCGGCCACATCATCACCTGCACCATCGAGCACAAGGCGGTGCTCGATCCCTGCAAGCGCCTCCAGCGCGAGGGCTTCGAGGTCACCTTCCTCGATCCGCCGGCCGATGGCGTGATCACCGCCGAGATGGTGCGCGCGGCCATGCGTCCCGACACGATCCTCGTGAGCATCATGTGGGCCAACAATGAGATCGGCACGATCAACGAAGTCCCCCAGATCGGCCGTCTCTGCCATGAGAAGGGCGTGATCTTCCACACCGATGGCACGCAGTGGGTCGGCAAGATGCCGACCGATGTCGAGCGCGACTGCATCGACCTGCTCAGCTGGAGCGGCCACAAGATGTACGGCCCCAAGGGCGTCGGTGCGCTCTATGTGCGTCGTCGCAAGCCCCGCGTCCGTCTCGAGGCCTTGATCGACGGCGGTGGCCAGGAGCGCGGCATGCGCAGCGGCACGCAGAACGTGACCGGGATCATCGGCTTCGGCAAGGCGTGCGAACTCTGCCTGGTTGAGATGGAGCATGATCGCGAGCGCCTGCTCAAGCTGCGCCGTCGTCTTGAGGATGGCCTGTCGGGCCGCATGGAAGTCGTGCAGGTCAACGGCCACCGCGACCGACGCCTGCCGCACATCGCCAACATCAGCTTCGGCTTCGTCGAGGGCGAGAGCCTGATGATGGGCATCAAGGACATCGCGTGCTCGTCGGGCAGCGCGTGCACGAGTGCGAGCCTCGAGCCGAGCTATGTGCTCAAGGGGCTTGGCGTGGGCGACGAACTCGCGCACAGCAGCCTCCGACTCTCCTTCGGCCGCTGGACGACCGAGGAGGAGATCGACTACGCCATCGAGTCGATCTCGAAGGCCGTCGAGCACTTGCGCAAGCTCAGCCCGCTCTACGACCTTTACAAGGAGGGCGTCGACTTGAGCACCATCGAGTGGCAGCACCACTGAACCGTCGAACCCTTCCCGATCCACCACAGCACACGAGGAACCAACCATGGCATACAGCGAGAAGGTCGTCGACCACTTCCAGAACCCCCGCAATGTCGGCTCGTTCGGTTCCAGCTCCGATGTCAAGACTCGCGCGGACATCGGCGTCGGCATCGTCGGCGCGCCCGAGTGTGGCGATGTGATGCAGCTCCAGCTCAAGGTGACGGCGGATGGCGTCATCGAGGATGCCAAGTTCAAGTGCTTCGGCTGCGGCAGCGCGATCGCCAGCAGCAGCTTGGCCACCGAATGGGTCAAGGGCCGCACGGTCGACGAGGCCCTGCAGATCAAGAACACCCAGATCGTCGAGGAACTCGCGCTCCCGCCGGTCAAGATCCACTGCAGCGTGCTCGCCGAGGACTCGATCCGTGCCGCGATCGAGGACTGGAAGAAGAAGAACGGCATCGCCGTCGCCGAAGAGGCCAACGCCCACTGAACCACGCGCCCTCAGGCCCGTACCAACCACGAGGAACCAACCATGCCAGTGCATGTCACCGAAACCGCCGCCCGTGAAATCGACGCCATCATCGACCAGCAAGGCCTGGATCGCGAGAAGATCCGCCTTCGCGTGGGCGTGAAGGGCGGGGGCTGCTCCGGCTTCACCTACCTGCTCGACCTCACGGAAGTGCAGAAGGAGACCGACGAGGAGTGGGCCTTCACCTACACCCGCCGCGTGAAGGGTGCCGAGGCGGGCGGCGTCGCCACCGCGGACGTTCCCTCGTTCACCGTGAAGGTGATCTGCGACCCCAAGAGCTACCTCTACCTCAACGGCACCACGATCGACTTCAAGGATGAGCTCATGGGCCGGGGCTTCGTCTTCAACAATCCCAACTCGACCTCGACCTGCGGTTGCGGCAGCAGCTTCAGCGCCTGAGTCAGGTCCACTGCGGCGCCGCGCGCCGTCACATCGAGATTCCACCCTCTGGGGCGCTCATCCGGGCGCCCCGTGGTCATGGATCTTTGCGCGCAGGCAGGACGGGCTCCAACGCCTCCGCCCAGATCGCGTAGCCGGCCGGTGACAGGTGCAGCGCATCCGGCATCAGGTCCGCGTCGATCGATCCATCGGGCTTCACGAAGCGCGCACCGCAATCGACCCAGCGCACCTTCGGGTCATCCTTGAACGCGGACTGCAGCGATTGGTTGATCTGGAGCAGGTCCCCGCGCATGGCGTTGATGCGTTCACCGCGAGGGAAGACGGCCATGAGCGCCAGCGTCGCGTCGGGAACCTGTGTGCGGATCGTGCGGGCCACGGCGGTCACGCCTGCGAGCGTGCCTTGCGCATCGTCATGCTGGTGGCCGAGGTTGTTCGTGCCGATCAGCAGCACCACCACCTTGGGTGCAAGCCGGGTCAGCGGTGCCTGCGAGAGTCGCCACAGCACATGCTCCGTGCGGTCACCACTCACGCCCAGGTTGACCGCACCGAGGGGTGCGATGGTCCGATCCCACGCAGCGCGTCCGCCGTCTTCCCAGCCCTGCGTGATGCTGTCACCGACAAACACCAGGGCGGCTGGCGAAGCCGTGCGGGCGCGCTCCAGCACGAGCTGCTGTCGTGGCAGGATGCCTTGGTCGTCGCGTGGGACGGGCTTGAGCGATGGTCCGTCGGTGGGGCTTGCGGCGAGCCCGAGCGTGGCGGCGAAACCGGCCAGGACGGCGCGTGGTGAGGGAAGCGTCATGCGCACACGGTAGTGCAGCGCGGGCGGAGCATGCACCAACGACAACGGACGGGCCGAGTGGCCCGCCCGCAGGTCAGGTGATCCGTGATGCACTCAGCGGGGCTGGCCGCTGGTGTCCATGATCGGCGTGGGGCTGAGCATGGAGGGGAAGCCCCACATCCAGAAGCGGTTCCAGTCGTCGGTCAGGATCCGCATGTTCTGGTTGAGGCTGAAGTCGTTGTTGCGGTCGCCCCCGTCGTGCGTCTGGGAGATGCTGTACATCTCTGGGCTTGGGTCCTTCAGGATCGCGTAGGCGCTGGTGGCGTACCACTGCGTTGCACGGCGGTTGAAGTCGTCGATCTTGGACTTGAGCTCGGGGTGTCCATCGAGGTTCTTCTCGACATCTCCAGCGTTGGCGATACGACGCTCGTCGCGCAGCAAGCACCGCTCTTGGCGCATCTCGGGCGAGAGTTGCTTGACCCGTTCGTCCAGTGACGACAGGGTGGTCCAGTCCTTGGGGCAGTCGGCTGGAGCCGAGATGTCGCGCGGCTGCTCGTGCGTGGGCACGGCGCAGGCTGTCAGGGCGAGCGTGGACAGGCAGACGGTGAGGCAGGTGCTCTTCATGGTCGTGGGGCCGTGGGGGGACTATACGGGAAAGATGACTCGGGCGATGCATCGAACACGGAGAGCGACGCGGCTGGTCATCATCCCAGATGGCCTTGAGTCCTGCAGCAGGAGGCCCCGTCAGAGGCTCTTCAGCGCCGTGGAACAGTCCCCGGCCAGGGCAGCTGCCGATATGGGACTCCCGGTCGCCTTGCGCATCCACAGGTCGGGGGTGTACCGCCCCAAGCTCGTGATCCGCCGCGTCTCGGCCGCAATGTCCTTGCCGCGCATGAATGACCTGATCTGGTGGCTCATGATGTGGCCGAGCGTGTAGTCGGCCAGGTACAGCGGATGAGCGATCATGTGCTGGTACGCGGCAAGGATGCGGTACGGATCGGGTCCGAAGTCCCGCTCGTAGAAGCGGCTCCACAGGCGCGCGGCGATCGCGAGGACCTCGGCCCGGAGCGCCGCCGCATCCGCGTCAGGATTCGCGTACAGCCAACGCCAGGCGTGCAACTCCAGCAGGCTCGGGCCGGCGATCTGGCACGCCGCGAGCATCGTCTGCACGCTGTCAATCGCGAACTGCCTTGTTGCCCCGCCCTCGGGCTCGATGCCGAGCACCTTCTTCGCAAGCCCCTGATAGAGGAATGCGAAGGCCTCGGTACACGCGGTGTTGGGCACATTGCGCAGGGCAGGGCGTGGCGCGTAGTAGGTGCTGCAGAGTTGCTCGAGGTTGTGACCGAGCTCGTGCATCGCCGTGTCGAATCCATCCCAGCCCAGGCACTCCTTGAGCCGGTTCGTGCGCAGCCACGCGCCGTACTGCGTGAGCATCGGGCGCATGGCGTGGCCTGCGCCCTTGGCGATCTCGACCTTGATGTTCGAGCCAAGGAAGTCGGCCTCGTCGTCGGGCCATCCGAGCCCGCGCAACACCCGCGGAAGCGCGCGCTCGAACGCCCCTTCGTCGGGAAAGAGCCGCGTCACGGCGGCGTTCATTTCCTCGGCAGGGCGGGCCTCGCTGATGTCGTCGAAGTAGATGTCGAAGGGTTCGAGCGCTCGGCCGAGCCGCTGGCGCAGCATCTCGGCGAGGTCCTTCCGCACGGGATGGTCCAGCAGTGCCTCGAGCAGGCGTTCGACCTCGGTCTCGGGAATCTCGCGCGCCAGATCGAACTTGCGCGCGATCGCGGTGGGGTGCTCGGGATGGTGAAGGTCGTAGGCTTGTGCCAGTCTGAACTGTTCGATCCAGTGCTCGTACCGCGCGAGCCCGACCGTCTCTCCCGTGGCACCGCCGCAGGGGCCAGTCGCACAGACCGGGCTGCCGGCCAGCGTGTTCCCCTGCGGATCCCAGTCCACGCCTGCACCCTTCATGACCGCCGCAGGAATCGTGCCGTCGATGTGGCGCGCCATGACCCACGAGAGCGCGCGCTGCTTCTGGAGCCCTTCGGGATCGTTGTAGCCGGCCTTGATCTCCTCGCGTACGAGCCAGTGGGCGATGAGTTTGCGATCGGGCTCGAACCAGCGCTTGCCCTTCGCATCGACCATGCCCCCGACCGGCACATGGAAGGTCGCCACCCACTGTTGGCAACGGTGGCCGGTCGCGCGCGCGCGGTCGGCGAGTTCGGCCGGGATTCGCGGACCGAAGGACTGCGCGATGCGCGCTTCGGCCCATTGATCGATCGACCAGCCGTCGCCGTCGGCGAGCATGCACGCCAGGGTCGGCTTGTCCAAGTTGAGCAACGCCACGAACGCGACCTTCTGTCGGTAGAGCTGCTCAGACAGATCGGGTGCAGGATCAAAGGTCGCCAGCAGGTCATCGACTGTCGGGAACTCATCGCCACGCAGGTCCGACCAGCGACGGAGCGATCGTCGCATCTCGTACAAGTGACCGCTGACCTGCTCGAGCGCCGTCTCCAGCCGCAGCATCAGCCGGGTTCGCTCGGCACCGTCGTGCACGAAGTGCTTGAGGCAGAACGCGGTGAACGAGGCCCCGTCGCCGTCGCTGTCGCGCCACAGCGCAGCCACCCGGGCCACGCCGGCAGCAGCGCGCAGGCGGGCGGGCTCACCATGCACCTCAACGAGTGCGGTGATGGTCTCCTCGATCGGCCAGGTCGCGATGGCTGCAGTGGTCGTCATGCAGCCAGTCTAGGTCGATGAGCGCTCAAGAGACCTTGTTGGGCAGGTTCAGGCCCTTGGCCTCGATCTCGCGCAGCAGGGCGATGGTGAGTCGCTCGCGGACCGGCGCAAAGTCGCTGCCCTGGGTCGTGTCCGTCGTGGCCGTGCACTCGACCTCGAGGATGCCCGCACTCCATCCCTTCACCTCCACGCCGATGGAACTGGCGGTCAGCATCGACTCGGCCCTCATCAGGGCTGCGAGTTCTCGCGTGCAGGCCTCCAGCACATCCGCGGGTGCATCGGGCCGCATGGGAAGCACCATGTGGTACCGCCGGCCGGTGCGCTTCGACATGTTCTCGATCTCGGCGTTGGCCACCGTCGCGTTGGGCAAGCTGACGAGCGTCTGGTCGGGCGTCCGCAAGCGCGTACTGCGCAGGCCGATCTCCTCGACCACGCCCTTGACGCTCCCGATGCGGCAGGAGTCGCCGGGGCGCAGCGGCTGATCGAGCACCACGCTCAGGCCACCGAAGAGATTCTCGAGCGTCTTCTGCGCAGCGAGCGCCATCGCGATGCCGCCGATGCCGAGGCCCGCAATGAAGTTGGTCACATCGATCCCGAACTGCGAGATCACCGTGAGCAGGGCCGCCAGGATGATGATCCATCGGATGATCCGCATGGCGACGGGGACCAGCATTGCGCCAGTCGTTCGCCCACTGGAGTTCAGGGTTGTCTTGGCCAACTCCTCGATGGTCGCCGCGATGCGCAAAGCGCCCCAGGCCACGAGGACGGTCGAGACGACCTGGACCCCGAGCGCGATGTCCCCGTCCAGTTGCGGCTCGACGCGCAACCAGCGCAGGCTCGCTCGGGCACCGAGCACCACGCCCAGCAGCAGCGAGGGTGGAGTCACGGCGCGGACGAAGGCCTCGTGGGCGATGTTGGTGGCGGCGCTGGCGACCCTGCGGACGATGGCCAGCAGCAGTCTGCACAGGACCAGGCCGGCTCCGGCCCCGACGGCCAACACCAGAAGTCCGTCGAGGTCGGTGAGGTTCCTGGCAGTGAGTTCGCTCGTGGGCATGATCCTCACACTCTACGGACCAGTGCGTGGTCGCGCGAGGCTGGCGAGGGGGCCGCCAAAGGAAACGGGGCCTGCGTTGGGCAGGCCCCGTGGGATGCGCTGGTGGATGGTGGGGATCAGACCGACGCGGCCAACTTGGCGGCCTTCGCACGGGCGTCGTCGAGCGAACCCACATACATGAAGGCGCTCTCGGGCAGGTCGTCGCCCTCGCCATTGCAGATGCGCTCAAAGCTCTCGATGGTCTCTTCCAGCTTGCAGGTCACGCCGGGCAGGCCGGTGAAGACCTCGCCGACATAGAACGGCTGGCTGAGGAACCGCTCGAGCTTGCGCGCACGGGCCACGCTGAGCTTGTCATCTTCGCTGAGTTCATCGACGCCGAGGATGGCGATGATGTCCTGCAGGTCCTTGTAGCGCTGCAGGATGCCCTGCACGCGGCGGGCCACTCGGTAGTGGCGTTCACCAACGACCTGCGGGTCGAGGATGCGGCTCGTCGAGGCGAGCGGATCGACTGCCGGGTAGATGCCCTTCTCGGCGATCTTGCGCTCGAGCACGATGAAGGCGTCGAGGTGGCTGAAGGTCGTCGCGGGCGCGGGGTCCGTCAGGTCATCCGCCGGCACATAGATCGCCTGCACGCTGGTGATGGCGCCCTGGCGCGTCGAGGTGATGCGCTCCTGCAGCTGGCCCATCTCGGTGCTCAGCGTGGGCTGGTAGCCCACGGCGCTCGGCATGCGGCCGAGCAGAGCGCTCACTTCGGAGCCAGCCTGCGTGAATCGGAAGACATTGTCGACGAAGAGCAGGGTTTCCTTGCCGGACTTGTCGCGGAAGGCTTCGGCCATGGTGAGGGCCGACAGCGCCACGCGCAGGCGCGCTCCCGGGGGCTCGTTCATCTGGCCGAAGACCATCGCCACCTTGTCGAGCACATGCATCTTCTTGCCACTCGCGTCGGTGTACTCGGCTTCCTGCATTTCGAGCCACAGCTCGTTGCCTTCGCGGGTGCGCTCACCGACGCCCGCGAACACCGAATAGCCACCGAAGTTGCGGGCGACGCGCGCGATCATTTCCTGGATCACGACGGTCTTGCCCACGCCTGCACCGCCGAAGAGACCGATCTTGCCGCCGCGCACGAAGGGGCAGAGGAGGTCGATGACCTTGATGCCGGTCTGGAGGACTTCGGTCTGCGGGTTGAGTTCGACGAACTCAGGCGGCTCGCGGTGGATCGGTGCGTACTCGGCACCCTTGACGGGGCCGCGCTCATCGACGGGCTGACCAAGCAGGTTGAACACGCGGCCGAGCACGCTCTCGCCGGTGGGCACCTTCACTGGCGAACCGGTGTCGCGGCAGGCATCGCCACGCTTCATGCCGTCGGTCGAACCCAGCGCCACGCAGCGCACCTGGCCGCCGCCGAGGTGGATGGCCACTTCGCCGACGAGCGTCTGCTTTTCGCCTCGGACAAGGAAGTCGATTTCGACCGAGTTGTAGATCTCGGGCAGCGCGTTCTCAGGGAACTGCGCGTCGAAGGTTGAGCCGATGACTTGGGTGACGGTGCCGTTGGAAGCCATGTCTGTCTCGTGAGGTGCGGGGGTGGATCCGGCCAGGCTGGGTGCCTTGGACGCGGGAGCGGGAAGGTAGCGTGAAGCTCGACGCGCCGCCCATCCAAGGGAGGGTGCGCCGGATGTTCCGGTTCACCCCTTTAGGCGAGGTGCCAGGCGACTCGGTCGTCGTGGCCGCGCAGAGCATCCGGCAGGGTGGCCACCAGAAGTGCCACTGGCTCAGTAGCCAATAATGCACATTCCTCGACCTCCGCAGGCAGGATGAACGAGGCTCCGGCGGCCAGATTGGCTTGCCACGCGCCAGAGCTCAGTCGGGCGTTGCCGCTGACCAAGGTCCAGACCGATGGGGTGTCGCGCTGCGGCAAGTCGGCCGTGGTTCCCATCGGGGCTTCAAGTTCATCGACGCGGAAGAGCTCCGTGCGCACCCGAGTCCGCCCACGCCAGCTCCCACCACAGTTGCGCCAAGGCTCATGATCGTCGGGCGCATTCAGGACCTGCTCGCTGCCGAACAGGATGCACTCCAACGCCTGCTCCAGGTGCAACGGCCGCGTGGGGTCGTTGCGATCCCAGTCATGGACCCTGAAGGTTGTGTCGCTCGGGGTCTGGTACTCGGCCACCATCGTGCCGGCTCCGAGCGCGTGGCAGATGCCGCTGGGCAGCCAGTAGGTTTGGCCCGCGCGGACGGGCTCGCGCATGAGGTCGTTCACCACGCCGCCCTCGTGCAGGTGGCGCCGGAAGGTGGCAGCATCGATCCCTGGACGGATGCCACGGTAGAGCACAGCATCGGCCCGTGCTGCCAGGACCAGCCATGCCTCGCTCTTCAGGAAGCAGTCAGGGTGTGCCCGGGCATACGCGGCGCTGGGATGCACTTGCACGGAAAGGGGTTCGTCGGCATCGAGCAGCTTGACCAGCAGCGGGAAATCACCGCTCGGTGAGGCCGCAGCGCGGCCCAGCACCAGGTCACGATCCGTTGCCATCACCTCCTTCAGCGTCCCGCCGGTGCCGTGCCCGGCCACAACGGGCGATGTGCCGTCAGCGATCGAATCAGGCAGGTCGGCAACAAGCCAAGCCTCGCCGATGGGCTTGGGTGGATCGGGAAGGCCCAGGAACGGGCAGATTCGGGTACCGCCCCACACGCGATGCTTGAGCAGGGGACCCAGGACGAGGGGCAGCACGCGATGGTCAGATCACCATGCCGGTGATCATTCCTTCGAAGACCAGCTTGCTCTTCACGAAGCCTTGAGCCAGGCTCTTGAAGAGGCGAGCGTTGTAGGACAGTTCCTTCACCGCGATCACGAATCGGTCGCCCGGAACCACTTGCCCACGGAACGAGACCTCGTCGCAGCGGATGAAGCCGAGGAAGCCTGCAGGCTTGCGGGTGCGCTTGTGGGTGTAACTGCAAAGCTGCGCGGCGGTCTCGATCATCATGACCCCAGGAAACAGGGGCCGCCCTGGGATGTGGCCGGCACACCAGAACTCATCCGCCCGGACATCCTTGTAGCCCACGGAGGAGAGCCCGTCTTCGCCGATCCAGCAGACGCGGTCGAGCATCCGCATATTGCCGGTTTGAGGCAGGAGCGCGTCGATGGGGAAGGCTCCGGAGGCATCAACGGTCAGGTCAAGGGTCGAAATGTCGATAATTGGGGCGTTTGCCACGGTTTTCTCGCTTTCGCCTGCCGTCTTCCCCCACAGAATAGCCCAAAAGGGGCTTGGCGCGTGTAGCCTTCCTCCAGCCCACCCGGGCAGCCAAACTCAAGGAGACCACATGATTCATGAACTTTACGCCAGACTGGAGAAGTTGATCGCTGATGCCAAGGCCGACCTCGACAAGGCCGCTGGCGGGAACAAGGCGGCCGGCACCCGCGCCCGCAAGCACATGCAGGAAGTCCGCTCGATCGCGGCAGACATCCGCAAGGCGATCCTCGACAGTCGCGAGAAGCCCGCGCCCTGAGCGCCCCTTCGGCCCAGGAACACTCCGACGGCGGCTGGCCCGCCGTCGGTTGCCTTTTTGGAGCCGCTCAGGCAGGCAGCGGACGGATCGACTTGGCCAACGCCAGCATGCCCTTGAAGGTGGGAGTCGAGGCATCACCCGCCAGTTCGTACATGGCGCTCAGGCAGCCTGATGGCACGCACCCATTCAATTCCAGCCGCCGCAGGGCGGGTGGGATCTGCTGGCTTTGACCTGCGCTGATGGCGTCAGTCATCAGGAAGGGGGTTCGGCCGGCTGCCCTGAGGTCGAGAGCCGTTTGCAGCACGCAGACATGGGCCTCGACACCGCAGACGAGCACATTTGGGCGCCCGTGCCCCGCGAGCCACGCCTCCAGCGGGGGCAGCACCGCGCTGAAGCGCGTTTTCGCGAAACGGCACGCGCCCTCAGGGAGCGCCTGAGTGATGGCGGCCACGGTCGGTCCGAGCCCCTTGAGGTAGTGCTCGCTCAGCGCGACTGGCAGTCCAAAGTGCGCGGCCGCACGCATGAGCAGGGCGGTGTTCTCGATGACCGCCTCCGCGTGGGCGATGGTGGGCATCAGCCGTTCCTGGAGGTCGATCACCAGCAGACAAGCGTTGTCGGTGCTCAGGCGCTGCATGGATCAGACTCGCAGGTCGACGGCACCCTCCAGCCGTCCGGCGTAGTGCCCACGGACCGCGGTGACCGTGCACGCCAGGAAGGCATCAACCTGCTCTGGGGCCCTGCCGACGAACCGTGCAGGATCGGTGACGCCGCCAAGGTCGACCTTGGCGAAAACGGGGTCGCCGGCCAGACGCTCGAGCAGGTCGTTGGGCCGGCCGTGCTCCTTCACCTGCGCGGCGGCCGCCATGCTGTGCAGGCGGATCCGCTCGTGCGCGTGCTGGCGGTCGGCACCCTGTTCGACCGCGGCCATCAGGATCGCCTCGGTCGCCATGAACGGGAGTTCGGCCATCAGCCGCGCCCGCACCTGGTGGGGATAGACGATCAGGCCATCCACCACGCTGCAGACCAGGTCAAGCGCGCCATCCAGGGCCAGGAACGACTCCGCGATCGAGAGCCGGCGATTGCTCGAGTCATCGAGCGAGCGCTCGAGCCACTGCACGGCCGCAGTGTCGAGCGCATTCTGCGGCATGCTCATCACGAAGCGGGCGAGGCCGCACGCGCGCTCACAGCGCATGGGGTTGCGCTTGTACGGCATGGCGCTCGAGCCGATCTGGTCCTGCTCGAAGGGCTCCTCGAGTTCCTTCAGGTTCGCAAGCAGGCGGATGTCGGTCGCGCACTTGTGAATGGCGGCAGCCGCGGCGGCCAGACTCGAGAGCACCTGCGCATCGACGACGCGCGTGTAGGTCTGTCCGCAGACTGGGTGCAGCCGTCCCTCGGGCCAGCCCAGGAGTTGCGCGAAGCGTCGCTCGAGTGCGTCGACCTTGGCCGGATCGTGGCCGCACAGCTGCAGGAAGCTCGCCTGCGTGCCGGTCGCGCCACGCAGCCCGCGCAGCGCAAGCATGTTGCGGCGGCGCTCAATGTCCTCAAGCGCCAGCGCCATGTCGTACGCCCAGAGGCACGCGCGCTTGCCCACGGTCACCGGCTGCGCCGGCTGGTAGTGCGTGAAGCCCAGGCACGGCAGCGCGCGGTGCGACGCGGCGAACCGCCCGAGCCGATCGATCGCGCGCGCGAGCTTCACGGCGATCAGGTCGAGCGCCTCGCGCATCAGGATCGCGTCGGCGTTGCAGACCACATCCTGGCTCGTGGCCCCGAGGTGGATGATCGCACGGGCTTCGGGCGCGGCATCGCCCAGCGTGTGGACATGCGCCATGACATCGTGGCGCAGGGTGCGCTCGTGCTTCGCGGCGGCCTCGAAGTCGATGTCATCGAGGTGTGCCCCGATTGCGGCGACCTGCGCAGCCGAGACTGGCAGGCCCAGTTCATGCTCGGCGGTCGCGAGGGCGTGCCAAATGCGTCGCCATGTGCTGAACTTGCGTTGTGCACTGAAGAGCGAGCGCATCTCGCGGCTGGCGTTGCGTTCCTCGAGCGGGCTGCGATAGCCGGTGTGCATGGAGTCGTTCATGGTGCCTTGGCGGCGTGGCCGCCGATCCTGTTCTCGGTGCCCACACGAAGGCGGGCGATGTTGGAGCGGTGCTTCCAGATGACGAGCGCACCGAGGGCCGCGTTCACGGCAACCATCGGCCAGATGCCCTCGATCGACCAGCCAGTGGGTGTGCGTGCGTTCCACGCCAAGGTTGCCGCCGGAAGTGCCGCGGCAGCCACGATCGAGGCCAGCGACACATAGCGCGACACGAGCACGGTGATCAACCACAGCGCGAACGCCGCGAGCACCGGCACGCCGACGGCGGGCCAGATCGCGCAGAGCCCACCGAAGATCGTGGCCACGCCCTTGCCGCCCTTGAAGCGGATCCATGGGCTGAACATGTGACCGAGCATGGCCGCGGCGGCGATCCCGATCCAGGCGAACTGCACGCCCGGGGCGAGCTCGGCTGCAGGCTTGCCCCAGAGTCCCGCCTGCGTTCCCGCGATCGCCACCGGCACGAAGCCCTTGAGGAAATCGAGTGCGAAGCAGAGGAGGCCCCACGGGCGACCGAGGACCCGACCCACATTGGTGGCTCCCGGGTTGCGGCTGCCCTCCTGCATGATGTCATGACCGCGTGCGCGAGCGATCAGCACGCCGAAGGGCACGCTGCCGCATGCACACGCGACCAAGGCCATCAGGAGCATGCCGTGATCCTACGGCAGGGCGAGCGGGCCTTCAGGAACGCCAGAGTTCGCCAAGCCCGCGGTGCACGGACCATCGATTGGTCGTGGTGCGCAGCTCCGCGGCGAAGCCCATCGCCACCAGGGGTGGTCCCTCGAGTTCGGCCTCGAGCCCATCCGCATCGATCCAGAGGTGCAGCAGCGTCACCCCTTGCCGCTCCGCGAGCGCCTCGGCAGCTGCGCGCACGGTCTCGCGGACCTCGTGGTCGGCGAGTGAGCGGGGCAGGGCGTGGAGCGCCACCGCGGCCATGGTTCAGAAGACGGCGCTGGGCTCGCGCGAGGCGCGCGCTGCCGGGGAGGCGTCGCCGAAGCTCGTGCCGATCGCGCGCGCCGCCGACACGAGCGGATGGTCGACCGGCACCAGACGCTGCTTGCCGGCCGAGGCCCTGAGGTCGATGTCGCAGAACAGGTTGTTCTGGCGCACCACCAGCCGGTTGCGCGCGCCGTCCATGAGCATGGCGATGGCGTGGTAGCCGAAGTGCGTGGCCAGGATGCGATCGGCCGCGATCGGCGTTCCCCCACGCACGATGTGGCCGAGATTCGTGCTGCGCACATCCGCCGTGGTGCGCTTGGCGAGTTCCTTCGCGACCCAGGTGCCGATCCCGCCAAGACGCACCGGATCGTGGCTGGTGGGATCGATCTGGCGGATGACCTGGCTGCCGCCCTTGGGCATGGCGCCCTCGCCGACGGCAATGATCGCGAAGCCCGGACCGTCGCCCACGCGACGCTGGACGAACTCGCACATGTGGTCGAGCTCGAAGGGGATCTCGGGGATCAGGATGATGTCACTGCCGCTCGCCACGCCTGCGGTCAGCGCGATCCAGCCCGCGTTGCGGCCCATGACCTCGCACACCATCACGCGGTGGTGGCTGTCGGCAGTCGAGTGCAGCTTGTCGAGCGCCTCGGTGGCGGTCGCCACGGCGGTCAGGAAGCCGAAGGTGATCTCCGTTCCATGCAGGTCATTGTCGATCGTCTTGGGCACACCGATGATGTTGATGCCTGCATCGACCAGGCCCGTCGACGCGGCCATGGTGCCGTCGCCGCCGATCACCACGACCGCGTCGAGGCCGTGACGTTCGATGGTGGCGATGCACTGCTGCGTGCAGTCGGCGAGGATCGGCGAACCGTCGGCGTTGCGGCCGATCGACCACTGGCGCGGATTGCACCTGTTGTTGGTGCCCAGGATCGTGCCGCCGCGCGTGAGGATGCCCGAGACATCGGCAAAGCTCAACGGCCGCAGGCGGTCCTCGATCAAGCCCTGAAAGCCGTCCTCGATGCCGATGATCTGGATGCCGTGCTGGAGCATGGCGGTCTTGGCGACCGCGCGGATGACGGCATTGAGCCCGGGGCAGTCGCCGCCGCCGGTGAGGATGCCGATGCGCTTGATCTGGGACGGGCTCATGGGAGTCCGGCGATGGTAGCGGGAGGAACGATCGCCTTCGCTACCATCGCGCTCATTCCATGGAGGAGTCCATCGTGAGTGAGCAGTCCTCGGGCGAGCATGACGATCCATCGGTCCTCGTAGCCGCACGCCGGGCGAAGCTCGAGCGCCTGCGCACGGAGCTTGGCATCGAGCCGTTCGGGCAGCGCGTGGACGGCATCGTGCCGCTCGCGCAGGCCCGCGCCGCCTTCGATGAAGCCGCGCATGCGGGATACCAGGATGCCGTGAAGGCTGCCAAGGCCGATCCCTCGGTCCGCCTGGAGGACCGGCGCGCGGCGGTGACGGTTGCCGGCCGCGTGGTGCAGCACCGCGACATGGGCAAGCTCGTCTTCTTGTGGTTGCGCGACCAGTCGGGTGACTTGCAGATCAGCGTGTCCAAGGCGAGTGTCCCCGAAGCGGCCTTCACGGTCGCTTCCATGGCCGACTACGGCGACCTCCTCAGCGTGACCGGTCGCGTCGGCCGCACCAATCGCGGCGAAACCTGCGTGTGGGCCGATGGCGTCACCATGCAGTGCAAGAGCCTCGAGCCGCCGCCGGGCAAGTGGCACGGGCTCTCCGACGATGAGACCCGCTATCGCCGCCGCTATGTCGATATGTACGCCAACCCGGCCACGGTGCGCACATTCCAGTTGCGCTCGCGCATCGTCAGCGCGATCCGCCGCTTCATGGAAGGGCGCGGCTACCAGGAGGTCGAGACCCCGATGATGCAGGCGATGGCCGGCGGCGCTGCGGCGCGCCCGTTCGCCACGCACCACAACGCGCTCGACATGCAGCTCTTCATGCGCATTGCGCCGGAGCTGTACCTCAAGCGCCTGCTCGTGGGCGGCTTGCCCAAGGTCTTCGAGATCAACCGCAATTTCCGCAACGAGGGCGTGGACCGCAGCCACAACCCCGAGTTCACCGCGATGGAGGCCTACGAGGCCTTCGGCGACTACATGACCATGCTCGAGACCGTCGAGAGCCTCGTGCATGCGGTCGCCTGCGATGTCGCGGGCGTGCCCGAGGGCAGCAAGGTGGCGTTGCCGTTCGGTGACCTCGTCATCGACTATGCCAAGCCGTTCCGGCGCGTGCGGTATGAGGAACTCTTCCGGGAGGCTCTCGGCTTCGACATGGAGGACGAGGCGCGCGTGCGCTCGACCGCGAAGCAACTGCACCACGGGGGCTCCGCGACCAAGGACCACTGGCTCCTGGTCAGCGAGCTCTTCGAGGAGAAGGCCGAAGCCCTGCTCGATCCGTCGAAGCCCACCTTTGTCCTCGACTATCCCAGCGCGATCAGTCCGCTGACGCGCCCGAACCGCAACCGGCCGATGATTGCCGAGCGGTGGGACCTGTTCGTTGCCGGCATGGAGATCGGCCCGGCCTACACCGAGCTCAACGATCCCGACATCCAGCTCGCCAAGTTCACCGAGCAGATCAAGGGTGCCGACGAGGAGGAGAGCACCTTCCGCACGCTTGACGAGGACTTCATCACGGCGCTGCGCGTGGGCATGCCGCCCGCGGGCGGCATGGGCATGGGCATCGACCGCCTGGTCATGCTGCTCTCGAACAGCCAGTCGATCCGCGATGTCATCCTCTTCCCCCTCATGCGCTCGGAGTGATGGGCATGCACGCCCATCAGGTCACCGTCACCCGCTCCATCGTCCGTCCACTGTCCAAGGGTTCATCGCCATGAGTCCGACCTGTCGCCAACTCGTCCGCTCGATCGCCCTCATCGCCGTCACCCTCGTGGTCCACCCGGCATCCGCAGGCTGGGCCACGCTCGAGGAAGCGTGGTACTCGATGACCCTCGGTGGCCAGCCCTGCGGCCACTTGCGCACGGTCCTGCAACAGGATGGAGATCTCTTCCGAACGCTGTCCGAATCGACGCTCAGCATCGGTCGCGCCGGCGCTTCGGTCACGGTGTCGGTTTCGTCGACCTTCGACGAGCGGGCGGACCACACGCCCGTGGCTGCGTCGCTCACGCAGTCGATGGGTGGAGCTCCCAGCACGACCGAATGGGCCTTCTCGCCCACGGGCATCGAGGTCAAGGCGCAGCAGGGCGGTCGGGCGACCACCTCGACCAAGCCCTTGCCGCCGGCAGGCTGGCTGACACCGCGCGCCGCGGATGCCCTTCGCAAGAAGGCCCTGAAGGATGGCTTGGCCATCGTCGAGTTCACGACGATCGATCCCCAGAACGGCACGGCACCGATGACCGTCAAGAGCCAGCGCACGGGCACAGGACCCCTGACGGTTGATGGCAAGCAGATGGCCGGAACCACCTGGACCACGCGCACATCGCTCCTGCCGATCGACACCATCGAGGAGTACGACGCCGCTGGCCTGATGGTCCGCCAGGTCACGCCGATGGCGCTGGGCAAGATCGAAGCCGTGCTCACCACGAAGGAGAAGGCACTCGGAGGAGGCGGTGCGGCTGGTGCGCCCGCAGCACCGGCTCCCGAACTGCTCGTGGCGAGCTTCATCCAACTTGATGCATCCGTACCCGACCTGGATTGCGCCCAGATCGTGGTCTGGGATCTGCGCACCAAGGACGGCTCGCCGCTCGACCTGCCCGATGCGGGAGGGCAGACGACGAGCCAGATCGAGCGCGGCGAACGCATCACCGTACGCCGGGATGGCACGACGCCGGCACCGCAGGGTGATGCGCTGAAGGAGTTCCTCGAGCCAAGCCAGATGTGCGATACGAACGACGCCCGCCTCAAGGCGCTGGCCAGACGCGCGCTGCGCGGCAAGGATGGTGCGTCGACCGCCGAGCGAGCCGAGGCACTGCGTGCATTCGTGCTCGAGTACATCGAACACAAGGACCTCGGCTCGGCCTTCGCGAGCGCGAGCGATGTCGCGCGGTCCAAGTCGGGCGACTGCAGCGAGCATGCGACGCTGCTGACCGCACTCCTGCGATGCGCGGGCATCCCTGCACGCGGTGCCACCGGACTCGTCTATGCCGACAGCTTCGCCGGCGGCAAGCATGTCATGGGCTGGCACATGTGGACGCAGGCCGTGATCGATGGCGCCTGGGTCGATCTCGATGCCACCCGGTCAGACTGTGCGTTCGATGGCGGCCACATCCTGACTGCGGTCACGGCGCTCGGCGATGGGGGACTCGGCAGCGATCTGGGCAATGTCGTCGCCCTCATGGGCAACCTCGCGGTCGAGGGCGTTGAAGTCGGCGGTGCGCGGAAGCCTGCACCGTGAGCCTGTCGCAGTGGCCGAGCGAGGTGCCGAGCATTCCAGCGCGTGACGCCGCGGGCCACAAGGGAACCTTCGGACGAGTCCTCGTCGTCGGCGGCTGCATGCAGTTGCCTCGGATCATGGTGGGCGGCCCGGCGCTCGCTGCGCTTGGCGCACTCCGATCAGGATGTGGACTGGTGGAGCTTGCCATGCCTGCACCGATCGTCGTGGCGGGACTCACGATCACCCCGTCCGCCGTGGGTCATGCGATCGAGTTCGATGCACTCGGTGCGCCCACGCCCCATGCGCTGCAGGCGCTTGCCGCTTGCGCGGCGCGCGCCGATGCCGTGGTCTGCGGTCCCGGGCTTGGTGAGCAGGCCGCGCCGATCGTGCGGTCGATCATCGTGTCGTCCATGCGGCTCGTCCTCGATGCAGACGCCCTCAATGCGCTCGCGTCGACACCGGATCTGTGCGCCGGGCTGCGTGCGCGCACTCCCGGATCCACCGTGCTGACGCCTCATGTCGGCGAGGCGGGGCGACTGGCGCGTGGGTGCGGACTCCCCGAACTCGCCACCGCCGCCGATCTGGCCAAGGCCCTTGGTGCTGTCGTCGTCCTCAAGTCGCACGAGACCTCGATCGCGGATCGCGCTCAAGCATGGTCTGTGCGTGCGGGAACGAGTGCACTGGCCACGGCCGGCTCCGGTGATGTGCTCGCCGGCATGGCCGCGGGGCTCTGGGCCCAGCAACCCGAGTGCCTGGCGTTCGACCTCGCCCGGCAGGCGGTGTGCCTGCACGGCTTGGCCAGCGTGCAGTGGAGCGGGGCGCATGGTCATGCCGGTCTCCTGGCACAGGACCTTGCCTCAGCGATTCCCGCCGAACTCGAGCGCTGGCGGCACCGTGGCACGCCCACCCCGCGGTAGCCTTCTCGGGTTCCCCATCCAGGATCCACCATGCCCGACCGCCCCCATGTCAAGATCAAGGACATCCAGCCTGGCGCTGCCATCGCAGGCGTCTACGGCCTCCAGAACCCCCAGGTGGGCAACACCCGCATGGGCAAGCCCTTCTTCAAGACGATCCTGCGCGATGCCACCGGCGAGGTGCCGGCGCGCCTGTGGACCTTCGAAGAGTCCCGGCTGCCCGAGGTCTCGCGCACCGGCTTTGCGTGGGTCACTGGCCGCAGCGAAACCTACCAAGGCTCGATCCAGATCATCCTCGAGGCCGTCGAACCAGTCGAGGTCGACGCCGCCGATCTGGTGAACCTGCTCCCGAGCACGCCGCGCAGCATCGATGGCATGTTCGCTCGCGTGAAGGAGTTGTTGCGTACGCTCGAGCATCCCGGCATGCGCGCACTTGCCGATGCCTATCTCGGTGATGCCGCGCTGATGGAGGGGTTCTGCCGTGCACCGGCTGCAGTCAGTGTGCATCACGCCTTCATCGGCGGTCTGCTGCAGCACACGCTGCAACTGCTGGAACTCGCCGATCGGATGCTGCCCCTGTACCCCGAGCTCAATCGTGACCTGGTCCTGATGGGGCTCTTCCTCCATGACCTGGGCAAGGTCTGGGAGCTCGATTGGGAGCGTGGGTTCAGCTACACCGTCGATGGCAACCTCGTCGGGCACATCGTGCGAGGTGCGGTGGTCCTCGAGACGAAGGCAGCTGTTGTGCGACGCGGCGGCGCCGACCTGCCGCGCGAGGCGGTCCGGGTGCTCATCCACATCGTGCTGAGCCATCACGGCCTGCCTGAGCACGGTGCAGCCAAGCTGCCGAGCACGCCCGAGGCCATCTTCGTGGCGCAGTTGGACAACCTCGATGCGAAAACCTTCGTCGCCATCAGCCAGGCTGACCGTGGCTCGATGCGCGCCGGCATGGCCGACTTCACCGATCGTGTCTGGTCGCTCGACACCCGGATCTACCGACCCGATCCGTTGAACATGCCGGCCACCGTGCCGGCGTCGTGAAGCAGTGCTGGCCAGGTACGGTCTGCCGTGAGCGCGATGGCTCGACGGTGGGCGCGGGCCGGCGTGCGTTGGCGCAGGTCATCCAGTTCCAAAGCATGGCGTGAGCGGAGCGACTCGACGAAGTCGCGCATGGCGCCGAAGGCCGCGCGCTTCGCGGTCGATCCGGCGGGTTCACGCTGCATCGCCGCGAGCATCATGCGCCGCTCACCGAGCGCACGGCCAGAAGGGTCGAGCAGTTCCGGATTGGTCCACGCCCGTCGGAACAGGTCGACCGATGGCACGCCCAGGCTGGGCAGCGGCAGCAGTTCCGTGGTCGTGGCGACTGAGTACGGGCCCGGGCGCACCCCGATCCACGCGGCCCACCATGCATCGCCCGCCCGTTCATAGGTGGCCCCGCCGGTTCCGTGCACGAATCTCGACAGCAGCAGCCGCAGCAGCCCGCTGGCCACGAAGGCGCGCGGCAGAATCGGCTCACCGCGTGAGCGCGCTTCGCGCACGGATGCCCCGGTGGCGCGCTGTCGCAGTCCACCCTTGCCCTTCAGCCAGAGGGGAAGCTCGCTCCGGTCACCGCGCTCGGCCAGAGGCGTGGCGGCGCGCGGTGCATGCGCGAGCGATGCGTTGAAGGCCGCTGCGCACGCGGCCGGGTCCGAGAGCATCAGGTCGACGACAGCATGGCCCACGGCGGTGGTCGTCAGCGATGAGGTGGTGATCGTGACCGCGCACGGCCGTGCGCCGAGCGATGCGAGCACGCGTTGGTTCGCCAGCGCTGCCTGCACGGCCACGCTTGGTGCATCAGCATGCTGCTCGAGCGCGTCGAACCACGCCTCGAGGCGGTCGCCGATCCACGGCAGCGCCCATTCGACGCCAGCGCGTTGTTCCCGCCCGGTCGGCTGCTTCACGGCAGGCATCCACGCCGTTGCAGAGCCAGCGATCGATGGCCCCCAGTGCACCAGCAGTCCATCGACGAGCCCACCCCGCATGATCGGGGCGCGCACCGCCGTTGCATCATCGTTCGCGTCGTGGTCCACGATCGCGTGCACGCTCAGTCCGGGCGGCGCACCTCGGAGCACGGCTGCTTGCTTGGCGAGGATCCCCATGTGCCATGCGCCTGCCGAGTGACCGAAGCCATGCGCACCGACAGCGATCCCAAGTTGACGACGGCTCTCATCCAGGCATCCCGCGAGCGGTCCCGGCTCGGCCCCGCGAGCGTCGCCTCCGCGGGCGCCTTGATCCGGTTGGTCAGCTGACGGATGGCTCGTGCGGTCCATCGCTCTCGTGCCAGTCAGGCAAGCCGAAGCACGGCGGGGCGCACGGCCGGCTGGTTGGGCCGGGTCAGCGCATCGACCCGTCGGAGTTCATCCATCCGTGCGAGTTCGCGTGCCATCGTGGCTCGGTAGGTCGCCAGGCGGTGCGACGGATCGTCGAGTCCGTTGCCGAAGGTTCGGTTCAGGTCCACATACACGCATGAGACCGGGAGCTCGCTCACGCGCAGTCCCAGCGCGGCGGCCTGGACCCAAAGCTGCAGCGGGAAGTCGTAGCCGGTCACATCGAACTGCAGCCGTGCCATCGCCTCGGTGCGGTGCGCCTTGAAGCCGCAGAAGGAGTCGGTGAGCGACCAGTGCAGGGCCGCGTTCAGTTCCGCCGTGATGATCCGGTTGATCCGCCGCCGGTCAGGCGGTGGTGCGTTGCCGTCCGGCAGGAGGTAGCGAGAGCCGCTCACGATGTCCGCATGGTCGTCGGCGATCGCGCGAAGGAAGTCAGGGATGAACCTCGGCTCGTGCTGCTCATCGCAGTCCATCGTGATGATCCAGTCGTAGCGGTGCGCGGCCGCGAAGGCGAACGCATCACGCAACGATTGCCCGTAGCCCTGGTTGACGGGATGACGGATGCAGTGCACGGGTTGCTGCGCGATGAGCCGCGGCGTGTCGTCGGTGCTGCCGTCATCCACCAGCAGGATGTCCAGTCCGTACGCCCGGACCGCGCTGAGCACGCTGTCGAGATGTGCCGCCTCATTGTGGGCGGGGATGGCGATGAGGATTCGGGGTGCTGGGCGCATGGCGTGGTCTTCGTCGCTCCGGGACCTTGGTTTCGGGGAAGAGCGTGGCGAGTGCACCTTAGGGGCGCACGACCGTCCCTTGGAGGTCCCGTACGAACTCGTGGTTGGATTCGCGCAGGCGCAGCCCGAACACCCGGACCAGGTCGCTGGTGCGCTCGGCCACCGGGCCGACCCCCGGGAGCACATAGAACTCCGAGACATGGATGGCCTGCGCACTGGTCATGGTGGACTCGAACCGGACCTTGATCACCTGCACGACAGTCGGTCCGGTGGGCAGTTCGGCGAGCACTGCGCCGCCATGTTCGATCGTTCGTCGCGATGGACCTTGCGTGCGGGACTCGCCACTCTTCAAGTAGGTCACCCGCATCTGCGCCTCGGCAGCGACGATCTCGCCCGGCGCCAGGCGTGCGGGTGCCATGCCGAGCGCCGGCGAGAACTCGCTGCGCGAACGATCCCCGATGGCGTCGACGGATTCCAGGAACCAGCGACCCTCTTCATCACGGATGTAGCGCTTGAGTTCGTCGCCGATGCCATCGACCTCCATGGCACCGACCTCGGGAAATCGCTCGGTGAGTGCTCGTCCCGATGCCACCTCGACCCACTGCTCGGGCGGCCGACCGCGTCCCATGATCTCGTCACCCGTCAGGGCAACGGCGTGCTTGGCGTCGAGCGGTGACGCCCTGAACGCGTAACTCGCCTTCGGGGGCGTACACCCCAAGAGCGCGAACGCGCCCACGGAGCACGCGGCCATCATGACCCACGGTCGGTGTGGTGCACTGGCCGTCATCGGATGGGGAGTCCCGCAGCATTCCACCGCGCCTTGATGTCATCCTGTGTCGAGAGCTCGGTCGTGGTGCCATCGGCCTCGAGGCGCTTCACGAGCAACCCATTGGCATCGAACCACGACCGCTCGACCGGCTTGTCACGGCCAGGCTGGGATTCGAGCAGCCACCGCGTGCCGTCACGCGTCCAGCGGTCCTGGCGGATCGGCAGTTGCGCCAAGCGTCCGTCATAGGTCGCCACGCCGAACTCGCCCGTGAACGATCCATCGCGCGGCAGCAACCGGCCGAGGTGCCAGAGTTCTCCCTGCGACAGGTAGTAGTTGGGGTCCGGCTCCCACTCGAGCTCGGTGCCGTCGGGAATGCGCGCGCTGGTCGTCATCACATGCAGCACCGGCACCGGCTGGGCGGCCGTCGGCGGCGGTCGAATCCCGGTCTCGGCGAAGCTCCGAGCCTTCTTGCCGAGGCGGTCCGTTGCGATGGCAGACCAGCTCTCGCTCTGGCGGTCCCATGCAGTCCAGAAGCGTGCTGCGGTGTCGGTGAATGCGCCATCCTTGACGCTCAGCACCGTGCGCGACTGGATCTCCGTCAGCAGCCCCTCGTCGCGATCGATGCCTGCAAACCGTTGGGGATCCCTGCTCGGGTCGACCTCGCCACGAAGGCCGGGCCGAGAGGAGAGCGTCATGTAGCCGATCTCGGCAGGGCGCCCATCAGCATCAAGACGATGGATGCGGAACCAGCGCGGTGCAGGGGATGCCGCCGCACGCAGGCGATCAGGGTTGATGCGCTCGAGCAGTTCCGACCCGGCCTTCAATCGTTCGACCTGCCGCACCGCGATGGCATCGCGATCGGCAAAGTCCCAGTTGGTGAAGAAGTCCTTCAAGGTCGCGCGCACGGTTGGGAAGTCGAGCGCACTCGAGACCACGCTGCACACCAAAAATTGGCTCGGTGCCATCTGCACGAGGTACCAACCGGTGATGGCGGTCGTTGACTCGTCCAGCGGCACACTGGCATAGAAGAGGCGCCCGTCGCGCTCGCCGCAGGGGAGCAGCTCATTCGAGAGGATCGTGGGCTTCTGCCCCCGGCCCTGCATCGCCAGCAGGTGGTCGGTCACGAGCGATTCGCAGGTCGCATCGAGTTCGCTCGGCACGAGGATCGACAGTCGGCACCGATAGCGCGGCGGATCCTGCTGGTCGTCCATCACGAAGGCCGGGGTCGCACTCTGCATGTCAGGTGCAAAGACGGCACCCTTCGGCTGGTGCAGGGTCATGCCGAGCGACTCGATGGCGGTCGCCTTGGCCTCGAGTGTGGCTGGCACGGCATCGGGCTTGGCTGCAGGTGTCTTGTTCTCGGACTCAGGAGCTCCAGGTGGCCTTCGGTCTGGAGTTATGGGATCACCAGACGCCGGTGGGGTGGGTTTGGCGCTGCCTTTGCCGGATGGAAGTGGCTTCTGTGCATCGCCCGATGGCTTGTCGGGCGTCTGTCGTGAGGATGCAGGTGGTGGCTTCGCAGGCGCGCCGCCTTGCGTCGCTCCCTTCGAGGAGCTCTGCGCCAGAGCACTGCCGCAGATCGCCAGAACGCCTGCGATCTCGCATGTCCTCATAACGAAAGCGCTTGCCATCGCAGCATCCTATTCACTTCGCTTTCACCTTCAACCCACATTGACAGATTGCGTGAGATCGCTACTCTTGCCGATTCCCCCAATCGGACGGGACTTCCCCGCAGCGTCCGGTAGGTGCTCGAGTCTGCAGGGTAGCCATCGTACGAACCCAAAGTCCAAGGCACGAACGATTATGCACGGACGGATCCGAATCCGGATGGAAGCCTACGACCACCAGGTGCTCGACGCGAGCGCCAAGGAGATTGTCGAGCAGGCCAAGATCAGCGGCGCGCGCGTCGCTGGTCCCGTTCCGCTTCCCACGCGCCGCGAGACCTACACCGTCAACCGCTCGCCGTTCATCGACAAGAAGTCGCGTGAGCAGTTCGAGATCCGCACCCACAAGCGCATCATCGACATCACCGAACCCAATGCGCGCACCATCGATGCGCTGAACCGCCTCGTCGTTCCCGCTGGAGTCTTCGTCAAGATCAAGGCGTAACCGAACTACCCTGTCATCCGGCGACCTGCTCGCCGGGGTGTCCTGCAAGGGCCAAGTCCAAGCGACCTCTGGCCAGTCCCTGAACCGAGCATCAAGCCATGCCAGCCATCATCGGAAAGAAGATCGGAATGACCCGCTACTTCACCGCCGACGGGAAGAACATCCCCGTCACCGTGATCCAGGCCGGTCCCTGCGTCGTGACGCAGGTCAAGACCAGCGAGACCGATGGCTACGCCGCCGTGCAATTCGGGTTCGAGGAACTGGCCGCCCGCAACTCCAGCATGCCTGTCATCGGCCACGATGCCAAGGCCGGCAGCGATCCGCTGCGCGTGCACCGCGAAGTCCGTTGCGACAGCGATGACGAAGCCAAGGGCTTCGAACTCGGCCAGCGCATCGATGCGAGCTGCCTCGACGGCATCAAGTTCGTCGATGTGATCGGCACCAGCAAGGGCAAGGGCTTCACCGGTGCCATGGTGCGGTGGAACTTCAAGGGCCTCTGCGCCAGCCACGGCACCGAGCGCAAGCACCGCTCGCCGGGCTCCATCGGCAGCCACGGCACTGACCGTGGCCACGGTGCGAAGATCAAGAAGGGCAAGAAGATGCCCGGTCACCTCGGCGACGAGCGCGTGACCGTCCGCTGCCTCGATGTGGTGTCGATCGACGCCGCCAAGAATCTCATCCTGGTCAAGGGCGCGGTGCCCGGGGCCAGCAACGGCTATCTGTTCATCCGAGCCAGCAACCGGCTCTACAAGCGAAAGGCGCACATCCAGGCCGGCACGTGACCTGGATGATCCCGCAGGCCTTGCTCACCTGACGCCCGGGCCACGGGCGCAGGCGGACCGGGAACCGCGAGATCGCGACAAGACTGTTGGACCTGAGTCAAGCCGGTCCGAGCCCTCGGTCGTGATTGGGGCAAGGCAGGCAAGGCGCATGGCGGGTCACCCCGCCGAAGGAAAGAACCATGATCGAACTTCCCATCTACAACAAGGAAGGCAAGCAGGTCGACTCGCTGAAGATCGACCCCGCCACGCTCGGCGGAGAGGTCCGCGTCGCGCTCCTCAAGCAGGCCTATGTCACGACCCACGGCAACCAGCGGCAGGGTTCGGCCCGAACCAAGAGCCGCGGTTCCGTCGAAGGCTCGACCCGAAAGCTCTACAAGCAGAAGGGCACCGGCAACGCTCGCGTCGGTGCATCGCGTGTGCCCAACCGCAAGGGCGGTGGTGTCGCCTTCGCGAAGACCCGCACCCGCGAGGACTTCCGCACCGAGCTCCCCAAGAAGATGCGTCGCCTGGCCAACCGCAACGCGCTGCTGGCCAAGCTGGTCGACAACGAAGTCAAGTGCATCGACTCGCTGTCGTTCAAGGCACCCAAGACCGCTGATTTCGCCAAGCTGATCCGCGCCGTCGGCGTCGATCGCACCTGCCTGGTCGCGCTCGCCGCCGGCAACGACAACGCCCTCAAGTCCGCCCGCAACCTGGCCGGCGTCGACTGCTGCAGCGTGGACCAACTCTGCGCGTACGGCCTGCTCAACCACCGCTACCTCGTGGTCGACAAGGCTTCGCTGCAGTCCTTCCTCGATGAGAGCGCCTTCGCCAAGGAGACCATGTGATGGAAGCCACCACCGTCATCCGTCGCCCGCTGCTGAGCGAGAAGGCGACCGCGTCCAACGAGGCCGCGAACCAGTATGTGTTCGAGATCGACCGTCGCGCCACCAAGACCGACGTGAAGAACGCGATCCAGGCCATCTACAAGGTCCGCGTGCTGGCTGTCCAGACGCAGAACCGTCGTGGCCGCGATCGCACCTACAAGTTCGGCCTGGTTCCCGCCAAGGTCACCAAGCGCGCGATCGTGCGCATCCACCCCGAAGACAAGATCGAGCTCTTCTGAGCCACGGAGCCTGAACGATGCCAATCCGCGTCTACAAGCGTGTCACCAACGGCCGGCGCAACGCCAGCGTGAACATTCACGCCGAAGTCACCAAGAAGCGCCCCGAGAAGAGCCTGCTCCGCCCGCTCCACAAGACCGGCGGCCGCAACTGCCAGGGCAAGCTCACCGTCATCCAGCAGGGCGGCGGCCACAAGCGCCGCTACCGCCTCATCGACTGGACCCGCAACAAGCTCGATGTGGTGGCCAAGGTCATCGGGATCGAATACGACCCGAACCGCTCCTGCCACATCGCGCTGGTCGAGTATCCCTGCGGCGAGCGTCGCTACATCCTCGCTCCCAAGGGCCTGACCGCCGGTGACACCGTCACCAGCAGCAAGAGCGGCATCGATCCTCGCCCGGGCAACTGCATGCCGTTGGCCCATGTTCCCGCCGGCATGGATGTGCACAATGTCGAGATCATTCCCGGCCGCGGCGGCAAGCTCGTGCGCAGCGCCGGCATGGCGGCCCGCCTCTCCAACAAGGAAGGCCGCTGGGGCACGCTCGTCATGCCGTCTGGCGAAATCCGCCAGGTCAGCCTGGAGTGCCGCGCGACCATCGGTGCCGTCGGCAACCCCGACCACGCCAATGTCGTCCTCGGCAAGGCCGGCCGCGCCCGTTGGCTCGGTCGTCGTCCGCGCACCCGCGGCGTGGCCATGAGCCACCACCAGCACCCGCACGGTGGTGGTGAAGGCCGTTCGAAGGGCGGCCAGGAGCCGACCAACGCATCAGGCACGCAGGCCAAGGGCGGTCGTACCCGCCGCTATGGCAAGTCCAGCGACAAGCGCATCCTGCGCCGTCGCTTCAGCCGCCGCTACGGCCAGCTCAAGCTCTGAACCACAGGACACCCGAACCATGTCACGATCACTGAAGAAGGGCCCGTTCGTCGATGAGAAGCTCTACCGCAAGGTGGAGAAGGCCTCGGGCGGCACCAAGCGCACCGCGATCAAGACCTGGTCGCGCGCCTGCACCATCGTTCCCGAGTTCGTCGGGTTCACGTTCCAGGTCCACAACGGCCGCAAGTTCATCGATGTGTACTGCACCGAGGACATGGTCGGCCACAAGCTGGGCGAATTCTCGCTCACGAAGACCTTCAAGGGACACACCAACAAGAAGGAAGGCATCGAGGAAGGCACCAAGGACTGATCGCGGTCCGCCGAGGACACCACCATGGCATACAAGGCATCACACAAGTTCTGTCGCATCGCGCCGCGCAAGGCCCGTCTGGTCGCTGACCTGATCCGTGGCCGCGGTATCGCCGATGCACTGACCGAGCTCCAGTTCTCCAAGCGTCGCGGTGCCTACTTCGTGCAGGGCGTGCTCAAGAGCGCCATCGCGAACGCCGAGCAGGCCAGCGCCGACATCGCGCGTCTGGTCGTCGTCGAGAGCCGTGTCGACGAAGGGCCGACCATCAAGCGGTTCCAGCAGAAGGACCGCGGTCGCGCACACCCGATCATGAAGCGCACCAGCCACATCATCGTGGCGGTGGACATCAAGTAACCGGAGCACCACATGGGACAGAAAGTTCATCCGTTCGGTTTCCGCGTCGGCGTCACCGAAGCCCACAAGAGCCGCTGGTTCGCCCCCAAGGCGCTCTTCGGCGAGCTCTTGGTCGAAGACCACAAGATCCGCGCGTACATCGACAAGCGTCTCAATCGCACGCCGCCCTTCGCTGCGGTGAGCGACATCCACATCGAGCGCACCCGCGAGGAACTCACGGTCATCATCAAGACCGCGCGTCCCGGCCAGGTGCTGGGCCAGAAGGGTGCCAGCCGCGAGCAGCTCGTCAACGAACTCCAGGCGCTCACCGGCCGCAAGGTCGCGGTGCAGGTCGTCGAGGTCCGCAACCCGGAAATCGATGCCAAGCTCATCGCCGAGACCATGGGCGAGCAGCTGAAGAAGCGCGCGAACTTCCGCCGCGTGCTGAAGCAACGCTGCGAGAACGCCATCCAGAACGGTGCCAAGGGGATCCGCATCCTCCTGTCGGGCCGCCTCGGCGGCGCCGAAATGAGCCGCCAGCTCGACTCGCGCCTGGGCAGCATCCCGCTGACCACGCTGCAGGCGCATGTCGACTATGCCGTCGCCCACTCATCCACCACCTACGGCGTCATTGGCGTGAAGGTGTGGGTGTTCAAGGGCCTGTACTCGAGCAACCAAGAAGAGGAATACCAATCGAAGGCTGCCGGCGGCCGTGCGCGCGCCCGCGGACGTCGCTGAGTGTTCCAACGACCAACGGACCCAGAGAGGACTGAACCATGGCCTTGATGCCAAAACGAGTCAAGCACCGCAAGATGCAGCGCGGCAAGATGAAGGGCAACGCCACGCGCGGCAACTATGTCGCCTATGGCGACTTCGGGCTCCAGGCACTGGACACCCACTGGGTGAGCGGCCGCCAGATCGAAGCCGGCCGCATTGCCGCCCAGCACTTCCTGCGCCGCCAGGGCAAGTTGTACATCCGCGTCTTCCCGCACAAGTCCATCTCGAAGAAGCCGCTGGAAACCCGAATGGGTACCGGCAAGGCCGAAGTCGAGTTCTGGGCAGCCTGCGTGAAGCCCGGCACGATGCTGTTCGAGATCGCCGGCGTGTCCGAGGAGCTTGCCAAGCAGGCCCTCGCCCGCGTCGCCCACAAGATGCCCATCCGCTGCCGCTTCGTCGGCCGCCGGCTGGCCGTCTGACCCAGGACCAACCGAGGAACCAGACATGGAAGCCAAGGACATCCGCAAACTGACCGACGAGCAGCTCTCCGCCGAGGTGCAGGGGCTCAAGCGCCGCCTGTACGACCTCCGCGTGCAGACCATGGTCGAGAAGCTCAACGATCACTCGCAGTTCGGCAAGATCAAGCGTGACGTGGCCCGCCTGCTCACCGAGCAGAACACCCGCGCCGCCAGCAAGGAGACCGCCCGATGAGCCTGAAGAAGCCCCTGGTGCTGCCTGAGAACAGCCCACGCCTGGTGGGCGTGGTCGAGAGCGACCGCACCAACAAGACGCGCAAGGTCGTCGTGGCCTATGTGGCCAAGCACCCGCGCTACAACAAGTTCGTCCAGCGCCGCACCGTGCTGCATGTGCACGACGAGAACAACGAGAGCCGCCGCGGCGACCGCGTCGAGGTGGCCGAGTGCCGCCCCGTGTCCAAGACGAAGTCGTGGGCGCTCGTGCGCGTCGTCGAGCGCGCGCCGGTCGGTCTCGAATACACGCCAGAGGAGGCGGGCGCCTGACGCCCGGCAACTGACATGATCCAGAAGGAAACCAGGCTCGATGTCGCTGACAACAGCGGCGCCAGGGAAGTGATGGTCATCGGCGTGCTCGGCGCGAGCACCGCCCGAGGCCGCTTCCGCCGCCTCACCATGACCGTCGGCGACAAGATCGTCGTGGCCATCAAGAGCGCGATCCCCAACGGCGATGTGAAGAGCGGCGACAAGGCCAAGGCCGTGATCGTGCGCGCGTCGTATCCGGTGCGCCGCGACGACGGCAGCTACGTGCGCTTCGACACGAACGCCTGCGTGCTGATCGACGACGACGGCAACCCGCGCGGCACCCGCATCTTCGGTGCGGTCGCCCGTGAGCTTCGCGAGAAGAACTACATGAAGATCGTCAGCCTTGCGACGGAGGTGGTCTGATGCCAGCGCACGTGAAGAAGGGTGATGTCGTCATCGTCACCGCCGGCGATGACAAGGGCAAGACCGGCGAGATCGTCTCGGTCGACACCAAGGCCAGTCGGGTCGTGGTGCGAGGCGTGAACATCCACAAGCGCCACCTGAAGCCCACCCAGGGCCGTCCGAAGGGCGCGATCGTCGAGATGGAACTGCCCATCCACATGAGCAATGTGAGCCCGGTTGTCGACGGCAAGCCCACCCGCGTGCGCTTCGCCACGAAGGCCGACGGCTCGAAGGTGCGCGTGGCGGCCCGCAACGGCGCCGAACTCTCCACGCTGCACGGTCCCCGCACCACCAAGAAGGCCAAGTGAGCCCCGGAGCCACCACCATGCCTCACGCCGTTCCATCCACCCCGACCCCCCGGCTGCAGCAGCTGTTCGTCGAGACCGTCACGCCGAAGCTCATGAAGGAGTTCGGCCTGATCAATGTCAACCAGGCGCCCACGATCGAGAAGATCGTCATCAATGTCGGCGTGGGCAAGCAGCTCGAGAACCAGAAGCTCAAGCCCGAGTACCGCGACACGGTCATCGGCACGCTGAAGACCATCAGCGGCCAGAAGCCGATCATGGTGCTCGCCAAGAAGAGCGTGAGCAACTTCAAGGTGCGCGAAGGCGCTCCGAGCGGCTTCATGGTCACCCTGCGCCGCGAGCGCATGTGGTCGTTCATGGATCGCTTCATCAACCTGGCCACGCCCCGCATCAAGGACTTCCGTGGTCTCGGCGACCGCGCCTTCGACAAGGGCGGCTCGTACTCCTGCGGCCTGACCGAGCAGTCGGTGTGGCCCGAGATCAACATGGCGAATGTCAACTTCAGCCATGGCATGAACATCAACATCGTGTTCCGCAACAGCAACCCCAAGATGAGCCGCTTCGCCCTCGGTGAGCTCGGCATGCCCTTCGAACGGCGTGACGAGCACGGCAAGCGCATCGCCTGACCAACGAAGGATCAACCATGGCAAGCAAGCGCACCTTCGCCCGAATGAAGCAGACCCCCAAGTTCAGCACTCGCAAGCGCAATCGCTGCGAGCTGACCGGCCGCGCCCGCGGCTTTTACCGCAAGTTCCGCATCAGCCGCATCATGCTCCGCGAGCTGGCCCTCCAGGGCCTCATCCCGGGCATGCGCAAGGCGAGCTGGTGATCGACACCGAACCCAGGAGCAACACATGAGCCTCCAAGACCTGACTGCCGACATGCTCACCCGCATCCGCCATGCGGTGAAGCAGAACCGCAAGAGCGTGACCTGCCTGAACAACAAGCTGAACCGCGGCATCCTCCAGGTGCTCGTGGACGAGGGCTACCTCGGCGGCTTCGAGGTCGTCGATGACGGCCGGCAGGGCGTGCTCCGCATCGCCCTGAAGTACGGCGAGCGCGGCGAGAGCTTGATCCACCGCCTCGAGCGCGTCTCGAGCGTGGGTTGCCGCATCTACAAGGGCTGTGACTCGCTGCCGCGTCCGCAGCAGGGCCTCGGCATCGCCATCGTGAGCACGAGCCGCGGTGTGATGAGCGACCGCAAGGCGCGCGAGATGCGCGTCGGCGGCGAAGTCGTGGTCACCGTCAGTTGAACCACCGGAACAACAGGAGCGAACCATGTCACGCATCGGAAAGAAGTCGATCCAAGTCCCCGGCGGGGTGAAGGTCGCGGTCAACGCCGCCAGCCGCACCGTCAGCATCGAAGGGCCCAAGGGCAAGTCCAGCTTCGTCCACCGTCCCGAGGTGAAGGTGGCCTTCAGCGAGGCCGACAAGGCCATCACCTGCACCATCGACGACCCGGCGAAGATCGACCTGGGCAACCGCCGCGCGTATTGGGGCACCACCCGAGCGACCCTGAACAACATGGTCGCCGGCGTCACCAAGGGCTACGAGCGCAAGCTCGAGATCGTCGGCGTCGGTTGGGATGCCAAGGTCGCCGGCAAGAAGATCACCCTCAAGCTCGGCTATGCCGACCCGATCGAGCTCGCCATCCCCGATGGCCTGACCGTGGCCGTCGACCAGGGCGTGAATGTCACGATCACCGGCATCGACCGCCAGAAGGTCGGTGCCTTCGCTGCGCTCGTCCGCAGCAAGCGCAAGCCGGAACCGTACAACGGCAAGGGCGTGAAGTACTCCGACGAAGTCATCCAGCGCAAGCAGGGCAAGGCCTTCGGCGCCTGATCCCACCCAAGGAAACGACCATGGACAAGTACACCAAGAAAGTCGCCGCGCGCTCCCGTCGCAAGAAGGGCATCCGCAAGCGCATCCAAGGGACGCCGGACCGTCCGCGCCTCACCGTCTTCCGTTCGCTCAAGCACATCTATGTGCAGGTGATCGACGACTACGCGGGCCGCACGCTCGTGAGCGCCAGCACCCGCGATGTCGACGGCGCGGCGCCGGGCGGCAACTCCACCGCTGCAGCGACCGTCGGCAAGGCCGTCGCCGAGCGCGCCATGAAGGCTGGCGTGCAGAAGGTCGTGTTCGACCGCAACGGATTCCGATTCCACGGCCGCATCAAGGCCCTCGCCGACGCGGCTCGCACCGCCGGCCTGCAGTTCTGAGCCAACCACCAAGGATCACCAATGGCAGAGATGCTTGAAGACAACGGAACCGACGCCATCACCGTGGGCGTCTACCGCACCAGCTCCACGGTCGCCGGCGGCCGTCGCTTCAGCTTCGCCGCACTCGTCGTCGTCGGCAACCGCCGCGGCGAAGTCGGCGTGGGCTACGCGAAGAGCAACCAGGTCCCGCAGGCGGTCGAGAAGGCCACCCGCGAGGCGCGCCGCAAGGTCCAGCGCTACCCGGTGCAGTCCACGACTGTGCCCCACACCGTCGAGGGCCGCTTCGGCGCGACGAAGGTGGTGCTGGTGCCAGCAAGCCCCGGAACGGGCATCAAGGCCGGCGCCGCCGTGCGTGCGGTGCTCGAAATGCTCGGTGTCAAGGACTGCCTGAGCAAGTGCTACGGCAGCAGCAACCCGAAGAACCTGGTCAAGGCCACCTTTGACGCGCTGGCCATGCTGCAGACCCGCGAACGGGTCGAGGCACTGCGTGGCGTTGCCCTCGGCACCACCGCCGTGGAAGACGCGATTGCGCGCGGCATGGCGTTCATGCCCAAGTCGTCGGGCGGCCCGCGCGCCCAGGCCCCGGTCAATACCGTCGGCGACGATCGTCGTCGCGGCGGTCAGCGTGGCGGTCCCCGTGGTGGTGGTCGCCGCTCTGAGGGTGGCGACGCTCCGGCCGCGGCTCCTGCCGCACCGACCACCGAAGCACCCGCGGCCGATGCCCCTTCGGCAGGCTGATCCAGGTCATCCGCACACGAACGAACACAGAGGAGCGCAGCTCACATGATGATCCACGACATTACGAAGAAGGCCGGCGCGCACACCAAGCGCATGCGCCGCGGCCGCGGTGAAGGCTCCGGCATCGGTGGCACGAGCCGTCGCGGCCACAAGGGTGCCAAGAGCCGTGCAGGCTGGACCAGCCGCCCCGGCTACATGGGTGGTTCGACGCCGCTCATGCGTCGTTTCCCCAAGATCGGCTTCAAGAACGCCTTCGCAACGACCTACGCGGTCGTGAATGTGTCGGACCTCGAGAAGCACTTCGACGCTGGCGCGCATGTCGACCAGGATGCGCTGGTGAAGGTCGGTTTGGTGCGCAACCGCAAGCTCCCGGTCAAGGTGCTCGGCACCGGCGATCTGGGCAAGAAGCTCTCGGTCACGGCCGGCAAGTTCTCGGAGACCGCCAAGGCCAAGATCGAGAAGGCCGGCGGCAGCGTCACCATCGCGTGATGCCCTTTCCATGCTGAGCGCCTTCCTGAACATCTTCCGCATCCCTGACCTGCGCAACCGCGTGCTGTTCACGCTGGGCATGCTGATCATCTACCGCGTCGGCTTCTGGATCCCGCTCATCGGGGTCGACCAGGCCGCGCTGTCGAACCTGGCCGAGAAGGCCACGGAAGACTCCACGGGCTTCGGGCGCCTGCTCCAGTTCGCCAGCATCTTCTCGGGTGGCAGCCTGCAGCAGAGCACCGTCTTCGGCCTCGGCATCGCGCCGTACATCACGGCGTCGATCATCTTCCAGCTGCTCCAGACCGTCTACCAGCCGCTGGCTGCCCTGAAGAAGGAAGGCATGTCGGGGCAGCAGAAGGTGATGGAGTACACCCGCTACGCCACCGTAGCGCTCTGCTTCGTTCAGGGCTTCATGTGGCTGGGCTACCTCTACAGCCAGAATCTGGTCGAGCCGCAGTATGTGTCCGGCGGCGGTCGCATGGTCTTCTATGTCTCGGGCGTGACGGCGCTCGTGGCCGGCAGCCTCTTCCTGATGTGGCTGGGCGAGCAGATCGACAAGTTCGGGATCGGCAACGGCATCTCGATCATCCTGACCGCGGGCATCCTGGCACGCATGCCGGCCGCGATCCAATGGCTGTTCGACAACTTCAACCCGAGCATCCAGGCTTCCGACGGCAAGGTCGGCACGCTGGGCCTTGTGCTCCTGATCGCCTGCTTCGTGGTGGTCGTCATGGGCGCGGTCATCATGACCGTGGCCACGCGGCGCATCCCGATCCAGCAGGCCAAGCATGTCTCCGGCCGTCGCATGCTCGGTGGGGGCCGCCACTACCTGCCGCTGCGCCTGAATCACGCCGGCGTCATGCCGATCATCTTCGCCAGCAGCCTGATGATCTTCCCGAGCATGATCCTGGGCTGGCTTGCCGGCTTGGCCACATCGGGCGGTTGGAGCCAGTGGCTCGTCGAGTCCACTGCGTTCCTCGCGCAGAACTTCCAGATGGGCGCGTACCCGTACGTGCTCGTTGAGATCGTGCTCATCTACGTCTTCAGTTACTTCTGGGTCACGATCCAGATGTCGCCCGAGGACATGAGCAAGCAGCTCAAGGAACACGGCAGCTTCATTCCCAATGTGCGCCCGGGACCGCGCACCGCCGAGTACCTCGAGGATGTCATCAGCCGCATCACCTATGTCGGCGCCGGCTTCCTCTGCGTCATCGCGATCATCCCCACGCTCGTCTCCGAGGCCTTCGGCGTGCCGCCGTATGTGAGCCAGTTCCTCGGTGGAACGGGCCTGCTCATCGTGGTGAGCGTCGCCCTCGACATCGTCCAGCGCCTGGAGGCGAACCTCCTCATGCGCAACTACTCGGGTTTCCTGAGCGACGGTGCACAGGACGGCCCGCGCATTCGGAGCGCCCGGGCGACCTAAGCCCAGCCATCACCCCCGCACCACCCCAAAGGAGCACATGCCCAAGGAAGACAAGATCTCTCTCGAAGCTGAAGTGACGGAAGCGCTCCCGGACAGCAAGTTCCGGGTCAAGCTGCCGAACAATCAGGAGATCATCGCCTACGTGAGCGGCAAGATGAGGAAGTTCTTCATCCGCATCACCCCCGGCGATCGGGTCACGGTCGAACTCAGCCCGTACGACATGACCAAGGGACGGATCGTCTTCCGCCAGCAGTGAGCCCAGCAGGAACCACACGGAGCACACCATGAAAGTCCGAAGCAGCATCAAGCGCCGCACCAAGGATTGCCAGATCGTCGTCCGCAAGGGCAAGCGCATCGTCATCAACAAGAAGAATCCCCGCCTGAAGCAGCGGCAGGGTTGAACGACCGAACCGAAAGGACAAGACCATGCCACGTATCGCAGGCGTCGACATCCCCGAGAAGAAGAAGATCATCGTTTCCCTCCAGTATGTGCACGGGATCGGCCAGAAGGTCGCCACCGACATCCTGGGCAAGTGCGGCATCGACCCCGATCGTCGTGCGCACACGCTGAATGACCAGGAGCTCTCGGCGATCGCCGCCGAGATCGACGAGAGCCACCTCGTCGAGGGCGCTCTGCGTCGTCAGGTGCAGACGCAGATCCAGCGTCTGAAGGAAATCCACTCGTACCGCGGCGACCGCCACCGCAAGGGCCTCCCGGCCCGCGGCCAGCGCACCCGCACCAACTCCCGCACCCGCAAGGGCCGCAAGAAGACGGTCGCCGGCAAGAAGGGCGTGAAGGGCTGATCCGGCCCCGAGCCCCCCAAGGAACACACCATGGCTACCAAGAAGAAGGTCCGCAAGAGCGTCGTCAAGGGCATCGTGCACGTGCACGCGTCCTTCAACAACACCATCGTCACCATCACCGACCTCAATGGCGAGACGGTGGCGTGGGACTCGGCCGGCACGGCCGGTTTCAAGGGCGCCCGCAAGGCGACCCCGTTCGCCGCCAGCCGCGCGAGCGAGCGCGCTGCCAGCAAGGCCAAGCGCGTGGGCATGCGCGAGTGCGATGTCCGCGTGAAGGGCCCGGGCCCCGGCCGCGAGAGCGCGGTCACTGCCCTGGGCGCCGCTGGGCTGCGCGTGCTCACCATCGAAGACCACACCGGCGTGCCGCACAACGGCTGCCGGGCACCCAAGAAGCGCCGCATGTAATCCACGCGGCACCTCCGCTACACTGTTCGTCCCACTTTTTCCCGCCTCACTGAAGGGGCCCAGGCCGCCCGGCAGCGGCCCGGAGCATCCGATCGAGGCGGGGTGACCGGTCCCGAAGAACCTGTCCTGCCGGACTCTGGAGACTCACCATGCACATCCGTTGGCGCGGCCTTGAACTTCCTGCTGCCGTCGTCGTCGAACCCGCTTCGCGCACCGAGACCTTCGGCCGTTTCGTGGCCGAGCCGTTCGAGCGTGGTTTCGGCACCACCATCGGCAACAGCATCCGCCGCATCCTGCTCTCGAGCCTCGAGGGCGCTGCGGTCACGAGCGTGCAGATCGGCGGCGTGTCGCACGAGTTCAGCACGATCTCGGGCGTCCTGGAGGACGTGACCGAGATCCTGCTCAACTGCAAGGACCTGATCGTGGACATGGACGGCGACGAGTCACAGATCCTGCGTCTGCGGGCGAAGGGCAAGGGCGCCGTCACCGCCGAGCACATCGAGTGCCCGGCCGGCGTCATGATCGTCAACAAGGACCGTCACATCGCCACGCTCACCGGTGATGTGTCGCTCGAGTTGCAACTCACCGTCGAGCGCGGTCGCGGCTACCAGCCCGCCAGCGAGCAGTACGCCAACGGACAGGAGCAGGTCGTCGGCGTGATCCCGATCGACGCGATCTTCAGCCCGGTGCAGCGCGTGCGTTACCGCGTCGAGGCCACCCGCGTCGGCCAGCGCACGAACTACGACAAGCTCATCCTGGATGTGTGGACCAACGGCACCGTGTCACCCGAGTTGGCCGTGGTCGAGGCCGCCAAGATCATGCGCAAGCACCTCAACCCCTTCGTGCAGTACGCCACGGCCGGGGAAGCACTCGCGGTCCAGGGCATCGGCGCCGAGACCGCCAGCGAGGAAGAACTCTTCCGCAAGCTGTCGATGCCGGTGACCGGCCTCGAACTCGGCGTGCGCTCGAGCAACTGCCTCGAGAGCGCCCAGGTCCGTTTCGTCCACGAACTCGTCACCCGGACCATCGACGATCTGCTGCAGATCCGCGCGTTCGGCAAGACCAGCCTGCGCGAGGTCGAGGACAAGCTCGCCGAGCATGGCCTGAGCCTCGGCATGCGCCTGCCCGACGGCTTCACCCCGACGGTCCAGGCCTGAGCCACAGGAACACCCCAAGGAGTCACCATGCGTCACCGCGTTTCAGGAAAGCAGCTGAGCATCAAGGCGGACCACCGCCGGGCCATGCTGCGCAACCTCGCTGCCGGCCTCTTCGAGCACGGCCAGATCGAGACCACCGTGGCCAAGGCCAAGGCTGTCCAGCCGTTCGTCGAGAAGCTCATCACGACTGCTCGCAAGCGTTCGCTCGCGGCGCGTCGCACGCTCAACTCGCGCCTGACGGATCGCAACATCTTCCGTTGGATCGCCGACGGACTGGTCAAGGATCAGCAGAAGCTCACGGGTGACTTCTGGGATCTGCCCAAGGCCGACGAGATCGTGATCGACGAGTCGACCGGCGAGATCAAGCGCGGTCCGCGCCTGGTTGAGCACCTGATCAAGCGCGTGGCGCCGCTCTTCGAAGGTCGTGCCGGCGGCTACACCCGCATCGTGCGCCTGGGCAAGCACCGTCAGGGCGATGCCAGCGACCTGGTGCTGCTCCAGCTCGTCGGCCGCGAGAGCGGTTCGCAGGTGTCTGGCTCGGCCAGCCGTCGTCGCGAGAAGGCGGACAACCGCACCAAGTTCGCCGCTGCGCGCCGCAAGGCGAAGCCGGCCGCGGCCTGAGTCCGGCCTGCCCGGGTCGCCAGTCGCCCGCGTGCCATCATGCCTCATCACCAACGACCCGGCCCTGTGCCGGGTCGTTGTGCTTGGGGCGCGTGATCGGGCGTTTGGTGTAGCCTCGCCCCGACATGCTCGCCGAGCTCGATGCACTCCGGACCGCTGCGCTGCACGCCCTTGCTGCCGCGTCGGCGCCCGCTTCGCTCGAGGCGTGGCGCGTGGAGTGGCTTGGTGCGTCGGGTCGGCTCAAGGATGCGATGGCCGGGCTGAAGGCGTTGTCGGGCTCCGAAAAGCCGGCTGCGGGGAAGCGGCTCAACGAACTCAAGGCCGCGCTTGAAGCGGCCTTCACGGAGCGCAAGGCAGTCGTGGGTGCTCGCCCCTCGGGTCCCGCGGTCGATGTGACGGAACCCGGCACTCCCTGTGGAGGTGGGCGACAGCATGTGCTGACCCGGACCATCGATGGGATCGTCGAGGTCTTCGGTCGCATGGGCTTCAGCGTGGTCGAAGGGCCTGAGGTCGAGGATGAGTGGCACAACTTCAACGCCCTCAACATCCCGGATGGTCACCCTGCGCGCGAGCCCACGGACAACTTTTACATGGGTGCGCAGGGCGGGGCGTTGCGCCTGCTTCGCACGCAGACGAGCACCGTGCAGATTCGTGCCATGGAGACCACGCCGCCGCCCTTGAGGGTGTGCGCGGTGGGGCGCGTGTATCGCCCTGACACGCATGATGCAACGCACTACAGCATGTTCCATCAGGTCGAGGGGCTGTATGTGGATCGGCAGGTCAGCATGGCCGACCTGAAGACGACCCTGATCCAGTTCGCACGCGCGTACTTCGGTGCGGATGCCGAGGTACGGATGCGGCCGAGCTTCTTCCCGTTCACCGAGCCCAGCGCCGAGGTGGACATCATGATGCAGGTCCGCGGGCAGCGGCAGTGGGTCGAGCTCGGCGGATGCGGCATGGTCGATCCGGCGGTGTTCGCCGCCGTGGGCATCGATCCCGAGCAATGGAGCGGCTTCGCGTTCGGCCTGGGCGTGGAGCGCATCTGCATGCGCCGCTACGGCATCTCGGACATCCGCTGGCTCTTCGAGAACGACGCCCGTTTCCTGCGGCAGTTCTGATGCCTTGGCGATGGCGCGCGGCATCCACCGGGATTCCGCCCGCCGCCGGTGCGCTCAGGTCGTGTAGTCGGCGTTGATCTCGACGTAGCGCTTGGTCAGGCCACAACTGTGGAAGACATCGCTGCACGAGCCTTGCCCGAGGTCGATGGTGATGTGGACGACATCGGCCGTGAAGGCTGCGCGGCGGTCGTGGGCCGCGCTGTCGGCAGGCGCACCGCCCTCGAAGAGTGGCACGCCATTGGCACTGACGCGAAGATCCTCGACATCGAAGGGCACGCCAGCGCGCCCTGCCGCGGCAAGGATGCGGCCCCAGTTCGGATCGCCGCCGGTCACGGCGGTGCGTACGAGCAGGCTCATGGCGACGGTGCGCGCCACCTGCAGGGCGTCCGCAGGTGTGGCGGCACCGGTCACCGTGACCTTGATGCCGCGCTCGAAGCCCTCGCCATCCTGCACGATCTTCAGGGCAAGATCGGTGCAGACTTCATCGAAGGCACCTTGAAGGAGCGCCTCGTCGCAGGGACCGGCCTGGCCGCTCGCGAGGGCGAAGACGCTGTCGTTGGTGCTCGTGTCGCCATCGACGCTGATGCGGTGGAAGCTGCGATCGACGCTCCGGCGCAGGATGCGGTCGAGCGTCGGGGCATCGACCTCTGCATCGGTCGTGATGGCCACGATCATGGTGGCCATGTCGGGGTGGATCATGCCAGCACCCTTGGCCATGCCGGTCACGCGGACGCTGCCCACGGTTCGCGTGCACGCCTTGGCACGGGTGTCGGTGGTCAGGATCGCCGTGGCGAAGGGTGCGCAGGATTCGGTCGTGAGCCCCGCCTGGAGCGCGGGCAGCGCCGACACGATCCGATCGCTCGGGAGGAGCACGCCGATCACGCCGGTCGAGTTCACGAGCACGGCTTCGGGAGCGCAATCCATGAGTCGCGCCACGGCGTCGATCGTGTCCTGGCAGGCCGCCAACCCGCGCGGGCCGGTCGCTGCATTCGCACAGCCTGAGTTGACCAGGAGCGCCGTGCAGTGGCCACGGCTGCACGCGAGGTTCGTGCGCGAGATCTGGATCGGTGCGGCAGCGACGAGATTGCGCGTGAACATGGCCGCGGCCACGGCACCCTTGGCGCAGACGAGCAGCCCGAGGTCGGGCGCGCCTGACTTCTTGATGCCGGCAGGAATCCCCGAGCAGGCGAAGCCCAAGGGCAGGGGAAGATCGGCAGGGCCGGTCACGGCGCGTCGTGGTGCGCTGGAGGTCGTGATCATGGGGCGGGGACTCGCTCGGTTCAGGCGTTGGGGGCTGGGGCGGTGGGGAGCTCGAACACCATGGCGATCTCGTCGCACTGTTCCTTCTTGGGGCAGTTCGCGCAGTCCTTGAGCACCTTCTCGGGCAGGCTGTTCACGCTCACCTGCCGGAACCCGCAGCGCTCGAAGAACTGCGGCGTACGGGTCAGGACGAAGACCTTCTGCAGACCGAGCTTGGCTGCCCAGTCGACGAAGTACTGCACGAGCTTCTGGCCGATGCCATGGCCGAGCACGGTCGGATCGATGCCCAGGCTGCGGATCTCCGCCAACTGCGGCGTGTAGACCCAGAGCGATCCGCACCCGACGACCTTGTCGTTCGACCCGTCGGCGAGTTGTGCGACGGCGAATTCCTGCACGCACTCCATGATCTCGTCGCGCGAGCGCGGCAGGTTCTCGCCTTCACGCGCCCAGTGATCGACGAGCGACACGATGCCATCAAGATCGGACATTCGTGCCTTGCGGATCGTGACGCCCCCCATGGGGGTGCGGACGCGTCGATGGCCAAGCCGCGCCTTGCGGGCGCCCAACAGCTCGGCCACCCGGGCCGGTGCAGTCCCGCCGGCCACATCGCGCTTGCGCAGTGCGCTGTCGACCGTGAGGGCGGTGTAGACATCGGAGCCGATGCGTGCGTCCACGCTGGACATCTGCTCGACGCTCAGGCCCTCGAGTGGCTTCTGCTGGATGATCGCCTCACGGACGAGTCGGCCGGCGACATGGTGGGCATCGCGGAAGGGCAGCCCCTTGGCCACGAGGTAGTCGGCGAGTTCCGTGGCGTTGGAGTAGCCGCCGAGCGCGGCGGCATGGCAGCGCTCGCGATTGACGGTCATGCCATCGAGGACGATGGCCACCATGCGCAGGCACATGGAGAGGTGCTCCATGGTGTCGAAAAGCGGTTCCTTGTCCTCCTGCTGATCCTTGTTGTAGGCCAGCGGCAGTCCCTTCAGGACCGTGAGGATCGTGACGAGGTTGCCGACCTGCCGGCCGGTCTTGCCCCGGATGAGCTCGAGCGCATCGGGATTCTTCTTCTGCGGCATCAGGCTGCTGCCGCTGGTGACGGCATCGCTGAGCTCGACGAAGCCTGCCTCGGCGCTGGCGTAGAAGATCACATCCTCGGCGAAGCGCGAGAGGTGCACCGCGCAGAGCGTGCAGGCGGCGATCGTCTCGACGACGAAGTCGCGGTCGCTCACCGCATCGAGGCTGTTCGCACTGGCGGCGTGGAAGCCCAGGCTCTCGGCCAGGCGCACCCGGTCGATCGGGTAGGTGGTGCCCGCCAGCGCACCCGATCCGAGTGGGCAGACCGCCGTGCGGCGCGCGGCATCCGCCAGACGATCGCCGTCGCGCGAGAACTTCTCGACATAGGCAAGACACCAGTGTGCGAAGAGGAGCGGCTGCGCGCGTTGCAGGTGCGTGTAGCCGGGGAAGACCGTGTCCTTCTCGCGCTCGGCCAGCCGCAGCAGGGCGTCGATCGCGCCATCGATCTCGATGCGGCGTTGCTCGATCTGGGCCAGGGTCCACAGGCGAAGGTCGGTCGCCACTTGGTCGTTTCGGCTGCGTCCGGTGTGGAGCTTCTTGCCGAGGTCGCCGATGCGGGCGACGAGTTCGCGCTCGACGAAGGAGTGCACATCCTCGTCCTGGGCGGACTCGATCGACGATGGGTCTGCTTCCACGAACTGAAGGACCGCTGCGAGGCCCTCGGTCACGCGGGTGAGCTCGGCAGCATCGAGGACGCCCGCGTGCCTCAAGGCACGCGCCCACGCGATGCTGCCCTCGATGTCCTGGCGCACGAGCCTGCGGTCGAACGGCAGGCTGTCATTGAATCGCTTGAAGAGCGGATCCACCTCGCCGCTGGCGCGGCCGGCCCAGAGCGCCGTCATCGGGCCAGATCCTGTGTGGCGGCGTTCTGCTTCAGGGCGCGGATCCGTGAGGGCAGGCTGAAGAGCCGGATGAAGCCATCGGCATCCTTGTGGTCGTAGACCTCGTCCTGGCCGAAGGTCGCGAAGTTCTGGCTGAAGAGGCTGTTGGGGCTGCGGCGGCGCACGGCCGCTGCGGTGCCCTTGTAGCAGCGCACCACGACATCGCCATCCATCACCTTTGCGATGGATTGCGCCGAGGCCCACATGGCGGCCCGGACCGGCGTGAACCAGGTGCCGTTGTAGACATGGTCGCCGAACTCGAGCGCCAGACGCTGCTTCCAATGCAGGGTGTCGCGGTCGAGCACGAGCTGCTCGAGCCCACGCAGCGCTTCCATGAGGATCGTGCCGCCCGGGGTCTCGTAGGCGCCGCGGCTCTTCATGCCCACGAGTCGGTTCTCGACGAGGTCGATGCGACCGACGCCGTGGCGACCCGCGATCGCATTGAGCGTGTTCATGATGCTGACACTGTCCATGGCGCGGCCATCGATGGCGGTGGGGAACCCGCCCCGGAACGAGATCATGACATCCTGGTGCTGGTCCGGGGCCTGCGCCGGGCTCGTGGTGAGCATCCACACATCCTCCGGAGGGGACTTCCAGGGATCCTCGAGATCGCCGCCCTCGTGCGAGATGTGCCAGAGGTTGGCATCGCGTGAATAGAGCTTCTCCTTGCTTGCGGCGCAGGGAATGTTGCGCGCGGCGAGGTAGTCGAGCATGGCTTCGCGCGAGCGCAGTTCCCAGGTCGGCAGGCGCCACGGGGCGATCACCGTGAGTTGCGGAGCGAGCGCGGCGTAGGTGCTCTCGAATCGCACCTGGTCGTTGCCCTTGCCGGTGCAGCCGTGGGCCAGCGCATCGCAGCCGGTCTGCAGTGCCGCCGTGACCTGCGCACGGGCGATGCACGGACGGGCGATGCTCGTCCCCATGAGGTAGCGGCCCTCGTAAACCGAGCCCATGATCGCCATGGGGAAGGCGAACTCCTCGAGGAACTCCCGCTTGAGATCCATCACGACGCACGCGCAGGCGCCGGTCGAGCGGGCCTTCTGTTCGATGCCATCGAGTTCGCGATCACCCTGGCCGACATCGGCCACGACGGCCACGACATCGGCGTCATAGTGCTCACGGAGCCATGGAATGATGCAACTGGTGTCGAGGCCACCGGAGTAGGCGACGGCGATCTTGGTCGGTGATGTAGGCATGGTCATTGCTTTCGAGGAACGATACGGGGCGATCGGATCGATCGTTGGGGAAGCGGTTCAGGCAGTGAAGTCGCCGGGCACGAGCGTGGCCGGCAGTTCGACGAGGTCGGGACGCAGCAGCGCCAGGAGGATCGCACACTGCACATGCATGCGGTTCTCGGCTTGGTCGAAGACGACGGAGGTGGGGGCATCGATCACATCGTCGGTGACTTCCTCGCCACGATGGGCAGGCAGGCAGTGCATGAAGATCGCACCCGGAGCGGCCTTGGCCATCAGCGCTGCATTGACCTGGTAGGGACGGAGTGCGGCACGCTTGGACTCTGCATCGACCTGTCCCATGCTGATCCAGGTGTCCGTGTAGATCGCATTCACGCCAGCCACGGCATCAAGGTCGTGGGTGACCTTGATCGACGCGCCTGTACGCATGCAACGGGCCTGGACGGCGCGCACGATCTCGGCGGATGGGGCGAGGCCGGCAGGGGTGATGACCGTGAGCCGACCGCCGACCGAGGCGATGGCTTCCATGAGCGAGTGGCAGACATTGTTGCCGTCACCGACCCACGCCACATGCCAACAGGATGGTGAGCCCGATCGCTCGGCAAGCGTGAGCAGATCGGCCATCGCCTGGCAGGGATGGTGGAGGTCGCTCAGGGCATTGACGACCGGGATCGAGGACCATGTGGTGAGTGCTGCCACGGTGTCGTGGGACATCGTGCGCACGACGATCGCGTCGAACCAGCGCTCCATGCTGCGGGCCCAGTCGCACAGGGCCTCGCGCTGGCCAATCGGCGAGTCGCACTGGTCCATGAAGACCACGCTGCCTCCCATGAGCTGGAACCCCACCTCGAAGGAGGCGCGCGTCCGCAGCGAGGGCTTCTCGAAGGCGAGTGCAAGCGCCATGCCGTGGAAGGCCGACGACCATGGTGTGGGATCCCGCTTGATGCGCGCTGCCAAGGCCAGCAGGCCATGCACTTCATGCTGGGCAAGGTCGTGCACGCGCGTGAGGTGACGCGTGGCCAGGGGGCGGTGCGCGGCCGCAGGGGCCGTCGGTGTGGATGATGAGGTGTTGGCGAGCGCTGTCATGGGCAGGTGACCGTGGAGGGTGCGGCGATGCGGGTGCCGGCAACGCCGCCGGTGAGCAGGTTCGAGAGGATGGCCGGATCGGCCCAGCCGGCGATCGTGACTGCCACGCCAGTGGCTGCGGCGGTCTCCAGAGCGCCTCGGACCTTGGGAATCATGCCGCCGCTGATGGTGCCATCGCTGATGAGTCGCTCGATCGCCGCTGCATCGAGCGAGGGCAGGATGGATCGGCTCGCATCGAGCACGCCCGGCACATCGGTCAGGAAGACCAGTCCACGAGCACCGAGGATCGAGGCAACCGCGGCGGCGGCATCGTCCGCATTGACATTGAGCAGTTCACCCGACGCGCTGGTCCCGATGCTGCTGATGACGGGGAGCACGCCTGCATCCAGCAGCGCGCGGATCCCGCGTGGATCACCATCGGTGATGGAGCCCACGCAGCCCGGATCGAAGCCAAGATGCGTGGAGCGTGAGCATTGAGCCAGACCCGCGTCGGTCAATCGAAGCCCGCATGCGCGTACCCCGGCGGCGATCATGCAGGCGACGAGCTGCGCGTTGACCTGACCGCTCAAGACACCACAGATCTGCAGCACCTGCTCAGGGGGCGTGATGCGGATCCCGTCACGCCGCTCGGTCGGCATGCCGAGCGCCGCGAGCTGACGATCGACGGCCTTGCCGCCGCCGTGCACCACGACGACGCATCCGGGCTGCTGGGCATGCATGGCCGCGAGCTGCCGGCAGATGGCGGTGAGTGCGGGCGCGCTGTCCATCAGCGCACCACCGAGCTTGATGACGAAGGGTGTGCTCACGCAAGGGCTCCGCAGTCGGTGCGGGCGGATGTGTGGCGGGAGAGTCCAAGGCCCATCGCTTCGGGGAATCCGAAGCGGATGTTCATGCACTGCAGGGCTTGGCCGGCTGCGCCCTTGACCAAGTTGTCGATGGCGCTGGCGATGACGAGATGGTTGCGGCGATCGCAGCCACCGAGCCCGATGTCGCAGAAATTCGTGCGTTCGACACCCGCCACGCTTGGCCAGGAGCCCGTGGGCAGCACGCGAACGAAGGCGCTCGAGGCGTAGCGCTCGGTGAGCACCTGACGGCACGCATGGATGGTTGCACCCGGTGCAAGGTCCAGATGGATCGTGGAGAGGATGCCGCGGTCCCAACAGCCCAAGTGCGGCGTGAACAGCACATCGGCACCGGTCTCCTGCGCCATCTCGGGCTGGTGACGGTGCGAGAGCACGCCGTAGGGCTGCATCGAGACCTCGCAGAACAGGCTCTTGACCAGAGCGGTCCGGCCCGCGCCACTGACACCGCTGGTGCTGTCCACGATCACGCGCCGGGGCAACACGAGCTCGGCATCGATGAGGGGTCGCACCGGAAGGATCACGCTGGTCGGATAGCAGCCTGGCACGGCGATGAGCTGTGCGCTCGCCAGGTCGCCGCTGCGGAGCTCAGCGAGCCCGTAGACGGCTGTCGCCAACAGCTCCGGGTGGCGGTGCTCGAAGGCGTAGTGTGCCGGATAGAGCCCCGGATCGCGCAAGCGGAAGGACGCCGAGAGATCGAGGACGACCAGGCCGGCATCGAGCAGCGCTGGGGCAAGAGCCTCGCTGGCCTCGTGCGGGGTGCAGAGGAAGACCGCCTTGGCACCCGAGGCCACGATGGCGGACGGGTCGGCCGCTTCGATGGGCAGGTCGGCAACGCCACGCAGTCGCGGGTGGACGCTCGACAGGGCCTCGTCGCCGGCGCGCGAACCAGAGCCGTACACACCGACGACCGACACCTCGGGGTGCGAGGCGAGCATGGTGACGAGTTCGGCCCCGCTGTAGCCAGCGGCACCGACGACGGCAACGGGAAGGATGGACATGGTCATGGTGGTGGGGAGGGCGCGGCCGACGGATCAGGCAGTGGCCTTGCGGCGGGCGGACGAGCCAGCGACGGTCAGCCGGCGCACGAGTTCCTTGGCGTTCGTCGGCGTGCGTGTGGCCACAAACACGCAGTCATCGCCAGCGATGGTGCCGACGACGCCACGCATGCTCGTTCGATCGAGTTGGACGGCCAGCGCGCTGGCCTGGCCCGGCGGGGTGTGCAGCACGACGAGGTTGCCGGCCCGCTCGATGCCAGCCAGCAGCCGTCGAGCCAGGGCATCGAGCGCATCACCCGAGGGCTCAGGCGTTCCATCCTGAAGCCGGTAGCCGCCGGCCCCCTTGAGGACCCCAAGTTCCGCGAGATCCCGTGAGAGCGTGGCTTGCGTGGTGCGAATGCCCTGGGCGGCAAGCTCCCGCTGGAGCGCGTGCTGGCTGTGCAGCTCGGCTCCTGCAATGAGGCGCGCGATGGCGCGGTGGCGTTGGACCTTGGTGGCAGGCATCGAAGTGTGCATGAATATACAGCGTACTGCATACTATGCAAGCACGACGATGAAAAAAACCGCGCCGAACGGGCGCGGTCATGGGGCGGTGTCGATCGGCCGAGGATCACCCTGCCTGGACGCCGTCGCTCGGCCCGTTGTCGGCGACTTCGGGTTCCTGGGGTGGAAGTTCCTTCGAGCCCTCGATTTTCTTGCCGGCAGCGGCCATCTTGCGCTTGTAGGTGTCGATCTTGGTGCGGTCGGGCGAAAGGATCGCCGACTGGCGTCGGCCGGCCATGCGTGGAGCCATGTCGAGCCGCGCGACATCGAGCAGCGCGTCGATCACCTGCTTGATGAGCTGGTCGCCGATCTCGCGGTGGGCAAGCTCGCGGGCGCCGCGAAAGCTCTGCACGATCTGGACCTTGTTGCCCTCGATGAGGAAGGCACGGGCCTGGCGCACACGAAGTTCGACATCGTGCACGCCGATCTTCATGCTGCGGCCGAGACGGACTTCCTTGAGTTCGCCACCCTTGGAACTCTGGCGGTTCTTCTTCTCCGTCTTCGCCTGTTCGTACTTGTACTTCCCGAAGTCCATGATCTTGCAGACCGGCGGGCGGACATCGGAGGCGATCTCGACCAGATCCAGCCCAGCCTCCTGGGCCATGCGCTTGGCGTCGTCGGTCTCGACGACGCCGACCATGGTGCCGTGCGCGTCGATCAGACGGACCGGGGTGATGCGGATGCGGTCGTTGATGCGGGGGCCCGCGGGGGCGAAGTCGCGCTGGAAGGGGGGACGGCGAGGCGGAAACTGGCTGATGGGAGGCTCCTGGGCGTCAGCTCGAACGGGAGTGGCCACGGCGCGCTGACAGCGACCGCGAACCTTGGGTCAGGGTTCCACTGGGTGGGTGGAGGTTGTCCATGCTTGCGCGCGACGGCCTCATGGGAGGACGCGCGTTGGGGAAGTCATCATTCGGAGATGGTCCGCTGCATGGAGGATCGGCGCCACAAGACGCCGTCCGGGACACTAGCCCAAGATCCGGCCCGGCACAAGCAGACGCCGTGAAATCGGTGGGGTCCACACGGAAAACAGGGCCGCAGCATGGGGTAGGCGTGACCAACGGCAACGACCTGGGCGCTTCCCGCATCAGGCTGAACGCGCAGTGAACGATGCCTGGACCGAGCCTGGTGCACCCGAGAGCATGCGACCCTCCGCCTCGCGCAGGATGCCGTCGACGAAGGCATCGAACGGCATCTCGCCGAGGTTGGCCTCGACGCCACGGGCACGCACGCTGACGGCGCGGCTCTCGGCATCCCGAGGGCCGACGACGGCCATGTAGGGGATCTTCTCCTCGGCGGCGATCTTGATCTTGGCCTGCACGCGCTCGTTCGAGTGATCGGTCTCGGCCCGGATGCCGCGTGCCTTGAGGGCCGCACACAACTCGTCGGCATAGGCCGCGCTCTTCTCCGAGATCGGCAGTACGCGCACCTGCTCCGGGCTGAGCCAGAGCGGGAACGCGCCGGCGAAGTGCTCGATGAGGCAGCCGATGAACCGTTCCATGCTGCCGAAGGGCGCACGGTGGATCATCACGGGGCGGTGAGGCTGGTTGTCGGCGCCCGCGTAGGAAAGGTCGAACCGGATCGGCAGGTTGTAGTCGACCTGCACCGTCCCGAGCTGCCACGACCGGCCGATCACATCCTTGACCACGAAGTCGATCTTCGGTCCGTAGAAGGCGGCCTCGCCGGGCTCCTCGATGAACGGCACGCCGAGCGAGCGAGCAGCATCGCGGCAGGCCTTCTCGGCCTTGTCCCAGTTCGCCGGATCACCGACGTACTTCGCACTGTCGGGATCGCGCAGGCCCACGCGCACGCGGTACTCGTTCATGCCCAGCGTGGCGAAGATGATCTTCACGAGCGACAGGCAGCCGAGCACCTCCTGTGCGACCTGGTCCTCGCGGACGAAGAGGTGCGCATCATCCTGGGTGAAGCCACGCACGCGGGTCATGCCGCCGATCTCGCCCGATTGTTCCCAGCGGTAGACCGTTCCGAACTCCGCCAGGCGCACCGGCAGGTCGCGGTAGCTGTGCGGCGCACTCGCGAAGATGCGGATGTGGTGCGGGCAATTCATCGGCCTGAGCATGTAGCCGTCGACCTCGCCCTGGGCCATGCGGTTGCTCAGGTCGGCGCAGGTGCAGCCCTCCGAAGCCAGGCGTGCCATCTCGTCATGCTCGACGATGGGTGGGTACTGGCTCTCGCGGTAGTAGGGGAAGTGCCCGCTGGTCCGGTACAGGTCGAGCTTGCCGATGTGCGGCGTATAGACCTGCTGGTAGCCCTGCTTGCGCAGTTCGGTCCCGATGAAGTTCTGCAACTCGTTGCGGATGATCGATCCCTTCGGGGTCCACAGGATCAGTCCCTGGCCGACCATCTCGTCGATGTGGAAGAGCCGCAGCTGCTTGCCGAGCACGCGGTGGTCGCGCTTGCGGGCTTCCTCGAGCTGGACCATGTGGGCCTCGAGCTCAGGCTTGGTCGCAAAGGCCGTGCCGTAGACGCGCGTGAGCCGGTCGCTGGTCTCGTCGCCCTTCCAGTAGCTGCTGGCCAGGCTCATGACCTTGAAGGCGCCGACGCGACCCGTGTTCGGAACATGCGGCCCACGGCAGAGGTCTTCCCAGTCCTTGCCCGGGTGACCGGTGGCGTACCAGCTCAGCGTGGTGCTGCCGGCCTCGGCGGCGCGCTCGGCGTTGTCGAGCTTGTACTTGCTGCCTTCGGTGCGCAACTTGGCCATGCCCTCGGCGAGCGGCAGGTCGTAGCGCGTGAAGCGCCGGTCCTCGGCCACGATCTTGGCCATCTCGGCCTCGATGCGGGCGAAGTCATCGGTGCTCGGCACCTTCCCATCGGGGAAGGCCATGTCGTAGTAGAAGCCCGTCTCCAGCGGCGGCCCGTACACGAGCCGCACCTGCGGGAAGAGCCGCTGGATCGCCTCGGCCATGATGTGCGCGGCGCTGTGACGCAGCAGCGTGAGTGCCTCGGGATCGATCCCGCCTTCGCGACGCTTCATGGTGACGATGGCCAGCGTGCAGTCGCGGTCGAGTGTGGTGGACAGGTCGGTGAGCGTGCCGTCGACCTTGGCGCCGAGCGCGGCCTTCGCAAGGCCGGCGCCGATGTCGGCGGCGACCTGCGCGGCAGTCACTGGGGCGTCGTAGGACTTGACGGTTCCATCAGGAAGCGTGATGCGAGGCATGTGGGCGCAAGGTACCGCGCCACGGCCGGCTCAGGACTTCGGTTTGCCTTCGCCGAAGAGGGTCGGGTGGTCGCCCACGGGCGGCCGCTCCTGGAGCGCCGTGATCTCGGCGGCGAAGTCCTCGACCGACCGGAAGGCGTAGTACACGCTCGCGTAGCGGATGTAGGCCACCGGATCGACCTCGCGCAGCTTGAGGGCGACCGACCTTCCGATCTCGGCGCTGTCGACCTCGCGGTTGAAGCGGCGGTGCAGCTCGTCCTCGACCTGTGTGGCGATCCGCTCCATGACCAAGGCTTCGATGGGCCGCTTCGAGCAGGCCTGCTGGATCCCGATCAGCACGCGCTCGCCGTCGTAGGCCACGCGCGAGCCGTCACGCTTGATCACCATGAGCCGCTCCGCGCGCTCGATGCGCTCGAAGGTCGTGAATCGCCGGCCGCAGTTCTTGCACTCGCGGCGGCGTCGCACCGCGCCACCCTCCTCCGCGGGGCGGCTGTCGACGACATTCGTATCCAGGGCGGTGCAGTCGGGATTCGGGCAGCGCATGCTCAGGCCTCCCGGCGGTGGATGGTCGGATGACCGGACGGCACCATCATGATGATCAGATCTCCTCGATCTCCGCGACCTTCTTCGCGGCCATCTCATCGATGCGCGAGGTGTACTGCTTGGTCAGGTCGTCGACGGACTCCTTGGCCCCCTTGGCCTGGTCCTCGCTGACCTTGACCTTGGGATCCGCCTTGGCGAGGTCGATCGCCTTGTTCGCATCGCGCCGCTCGTTGCGGACCGACACGCGCGACTCCTCGGCGAGCTTCTTGACCTGCCCGGCGAGCTGCTTGCGGCGGTCGGCCGACGGCGGCGGCACATTGATGCGGATCAGGTTGCCCTCGGCCTGCGGGTTGAGGCCGAGGCCGCTGGTCTCGATGGCCCGGATGATCGCAGCCTTGGCACCGGGATCGAAGGGCTTGCACAGCAACTGCGATGCCTCGGGCACGCTGATGGCGGACAACTCACGCAGGTCGGTCATGCTGCCGTAGTAGTCGACCTTCACGTACTCAAGCAGGGCAGTGCTGGCCCGGCCGGTGCGCAGGCCGCGCAGTTCGCGCTGCAGGTAGTCGACCGACTTCTGCATGCGTTCCTCGCACTCGAGCAGGATGGTGTCCAGATCCATGGTGTTCCTCGTGGTCCTCGGGAATGCTGTCGTGGCTCAGGCCCCGATTCAGGCCCTGACCAGCGTGCCGATGGACTCCCCGCGCACCGCGCGCGTGATGTTCCCGGGCACCTTGTAGTCGAAGACGATCAACGGGAGCCTGTGCTCCATGCACATGGTCAGGGCCGTGAGATCCATGACGCCCAGCTGCTTCTCGACGGCTTCGCTGAAGGTCAGCTTGTCGTAGCGCCGTGCCGATCGATCCTTGCGCGGGTCCGAGGTATAGACGCCATCGACCTTGGTGGCCTTGAGCAGGACATCCGCATTCAATTCGATTGCGCGCAGGCTCGCGCAGGTGTCGGTGGTGAAGTAGGGGTTGCCCGTGCCTGCGGTCAGGATGACCACGCGGCCCTTCTCGAAGTGACGGAGCGCCCGGGGCCGGATGAAGGACTCAGCCACCGAGGGCAGCAGGATCGCGCTCATGACGCGGCTCTCCACGCCGACCGCCGCCAGGGCCTCCTTGAGCGCCAGGCCGTTGATGACCGTGCCGAGCATGCCCATGTAGTCGGCGGTGCTCTGGTCGAACTTGCCTTCAGCGGCGAGCTTGGCGCCGCGGATGATGTTGCCGCCACCGACCACGACGGCCAGGTCGAACGCGGCGGACTGCTTGGCCGCGGCGATCTCGGCGGCGATGATCGACAACTCGCCGGGCGAGATCCCGAACTGGCCTTGTTCGGCCAACGACTCGCCGCTGATCTTCAGGAGGATGCGCTTGTAGGGGCTCGCCATGGGTGGGGATCCGGTCGAAGCGTACTACAATCCTTCGTGTCCAACGGACGAGGAGGATGCGCGTGCAGTCGGCTGCAGGAGCACGGCAGGAGAGCGGCGAACCACCCGTGCGTACGCCCCGGCTGTTGCGTGCCATCCTGCTGGGGGTGGCCTTCAGCGTGCCGTTCCACCTGCTGCTCGTCGGCGTGCTTGCGCTGATCCCGATGCTCCGCCCTGTGGCGACGGAGCCCGTGTTCGAGGTCTTCGATGTCGTGCTTGCCGCGCCGACGCCGCTTGAGCGGCCGGCGGAGCCATCGACCGAGCTGGCCGATGACCTGCCGGCGCTCGAGTCCCCGGGCACCGCCGATCCCGCGAGTGCCGAGGCGATGCCGCTGCCCAGGCAGGGGTCGCCGGTACCGATCGAGAGTGGATTCGGCGCCGGGGCCGGGATGGGCGTGGGTGATGGCGGGGGCGATGGGTTCGGTGGCGGGAGCGGGGGCGGCACCACCTTCTTCGGTGTGCAGGGCACGGGCCGTCGCGTCGCCTTCATCGTGGACAAGAGTGGCTCGATGTCACGCGGCAGCCGCATGGATCGTGCGCGGGCGGAAGTCACGGCGGCCGTCTGGGGCTTGCCTGACTACGCCAAGGTGTGCGTGCTCTTCTATGACACGACCGTGGTCTCACCGCCGGGCTTCGATGCCTTCACCCGCCTGCGCGGCGCATCGCGCGATGACTTCGTGGCGTTCCTTGCCGGCATGCGTCCCTCGGGTGACACCTCGCCCATCGGCGCGTTCCGTCGCGCCTTCGGCCAGGGCGAACGGCCGGATCTGGTGTACTTCCTCAGCGACGGCGAGATCAATCCCGAGGAGGTCGATGCGATCCTCGCCTTGAACGCCTCGGGGCGGCCTGCGGTCATCCATTGCATCGCCCTCGGCAGTGACGCGGGGAAGGTGCAGTTGCAGCGCGTGGCTGCCGTGAGTGGGGGCAGTTTCACCTTCGTACCCGAGTACCCGCAGTGATGGTCCTTGCGCCAACCATGCTGGCGGCCGCGGTGCTCGCCGCCGACTCGATCGAATGCACGCCCTGGGGCGGCGCGCCGGTGCGCGGCACCGTGGCGCGTGCCGATGCCTGCGGTGTGGTCATCGCGCTCGAAGGAGGCAAGGCCACCGTCACGCTCGGCTGGTCCGAGGTGCGTTCGATCGCACCCGCCGATCCATCATGGTCGGCCTGGATCGAGGCTGGCGACGCCGCTCGGCGCGGTGAGCAGCGCCTGATCCGGGGCGATGCCGCGCTGGCCGCCGAGGCCTATGAGCGTGTGACGGCGCTGCTGGCCGGGGCACGCGGTGAGTGCGTCCAGATCGCCTGGCTGCAATGGGCTCGGTCGTTGCAGGCATGCGGCCGTGGCACGGCCGCGGCTCTGGCGCAGGTCAGGGCGATCGAACTCTCGGCTGACGATGCCCTCCCGCCGTGGCCAGCGGATCTGTGCCCGGCGTATGCCGATCAGAAGGAAGCCCACGAAGCGTGCACCGCATTCGATGCAGCGCCCTCCGCTGCGCCGCGCGCGGCGGCGTGGAGCGCACTCATGCGCGAAGTCGCTGCCCGCCAGGCCGGCGTGGAGCCCAAGCCACTGTCCAAGCCATCGCGCGGGGCCGCAAGGGACGACGTCATGCGCCGGGAGCGGCTGGTGCTCGAGCAGTGGCTCGATGCCCTTGCGGATGCGCCGAGCACGCGGCAGCGCGCCCGCGAAGCCTTGGCCGACATGCTCGCTCGGAACGAGACCCCGGTACGCCACTGGTGCCGCGCAGCCATCGGTCAGTCGCTCATGATCGAAGCCCGTGCCGCCAAGCCGGGATCCGTCGAGGCACGCCGGCTCGCGCTCGATGCGGCGGAGCAGTTCCTGACCGTCGTCGCCTGCGACGATGCCGCGATTCCCATGCTTTCCGCGACCTGTGCCGCCCTCGGCGCCCAGGCGCTCGATGCCGCGGGTGATGCCCGCGGCGCTACCACCGTCCGGAACCGTTTGCTCCAGGAAGGAACCTCACCGTGATGCATGTGCTCCTTGGCCTTCACTCCATGCCGCTCCTCGCCCAAGAGGCCTCGGCCACCTATCTGCGCTACCTCACCGGTGGCGGCATCGTCGGGTACGTGATCATCGGCTTGAGCGTGATCGCCGTGACGCATGGGCTCGCGCAACTGGTGTACTTGCGTGCAGCGTCGCTGGCTCCGGCATCGCTGATGGACGATGTCAACACGATGGCCTCGCAGGGGCACTTCGGCAGGGCGCTCGAGCGACTCAAGCTGGCTGACGCGGACTGCTTCGCCGGTCGCGTGCTGCGTGCTGGCCTGACGCGTGCCAGCCAAGGACCGCTCGGGCCGTTGGAAGCCCGCAGTGCCATGGAAGATGCCGGCGGCGAGGAGTCGATGCAGCTTGAACAGCGGCTTGATTGGCTTGCGGCGATCGCGAACATCGCCACGCTCTTGGGTCTGCTCGGCACGGTCCAGGGCATGATCGGTGCCTTCGAGACCGTGGCCTCGAGTGCCGTGAACGATTCAAGCTATTACCAGCGGCTCGCGGACAACATCTCGATCGCGCTCATCACCACCTTCCAGGGGCTGTGCGTCGCCATCCCATGCATTGCCCTCCACACCTTCCTGCGCACACGGCTCACGCGGATCGTTGCGCTCGTTGGCGACGAATGCGACCGTGTCGTCGCCGATCTGGAGCGCCACGCTGCCAAGGTTCGCGGAGGCCGTGCATGAGATTCGCCAGGCGGATGACGACCGAGGGCGGCATCGACATGACGCCGATGATCGACATCGTCTTCCAGTTGCTCATCTTCTTCCTCACGACGGCAGCGATCGCACAGGCCAATCGGGTGAAGCTGGACCTGCCGCGCGAGGCGGGTACACCCGATCCAACGCCGACCGGTCCTGGACTTGTCGTGTCGATCCGCGCCGACGGTTCCTGCGAACTCGCAGGCCGCGTCGTCACGATGGATGAGCTCACGGCGGCTGCCCGTGCATCGCGCAGTGAGCGCGGTCGCCTGGTGCCCGTGGTGCGGGCCGATCGGAGCGCACCGGGAGCTCGGCTCAATGATGTCATCGATGCGTGCCGACAGGCCGGGTTCGACGGCATCCGTCTCGCCACCACGCCGGGAGGCGGCACATGAGATTCGCGCGTGGTGGGCGCCGTGGCGGTCGCATCGTGCTGGGCATGACCAGCATGATCGATGCCACATTCCTGCTTCTGGCGTACTTCATCTTCACCTCGGGCGTCGAGCGACGCGAGGAACAGCTCACCGCGGCGCTTGCTGCACGCGCCGCCTCGGTGGCCAGCGAGTTGCGCCCGCAGGTGGTTGAGGTCCGTGGTGGCAGTGCCGTGGCCTTCACGGTGGGCAGCAATGCCGTCGCCACGCGGGATGAGCTGCGTTCGATCCTTGAGCGGCTTCCCAAGCAAGCCGGCTTGCTCGTGCGGGGCCATGACAGCGCGTCGGTTGCCTCCGTGGCGGCGGCGATGCAAGCCGCGACCGATGCCGGCTTCGGAGAGGTGGCGTATGCACCCGCACGGTGAGCGTGACGTCGCCTGCCCAGGCGGGATCCCTTGCGCGAGCATCATGCTGGCGCGGTGCGTTGCCGTGGCACTGCTGCTGGCGACGGTCGGGCATCCAGCGCGTGCCGATCAAGGGCGTCTCGATGCCGATGCGGCGGCGCTCGAGCGATTGTCAGGCTCGCTTCGGCTCGATCGGCTCGCGTGGCATCTGGCTGAGCGCCGGTTCGATCAGGCTGCCAGCCCCGAGGAACGCGAGGCGGTCGCGCGCGATCTCGTACGCGCCATCGAGCCCATGGCCGAAGGGGCCGATCCGGAACTCGCGGATGCCTTGGCACAGCGCTTGGAGCGCATCCTCGGCCAGTTCGCCACCGTGCATGTGGATGCGCCAGGCATGGCCTGCGTGGGTCGCCTGCTCGAGGCAAGCGGCCAGGTGATCGGTCGGCTTCGTGCGGGCGATGAGGTTCCCGCGCCCGAGGTGGCGCAAGCGATCGGCTGGGCGAGCCGGGCGGAGTCGCTCTCGCAAGCCATGATCAAGGACCTTGGTTCGCGCACGCCGCCGGGGTTCGAGCAGATGCTGCGATCGCGTCTGGCGTGGTCGAGGCTCCAGGGTGCGTGGCTCCGCACGCAGGGCGAGGGTCGCGGCGTGGAGGAGTTGGCTGAGTCGGCGATCCCTCCCTTGGCCGATGTCCTGGAGATCGATGGTCGCGCCCTGAAGCCGGAGGAGGTCAGCGTCGATCTGCGATCGAACGAGGTCTATGCCTGGGCGATCGTGGGCATGGCTCAGGCTCGGGCCCTCTTGGAGCGTGGCGGCGCCAGTGATGCCATGCGTTGGCTCGAGCTGTGTGATGATCCAGTCACCGCGCCGGTCGTCCGTTCGGCCGCGATGGAGTGGCGTGTGCAGGTGTGCCTCGACGCACGGGATTGGACGCGCGCCCGTGTGCTGCTGACCAGCGCGGGACAGGTGCCGCAGGGCTCCGAGCCTGCGCTCGCCCGCGTGGCGCGCCGTGCTGCACGGCTCGGGGCGACTGACGAGAAGGCCCTGCGCGTGGTCGAGGCGGCACTGCCGATGCTGCTCGCTTCAGGTCGCGGCGACTTGGTGTCCTGGGTGGCACAGGCGCTGCCGCCCTCAGGGGCGGGCGGCGTCGTGCAGGCTCTCGGTGGGTTGGCCACTGCTTCCAGCGATCCAACAGCCACGCCTGATGCCCTGCGGCGTGCTGCGGAGGGCGCACTCGGCATTGCGGCGACCACGAAGGGATCGGCGGCCACCACGCTCAAGCTCGAAGCCGCTCGGCTCCTGCTCCGGGCCGGCGATCCATCCCAGGCGGCCGTGATTGCGGGCGAGTGCCTCGCGCAAGCGCGCGAACCCGCGCCCGCCGTGCAGTGGTTTCGACTGCTGGCACTCGCTGCCGCGCAGGATCCGGCCTTGCGCGAGGAGTCGCTTGCATTCCTGGCGGGACCGCCCGCGGGTGAATGGTCCACGCGGGTGGCGATCCTTGCGGCGTCGCAGGGGATCCACGACGACCCCGTGCTGCTCGCCCTCGAGGCCGTCGATGAGTCAGACCCGGCATGGCGCCGGGCGCAGGATGCGCTGTGCACTGCGGCATACGAGCGCATGCGCGCGTCACCCGCGTCGGATCGGCTTCGCCTGGCTGAACTGGTCATGCGTCCCGCGCCAGTGCCCAGCAGCGCGTGGCCGGATGGGCGCATCGATCCTGTGGTGCTTCGCCAACTGGTGACGGCGATGCTTCCGTGGTTCCGCTCGCCGGCCACGGTCGCCCGCGCAGGTGCACTGCTGGATGAGATCGCAGCGGCACGATCGCTCGCGTCGATGGAGCCGGCCGAGCGGGGGGTCGTGGCTGAAGCCATGGTCCGTGTGGCCTGTGCGCGTGGGTTCCCCGAGCAGGCGCTCGCTGCACTGGGCGCACTCGAAGGTTCGCAGCGCGCGAAGGCGGCTCGTGTGGTTCTTGATGCATCGTGGGAGGTCATCCGCCAAGGGGCGATCGAGGCAGCACGGCGCGATCGACTGGCGATCGAGGCCGCGAGCGCGGCACGGGAGGGGATCGATCCTGCCGTGGATCCAGCCGCGGCGCTCACATGGGTGCAGGTGGCGACCGTCGCAGTGCGCGCGGGTGAGTCCACGCTCGCACCGCAGTTGATGAGCGTTGCCACAGCGCTCGCAGATCGATCCCCGGACCGGACCACCTTGCTGAGCGCTCTGGCCGCATCCCGCGCTGCCGGAGATGATGCTCGCGCCGTGACCTGGGGGACCAAGCTTGCGTCGGGTCTGGCCGCGGATGATCCCGATCGGGCCGCGGTCGATGTAATGCTGATCGATTCTCTCTCGCGAGTGGATCCAGGGCGTGCGCGCACATTGCTCCGCCAGCTCTTCACGCTCACTCCCGGATGGAAGCAGGGCCTGCAGGCGGGGCCGCTTGCGGAACTCGCGCTTCGGCTGGGGGTCGAGGGATGATCGATGCGCTCCACGCATGCTTTGGCGTGACGCCTGATGTGCCGCCACATGAACTCATCGGTGTTGCACCTGATGCTTCCCGCGATGAGATCCTCGAAAGTGCGACGCAGCGGTTGCGGGCGGTCCATGCTCGGTTTCCCGAGCATGATCCGGCGTTCATCGCGGCGCGTGCCCGGCTTCGGGCAGCGGTGCGCATCCTCGTCGACCAGGCGACGGAAGCGGCCGACCCTGATGGCCTGCGCGCGTTGGTCGCCAGTGCAGGCGGTTGGAATCGCCAGGCTCGTGCTCGTGCGCTGCGTTGGGCTGCACTGCATGGCGTCGATCCTGGTGGCTTGGTCGAACTGCTCGGCGGTCCTTCGGGCGATCCGGGCATGGCCTCGCGGCCTGCCGTCGCTCCATCCATGGGGGCCTTGCGGCGTGATCGTGACCGGTCGTGGCTGCCGTGGGCGATCGGTTTCATGGCGGCGATCCTCGCCCTCGCAGCCACGGCCACCATCACGCTGGCGGTGCTCGATCGAGGTCGCATGGACGAAGCGGCCGTCTCCCCACCAACCCGGGAGTCCAACCCGGGAGTGACTCAGGCCGAGCAACCACCCGGGTCCCAGCCGAAGCCTGCACCGGAGTCGAGACCAGCGGTGCGTTCGCCCCGTCCACCCGCAGCCCTTCCTTCGATGCCGGATGATCCCGTATCGACGCAGAAGCGTGGCTTGGCGCCCTCGACGGACTGGGACCAGCTCGCTGCTCGGCTGGACGGATCGCGACTCTCGACCGGTGCAGGCGTCGATGCGGAGCTCTCGCTCTTGGAGCGCATCCAGGCGTTGACCGAGGCAGCACTCCTGCTGGATGCGGGCCGAGCGGCCGATGCGCGGTTGATCCTCGATGGCATGCCTGAGTCGTTCCGTGCGCCTGAACCGGCCGTCCAGCGCAGACGATCGGTCGGCGATGGAGGCCTTGCCGTGGCGATCGATCGCGCCGACGGTCCCGAGGCGCGGGTCCTGGCACTCAATCGTTGGCTCGGCACGGCCAACGAGATCGGCCCCTCGGATGCACGCACGCTGGCGTTGCTGGCCTGCGGCCCCGAGGATGGTCTCTCACGCCGCGCGCGTGCCATCACGCAGACGCGATTCCCTTCCAGCGCGGAGATGGCGATGGGGTGGCTGGATGTGCTGGCCATCGCCGATCCCGGCACGGCATCGACGGCGATCAGCGCATGGCTGGGGCGTGCTGGACTCGATGCGTCCTCGACCGACGGTGCGATCCGGATCAGGCAGGTCCTCGTCGAGCGCGCGATCGCACTGGCGCAGGGTGAGGCTGACTCGATCCGCCAGCGTGTGGCGGCGTGCCAACTCTCATGGGGACGCATTGCGCCGCTTCTGGGGGCGGTGCCTGCGCGGGGCGGCGAAGGGGACCTGGGCACCGCATCGATCGAGGCCATCGTGCAGGGCAGTGCAGGCACTCCGCCTGCCCGTGACATGGCCGCGCTGCGACTTCACGCCGCTGATGGCGAGGTGGCTCGCTTCATCGCATGGCAGACGGCGCTGCTCGATGCACTCGCGCTGCCGGCCAACGGGGTCTCGCGCGGCGAGCGCGCATCGGCCGAGCATGCCCTGGAGGCGGCAGCGTCGTCACGCGCCGAAGCAGGGAGCGCTCTCGAACAGGCGATCGCCAACCAGCGCGCGATCACGCGTGCCATCGGTGTGCGAGCGGGGCGGTGGACATGGTGAGGGTCGTCGCCATCCTCCTGGCGATGATCGCCGTGCCGCCGTGGCCCGAGCGGCTCGATGCGCTCGATCCCGCCAGGCCATTGGCCTACCTCGAAGCCGGCGAGGATGCTGCGCGTGACGGCGAGGTCGACCTGGCGCGCCAGCTCTTTCGCCGCTCCGGTGCCTTGGCGGCAGCGGCCCAGGACCCAGGCATGGCGGCCAGTGCTGCGTTGGGCATGGCGTCGCTCGAGGATCCATCCGTCCACGGCGCATGGGCCAGATGGCATGCGCTGGCCCGCATGTTGGCCCCGACGCGCGTGGCGCGCGGAGCGTGGGTGGCGCCCGACGCTGATCGCCTCCGATTCGCGGAGTTGATCTCGCACTATCGCGCGGGGCGTTCGCTGCAGGCCCAGCGACTGGGGCGTGATGCGGCGTGCGTGGCGCTTGCCCGCGAGTGGGGCGCGCTCCTGCCCGGCGGCGGGGAAGGGTTCATCCGTGCGTGCACGGGGCTCTCGGCTTCGGCACCTCCGCAACTCTCGCCGCGCCAGGCCGACCAGTTGCTGGCCGTGGAGGCGGCCCTCCTGGCCCGGACCCCTCGAGCGCTCGATGAACTCCGTTGTGGACTCGCATCATCGGTTCCGGAGGTCGATGCACGCGATCCGGCCAGCGCCTTCGGCATCGATGATGCCACCTGGTGGTGGCGTGGTGGGCGTTGGTCTGCAACCAAGTGACCGGAGGGCCCGCTCGCAGGTCCGGCGCAGCGCGGTTGGGGTTCAGCAGCGCTTCAGGGCAGCGTCAAGGTCCGCGATCAGATCATCGGCATGCTCGATGCCCACGCTCAGGCGGACGAGCGAGTCGCTGATGCCCAGTTCACGGCGCATCGCCTCGGGCACGCTGGCGTGGGTCATGATCGCTGGATGCTCGATCAGGCTCTCGACGCCACCGAGGCTCTCGGCGAGCGCGAAGAGGTGCACATGCTCGAGGAAGGCGCGGCTCTCGCGGATCCCGCCCTTGAGGAAGATCGTGATCATGCCGCCGAAGGCTGGCTGCCCGTGCAGGCGCATCTGGCGGGCGGCGAGCGCATGCTGCGGGTGGCTGGTCAGGCCCGGGTAGACGACACGCTCGACCTTGGGATGGCGCTCAAGCCACTGCGCCAGACGCATCGCACTCTCGCAGTGGCGCTGCATGCGCACCGCGAGCGTCTTCACGCCGCGCAGGCCGAGGTAGGCATCGAAGGGGCCCATCACGCTGCCGATCGCGTTCTGCATGAAGCGCAGCTTCTCGCAGAGATCGGTCCGGCCGGTGACCAGCGCGCCGCCGACCGTATCGCTGTGGCCGCCGATGTACTTGGTCGTCGAGTGCATGACCATGTCGCAGCCCAGTTCGAGCGGCCGCGTGAGCATGGGCGTGGCGAAGGTGTTGTCGCAGACGGTGATCGCGCCAGCGGCCTTCCCGATCGAGGCCACGGCGGCGAGGTCCACCAGCTTGAGCGTGGGATTGGTCGGGGTCTCGACCCAGAGCATGCGCGGGGCGTTCGCCTTGACCGCGGCCTGGAGTCTGGCCGCATCGGTCATGTCGACAAACACGACCTTCAGTCCCTGGCTGCGGGCGCGCACGCGATTGAGCAGGCGGTTGGTTCCGCCGTACACATCGTCCATGCACACGATGCAGTCACCCGCATCGAGGAGTTCGAGTGCCGTACCGATCGCGGCAAGACCGCTGGCGAACGCGAATCCGCCGCAGGTGCGATCCTGCTCCTCCAAGAGCCCGCTCGACTCGAGGCTGCCGAGGCATCGCTCGAAGGCGAACCGCGTGGCGTTGTGGCTGCGTGAGTACTCAAAGCCCTTGTGGACCCCGGGTGAGTCCTGGATGAAGGTGCTGCTCGTGGCGATCGGCGGCATGACCGCACCGGTCGAGGGATCGGGATGCTGGCCCCCGTGGATGCAGCGGGTGTCGAGGTGGAGCCGGGAGGTGTCGTGGGCCATGGGTGGTTCCGGGTTCAGGCGGTCTGCTGGCGCAGCCAGTTGATGAGGTCGATGCGCGTGATGAGCCCGCAGTAGCGATCGCCATCGACGACGATGGCCACGCGGTCGGCGCGGAAGATCGGGATCAGCTCCTCGGGATGCGCGGTCGGTGGCACCGTCTCGAGGTTGCTGGTCATGAAGTCGCTCACGGGGTGCTGCAGCGCACCGCGATCGCGGTAGAGCGCGAGGAGGATGTCACTCTCATCGATGATGCCCAGCACGCGGTCGCGCTCATCGAGCACCGCCATCTGGCTGACCGAGTACATGCGCATGCGCTTCACGGCCTGCGCCAGGGGAAGCGCTGGTGTGAGCGTGAAGTCCTCCTTGCGGTCGTGGCGGCGGGCGATGAGGTCGCGCAGGTCGCCCGTGCGCTCGCGCTGGAGCATGCCCTGGTCGACCATCCAGAAGTCGTTGTACATCTTGCTCAGGTACTTCGCGCCCGAGTCGCAGATGAGCGTGACCACGCGCTTGGGTTCCTTCTGCTCGCGGCAGTAGCTCAGGGCCGCGTGCAGCAGCACGCCGACGCTCGATCCGGCGAGCACGCCCTCCTTCACGAGGAGTTGGCGCACGGTCTCGAACGCCTCGGCATCGGTGACGGTGTAGGCCTTCGACACCAGCGACAGGTCGAGGATCGACGGTACGAAATCCTCGCCGATGCCTTCGACGAGCCACGAACCGGGCTCGACGGAGCGGCCCTCGTTCACCAAGGGCGCCAGGATCGAGCCGGCGGGGTCGGCCAGGATGATCTGGACCTTGGGGTCCTTCGACTTCAGGAAGCGGCCCACACCGCTCACGGTGCCACCCGAGCCCACGCCTGCCACGAAGGCATCGATGCGGCCGCCCATCTGCTCCCAGATCTCAGGGCCGGTCGTGCGTTCGTGGGCGATCGGATTCGCGGGATTGGCGAACTGGTTCACATAGATCGAGTTGGGGATCTCCCTCGAGAGCCGCTCGGCCACATCCTGGTAGTAGTCGGGGTGCCCCTTGGCCACATCGGAGCGGGTCATGCGGACTTCGGCCCCCATCGCTCGCAGGTGGCTGACCTTCTCCTCGCTCATCTTGTCGGGCATCACGACGACGAGCCGGTAGCCCTTGAGCGTCGCGATGAGTGCGAGGGCGATGCCGGTATTGCCGGCGGTCGCCTCCACGATCGTGCCGCCCGGCTTCAGGGTGCCGGATTGCTCCGCCGCCGCCACCATCTCCACCGCGATGCGGTCCTTGATGGATTGGCCTGGGTTGAGGTTCTCGAGCTTCACGTAGAGCTCGCAGCAGCCGGTGTCAAGGTGACGCAGGCGGAGCATGGGTGTATTGCCCACCATGTCGATGAGGCTGTCGTACACCGGGGCAGTCGGCATCGAAGGAGTGTACGGGTGCGCACGCGGGCGATTTGCCGCACAATCCGGGCATGGGCGTGATCCTGGAGATCGTGGACGGCCGGCTCGCCATGCGCAGCGATGCCGATGCGCCCAGCTCTGGCATGTCGATCGACCTTGGCTCGATCGATGTTCGCGCACTCGGCGGCCACCCGCTCGTGCGTGCGGTGGGCAAGGGCGCGGGGCATGTCGTCGATGCCACCGCGGGGCTTGGCGGCGATGCGTGGATCCTCGCTGCGTCGGGCCGCACGGTCGTGGCGCTCGAGCGGCACCCATCGATCCACGCGGTCCTCGAGGATGCACTCATGCGTGCACGAAGGACGCCGGCCCTTGCGCCGGTGGCGGCGCGCATCACGCTGTCGCAGGCGGATGCCCGTCACGCCCTCGCCGAGGCTGCAGGGGGCGCGTGGGCCATCCTCGTGGACCCGATGTTCCCTCCAAAGGCCAAGTCTGCGCTCGCGCCACGGGACATCCGCTTGGTGAAGGAAGCCGTGGGTGACGATGCGGATGCCGCCAACCTGTTGGCGGTGGCGTTGGCGACGACGGTACCCCGCATCATCGTCAAGCGACCGCATGAGGCGCCGCCGCTCGGCGACGAGCCGCATCATGTGATCGAGAGCCGGCTCGTGCGCTACGACATCTATGATCGCCCGCACCTGATGCACCGACCATGAGCACCGCCTGGTTCCATGTTCCGTCACTCGAGGATGCGGGCATCGTCTGGATCCCCAAGGACGAGGCGAAGCATGCGTTGGGGGCACGACGCCTCGGTGCCGGCGATGCCGTCACGCTCTTCGATGGTGCCGGCCATGTCGGCAGGGGCGTCGTGACCGATCAGCGCCGGCACGATGGCGCACTCGCGATCGATGTGGGGAACTCCACCAGGGCGCCCCGGGCCAGGCCTGCCGTGCATCTGGTGTGTGCGATCCCCAAGGGCGATCGCAGCGCCACGCTGATCGAGTCATGCATGCCATTCGAGCCGGCGTCGATCACGCCGCTCGCCTGCGAGCGCAGCGTCCAGCGCATGTCGCCGAATCTCGCGGCGCGGCTTGAGCGCATTGCGCTTGAATCCTGCAAGCAGTCACGCCAGCCCTGGGCGTGCACGATCGCCCCCGAGGTCTCGCCCGAGGCGGCGGTGCGCGCGGCCCATGGCCGTTCCTTGATCCTTCATCCGGGTGGTGTGCCGCTGCGCGAGGCGGTGCGCGGGCTCGAGGCCGTGACGGTGCTCATTGGGCCCGAGGGCGGTTTCTCCGATCGCGAGGTCGCGGCGTGCGAGGCAGCGGGTGCCGTGCGAGTTGGGCTTGGTGCGACGATGCTCCGCATCGAACTTGCGGCGAGCGCGGCGATGTCGGTCATTCGGATCGGTTGAGGTCGCGGTGCCGGCAGCCGCTGGGACGGCTGCCGAAGGCTCGAAACAAAAAGGCAGCCGCTGGGACGGCTGCCGAAGGCTCGAAACAAAAAGGCAGCCGCTGGGACGGCTGCCGAAGATGGAGCGTACCGGAGTCGAACCGGTAACCTCTGCCTTGCAAAGGCAGCGCTCTGCCAATTGAGCTAACGCCCCGCTCGGGGGGCGGGGGATCGTACCGCGGGTGGGTGGGGGTGGAAACAGCCTCGCCCACCGAGGTCCGGGACGCGATCCCCGGCACATGGGCGCCGATGCAGCGAGTGCTCGACGAAAGAACGCCCCGCGTGGGGCGGGGCGTTCGAAAGGAAACGGCCTTTGATGGGCCCAGTCGCTCAGTCTGATGGACCGGTCGAGATCGGCACGCCGTCGACGGCGGGGGTGGTCGGCGTTCGCGAGACCGGCAGCGACTCCATCGTGCGCGGGCGGATGAGCTTCACCCGCAGCGTGGGGTCGTAGGTCGTATCGCCCTTCACGCCCACCAGCGTACCGAGCATGGGGTCGTACTCGAAGCAGTCGTCGGGCACGACATAGGCAATGGCCTGGCCGGTGGTCGGATCCGCCAGCACATAGAGCTCGGGGAGCGCCGTGCCGTCGTACACGACCGACTGGTTCAGGTAGCCGAACGCGTCGAAATCAGCGCGCGACTCGACGGCCTTGGCGATGACCGCGAGGGCGTCTGCGTTGGCATCGAGCGCGTCGATGGTGGCCGCGACATTGGCGTTTTCCTGCTGGATCTTCATCAGCAGTTCGATCTGCTGCAGCCGCCAGTTCACCGTCGACTTGGCGCCGACATCCGATCCAGCGTTGTCGAGGAAGTCCATGTATTGCCCACGGATCGCCTCGAGTTCCTCGGAGCGGTCGGGCTGTTCACGCACGCGCCTCCAGGTCGATTCGAGGGTGGCGAGCTTGGCTCGGCGTTCGCGGAAGAGATCGAGCGCGGTCGGCTTGGGAGGTTCGACCGCGACCACCTCCTCCACCCCGACGACCTCTCCGGTCGTCGCTGCAGCAGCCGGGCCGCTGGCGTCGAGTTCGGGCGTGGCTGCAGTCGTCACGGGAGCAGGCGACTGCGTTGTGGCCACGGCGGGTGCGGGCGCGGACTTCACAGGGGCCGCATCGGCAGCAGCCTGCACATTGACCGGCGCGGCCTTGCGCACATAGTTGACATTGACCCAACCCGTCGCGGCGCCAGGCATGCGCACCTTGTAGACAGGCAAGCCATCGACTTCGATGGTCTCGATCACATGGAGCGTGGTACCCGCTGGCAGTGCGGCGATCGACTGATGCGAGTTGCGTGCCGCGCCCTGTGCACTTGCGTTCGGTGCGCGCAGCGGCGTCTCGTCGGTCAGCGACAGCGTCGTGCCGTCGGCCGAGAGCATGCCGCTCGACACGAACGCGTGCATCCCGGCGAACGCGTCGCCACTCGTGCGCACGCGCGCCCAGCCGTTCGATTCCTCGATCACCTCGACGACATCCCCCGACTGGAGTTTGCCGAAGGGGTACGAGTCACCGAGGACCGGACCGGTTCGAACGTTGACGTTGTTGGAGGTGATGCGGCCTTGGTAGAGCGCTTGGGTGGCATCTTGCGCAGAAGCCGAAACTACGCATGCCATCGCGACGATCAAAGGAGTCCATTCCTTCATGGGGCGGATAATACAGAAAGTCGCGTGCTACCATCCCGCGGATGCTCCGGATTCCGCGATTTTTTGCGCTCGCCCCCTTGGCGCTCGCGGTGGTCGCGTGCGAGTCGCCGCTGGGCACCCGCGATGACGAGGCAGAGTGGCGCCAAGCGGTCGATGGCGCGCTCAAGCGGCAGATCGACGAATCCCAGCCCGCGGACCCTGTTCGGCCGGTCACGCGCGTACCTGCCACCGCACCCGCCAACCTGGCGGCGCGCGCTCCCGAGCTCGAGGCGTTCGGGCCGGCGGCCGCTGGTGCCGGGACGACACTCGATCTGGGGCCGGGGCTCGCCGGCACCGAGCAACCCCAGATCGGGCTCTCGCTCAAGGACGCCCTGACAACGGCCTTGCGCAACAGCCTGCCCGTGCAAGGGGCGCGCATCGATCGCGCGATCCGGACCACCGAGATCGACCAGGCCGAGGCGGCGTTCGATGCGGTGCTCGTGGCCGGTGGTGGCTACCAAGGCATCGAGGATCCGCAGCCCGCGATCCAGATCGATCCTCTCGCTCCGCCGTCCAACTTCGCCTCGATCGAGAATCGGGGCGGCAACCTGACGGCGGGGATCCGCAAGCAGCTCGAAACCGGCGGTCAGTTCGGCCTCGATGTCGGGGTGACGCAGATCAAGAACCTCAACGGCGTGACCTATGTCCCCAACCCCGCCTACGAGACCTCGCTCGACCTGACCCTCGACCAACCGCTGCTGGCCGGCGCCGGCGAGGATGTGGCGCTCGCGCAGGTGCGGATCGCCCAGGTGCGGGATCGTGCGGCCGCCGAGGAACTCCGCCGCTCCATGCAGGAACTCCTGCTCTCGGTCGAGGACCAGTACTGGGAACTCCATGTGCGCAGGCAGGAAGTGGTGGCTGCGCAGTGGCTCGTCCAGGTCGGTACCGAGGTGCGGGATGTCGTGGAGAAGCGGCAGCGGCTCGATGCCACCGTCGCCGACTACTCGGATGCGGTCGCCACGGTCGAACAGCGCAAGTCCACGCTCATCAATGCCCGCAATGCCGCACGCACCGCCAGCGACCGTCTCAAGCTGCTGATGAACGATGCGCAGTTCCCGGTCGGCACCGAACTGGTCGTTGCCGCGACCGACGAGCCGCCGACCTCGCCGATCGACTTCAGTTTCCGTGACAGCGTGATCACCTCGATCGAGCGCAATCCGTCGGTGCGACTCGCATTGCTCACGATTGACCAGGCGGACATCAACACGACCGTGGCGAACAACGGGCTGCTTCCCCAACTCGACCTCAATCTGGCGGTCGGCCTGAATGGCCTCGATGGCGACCTCGGTGGGGCGAGCGAGGACATCGTCGACGCCGACTTCGTCTCGTACCTCGCGGCGCTGCAGTTCTCGCAACCCATCGGCAACCGCCCGGCGGAGGATGCATGGCGCATCGCACGGCTCCAGCGAAGCCGCGCCGTCACCGGCTACCAGCAGGCCGTCGAGAACGCGGTGTTCGGCGTCAAGAGCGCGATGCGTGATGTCAGCGCTTCGTACCAGCTCATCGAACAGGCCCAGATCACGCGACTGGCGCAGGCAGAGAACCTGCGTGCGCTGTTGCTCCTGGAGAAGACCCTTGCAGCGCTGACGCCCGAGTTCCTTGCACTCAAGTTCCAGCGGCAGACTGCGCTGGCCAATGCACACATCGAGAGCGCCCGCGCGAAGGCTCGCTACAACCAGGCGATCGCGCGGCTGCAGCAGGCTTCAGGCACGATCCTCGAATCCAAGGGATTCACCTTCGACGAGGCGGGAAGCTGGGGTACCCCGCGCTGAACCATGCCCATCGTCCTGCCCTACGACAGTGAGAGTGTGAACTATGCCGCGGGCGAACTGCGCAGCGGGAGTGTGGTTGCCTTCGCCACGGAGACGGTGTACGGCCTCGGGGCGCGCACGATGGATCCCCAGGCTATCCAGAAGCTCTATGCGCTCAAGCGTCGGCCGGCCGACAACCCGCTCATCGCGCATGTCCTCGATGTGGTCTCGGCGCGCCCGTTGGTGCTCGATTGGCCGATGGAGGCATCCTTGCTCGCCAGCGCGTGCTGGCCCGGACCGCTGACGATGATCCTGCGCAAGGCCGAGTCCGTGCCGCGTGCTGCGACGGGAGGGCGCGACACCATCGCGATCCGGTCGCCCAGGCATCCGTTGGCGCGGGCGCTGCTGCACGCGGTCGGCGCACCGATCAGCGCACCGAGCGCCAACCGCAGCGGCCAGGTCAGCCCGACGACCGCCGAGCATGTGGCGCAGGATTTCATCGATGAGCGCGATCTGCTGGTGCTCGACGGTGGTCCGTGCACGGTTGGCATCGAGAGCACCGTGATCGACCTGACGACGCCAGTGCCCGTCGTGCGGCGGCCCGGTTCGGTCACGGTCGAACGGCTGCGGGAACTGCTCGGTCGGGTCGATGTGGAGCATGCGTCGATCCAAGGCGCGAGCCCCGGTACGGCTGCGCGCCACTACGCGCCCGAGCGTCCGGCGCTCCTGGTCGATGGGCATGATCTCCAGCGCGCACTCGATGCCTCACCCGAGCCTGCGGCCGTGATCGCGTTCGAGGGCCGCACCGTGCCGTCGCCGCACCTCCTGGTGCCCATGCCGCGCGACGCAGAGCAGTATGCGGCGATCCTCTACGGGGCGCTGCGGCGAGCCGACGCATCAGGCTATGCACGCATCGTGATCGAGCGTCCGGAGCAGTCAGGCGGTGCATGGGATGCCGTCACCGATCGCCTCGCGCGTGCCACCGCGTGAGCTTCGCCCCGAAGGGGTGCAGGGATAGACTTCCACCATGTCGATCGCTGCGCGCGTGATCCATGCCCCCCGTGGCAACACCCTGACCTGCAAGACCTGGGCTGCCGAGGCGGCGATGCGCATGCTCATGAACAACCTCGATCCTGCGGTGGCGGAGCGGCCCGGGGACCTCATCGTCTATGGCGGCCGCGGGCAGGCAGCACGCTCGTGGGAAGCGTTCGACGCCATCATCGCCAGCCTCAAGACCCTTGCCCCGGACGAGACGCTGCTCGTCCAGAGCGGCAAGCCGGTTGGCATCGTGCGCACCACGGTCGACTCGCCGCGCGTGCTCATCGCCAACTCGAATCTCGTGCCCCATTGGGCCACCCAGCAGCACTTCGACGACCTCGCCGTGCGCGGGCTCATGATGTTCGGCCAGATGACCGCAGGCAGCTGGATCTACATCGGCACGCAAGGCATCCTGCAGGGGACCTACGAGACCTTCGCCGAGTGCGGGCGCCAGCATTTCGGCGGCTCCCTCAAGGGCACGCTGAATGTGACGGCAGGATGCGGCGGCATGGGCGGCGCGCAGCCCTTGGCGATCACCATGAACGAGGGAACCTGCCTGATCGCAGACATCTGCCGCGAGCGCCTGGAGAAGCGCGTGCATGACCGTTACCTCGACGAACTGCACGACGACCTTGATGCGGCGATCGATCGCTCGCTCGAGCTCAAGCGCGCAGGCAAGGCGATCAGCGTGGGCGTCCTGGCCAACGCCGTCGATCTGCTTCTACGACTCGATGCGCGCGGCATCGTGCCGGAAACGCTCACGGACCAGACCAGCGCGCACGATCCGCTCGAGGGCTACTACCCCGACGGCCTCACCCGCGAGGCCGCCGATGCGCTTCGCGAGAGCGATCCGACGCGCTATCAGGAGCTGAGCATGGCTTCGATGGAGCGGCATGTGCGCCTGATGGTTGGTTTCCTGCGCAAGGGATCGAAGGTCTTCGACTACGGCAACAACATCCGCCAGCGTGCCTTCGACATGGGCTTCAAGGATGCGTTCGCCTTCCCTGGCTTCGTGCCCGCGTACATCCGCCCGCAATTCTGCACCGGCCGCGGGCCGTTCCGCTGGGTCGCTCTCTCGGGCGATCCGGCCGACATCGCCGCGACCGACGAAGCGGTGCTCAAGCTCTTCCCCAACGACAAGGGCCTCGAGCGCTGGATCCGCATGGCGCAGGATCGCGTGGCGTTCCAGGGTCTCCCCGCACGCATCTGCTGGCTCGGCTTGGGTGAGCGCCACCGCGCCGGGTTGCGCTTCAACGAGATGGTCGCCAAGGGCGAGGTGAAGGCGCCGATCGTCATTGGGCGCGATCACCTGGACTGCGGCAGCGTCGCGAGCCCCAACCGCGAGACCGAGGGCATGAAGGACGGCACCGACGCGGTGAGCGATTGGGCGATCCTCAACTTCGCCGTGAACACGGCGAGCGGCGCGAGCTGGACGAGCTTCCATCATGGCGGCGGCGTGGGCATCGGGTACAGCCAGCACGCGGGGCAGGTCATCGTCGCGGACGGTTCGCCCGAGGCCGCCAAGCGTCTCGAGCGCGTGCTCACGAACGACCCGATGATGGGCGTGTTCCGCCATGCCGACGCCGGCTACGAGTTGGCGCAGCAGTGTGCGGACGAGCGCGGCGTGAAGATCCCGCTCCGCCCCTGGTCAGCGTGAGCCGCTTCGCGGCCGTCGCCCTGCGCTGGCAGCCGATTCGCTTCGCGTTGTGGCCGTCCCCGCCTTGGGTCGCGGCCACAGTGCTTCGCTTCCTGCTGAGTCCCTCTTCCGCCACGGCAGCAGGGATCCAAGGCGGCGGACGGACGGGCGCGGCGTGAAGAAGCCCGGTCGATGTCGGTTTGAGGCTTGTATCAACGGGGTTCGGGGTTAGCCTTCACCGTCCAGTCCGGTCCAACACCGCCTGCAGGTCATCCATGTTGAACATCAGGCCCATTCAGCTCACGCTCGGCCTCGTCGCTGCGTGCACCACAGCACTCGGCATGCCTCGCCTTGCCTTCGCCCAATGCAGCGCCGACATCACCGGCAACGGCGTGGTCGATGGTGCCGACCTCGGAAGCCTGCTGACCGAGTGGGGCACGATGGGTCCCGCTGCCGACCTGGATGGCAACGGCGTGGTTGATGGTGCAGATCTGGGCATGATGCTGACGGCGTGGGGGCCGTGCAGCCCGGTCGTTCCGGGGTGGGCCACCTTGCTTGAGGCCGCACCCGATCCGGCCATCGTGACGGACAGGCTGCTGCGAGAAGCGATCGTCGACTCGAACTGGGCGTGGCGGGTTCGCGATACGGCTACGCAGATCGAGATGGTCCTCATCCCGGCCGGGTCCTTCTGGATGGGATGCTCGCAGGTGCCCGGATGGGGATGCTTCCAGGATGAACTGCCCATTCATGAGGTCATCCTCACGCAGCCGTTCTACATGGGCAGGCACGAGGTGACGCAGTCGCAGTGGACTGCGGTCATGGGCTCCAACCCCAGTCACTTCAGCGGCTTTGCGGATTCCCCCGACCGTCCGGTCGAGCGCGTGAACTGGACCATGGCCCAGGCATTCGTGACCGCCGCCAGCATGAAGTTGCCGACCGAGGCGCAGTGGGAGTACGCCGCACGGGCGGGCACCGACACCGCCTTCCACGGCATCCCGTCCCAGCCGGAAGGCAGCAGCGAGGAGTCCTATCTCGTCGAGATCTCATGGGTCGGCGCCAACTCCGGCATGCAGACTCGGCCCGTCGGCCTGAAGCCGCCCAATGGATTCGGGCTGCATGACCTGTGCGGCAATGTGCTGGAGTGGTGCAACGACTGGTACGGCCCCTATCCGGAAGGTCCCGTGGTGGATCCGGTCGGTCCGTCGAGTGCCTGGGGCCGGGTCTTCCGCGGTGGCTGCTGGCACCTCTTCCCGGTGCTGAGCCGTGTGGCGGTGCGCTACGAGGAGCTTGAGAACGGTGACCTCTACAGCGACACGGGCTTGCGGGTGATCCGCACGCCCTGACCGCGAGCGCCGCGATCGGTCAGTCGAGCAGGCGGTCGAACGCTCCGCTTCGGATCAACTCGACGATGGCGGTGATGTCGGGTGCGGGGGAGCGATCGCCCGTGAGCCGCGCGACCTGGCCGCGCACGATCGCATGTGCGCGCTCCACGCCGTCGCCCGAGCGCAGCGGTCGCTGGCAGTCGAGTGCCTCGGCCATCGTCTGCAGTTCGATCGCGATCACGCTCGTGGCCAGTTCGACCGAGCGGCGCGCGTGACGAGCGCTCGTCGCACCCATGCTGTTGTAGTCCTCGATGCCGGCGCTCGTGGGCACATTGCCGGGGCTCGCCGGGTGGGCCAGCACGCCGAGCTCGTTCACGCACGCCGCGGCGGTGTATTGCGCGATCATCAGGCCGCTGTCGAAGCCCGCATCGACGGCCAGATGCGGCCGCACGCGGCTTTCAGGATCCTGGCCGGAGAGTGCCCAGTAGGTCCGGCGTTCGCTGATGCCGGCGACATGACAGAGGGCGATCTTGAGGGTGTCGAGCGCGATCGCCAGGGGCATGCCGTGGAAGTTGCCGCCGCTCACGATGGCGGTACCGCCGAGCGTGAACACCAGCGGATTGTCCGTGACCGCGCCGAGTTCGCGCGTGACGACTCCCTCGGCCCACGCGACGGCATCGAGCGCAGCACCCAGCACCTGGGGCGCACAGCGCAAGCCGTATGGATCCTGGACGCGGGGATCGCCTTCCTTGTGGCTGGGCAGGATCTGGCTTCCCTTGAGGAGTGCCCGCAATCGTTGGGCCACCAGCTCCTGGCCGGGCTGGCAGCGGGCGTGGTGGATCCGGGCGTCAAGGCCACTGTCGCTCGCTCGGCAGCCATCGATCGCCATGGCGGTGGCGGCGATCGCAGCGCCAGCAAGCCGTCGTGTGTCATCGAGCGCGAGTGCCGCCGTCGCCGCCATGACATGCGTGCCATTGAGCAGCGAGAGGCCTTCCTTCATCTCGAGGACGAGCGGGGCGAGGCCTGCGCTGCGCTGAGCCTCGGCAGCCGTCATGACCCGACCGCCGGACATGACGCTGCCCTCGCCGGTCAGGGCGAGCGCCATGTGCGAGAGCGGTGCAAGGTCGCCGCTCGCACCCACGCTGCCCACTTCTGGCACGAGAGGCACGATGCCGGCATTGAGGTGCGCGATGATCGACTCGACGACGGCCGAGCGAACGCCGCTGATCCCCCGCGCGAGGCTTGCTGCGGTCAACAGCATCGTGCCCCGTACGACTTCCGGGGGCAGGGGCTCACCCACGCCTGCGGCATGGCTGCGCACGATGTTGAGCTGGAGGTCGGCGAGCTTGCGGTCATCCACCCGGACCTGCGCGAAGTTGCCGAACCCCGTGTTGATCCCGTAGATCGGCTTGCCAAGGGCCACCTGCGCGAGGACCGCGGCGCGTGCAGCATCCACGCGCGAGCGCGCACCCTGGTCGAACCGCACCTGGGCACCATGGCGGGCCACGGCGGTGACCGAAGCGATCGAGAGTGCAGATCCGTCGAGGATGACGTTCGGGCTGGCCATGCCTGCAGGATAGTGGTGGAGCGAGCGCGATCTTGGGCCGCTTGCGCCGCTGAAGCCCAGCGCGTACCACACGAGCCATGAAGGACGTGGTCATGCGCTTTGGCAGCATCGGCGTCGCTGTGGTCGTGGCGGTCGTGGCGGGATTGGCCTGCGCGTCCCTTGCTTCGGACCTCCGTGGCGTGGTGCCCGTCATCCCGCAGGCCTCGGTCGGCCTGTCGGGCTGGGTCGCGGTGGCCCTGATCTGGCTCATCGCCTGGTTCCTGGCGCTGGGCGTCGGCAAGCTGGTCAACACGGCGGTTGGCCTCTTTGCTGCCGGCTGCGCCCTGGGCGTGTACGCGATGCGCTCAGGAACCGTGCTCGATGCCGCCTTCGACGCCGCATCGCCGACGAGCATTGCCGTGGTGTCGATCGTGTACGCGCTGCTTGCCGGTGTCCTGTCATGGTCGACCTTCGCCTTCGCCGGGCCGCTGCCGGACATGCCGGTGGACCCCGACGAACTGCCGGAGCACGGGTACGGTGCGTTCCGTCCACCCCAACTCGTGGCGGCACTCGCTTCCATCGCAACCGTCGTGGCGGTGGCCGTCATGGCCCGCACCGACTCCAAGGGTCAGGCGATCGGTGCGGTGACCCTGGGCGCCATGCTCGCGGCCATGCTTGCACGGAGCATCCGCTCACGGACGCAGCCGGTCGTGGTCTTCGCGGCGCCGGCGCTTGCCATCGGGTTGGTGCAGTTGGTGCTGTCGTTCCCCTCCGGTGCGGGATTCGATGACGACATCGTCCGCGGCGCCGTGGCGCCGATCCTGCGTCTGATGCCGATGGACCTGGCCGCCGGCAGCCTCTGCGGCGTCGCGCTCGGCTACGGCATGACCAAGTCGGGCGGCGCTGAGGAGTCCGACGACCACTGAACCCAGTCGCCGGCCGTCCGACCGTATGCTCGGCCGCATGAGCCTTGCCGTCACTGGGACCATCGGTATCGACACCGTCTACACACCGCGCGAACGCCGGGAAGGCGTGCTGGGTGGCAGCGCTGCCTACTTTGCCGCCGGCGCGAGCCTCCTCTCGCCCGTGCGGCTGGTCGCGGTCGTCGGTGACGACTGGCCGAGTGCGCACCGTGCTGCGCTCGGCCGATTCAAGGGCATCTGCCTGGAGGGGCTCGAGACGCGACCGGGCAGCCGCACCTTCTCCTGGGGCGGTCGCTACTTCGAGGATGTGAACCAGCGCGAGACGCTCTTCACCGAAGTCGGCGTCCTTCAGGAAGCGCCTCCGCGCGTTCCTGTTGCCTACCGCGATACGCAGTTCGTGTTCCTTGGCAACACGCACCCCGCGGTGCAGGCGGACTTCATCGACCAGTTCCCGCAGCGCAAGCTCGTCGTCTGCGACACGATGGATCTCTGGATCAGGACGGCGCATGGCGAACTGCTCTCCTTGCTGAAGCGCGTCGATGGCGTGGTGCTCAACGACACCGAGGCGCACGAACTCACCGGGATCCGCAACGCCGTCAGCGCGGCGCAGCACATCACCACGCTCGGTCCGACCTTTGCGGTTGTCAAGAAGGGCGAGCACGGAGCCGTGCTCGTCCACCGCGACGGCGTGGCCGCGCTCCCCGCGTTCCCTGCCCCGGAGGATCGTGTCATCGATCCGACGGGTGCCGGGGACAGCTTTGCCGGCGGCATGATGGGCCACCTCGCGCGTGTGGGTCGCACGGATTTCAAGGCCATCCGCGATGCCCTGTTCTGGGGGACGGTCGTCGCGAGCTTCACGATCGAGTCCTTTGGGCCCGAGCGGCTGCAGGCCCTGACCCAAGCGGAACTCGCGCAGCGGCATGAGCACTTCCGCAGCATGCTGGGGGTGGGACCGTGATGCTCCGTCGACTGCTCGTCTGCGTTGCGCTCGCTGCCGGCGTTGCGGCGTCCGCCGCTGCCGACTGGATCCCCTTTGACCGCCTGCCCAATGCCGACAAGGTGAAGAAGGCGCGCCAGCAGTGGGGCGCCCCGCGGGGCGCCAAGCCGGAGGAGATCCGTTGGACCGACACGACCGCGTACATGCTGCGGGACGGGGCGTGGAACTCGATCGATCGCGCCACGGGCAAGCGTGCGACGATCCGCGAGCAGGATGTACCCGAGGCAGCCGCGCGCGGCGGGCGATCGTCGGCGAACGAGGGCCCCGGCGTGGCACGCGGGCGCCAGCGCACCAGCGAGCCATCGCCCGACGGCGAGCGCGTGGCGATCCACGAGGGCGGACATGTCTTCATCACCCGCGGCAGCCAGCGCGATCGCATCACGCCGGATGCCGCACCCGGTGTGAAGTTCGGCGTCGCCTGCTGGGTCTACGGCGAGGAGCTTGACCAGAAGTCGGCGATGTGGTGGCACCCGCAGTCGTCGTCGCTCGCCTACTACTCCTTCGATGAATCGAAGGTGCCTGAGTTCCTGCTGTCGACCGAGCTGACGAAGCAGCGGCCGTCGCTTGACCGCGAGCGGTATCCCAAGCCCGGTGAGCCCAACCCGATCGCCGGCCTGTCGATCTTCAGCATCGTCACCGGACGCACCACGCAGGTGAAGGTGGGCGATGCCGACCAGTACATCTACGGCGTGCAGTGGACGCCCGATGGCAAGGAACTGCTCTTCCATCGGCTCAACCGGTTGCAGAATCGCCTGGAGCTCTGCGTGGCCGACCCTGCGACCGGCGAGGTCCGCGTGGTGCTCGTCGAGGAGCAGCGCTGCTACCAGAACCACCTGCCGAAGCTGCGGTTCCTCGCCAAGCGGCCGCGCAGTTTCCTCTGGGAATCCGAGCGCACCGGCTACGCGCACTTCGAGCTGCGCTCGCTCGATGGCGGCGATCCGGTCGTGCTGACCAAGGGTGACTTCGCGATGCGCGAGATCCACTGGATCGACGAGGAGGCAGGCACGCTGTGGTGCATCGGGTACAGCGGTCCTGTCGGGATCAATCCGCACCTCTGGCGCGTGGCGCTCGATGGTTCGGGCGGCAACGAGGTGACCACCTCGGACATGCACTGGAGTTCGTTCAGCGTCGCGCCCGACGGCGGCCATGTGATCGCCGTGGAGCAGTCGATCGACAGCGCACCGCGCACCGTGCTCGTGGCCAAGGATGGCACGCGCGTGGCCGTGGTGGCCGAGCGCAAGGGCGACGCGATCGCCGAGAAGGGCTGGCCGCGCCCCGAGCTCCTGCAGCTCAAGGCGGCCGATGGCACGACCACGCTGTACGGCACGCTGCACAAGCCGAAGGAGTGGAAGGAGGGCACCCGTCTTCCCGCGGTCGTGCAGGTCTATGGCGGGCCGTTCTTCCGCACCGTCGAGAACACCTATGACCCGGTCGAGCCGCTGTGCGAGTTCGGCGTGCTGGTCGTGAAGGTCGACAATCGCGGCACGCCGGGCCGCGGCAAGGCCTTTGAGGACGCGACCTACCTCAATCTCGGCATCGCCGACATCGATGACCAGGCTGCAGCGATCCGCCAGCTCGTGACGCGAGGCCTGGTCGACCCCAAGCGGGTGGGCATCACGGGGTTCTCGTATGGGGGCACCATGAGTGCGTTGGCCCTCCTGCGCTACCCCGATGACTTCGCGGTCGGGGTGGCCGGCGGTGCCGTCACCGACTGGAACAATTACGACTCGATCTACACGGAGCGCTACATGCGCACGCCAGCCGAGAACCCCAAGGGCTACGAGCAGTCGAGTTGCGTGCGCCTGGCCGGGAACCTGAAGGGGCGACTCCTGATCGTGCACGGCATGGTCGATGACAATGTGCACCCGGCGAACGCCTGGCAGCTCGCCGATGCGCTCCAGTCGAAGGGCAAGCCCTTTGACATGATGCTCTTTCCCAACAGCGGTCACGGCATCTGGAGCCCGTCGTACGAGTCGGTCACCTGGACCCACCTGCTGCGCGGGCTGGGTCTCGCGAACTGATGCGACCCGCTCCCAAGCGCCGATGATGCAGGTCATGGCGCGAGCGCTTCCACCGGATCGAAGCCATGTCGGCACCGAGCAGCGGCACCCGGGCTCCCTCGAGTTCGATGCGCTGTCGGTGCGGGGCTGCATCGAGGTGCTTGCCGGCGACCAGTTGCGGGCGGTTGATGCCGTACTCGCCGCAGCGCCGGCGATCGCGGCGTTCGTCACGGAGTTGATCCCGCGCATGATGGCTGGTGGTCGCCTGCTCTATGCCGGTGCCGGCACCAGCGGCCGGCTCGGCGTGCTCGATGCGAGCGAGTGCCCGCCGACCTTCCGCTCGCGGGCCGACCAGGTCATCGGCGTGATCGCCGGCGGTGACTCGGCCCTGCGGACCTCGAGCGAGCGCATGGAAGACGATCCGCGTGGGATCGCCGCGGAGTTCGATCGGCTTGCCATCGGCGCGCAGGACGCCGTGGTCGGCATCGCGGCTGGTGGCACCACCCCGTACCCGCGCGGCGCGGTGACCATGGCCAAGCAACGCGGAGCGCTCACGGCGTTCCTCTCATGCGCCCCGTGCGATGCGCCAGCGGGTTGCGACCATCTGCTGCTCATCGGGACGGGGCCTGAAGTGATCACCGGATCCACGCGGCTGAAGGCGGGCACGGCGACGAAGCTCGCCCTCAACTGCATCACCACCACGCTCTTCACCAAGCTCGGCAAGGTGCATGGGAACCTGATGGTGGACCTGGCGGCCACCAACGACAAGCTCGTCGATCGTGCCGTGCGGATCATGCGCACCATGCATCCGGAACTCTCACGCGAGCAGGGGGCCGCGCTGCTCGATGCTGCCGGTGGCAGCCTGAAGATCGCGCTCGTCATGCATGCGAGTGGGCTGGATCGTGCTGCGGCGCAGGCGCGTCTTGATGCCGCCCACGGGGTTCTTCGCGCAGCCATCGAGCGCTAGGCTCCCGTTCTCGCAGCTCTTCGAGGAGACATCGCTTGCAGCCACGCGGTTTGCAGCCACGCGAGCGACAGGATCAACCACCCAAAAGCGACGGACCCCGCGTTCATCACGCGGGGTCCGGTCGGTTCGCTTGCTCTCAGGCGTTGCCGCCTGACATCATTCCGCCGCCGCGCAAGCACGGTGGCAGGAGAGTGCCGTCATCAGACGATGTGCTGCGTGAAGGTCTTCAGCGCGCGGACGCGGACCTTGCGGGCAGCCGGCTTGGCCTTGGTGATGTACTCCTTGCCGGTGAGGGGGTTGATCTTCCTCTCACCGCCGCGCTTGGCGGGAGTGGTCTTGGCGACCATCTTGAAGCCGAGGAACTTGAAGGTGCCGCAGCCCTTCCTGCCGAGGTCAGCGACCATGACCTGAGTCAAGGTGTCGAACACGCCGACGACCTGCTTGCGGGTCAGGCCAGTAGCGGTCACGCACTCGGCGATGACCTGCGACTTGCTGCGGGTGGTGTTGGTGGGGGTAGCCTTGTAGGCCTTCTTCTTGGTGGCGGTAGCCATTCTTTCCAATCCTGTTCTGGCCCGATTATTGGGCCGTGAGTGCGAACCGGGCGTCGTCCGAATCTCCGCTCCGGGATAACCCCAAGATAAGTGGGGCAATCGTGCATTTCAAGGGGTTGGAAGGCCAAAAACCACGGGAATCCCAAAGTTTTTGCACTCAGCCCGGCATGTCCGGTCAAGGTCACCGGCGTCCGCGGCGCGCGCTCACGGGCGGACGGTTTCGCGACCCACGCTGGCGTAGACGAAGCCAGCGTCGGTCACCTGCTCCGAGCGGTAGAGGTTGCGTCCGTCGAAGATGGTGCGCCCCTTCATGCGCCGCGCCATCTCGCCGAAGTCGGGGCTGCGGAAGTCGTTCCACTCGGTGCAGATGACCAGCGCATCGGCCCCGTCAAGCGCGTGATACATGTCGTTCGCGGCCTCGGCCTGGGGGAATTCCTTCGCCATGTTCTCCATGGCGACCGGATCGAACGCACGCACGTTGGCGCCTGCCGCGACGGCACGCTCCATCAGGGCGATCGACGGGGCCTCGCGGATGTCGTCGGTGCGGGGCTTGAACGCCACGCCCCAGAACGCCAGGCGCTTGCCCTTCACGCCGCCCAGTTCCTGCTCGATCTTGCCCCAGAAGTGGGAGCGCTGGTCCTGGTTCACCTCGTGCACCGAGGCGTTGAGCTTGCACTCGAAGCCCACGGCTCGACCCATGCCCACCACCGCCTGGGTGTCCTTGGGGAAGCATGAGCCACCGTAGCCCAGGCCCGGATAGAGGAACTGGTTGCCGATGCGCTTGTCGGCGCACATGCCTTCCCGAACGCTCGTGATGTTCGCGCCGTAGAGCTCAGTCAGGTTGGCGATCTCGTTGATGAAGCTGATCTTGCAGGCCAGCATGGCATTGCTCGCGTACTTGACCATCTCCGCGCTGCGGACATCCATGAAGTAGATCGGGTTGCCCTGGCGCACGAACGGCTCGTACAGCGCACGCAGGACCGCCTCGGCCTTCTCGCTCTCGACGCCGCAGACCACGCGGTCCGGCCGCATGAAGTCGTTGATCGCGTCGCCTTCCTTGAGGAATTCAGGGTTGTCGGCAATGTGGAAGGGCACCTTGGTCTTGGCGCGGATCGTGTCGCGCACCTGGTGGCTCGTCCCCACAGGCACGGTGCTCTTCACGATGACCAGCTTGTCGGCACCCTTCATACCCAGTGCATGGAGCGCATCGCCGATGTCGTTGGCCACGCGCAGCACATGCTGAAGGTCGGCGCTGCCATCCTTGTCACTCGGCGTACCGACGCAGATGAAGATCGCCTGGGCGTTGCGGTACGCATCCGCCGTGTCCAGGGTGAAGTGCAGGCGGCCGGTCTTGAGGTTGCGCTTGAGCATCTCGCTCAGGCCCGGCTCGTAGATCGGGCTCTCGCCGCGCTTGAGGGTCTCGATCTTGCGTGGATCCACATCAAGGCAGGTCACATCATTGCCCATGTCGGCGAAGCACGCACCCGTGACCAGACCGACGTAACCCGTACCGACCATCGTGACCTTCATGCTGGATCTCCTCTGGAGGAGCGGATGCTATGCCGTGGGTCATCGAGCGGCAGGCACGCCATCGCGCGCGAGAAGCCATCGCTTGAGCCGGAGGGGCCATGCAGCATCCCCGGCCGACGCACCGGTTCCCATGAAGCCACCGAGACCCAGCGAGGCAATCACGCGGTGGCAGGGCACCAAGGGGGCGATCCGGTTGCGTGCCATGGCCTGCGCAGCGGCACGCGCAGCAGCGGGGCGACCGGCCATCGTGGCGAGTTCCCCGTAGGTCACGGTGGTGCCCGGCACGATCGAGCATGCCGCCGTCCAGCACGCCCGGTGGAAGGGCGGTCCGGATGGGAGATGGGACGGCACCGTGCGCGGATCGATGAGCCACCGTTCGATGCTGTCGATCAACTCATCCAGCATCAGGTGGTGCTCAGCGAACTTCGTGGCATCGGTGGTACCAAGCGAAGCGGCCATGCCGCGCGGTGCTGGGCTGCCGGGTTCGACCCAGGCCGTGCACGGCCCGCGCGCATCGCAGCCGGCCAGCAGGTCGGCGGGGCCAAGTCGCCATCGTTTCATGCGCCGAGCATACGAGCGACCGCGCTACGATCAGGTCATGACGCCCGCCACCGCCGTGCCAGCCGTTTCCGACGCCGTCGATCCCATGGGTGCAGCCTTGCTCGACATGCTCAGGGGCCACGACCCCGAGGTCGCCACGATCCTCTCGGGCGAACGCGACCGTCAGGAGACGACGCTCGAGCTGATCGCCAGCGAGAACCATGTCAGCACCGTCGTCATGCACACGGCCGGCAGTTGGATGACCAACAAGTACGCCGAGGGATACCCCGGCAAGCGCTACTACGGTGGTTGCGAGTGGCACGACCAGGTCGAGGACCTGGCCCGGGAGCGCGCCAAGCGGCTCTTCGGCTGCGCCTTCGCGAATGTGCAGCCGCACTGCGGCGCCAACGCCAATGTCGCGGCCTTCATGGCGCTGATGAACCCAGGCGACACCGTGCTCAGCCTGCCGATCAAGTCCGGCGGCCACCTGTCGCACGGTCTCAAGCCAAACTTCAGCGGCACCTTCTACTCGATCGTCGAATACAACCTCGACGAGCGGACCGAACTGCTCGACTACGACCAGATCGAGCGCTTGGCCAAGGAGCACAAGCCCAAGGTCATCATCTGCGGCTACTCGGCCTATCCGCGCACGATCGATTTCGCGCGCTTCCGCGCCATCGCCGACTCGGTGGGGGCGTACCTCATGGCCGATGTCGCCCACATTGCGGGCCTGTGCGCGACCGGCGTGCATCCCTCGCCCTTCCCGCACGCGCATGTCGTCACGACGACCACGCACAAGACCCTGCGTGGCCCGCGCGGCGGCCTCATCATGACCAACGACGCCGAGTTGGCGACCAAGCTGGACCGCAAGGTCTTCCCCGGCAGCCAGGGCGGGCCGCTCATGCACATCATTGCGGCCAAGGCCGTGGCCTTCGGAGAGGCCCTCAAGCCTGAGTTCAAGGGCTACTGCCGACAGGTCGTCGCCAACGCGCAGGCACTGGCCAAGGCGCTCACCGAACGCAACTACCGGCTGTGCACCGGCGGTACCGACAACCATCTCATGCTCGTCGACCTGCGCCAGCGCAGTGCCGACCTGACCGGTGCCGATGCCGAGAAGTGGCTTGAGTCGGCGGGCATCATCTGCAACAAGAACGGCATCCCGTTCGATCCACGCCCGCCGATGGTCACCAGCGGCTTGCGACTGGGAACGCCGGCGCTCACCACGCGCGGTCTCAAGGAGCGCGAGATGGCGCAGGTGGCGGATTGGCTCGACCGCGTGATGGGTGCCAAGGGCAACGCCGCCGAGTGCGCAAAGGTGCGTGGGGAGATCCGCACCTTCTGCGCGCGATTCCCGCTCGCTGGGCACTGACCCAGCCCGGGTCGCCCGACCCCCGCACGGCCGTGGGCCGTGCGCCAATGACGGCGCCCTCGGCGTGGGCCGTGGGCGCGGGTGATGTCGTGGATGGTCGGCCCGCTCAGGCGCGGCTGGCGTACGAGCCGTCGGTCGTGTTGATGCGCACCTTCTCGCCGTTGGTGATGAACGGCGGAACACGCGTCTTCAGGCCCGTCTCCATGGTCGCTTCCTTCAGCTGATTGGTGGCCGTCGCGCCCTTGATGCCCGGCGGCGTGTCGGAGACCACCAGTTCGACCACATTGGGCATCTCGATGCTCACGGGCCGGCCATCGCACCAGAGCATGATGACTTCGGTGTCGGGCAGCATGTACAGGGGCATGTCGCCGACGACATCTTCGGACAGCTCGTGCTGCTCGTAGTTCTGGTTGTCCATGAAGACATGCGTCTTGCCCTGGGCGTACAGGTATTGCATCGGGCGCCGATCGAGCTCGACCTGCTCGACTTCCTCGCCGGAGCGCAGGCGCTTCTCGATGATCGTGCCCTTCTCGATGTCGCGGATCTTGACCTGCACGAACGCGCGCAGGTTGCCGGGGGTCACATGGGTGTACTGGGTGATGACATACAGCTTGCCATCCATCTTGATGGCCATGCCGGGGCGTAGGTCGGTGCTCTTCATGGAGGATCCCTCTTGGGGAGGGGAGACGATAGCAAACGAGCACATTGGCCCCGTGGGATGAGGGCGTGGGCACCCCGGCCCCCGGATCGGGTGCCGACGGCCTCCTCTGGGCACCAAGACGCCTGAGTCAGGACGCCTGAATCAAGAAAAACCCCCGAGCACAAGGCTCGGGGGCGGAGGGAGGGAAAAGGGCTCGGTTGACATCGCAGCCGTGTGGCCGTGCCTTGGGTCTTTCTCACCTTTGGCAGGTTGAACCGGGATGCGCGGCCGGCGGGTGGCCCCACCGACACCAGAACAATAGCCCGGTTCCGGCGGCATCCAAATCACCCGACGGAATTTTTGGCGAAATCCGGTTCAACAAGTGCAACCTTCGGACGAGTGCGCCGTACGACGGGGCCGACCCGCAGTTCCGGCGCGGAATTGGGGGTCGGCGCATACGATCCTCCCATGCTCGCACTCGTCGCCAAGCGTTGGATCTGTGCCGCCGCTTGCCTCTCTGCACTCGGCCCGCTCGGAGTGGGCCGCGCGGCCGGTGGTGCACCACCGAGCGCGTTCCAGACTCAACCCGCAGCGGCTCCGGTGCCCAACGGACAAGCGACCGATGAGCCCGCAACGGCTCCCGCCGGCTCTCCCGCTGCGCCTGCTTCCAAGCAGAAGGGGGAAGACCCCCGGCTCGATCGCACCCGAGCGCGCACCCCGCGCCCCAACGCACGCGAGGCCGCCGATGCGCCTGTAGCGCGCGAGCCGGCCGATCCGGTCCAGGAAGGGGCCATCGATGCTGCTCCTCCGCTCACGATCACGCCACTGCGGCTCGATTTTGGCTTCATGCTCCCCAACACCAACGCGCGTGGCACGGTCACGCTGACCAACGGTGGCACCGTACCGGTCACGCTGCTCAGCGTGACCGCGTCGTGCAAGTGCACCACGATCACCGATGCTGCCGGCGTGACGATCGAGCCGGGCAAGAGCTTTGCCATCGAAACCGAGCTCAGCGGTGCACCGATGCAGGGGATCCGTCGATCACAGCTCAAGATCATCGCCAAGGGCTACGCGCGGCCGGCCATCGTGGCGGTGCAGGGCGAGGTCGCGCTGCCTGTTCGCGCGATACCGGCCTACATCAACCTGGTTGGCGAGCGTGCGCGTTCCGGCGAGACCATCATCGAGAGCACCGATGGCATACCCTTTCGCGTGCTCTCGGTGAACGGCAAGCCTGCCACGATCGTGCCCCAGGGCGCGTCCGGCGATCTGCGTGCACGGCACACATTGGCGTGGTCGTTCCCCGAGGGCGAGGCCATCGGTGACTACTGGATCGTCGAGACCGATCACCCCAGTTGTGGACTCGTGGATGTACGAGTCCGCAACGGGAATCCCTTCAAGCGCCCGGTGATGCGCATGCGTGAGTACCGCATCAACGCCGGCCGCATCGATCCGATCGAGGGCGTACGCATCGAAGTGCAGTCGAAGGATGCCTCGACGCCGTTCGATGTGGTGTCGGTGAAGGGTGGGGTGGCGTGCCCGGTGACGGCTGAACTCATCGAGTCGCACGCGGAAGAAGAGGGCATGGTCGCGGTGATCCAGCTCAAGCCGCTGCCTGATGCGCGCGGCTTCTTCGCGGACACGCTCATCGTGGGCGGCGGGGGAAAGCTCCAGGAACTCGATCTCTTCGGCACGATCCGTCCGAAGCCCGAAGGTACGGCGGCTCCCACAGCGGCACCGGCGGCTTCCGCAGCGCAACCGACCGCACCAGTCACAGCGCCTTGATGCGCTCGGCGATGTCGGCAGCGCGCAGCGCCCCGACCAGTGGCTCAAGTTCGCCCGCGAGCAGCCCGTGCAGCGGGAACGAGCGCTCGATGCGGTGGTCGACCGCCACACTCTCCTTCCAGCGATAGGTGCGGATCTTCTCCGCGCGACCGCCGCTGCCGATCATGGCGGTGCGCTGGTCGCTGCGTCGTGCTGCGGCCTCGGCTTCGCGGCGCTCGAGCACGCGCGCGCGAAGGAGCTTCCATGCCTTCTCGCGGTTCTGGCCCTGGCTTCGCGTTTCCTGCATGCGCACCTCGATGCCGGTCGGCAGGTGGATCAGGTGCACGGCGGTGGCGACCTTGTTCACGTTCTGGCCGCCGGGGCCCTGGGCGGTCGTGACCATTTCCTTGACCTCGGCGGGGTCGACGGCTGACTCGACATCTTCGGGTTCGGGGAGCACGGCGACGGTGGCGGTACTCGTGTGCACGCGGCCCTGCGCCTCGGTCGCGGGTACGCGCTTCACCTGGTGGGTGCCGCCTTCGTAGCCCAAGTCGCTCCAGCAGCCCGTGCCGGTGATGGCGAAGATCGCCTGCGACACGCCGCCGGCATCGCCCGGCTTCTGTTCGAGTTCCTCCACGCGCCAGCCACGCCGCTGCGCGAACTTCAGGTACATCGCGCAGAGGTCGCCGGCCCAGAGTCCGGCTTCGTCACCGCCCACGCCGGCGCGGACTTCAAGGATCAGGTTGCCGACGGCCCGGTCGCCGGCCGTGACGAGTGCTTCCTGCAGCGTGTCGGCCAGGCTTGAGCGCTCGGTGGCCAAGGCGGCCAGGTCAGCCTTGGCCATGACGGCCAACTCGGGATCGCCGGTGTCGACGAGTTCCTGCAGGTGCGCGGCCTCCGCCGGCAGGGCGCGCCAGCGCGTGAACGCGGTCGCGATCGGCGCGATGGCCGAGCGCCGCATGGCGATCGCTCGCGTGCGACGATGATCGACCGCGATGATGGGGTCCTCGAGTTCGCGGCCGAGCGAGGTCCACTCGGCGCTCAGTTCATCGAGCTTGCGCAGGAGGTTGTCGGGGAGCTGGTCCATCGGATGGGGCAGGGGATTGAAGCGTGTACATGATCATGTGCGCAAAACGACACACGCCGCACCAGATCATGGTGCGGCGCGCGGTGATGGGGTCGGTTGGACCTACTTGGCGGCCTTCTTGTCCTTGCCGAAGTAGCCGCCGGAAAACTTGCGCTGGAAGCGCTCGACGCGGCCGGCGGTGTCGACGAAGGACTTCTGGCCGGTGAAGAAGGGGTGCGAGCCAGACCACACTTCGACATGCATCTCGGGCACCGTGGCGCCGACGGTCATGACGACCTGGCCGCGGAAGTGGACCTTGCAATCAGGGAAGTACTGGGGGTGGGCCTTGTCCTTCATGGGTGGATCCCTTGGGGGGACGGGGAATATACCCAAAATGGACGTGAAGGCAACCCTTCGAATCGCCGATCTTGAACCTCACGACGGCAACGGTTACCCTTCCCAACCCGTTCCCCTATAGCTCAATCGGTAGAGCGGGCGGCTGTTAACCGCCAGGTTACTGGTTCAAGTCCAGTTGGGGGAGTTCAACCGGTCGGCCTCACGCGAGGTCGACCGGTTTGTTCACAGGTTGACCCATCTGGAGACCATGCCGAAACCCCCTGCTGCCGCGCCGTGGCGGGGGTTCGGCGCTCTCGCGTTTGTGGAGAGAGCCCAATCGGGAAGGACGCCCCCGATCCGAACGGCGCGAAACGGGCGAAACCCCGCCTTGATCTCACGCGCTCTCTGAACGGGTTCACGGCCTTCCGAGATCTCGGGGGCGATCGAAACGGGCGCGGTCCTCACGCGAGATCGCTGCTGCGGTAGCAGCGGCGCAGCTCGACGAGCCACAGCCAGCGCAGGAGTGCGATCGGGACGAGCGCGAGC
>VGYB01000003.1 GCA_016873115.1 Planctomycetota bacterium | reverse complement strand
CTCGGCCGATCGACGCCACGCTGCTTCGCCACGAACCTGTGCGCTGACGCATCGCCCTACCATCGATGCCGATGACCAAGCCGGCGACCAATCCATGGCTCGTGCTTGCGGCCATGACCGGCAGCCTCGCGATGGTCTTTCTCGACGCGACCATCGTGGGCGTGTCGCTGCCGGCGATCCAGCGCGACCTGGGGCTCGGCGTGGCGGGCGGCGCATGGGTCGTCAACGCGTATCTCGTCGCGCTCGCTGGCGCGATGGCGATCGGTGGCCGCTTCGGTGACGTGATCGGTCGAGTGCGCGCGTTCCAGGCGGGCGTGTCGATCTTCGCTCTGGCAAGCCTCGGCTGCGCCCTCGCCCCCGGCGGCGAGGTGCTGATCGCCGCGCGTGTGCTGCAAGGCCTTGGCGCGTGCCTGATGCAGCCCGCGTCGAGCGCCATGGTCGCCGGAGCGTTCCCCGAAGGCCAGCGTGGAAGGGCGATGGCCGTCTATGTCGGCGTGCCCCTGCTCTTCATGATGCTCGGCCCGGTGCTGGGTGGTGCACTCACGCAGTGGGCGGGATGGCGATGGATCTTCGCCGTGAACCTGCCCGTTGCCATGGCTGCACTGGCACTGGTGGCGATCGTGCGGCCCGTCGAGCCGACTGCGGAGCGTCGCCCGATCCACTGGCTGAGCGCGGCACTCCTGATCGTGGGCCTGCCCGCACTCGTGTTCGGGCTGCAGGAACAGGCACGGCCGACGGCGGGCATTGCTCCGTGGATCGGCCTCTTCGCGCTCGCCATGGGTGCTGTGCTCGTGGCGCTCTTCGCGCGCCTGCAGTTCACGCTCGCGGCACCGCTCCTGGACCTTCGGCTCTTCCGCGACCGCACGCTGCTTGGGCAGGTGGTGGTGCTGGGGCTGACGCAGGTCGCCACCGTCGGGCAGACCATGTTCGGCCCGGCGTACCTGCAAGGTGCACTGGGGTTCACGCCGCTCGAAAGTGGTTTGGCCGGACTGCCGCTGGCACTGCCCGCATTGCTTCTGGTGCATCTGGCGGGTCGCGTCTACGACCGCCGCGGTGCCGTGGGCGTGGTGCGCGTGGGCAGTGTGCTCTGTGCCGTGGGCCTGGGCACGATCACGGCCGGCATGCTGATGCTGTCCTATGCCATCATCGCCATCGGCATGACGCTGAACGGCGCGGGCATGGCCTTCCTGATGAATCCGATCCAGACCGACGTGGTGAGCCGCGTGCCGCCCGAGCAGCGTGGCGAGAGTGCAGGACTTGCAGCCACGGCGCGGCAGGTCGGCAATGCGCTCGGTGTGGCGATCGCCGCCACGGTGCTTGCCCGCACGGGACTCCCGTCATTCGATGGTGGTGCGGTCCAATCGCCCGAGACCGAAGCCATCGCGCATTCCTTCGCCTGGATGGGTGCGATGCAGGTGACGGTGATGCTCACAGCCGTGGGTGCTGCGTGGAGCCTCGTGCGCGATCGCTTGCCGCGCCACGCATCGCGCGGCTGATGCTCCGATCGCAGACCGTGCGGCGGCAGGCGATCACCGCCCTCAGCAGCTCCAGCCGCCGTCGATCACATGCACGGCACCCGTCGTGAAGCCGCTCTCGTCGCTGGCGAGGTGGACAGCCAACGCTGCGACTTCCTCCGGCGTGCCGAAACGCCCGGTCGGCTGCCGTGCGAGGAACGCTGCGCGCGCCGCCACCGGATCCGCCTGCGCCGCGATGCGTCCCTCGAGCGATGGACTCTGCACCGTGCCCGGGCAGATCGCATTGGCCCGGACGCCCTTGGCCACGACATCGGCAGCGAGGGCCTTCGTCAAGCCGATCACCGCTGCCTTGGTGGCCCCGTAGAGGTAACGGTTGGGCGCACCCTTGATGCTGCTGGCCACGCTCGCGATGTTGACGACGCTTCCGGATCCGCGTGCCAGCATGCCCGGCAGGACGGCGCGGATGCAGCGATGCATGCCCCGGACATTGAGGTCAAAGGCCAGGTCCCACTCGGCATCGGTGACATCGAGCGCCGTGCCGTGGTGCACGATGCCCGCGGCATTGAGCAGCACACTCACCTCGCCGGCGGCCGCAGCGGCAGCGCGGACCGAAGCATCATCGCGCACATCACAGCGCATGGTGCGCATGCCAGCGTGTTCGCGCGCCAACACAGCGAGTGCTGCCTCGTCGATGTCGGTCGCCAGGACCTGCGCACCTTCGCGCGCGAAGGCGATGGCGCATGCACGGCCGATGCCCGCTCCGGCGGCCGTGATCAGGGCAACCTTGCCGGTGAGCCTCATGGCTTGCCTGCTGGAATGGTCGGGATCGCCGGGATCGATGGCGCGGCCGGTGGCGCTGCATCAGGAGGTGCGGATTCGGGCGCCGGGGGCGCGGCCGGCGGCGTCTTGCCCTGCTTGCGCAGCAGCGCATCGATCTTGGTGCACTTCGCGAGCATCGGGTCCGCAGGGTGCAAGTCCGTATGACGCACGATGCCCTCGGCATCGAGGATCGTCACATGCGGAATCCCATTCACGCCGTAGTCCGGATTGAAGACCTCCTGCTCGCTGAAGGCGATCGTCCAGTCGATGCCCTTGGCCTTCATGAACTCCGCCATCAGGCCCTGCTCCTTCGCGGCATCGCCCGTGCAGTCGATCGGTCCAGTGCCGCCGGGATAGTGCTTGCCCTGCAGGCTCGTCACGCCGACGATCGCCACATCATCGGGGCTGTAGTGCGCGCGCAGTTCCTTCACGTTGGGGATGCTGCCCACGCACGGACCGCACCAGGTCGCCCAGAAGTCGAGCACGACGACCTTGCCCTTCAGGTCATCGAGCGAGGAGAGCTTCACGGGACCCTTGCCATCCTGCGCCCAGGTGAACGAGAGCTTCGGAGCAGGATGATCCAGGAACTCGCCGCGAGTGACGGCGCTGTCGAGCTTCTTCGCGAGCTTGTTGAGTGCCGCTTTCTCCTCGGGGGATGCCTTGCCCCCGGCCAGCACCACGGCGTCGAGCAGCCGCAGCCGGAACTGCTCGCCCTGGTCAGGATCCGGCGCGAGTCGCTTGATCGCCTCCACGAGCTGCACGCCCGCGGCAAGGTCCTTGGCGCTGCGCTCGGGCGTGAACCACGCTTCGAGTTCCTTCACCTCGGCATCCGCCTGCGCGAACTGGTCCGAGGTCAAGCGGCCAATCAGGCGCGTGCGGTCGAGTGGCGAGGCTGACTGCTTCCAGGCCGCGTACCCGGGGTGCCCGAAAGGCGTGGCTGCCGTTGGAGCATCTTCCTGCGACAACGACGACGCATAGACGAAGGCATCGAAGCCATCCGCATTGGGTTCGTTCGCCAGCTGCTTGAGGCGCGCTTGTGCCGCATCGCGCTTGGCAGAGAACGAACATGGACCCATGATCTGCTTGAGCTGCGACCACGAACACTCGCTCGGCTCGATGCCGTCGAGGAGTTCGTTGAAGAACGCCGTCATCTCCTCTCCGTTTGCGCCCTTCGGATGCTGCTGGAAGAAAGTCCGCTGCGCGTCCCGGATGCGGCTGATCTGCTCCGGTGTGGGCGGCGCAATCGGAACGGCAACGAGGCTCGCGACGAGGACGAGGACGGTATGCATGCGGTGCAGGCTACCGTCCTGCATCTCGATCACCGAAGTGCGCAGTGTCACTCGCCGTCGAGGATGATGACCTTGGCCGGATCGACCGAGAGCCGCAAGGTCTGGCCGGACCGATCGGCGACGGGCGGATTCAGCTCGGTCACGCGCAGACAGAGCCCGCTCGCATCAAGCTCATGCTGCGCAAGCTTGCCGAGGTAGGTGCTCTGGGTGCAGGGCAACGCCACCGGGCCGGCAGGGTCGATCGACCAAGCCTCGGTGCGCACGCTCAGCAGCACCTGACTCCCCACGGCCCGATCTCCCAGATGGTCCGACTGCAGGGTGCCCACGAGGGTACGCAGCGAGGCACGGCCATCAGCCAGCCGCTCGACGGTTGCCGGAATGAAGTTCGTCTCGCCCAGGAACTCGGCGAGGAAGCGCGTTTCCGGTCGCTCGTAGAGATCGCGTGGCGAGCCCTGCTGAATGATGCGGCCATCGCGCATCACGACGACATGGTCGGCCAGCGAAAGTGCCTCATCCTGATCGTGGGTCACATAGACGGTCGTGATGCCGAGTTCGCGGCAGATGCGCCGGATCTCGTGGCGCATCTCCAGGCGGAGCTTGGCATCGAGATTCGACAGCGGCTCGTCGAGCAGCAGCACGCGCGGCCGGAAGACGATCGCGCGTGCGAGCGCCACACGCTGCTGCTGCCCGCCCGAGAGTTGGTTGGGCCTGCGGTGGGCGTACTGATCCATGCGGACCATGGCGAGGGCCTCTTCCACCCGCCGCGCGCGTTCCTGCCCCTTCACTCCGCGAACATCGAGGCCGAAGGCCACATTGTCGCGGACAGTCATGTGCGGCCAGAGCGCGTAGGACTGGAAGACCATGCCGCACTGGCGCTCCTCGGCAGGCAGCGCCGTCACATCCTGGCCGTCGAAGAGGATGCGACCGCCCGTCGGCTCGATGAAGCCGGCGATCATGCGCAGGATCGTGGTCTTGCCGCAGCCGGATCCGCCGAGCAGGAAGAACAGGCTGCCGGGCTTGACCTCGAGCGAGAGATCGTGCACGACCGGTACAGGGCCGTAGGACTTGCGGATGCCTTGGAGCGTGATGCGGACCACGGTCGCGGGAGGATAGCCTGACCCGGATGCACGACGCAGAGAGGCGTATGCGGGACTTTGAGCGGTGGCATCGACGCCCGGCCCCGCGGAGCGAAACCTCCGCCAGTGCCGACTTCGATGCCCTGCGTCGCACCATGCGCGACACGGCCAAGCGCTTTGCCGGCATCGCTGAAGCGTGGGAAGCCGCTGCACCGCCCGAGTTGCGTGACCAATGTGTGCTGGTCGGCTTCGCCGCGGGCGTGCTGACCGTGGTGGTCCCGAGCGCCAGCGTGACCTACGCGCTCGATCGTGCCCTGCGCGAAGGGCTCGAGACCGCCCTGCGCGAAGCGACCGGTGGCAAGCTCGTGCGCGTGCGCAGCCGAGTCGGTGCCGGTCCGGGCTGAGTCACTTGCCCACGCAGAACTTTGCGAACACCAGCCCGATGACCTCATCCGGCGTGACCGATCCGCTGATCGATCCCAGGGCATCCAGCCCCGAGCGCAGATGCGCGGCCACGAGTTCGGCGTCCGCCAGCCCGGCGTGGCCGGGCCGCGCGAGCGTGGCGGCCGAGTGCAGTTCGGTGATGGCCGCTTCGATCGCGGCGCGGTGGCGAGGAAGCAGTGCAGCTCCCTCGGCAGACTCACTGGTGTGCGCCGACCAGATCCGCGTCGCCACCTCGGACCGCAGCGCATCGAGTCCATGGCCCTGGTGGGCACTCGTCGCGATCGCACCGTCGGGCGCACCAGAGCCGTCGTCCATCTTCGTCAGCACGATGAGCTCGCGCGGTGCGACCGCAGGCCGATCGACTCCCGGCGGGACGCAGCGCACGATGAGCGAGGCCCGTTCCATCGCCTGCCGGACCTGCTCCTGCATGGCCGCATCGAGCGCCGAGCGCGGCGACTCGATGCCCGGGGCATCGACCAGCATGGCCTCCTGCCCACCCATCGACATGGGTTCGGGTACGGCATCGCGCGTCGTCCCCGCGTGCGGCGATGCGACCGTCCGTTCATGTCCAAGCAGCGCATTGAAGAGGCTGCTCTTGCCTGCGTTGGGCGGTCCGACCAGGACGACCCAGGGAAGCGGCCGGTCGATGGCACCCGCCACCGGCGTCGCATGCAGCATGCGCAGATTCGCCACGATCGGCTCGAGCCGGTCGGCCAGCGCGCGACCGCCGATCGCCACCACATCCTCCTGATCGGTGAAGTCGATGCCCGCCTCGACGAGGGCCAGGAGCGTGGCCACACCATCGCGCGCCGCATGGACTGCCTGCGCAGCCTCGCCCCGCTGCAGTCGCTGCGCGGCGCGGAGTTGGGCATCGCTGGTCGCCGAGATCGCCAAGGCGATCCCCTCAGCCTCGTCGATCGATCGCTTGCCGTGCAGCCATGAGCGCGCAGCGAACTCGCCGGGCTCCGCCGCGCGCGCACCGCGCTCGATGCACGCGCGAACCGTGTCATCAAGCAGCGCCGGATGCCCAGGCAGGAGCAGTTCTACGCAGTCTTCACCGGTGAACGACCGCGGCCCACGCGAGATCACAGCCAAGGCGCACGACCCACTCCAAGGCAGGGCGCATCGCACGACACCTGCGTTGAGATCGAGTGCGAGCCCGCAGATCGCGAGCGACTTTGGTCCAGACAGTCGCACGATGCCCCGCAGTGCATGCCCCGGCGGCGAGGCGACGGCCACGATGGTCGCCGACGCCTCCATCGTGTCGATCAGCGGCGACCGCCGCGCTGCTGCTTCGCCTGAGCCTTGGCCTGGGCCTGCTCGAGCGCGCGAGCGAATGCACCGCCGAAGAGGCCCTTGCCGCCACCCTTGCCGGGCTTCAGCAGGTCCATCGTCTCGATCTGGGCGCGAATGCGCTTGGATTCGAGGAAGCCGATGAAGGTGCTCGTCGCGATGTAGAGCGTGAGCCCGCTGGGGGCGTTGTACAGCATGATCGGGAACATGATCGGCATCATGATCTTCATGATCTTCTGCTGCTGCTCCTGCTCGGGCGTGAGTGCCGCGGCCGGTGGCGCCGAGTACTTCTGCTGCAACCAGAACACCACTCCCATGAGCAGCGGCACCAGATTGATGCTCTGGAGCGTGAAGAGGTACAGGTTCACCGAGATCGGCAGCGGGATGAACATGTCGGGCGCACTGAGGTCACCCAGGAACGGCCAGTCGGGGCTGATCGCCTGGAAGACCCCAAAGAACGCCGGCTGCTGGCGCAGCTCGAAGGCGATGTAGAGCACCGCATACAGCGCCATCCAGATCGGCATCTGCAGCAGCATCGGTGCCAGACCGCCCAAGCAGCCCATCGGGTTCATCCCCTTCTCGCGGTAGAGCCGCATCTGCTCCTGTTGCATGCGGGCCTTGTCATCACCGAATCGCTTCTGCAGCGCGTCGAGTTCGGGCTTCAGCGTCGACATCTGCTTGCTGAAGCGCGCAATCGAGATCTGGCTCGAGCGCGTCAGCGGGTGCAACGCCAAGCGCACAATGATCGTGAGCACGATGATGGCCAAGCCCCAATCGAAGACGACCCAGTCATGCAGCAGTCCGAGGAAGATCACGAGCCCGTTGGCCAGCCACGAGAAGGTGCAGAAGGTGCAGCAGCCGCCCATCTCGTACACGATCATGCCGATCATGTTGAGCGCCGACATGGGTTCCGCATCATCGAGCAGCACGCGGCGTTCGAGCGGGCCGGCATAAACACCCAGGCGCATCGCCGACGCTGTTCCCGGAACGATCACCTGCTCGCCCGAGGTCACCACCGTGAAGATCGGGTGCGCGCCACCAATCTTGTCGCCGAATTGCGCCTGGATTCGCTCCACGGCAGGTGCGGCGTTCCGGCTCGGGAAGCCCTTCTCATTGACAACACCCGAGTGGATCGCCAAGGCGAAGTAACGATTGGTGGTCCCGAACCACGAGAGCGTGCGCTGGTCGGCGGTGCTCGTGGCGGTCGGCCACAGGTCCCACTGGCCTTCCTCAAGTTGCGAGACGACTGCGCTGCGGACCTTCGAGGTGTCGTTGCTCAGAACGATCGACTGACTCGGGTCGCGCTTCTCTGAAAGAAGCGCGCCGATCATGAATCGGCGGATGTCCATGAGCGATCCGGACTCGAGCGTGAGATCGCCCGGTCCGTAGTGGATCCATCGCACCTTGTGTTCCTTGCCATCGAGCGACTCGACGGATTGGGTCACCTTGAGTTCATGCCCACGCACCGTGAACGAGCGGCGAGCCTTGATGACCGGTGCACCGGAGTCGTTGTGCACGACAGTCTCAAAGGCGCCATCGCCGGACACGGACCAAATCGGCGGGCCGTCCGTGATCGCGAACATGTTCACCACAACGCCGTCGACGACGATCGAATTCACCGCGAGCAGCGGAACCGACTTGCCGTCAAGTGTGTCGATCGGCTCGAGCCGGTAGCGCTCATCGTCCGAGGGGAACTCTCCCTTGCCGGCCATCGCGCGCTCGGCGGTCATGCGCGCCTTGGCCGTCTTCCACTGGTGGGCGAAGACCACGCGCGCGATGCCGGCGCCGCGCGGCGTGAGTTCGAGCTGGATCCGCGCCTCGGCCGAAGTCAGCGGACCGCCCACGATCAGGCTGCCTGCACCCTGTGCGGGCGCGACGGCCGACCACACGGGAGGCTTGGCAGAGGGTGTCGTGGTCGCTGGCGCCGCCTGCGGTGCGGGCGCCTGCACGGGATCGGTGGTTGCGGCGGCGGCTGGCGGGGCAACCTCCGTGGTGGCCGTCGACTCGACTCGGTTCGCCGGGGCCTGTGACTGCGTCGATCCGACCGCTTCGCCCGTTGGTCGTCCACCGCCGGTGATGATGGCGACGAGAAGAGCCGTCGCGATGGCCACGACGACGAAGGTCACGATCGTTCGCTTCATGGTTGGTGCTCGTCAGGTGCGCTGGGCATCACTTGCCCTGCAGCAGTCGTTCGCCGAGCCAGTCATTGATCTCGGGGATGCGCTTGATCTTGTCGACCGTCGTCTGCACATCGTATGGCAGCCGGTAGAACTCGATGATGCCCTCGCGGGCAGAGTCGGTATCGAGGATTGCGTAGCTCGCCTCGGCGATGCCGTCGCGCGGCTGGCCGACCGAGCCCGGATTCAGGATGACCTTGGTGCCCGCCACAATCTGGTATTGCAAACCCGGGAATTCGGTGGGCAGGTAGAACTCATACACTCGGTCACCATCGCTGTCACCTGCGGCCGACTCCATGAAGATGCCAGGGCAGTGCGTGTGGCCGACCAGGCAGACATGCTCGAACCGCTCGAAGATGCTGGCCATCTTGGCCTGGCTTCGGTCGCCGTCGTCGGGGAAGATGTACTCGTTGATCGGCCTGCGCGGCGAACCGTGTACGCAGAGATACGGGTAGCGACTCGCAGGGTCCGCCGCGGTCGGCTCGCTGAAGTCGCGGTCCCGGGCCACGCGCACGCGCAGGCCGTTCAGGAAGGACCAGCGTCGATGCGCCTCGTCGGGGCTGGCCTCGCTCTCGAGCTGGAACCGTGTCCAGTAGGCGGCCTGCTCGGCGACTTGGTTGAAGTTGGTGGGCTCGTAGAGCGCCGCGAAGTCATGGTTGCCCATGAGCGCGAACTCGCAACGCTTGGCCACGATGTCCACGCACGCGACCGGGTCCGGCCCATAGCCGATGATGTCGCCCAGGCACACGATGCGATCGACCCGCTGCTCATCGATGTGGGCCAGCACAGCCTGCAGGGCCTCGAGATTCGCGTGGATGTCGCTGATGAGAGCCGTGCGCACGATGGTTCCTGGTGTGGGAGCGTGATGGTAACGCGCACCCGACGGCCCCGGCGGAGAGGGCTAGAATGCCGCCCCCCTTGCCCGGCCACGCCGGGCGCAACCAGGACCACACATGGCTGAGACCAAGCACTACGACCTCATCGTGATCGGCGGCGGACCGGGCGGTTATGTGGGCGCAATCCGCGCGGCGCAGATGGGCATGAAGGTCGCCTGCATCGAGCGCGACAAGCTCGGTGGCGTCTGCCTCAACTGGGGCTGCATCCCCACCAAGGCACTCCTGCACAACGCCGAGGTCTACATGGAGGCGATCCGCCACGGTGCCGACCTGGGCATCGAGATCGATCCCAAGGCCGTCAAGCTCAACTGGGAGAAGGTCATCGGCCGCAGCCGCGGCATCACCACGCAGCTCAATTCGGGCATCGCGTTCCTCTTCAAGAAGAACAAGATCGACCACATCCAGGGCCATGCGCGCATCCTGAGCGGCAAGACCGCGGCGGGTCCGTGCAAGGTTCAGGTGGGCAAGGCCGTGGGTACCTACTACGCGGGCACCGGCGAAGGCGCCGACCGGGTCGTGACCGCCGACCGCATTCTCATTGCCACGGGTGCCGCGCCGCGCCAGCTCCCGAGCGCGGCCAACGATGGCAAGGTCATCATCGGCTCGGCCGATGCCATGACGCTCGCCGAGCGCCCTGGATCGATGATCATCATCGGATCGGGTGCGATCGGCATGGAGTTTGCCTACTTTTACAACGCCTTCGGTACCAAGGTCACCGTCGTCGAGATGCAGGACCGCATCCTGCCGGTGGAGGATGACGACATCTCGGCGGCCGCGCAGAAGTGCTTCACCGCGCAGGGCATCCAGTTCCGCCTTGGCCAGGTCACCAAGGCGATCGACAAGGTCGCGAAGGGCGCGACCGTCACCATCGTCGACGCCAAGGACGAGAAGAAGTCGGAGAAGCTCGAAGCCGAAATCGTGCTCGTGGCGATCGGCGTGCAGGGCCGCACCGATGGCCTGTTCGATCCGGCGCTGGGCATCCGCATGGAGAAGGGACACATCTGGACCGACTTCAAGGACAAGGCCCGCCCGACCTACCAGACCAGCGTGCCCGGCATCTACGCGATCGGCGATGTGATCGGCCCGCCGTGGCTGGCCCATGTGGCCAGCGAGGAAGCCGTGGCCTGCGTCGAGCGCATCAAGGGCCATGATGTGCCCGGCGTGAACTATGCCGCGATCCCCGGCTGCACCTACTGCAACCCGCAGGTCGCCAGCGTCGGCATGACCGAACGCGAGGCCAAGGCCAAGGGCATCCAGTACAAGGTCGGCAAGTACCCGTTCAAGGCGCACGGGAAGGCCATCGCCGTCGGGGCGACCGAAGGTCTCGTGAAGATCATCGTCGGCCAGTACGGCGAGATCATCGGCGGCCACATCTTCGGCACCGACGCGAGCGAGCTGATCGGCGAGATCTGCCTGGGCATCGCGATGGAGGGTCTGGCCGAGGACATCATCCACACCGTGCACGCCCACCCGACCATGCACGAGGCGATCCACGAGGCGGCGCTCGCCACCGAGGGTCGCGTCATCCACGGCTGATCGCTATCCTCCCCACGCACATCGCGCACGCCGCGTTCCTGGTGGGACGCGGCGTGTTGCATTCATGCACGCCCCAGCATCCAGTCGCCCCTGCTACCGTCCGGTCCGATGAGCAACTCGATCCAGAACCTTGCACGCCCGCGGTGGCTCACGCCGCTGCGCGCCGATGGGCTGCTGCTCATGTGCGCCGTGATCTGGGGCATCAGCTTCCTCTGGCAGAAGTGGGCGAACGAGCACATCGGTGCGCTCACCTATGTCGGTGTGCGGAGCCTGCTCGGCGCGGTCGTGGTCGCACCACTGCTCTTCAAGGCTTCGGTGCGTGCAGTGCTGCGCGATCCTGCCCGGCGGCGGCAGCTCATGCTGGGAGGTCTCGCAGCCGGGGCGTGCCTTGCCGCGGCGAGCGTCTTCCAGCAGACCGGGCTGAAGACCACCACCATCACCAACGCCGGCTTCATCACCGGGCTCTATGTGGTGTTCGTGCCCTTCATCGGCTGGTTCCTCGGTCAACGCATCGGCTGGACCGCCTGGGTGGCCGTGATGCTCTCGCTCGGAGGCCTGACGCTGCTTTCCTTCAGCCATGTGATGTCGGTGGATGACCTGGCGGGGTTCATCGAGGGCCTCAACCGCGGCGACCTCTGGGTGCTTGCCTGTGCGGCGGCCTGGGCCGTGCATGTGCATGTGGTGGGATGGGCTGCGCCACGCAGCGACGCCATCGCACTGAGTGTCCTGCAGTTCGTCGTCGGCGGCGTGATGGCGACCTCGCTTGCGTTCCTGTTCGAGTCACCATCGATGGATTCGATCCAGGCTGCTGCAGCACCGATCGTGCTCAGCGCGATCTTCGCCGTCGGCGTGGCCTTCACGCTCCAGGCGGTCGCGCAGGATGTCGCACCGCCCACGCACACGGCCATCCTGCTGAGCCTCGAGGGTGTGTTCTGCGCGATCACCGGCGCCGTCTGGCTGGGTGAGGAGTTCGGGGTACGCCAGTTCACCGGCGCTGCGTTGCTGCTGTCTGCCGCACTCCTTGCACAGGTGCCCCCACCATCAGCGAGCGGACGGAACGACGAACAGCATCGATCCTGAGGGGCGATCCGCCATGCGGTCCGGCCGCACGAGTTCGACGCGGCCGGCTTGATTGACCGTGCCGACCGGATCCATCGGCCCATCGGGGCCACGCAGCACGACGACCGACCAACCGGCACGCGACGGATCGGGCGAGGGCGTGATCACGCCTCCGGGGAACTCCCAGCAGAGCATCGCGAAGGGTCGTGGTGCGGCGGAGAGCAGTGCGGCCGTCTTCGTGCGGGCAGCTCGCCACTGCGCAGGCAGATTGAGCCTGGCGATCGAGTCTGCGAGCGCCTGCGCACGGATCCATGCCGGCATCGACTCGGGCTGCGGTACGGGCACCATCCAATCCCGCTGGTCCACGCCTTCCCGTTCGATGGCCTCAAGCGTGGGCCTGAGGAAGGATGCAAGCATCGGCAGCGACTGCTGCGCACGAAGCCCGACCGCGCGCGCGAGGTAGAGCCGGAGCACGGGATCGATCGCGGGCTCGGTGGCTGGTGCCGGCACACTGACCAACTCATGCATCAACGCCAGCGCCGCATCGGGCCCATGATCGGCACCTGTTGCCAGCCGCTGCCCCAACGGTGCAAGCACGACGGCCAGCGGTCGTGCACTGTCACTGACGATGTCGAGCACATCGAGGGATCGTTCGATCGGCTTCGCTTGATTCACGGAATCGATCGCCTGAACCGTGAGCCGCCCCCCCCGCTCGATGACCGCGGTCATCGGGCGACGATGCCACTGACGCGTGCCATCGCGAAGCACGAACAACGCGAACTCATCGAGCCTCAGGTCACGCACTCGAGCCTGAACGCCCGTGGACCAATCATGCTCACGCGGCAGGAGCGCGAGGTATCGACGCGCTGCATCGACACCCGGCCCCGTCGCATGGTCCCGCAACCACGACTCGATGCGTTGGCGCTGGGTCCGCGATGTCACCAGCGATTCAGGAAGAGGATCCGATGCGAGTTCCTTCGCCAGCACATGCCACGCGACAGCCGTGCGCCACGACGGCTCGAGCAGGCCGGACGACTGGAACGCCGGAGCCAGCGGGTCGTCCGGCCGCGCCTCGCTGAACGCGCGAAGCGCCTTGCCATACGCCGCCGGATCGGCTGCATGGAGCGCGATCGACTCGATCGCCTGCATGCGTTCGACGCGCATCCGTGCCGCCGCCTCATCGGCATCGAGGCGTGCACCGAGTGCATCGAGGCGGGAGCCCAGGGCAGCAGCAACCCCGGCGCGAGAGGCCGGCAGCGAGGCATCGCTCACGATCGACTGCACTGCAGCGCGTGCTGACAGGAGCAGGCTGCGCGCATCGCCGCCGTTGCGAGCGGCCTCCTCGGCCAGATCGATCGCCTGCTGCACGGCAGCCACACGCACGGCAAGCGCCGCTCGAAGTGCTTCGTCGCGGGCAGCGGATGCGCGTGCTGCACGCTCAAGCCACGCCTCGCACTGCGCTCGATGCGCGGTGCTCACCGGTCCATCCAGCATCGCGCGCACGATGGCGATGGGTGCGTCGGGTGCATCAGGCGGGCCCGCTGCAGCAAGTGCGGCGCGGGCTTCCTCCTCCGTCACGCGACGGGCTTCCATGCGTTCCCGCAGCCGTGCGCCCGCATCCAGCATCGCGGCGCGTGCCGCAAGTCCCTGCTCCGCCGCCCGATCCATGAGCGTGAGCGCCGGCTCGAACTCCGACCGCTCGAACCCTGCGACCACCGCAACATCGACCTCCGCGGCCAGTGCCTGCGCCCGCGCATCGAGCTGCCGCTCACGAACCACCCATGACAGGCCCAGTCCGACCACCACCAGCCCGAGCACCACCTTGGCGATACCCCAGGCCAGACGACCGTGCCGCCATCGACCGTGGGTGCGCGCGCGAACCGCGCAGAGCGCCTCGATCCGCGCATCGACGAGGTCACCGTGACGCGACACGGCGTCCTTGACGGTTGCATCGTCCACCAGCGGATTCACGATCAGGGCCATCAGGGCGGCGTGCGTCGCCGATCGTCGATCCTCACGCGTCTGGGCCTCCAACGCGTCGGTGAGGTCCGCGGCCGCGCCCGGCCCGCCGCCGGCCCACGACCATGCCGCGGCATCGTCAGCCTGGCCAGACGCCGTGCGCCACTCGTCCAGCAGGATTCGCGCCAGGACGCCGGCTTCCATCCCACGGACCGCATCGAGCCATCGCACAAGATCGATCGACAGGGCCGTGCTCAGGGGGCCACCGAAGGCATGGAGTTCCGCCCCGAGCGACCAGCATGGCGCGATACGACCTGCAGCACGGTGCCGATCGAAGGCCACTCGAGCCGCCCGAGCGAGCGACGCATCGATCTCCCCCATGAGTTCGGGGCTGGTCGTCCGCCGAAGATGCCACCCAAGACCCGGTTCCATGCCGTCGGCGTCGTCGGAACCCTTCCAGTCCGACGATTGCTCAACAGGTCCGAGCGCACAACCGATCGCCCCAAGCTCATCGTGCGTGAGCGGCACAAGGTCGTGACCGGCCGGCACCGAACCATCGACATGGCGCACAAGCCATGGCGCTGCAAGGGCACTGATCGCCGCATCACCACCAAGCGCATCGATGCCGGACAGCAACCGACGCGATGCCGCCGCATCCTGGCACCGGTCGGTCGGCAGACGGCGGATCGCCTCGAGTGCCAGCGTGACCTGGTGGTGCACGCTCTCGTGCAGCGACTGGTCATCCACAAGGCCCGCTTGCACGGCTCGCCATGCACTGGCGGCCTGTGATGCATCCAGGACCTGCCCGCCGTGCTGGTCCTTGGTCATGGGCCGATCGCCTCGATGCGAAGGAGCACGAAGCCCTGTCCGCCCCGTGGCGCAATCTCGGCGATGGCACTCGGCCACTGCGAACGCAACGCATCACCACGCGCCACGGCTGACATGGCAGCGTCGACTTCCGCGGCGGCAGCCGCGCTGTCCCGATCGAGCTGTTCCTTCAGGTCATCAAGTCCCTGCGCCCGGAATGCCACAATCTTCTCGGCGATGATTGGATACTTGGCGAGGTAGGCCTCGTAGGCATCACGGCCCTTGGGGATGCCCAGGTTCTTGCGGAGCTTCGCGGGCTGCTCCCTGATCAGTTGATCGTGTTCGCGCACGAGCATGATGAACTCGTTGGCTTGTGTCGCATCGGCCAGCCTGCGTCGCGTGGCATCCTGGTCGAGTGATGCATCCGGCATGAACGAGCACGTCACACGATTCCCGCGCGTCGCAAGTGCCACGGTCAGCACACCGCGCGTGCCGAGTTCGTCGTTGATCTTCACCTCGACCGCCCGGCCGGGCTCCACTGGCTTGGGTCCATCCTGCGACTGCACCGTGATCGGCCCGGCCCAGGGCAGTTGCAACGGTGGCCGCAGCTCGATCGCCTTGGGGACGAGTGCCTTGCGCTGGACCTGCAGCGTCAGGGTACGGGGATCGATCCGCGTCGCAGCCTGTCGGCCGTCAACCGTGATGGATGCAGCCGTGACCGCATCAAGGACCGATTCGAGTCCTTCGCCGCTCAGCCCTGGAAGCGCGAGAGCATCCCAGGTCCAGATCGCGGCACCGCCTGCAAGCCGCAGCGTGGCAAGCGGCTTGCCGCTCGGTTGCTGCAACAGCACGCCATCGGCCCATCCCAGTTCAACGCCCGTTCCCTCGGGCCAATCGATCGAGATCGATGAGCCACTGACTGCACCAAGCCGCTGCTCGCCGCTGGCCGCCTCAGGGCGTTTGAGCCCGGCCTCGGTGGCTGTCGCAGGCGGCTCCGTTTCTGTGGTCGACGCCTCATTCGCGGGGCTGGTCGTGGTGCGCGCTGCGGCTGGCTGGGTCGTCTCCACCGTGGCCGCAAGGCGAGACTCAAGATCAGCGATCAAGGCTTGGTCGCGCGCGGCTTCCTCGTCACGTACGCGAAGTTGGGCCTCAAGGGCGGTCGTTGACTCGTTCGCAGCTCGGACCTCGGCCTCGAGTGCATCGATGCGTGCCTGCACACGGTCACGCTCACTGTCGGCTGGCATGATCCCGGCCAACGGTGCGGCTCTCGGTGCGGGGGACTCGGTCTGGATGTCCTTGATCGTGACGATCGTTGCCCACGCCGTCACGGCCAGGACCACCGCCCACGGCAGCCATGGCGTGGATGGACGGCGCTGTCTGGCTCCTGCTGCATCCCGGTCCCCCGAGTCACCTCCAAGATCGATTGCTGGCATGCTTGTCGGGCGCGTGGTCGGATCGATTCGCGTGGGTGCCTTGGTCTCAAGCATCGACACCACGCGCTTGCCACGAAGCTCGGGCTCCAGCTCCACGGGCGCCGCCACACTGACGGGAAGCGGTTGTGTCGCCGCGGCCGCGCGACCGGTCCGGGCAACGGCCACAAGTCCGCCCGCGCGTTCAAGCCGACCGGGTGCCGAGAGATTCAGGATCAGGCCTTCGGCATGAAGCGTCGCCTGCGCGGCGTCGGATCCGTCGAGGCAGAATCGGATCGTGCACTCGGCACCGGGCAACGGCTGCGTGAACTGCGTGCTGAAGGTGATCTTCCAGCGCTCCCGCGGCGGGACGACGGACACCACTTCATCGAGGAGTGCGAGCACCGGCACATGGCGACGATGGATGATCCACACGGGCTTGGGCGACGATGCCAAGGCTGCCTCAGCCACCACCCCTGCCCAACCCGCATCGCCTGCAACGGTCTTCCAGTTGGCGCACACATGGACTGGTTGCGTGGGTCCCTCGGGCAGCCACGCCTCGCCCTCGAGGTGGGTCACGCGTCCATCCCACTTGGTCTTGAAGATGGGCTGCTGCACCAGCCACGATGGGCCACCCAGGCCAAGTTCCTCGCCGTGCAGCACCAAGTGATGCGCAAGTCGATTGGGACGCCCTGCGTGGTCGGTACCCGAGTGCGCCACACGACTGACGATGTGCCGCCGCATGCCGTTCATGTCGACGACGACATGGCTCAGGGATGGGATCGGCTCGTGACCGTCGTTGGCGACGCGATAGATGCTGAGCACCTCGAGCCGCTGCATGAGCAAGGGCGGCATCGAGTCGGACATCTGCACGGTGCACGGTCCGCTCGAGCCGGGCTTGAGTCCCCTTGGTGCCGAGGTGAAGAGAAGCTCCTGTGCCATGGACTCACCGTAGTGTGCGAATCGTGATCTGGTTCACGATGTCCTCGAGCATCTCCTGACGCCCGCTGACCGGCTCGACGGGTCCCAGCTCGTGCGCAAGACGATGGAGCTCGGCAAGGGTCGCTCCGCGCGACAGGATGCGCCTGCCCAGATCCCCCTGCCAGCTCGAGTAGCGATCACGGACGAACGCTGCAAGTCGACCGTCGGCACGGACGGCTGCGGCAATCCTGAGGCCGGCAGCGAAGGCGTCCATGCCAGCCAGGTGCGCGATCACCAGGTCATCCGGCGTGAAACTCTCGCGCCGACGCTTGGCATCGAAGTTGAGTCCGCCGGTCGTGAAGCCGCCCATGTCGAGCACGGCCAGCATGACTTGGGTGGTCAGCGCAAGATCCGTCGGGAAGCGGTCGGTATCCCAGCCCAGTCCCGGCGTACCCATGTTGGCGTCGATGGAACCGAGCGCATCCGCAGCGATCGCTGCGCGGAGTTCATGTTCCATCGAGTGCCCGGCCAGCGTGGCGTGGTTGGTCTCGATGTTGAGCTTGATGTGGTCAATGAGTCCGAACTCGCGCAGGAAGTTCAGCGTGGCCTCGACATCGCTGTCGTACTGGTGGGTTGATGGCTCGTGCGGCTTGGGCTCGATGTAGAGCTGCCCGGTGAAGCCGATCGAGCGGGCATGCCCGACGGCCAGATGCAGGAAGCGCGCCAGCTGCTCCCGCTCGCGGCGAAGATCGGTGTTGAGCAGCGTGGTGTAGCCCTCGCGCCCACCCCAGAAGACATAGCCCTGCCCCCCCAGGCGCATCGAAGCCTCCATCGCCACGCGCACCTGCGCCGCGGCGTGCAGGAACACACGGACATCGGGGCTCGTGGCTGCACCATGCATGTAGCGAGGATGGCTGAAGAGGCACGCCGTTCCCCACAGGAGGCGTGCACCGGTCGACCGCTGCATCGACTCGAGACGATCGACGATCAAGTGGAAGTCCCGCTCCGTCGCCGCGAGCGTGGCGCGCTCAGGTGCGACATCGCGATCGTGGAAGCACCAGAAGCCGATGCCGGTCTTCGTGAGGAACTCGCCGAAGGCATCGACGCGGCGCAACGCGTTGTCGAGGGAGTCGCTGCCATCGTCCCAGGGCATCGACGCCGTCGGCGCGCCGAACGGATCCGCCAGACCGTTCCGCATCGTGTGCCAGTAGCAGCTGGCGAATCGAAGATGGTCGCGCATCGGGCGACCCTCGACGGATGCCGATGCGTCGTATTGGCGCAGCGCGAACGGCTCGTTGCAGTCCGGTCCCTTGAAGGCAATTGATGGGACGCCGGCGAAGAAGTCAGCCATGCGCACAGTGTCGCACGAAGCTGGATCGGCTGCAGGGCTCCGCAGCCGCGATGGGTTCGCTTGCAGCGCGCTTGGCACCCCATGCGTTGACGATGGCAACCCCACACACAAGCATCACCACGGCCACCTTGGTCACGGCAGCCGTACAGCTCGAGGAGGCGCGTCCCACCAGGGGAACCGTGATCACCGGCACGATCGGCGAGAGTGCCACGACCCACCACCAGTGCGGCGCAAAGGTCGAGAAGTCGTGAGCCTGGCCGGCAGCAGCGCTGCCCACGAGCAAGGCTGACAGCAGCGTGGCCACGCCGACACCCGGTGTGATGCGGGGATGCCAACGAGCCAGCAAGGACATGGCCAGCAGCACGGTCGCCACCGCAGCCAAGGCGAGCGCAAGCTTGGCGAATCCACTGGCCATGCACAATGAGGCCATCGCTCCGCTGGCCACGGCCCCAATCACGGCTGTGGTCGCCGGCGCCGATCCGATCGAGAAGCAGAGGATGAACGCCAGTGGCCATGCCGCGAGTGCGGCGAGAGCGCGATCACCGAGGGACCAACCCGGGAATCGCATGAAGAAGACAAGCAGGACCGCGATGATCGCCATGAAGGGAGCCGAGACGCAACCCAGTGCGCCGTCCAGCGGACGTTCATGCGAGCCGCGCGCGAGCGACAGCAACGAGAACGCCCCGATCACGAGTGGCACGGTGTGCCACTGTGCCCACGGAGCGGTGGTGCCTTCCTGGAGCCAGACCGACAGCGCAAAGGCGCACCCCAGCGAAAGTGCCGCGGTACCCGGGACAACCCGGCGTCCTTCGTCGGCGTGAGGCCCCACGGCAACCCACGGCCTGCGTGGCAACAGCAACAGGATCACCCCGACGAGCGCCGGAACGGCAACGGCGACGAGCGGCATGGTCAGCATGATGATCCCCCCTGCTCACGCATGTCGCGTGTGTGACACCACGCTGCCGAGGGAACCTTCATCACTCTCCGCCGCCGGCCTCATCGGCCTTGGCCTCCACCCCTTCGAGCGCGACCGTGATGCGGACCTCGTCTCCCAGCATGCCCTTCTCGACGCCCCAATTCATGCCGTACTCGCTGCGCTTGATCGAGAAGGTCGTCTCGAAGCCGGCGCGTGCGCCGCGACCCATGTCAGCTGCCCCGGTGAACTCGACGGGAACGGTGATCAACTTGGTCACACCGTGGATCGTCAGGTCACCGGTCACCATGTAGATCCCCTTGTCGCCCATCGAGCACCCGGATGACTTGAACGACATCGTGGCGCACGACGGTTCCTTCGCGTTGAAGAAGTCCGGGCTCATGAGGTGCTTGTCCAGGTCCTTGTTGCCGCTGTCGACGCTCTCGGTGCGGATGGCGACATCCATTCGAATTTCAACGCCTCGGTCAAACATGACGGTCCCCGACACATCATTGAAGCGCCCCCAGAACCTGCCCGCCCCGAGATGCTGCACCCGGAAGAGCGCCTTCGAGTGCACGCCATCGATCGTGTAGGCCACGCCCTCCGGCGGCGGTTCGACCGCTGCGGTCACGGCAAGGGAACCGATGGCAAGCATGGTGACGATGGCGCGAAGCATCATGAGGAACTCCTGGGAGCGAGAGGTACTGGGCTGTGGACGCTATGGCCTTGCATGCCTGAGCGGCAAGCGCGCGACGAGGACCCATCGCGTACTGCCCAGTCGATCATGCGAATCTCCGACTGCGTCAGGCCAGTCACGACAGACCGCCACCAGTCCATGCAGTACCGAATAGTCCTATAACCCCGAACTAGAGAAGTTCATCGCTTGAAGGAGGCCCTCGAATTGGGCGTTTGAATAGAACTGCAACACCATTCGGCCAGTGCTCGGCTTGCGCCCCATCTGAATGGTCACCTTGGTCCCGAGGTGTTCCGTGAGCTGCCGTTCCAGATCGGCGACATGGGCGCTGATGTTCCGCGTGGTTGGAAGACGGGTGTTCCCCGTAGAACCTTCGCGAATGCGCTTGGCCTCTTGTTCGAGTTTGCGAACTGGCCAGGCCTCTTTGACACAGGCTTCTGCCAAACGCATTCGATCGGTGATCGAATCGATGCCCACAAGGCACTTTGCGTGCCCTGCCGAAAGTGCTCCGGATCGCACAAGTGCCGCGGTCTTAGCATCTAAGTGATTGAGCGCCAACAGGTTCGTAACCGAAACGCGCTTCAAGCCAAGCCGGTCGGCGAGTTCCTCATGCGTCAACTCGAATTCGATGACGAGGCGCTGCATCGCCGTCGCGCGCTCCATCGGATTCAAGTCTTCGCGCTGGAGATTCTCAATGAGCGCCCATTCCGCGGCCATCTGATCATTGACCTCGTGGACAACCACCGGGGCCTCGGTGCGCTTGAGGAGTGCGAGTGCACGCAAGCGCCGTTCGCCAGCAATGAGTTCAAAGCCCTTGCCTTTGGGCCGAACAACCAGTGGCTGCATCAGCCCCGCCAACTCGATGGACCGTGCCAACTCCCGAGTTTGTTCCTCGTGGAACATCTCGCGGGGTTGCCAGGGATTTCGGGTGATCGATGCAATTGGGACGACCCGGTAGGTGGTTCCGTCGTCCGATCCACCACGAGACCCTTCACTGCCGCGGACTAGAGCACCAGGCGGCGGATCCGACGCGTTGGCAACAGCAGCGGCACTCGAACCAACCGCCGGACGCGTTCCCGGCGAGACAGGGGCCCGAACCCCCTTCGCCGGGGCTGTTGGCAGGCTGGCGGGTACAGCACGAGGTGGAGCGTCTGGCGTGCCTGGACGCTCGCGACTCGGAGCCGAACCGATGTTCCCCGTGGAACCAGAACTGGAACCTCGAGTGGCAGGGGACTCAGTCCCCTTTGGTGGAAGTGGCACCGGAATCAGATTTCCCAACCCACGACCGAGCTTTCGCGCCATCTTCGGCGCACGATCTCCGGCTTCATTCGACATGTTTGCCTCCTTGCAGGGCCGTACTGTAGCGGTGTGGTGTCCACACGCTGACGAACAGGAGTGAGATTCGCTTGAGTTCTGTTATCGGACGATCCGCGCCCATGAATTCCCGACCGGCTCGTCTCGATCGGACCGATGATGGACCGGATGCGACCGACTGACCCCACCATCCTCGCCCGCCGCGATGCGGCGACATACATCCTGAAGATTGTCCCGAGTGTCATCGACAGCGACCTCGCAACCGCCCTGCGCAGCGACATCGAGCAGGCGATGAAGCGACGACCCAAGGAGACCAGCGACGTGATCCTGGAGGTCGGTGCCGTGACCGCGATGTGCAGCAGCGGGTTCGAGGCGCTGCTGCTGCTCTACCGGCTCTGCAAGGATGGACCGATGCCACTCAAGCTCCGCGGACCGAAGCCGGAGTACCACCAGCTGCTGCAGCGCATGGGCTTCGCCAGGCTCTTCACCATCGAGCCGTAACATTCACATTCGATGTTCTGATCAGAACGCAACGGCCTCGCCAAGCACTGGTGCGCGCACGGTTGTCCCGCCTGCGGCAAGCGCTGTACTGAAGCCGATGCGCGCATCAGCGATCCCATGGTTGAGAACCACATGTGCCGGGTGCTGCGGGAACCCAGCGAACCATCGAAGCAGGTCCTCACGATCACCGTGGCCGCTCACGCCTTCCACCCGCTCGATCCGGCATCGCACTCGACGCTCATGACCGTTCACCCGAACGCGGGTTGCACCATCGAGCAGGGCCCGACCAAGCGAGCCTTCGAGCTGGAAGCCGGTGAAGACCACCGAGGCGGACTCGTCCTCGAGGTGGTCGAGCAGATGGCGCACGATCGGACCGGCATCGCAGAATCCGGACCCCGCAAGGATCGCGCAGCCGCCAAGGATCGTGCGCAGGTCCTCGCTCTGCGAACGACTCGTGAGCCTGTGCAGTTGCGGAAACTCCAGCGGGGATTCACCACGAAGCATCATGCGCTGCGGCTCTGGAGCCATGAGCCGAGGATGCCGTTCGAGCACCGTCGCACCGTGCACCGCCATGCCGCTGTCGAGATAGACCTGGAACCCCTCGAGTGCGCCGTCGCGCGAGAGCCGTGCAAAGTGCTGCTGCAGCTGTTGCGCACGACCGAGCGCGAACACGGGAAACAGCAATCGCCGCCCATTCGCCACGGCGTCATGCACCACCGCATCGAAGGTCCGCACGGCATCCTCCTCACGCAGGGAACGATGCCCGTTGGTGCACTCCATCACCACCAGGTCAGGCGCGCGGTCCGGCCATTGATGCGCAGTGAGCAGGGGATTGTTGAAGGGGCCGATGTCACCTGAGCACAGCACACGGCGGCGCGAACCGCCGTGCCCAAGTTCCAGCTCCACGCTCGCTGCACCGACGACATGGCACGCCTGATGCAGGCGGACCCGCATTCCGCCGGGCAGCTCATGCCATGCCGACCACGGAATGGCCCGCGCCATCTTGGCGACCTGGTCAGCATCACGATGCCCGAAGAGCACGACCGGTGGCACCTCGCGCGCACGGCTCGACTGCACCATGTGCGCGGGCTCAAGGACCTCGAAGCTGGGTGCAGTCCCGGCACCATGCTCCTCGACCCTGACGAACTGCAGCGTCGCGCTCGAACGCAGCACGCGCGGCAGCAGCTCGCCCGTGGCATCGCTCACGATGATCGGACCATTGAAGCCCAGCCGAGACAGCATGCCCAGGCGGCCGCAGTGATCGACATGGGCGTGGGTGAGCACGACGGCATCGAGCTTCGCGAAGTCGATCGACGGGGGATCGGCGTTGCGCCACTCCTGTTCCGGCGCGCCCTGGAACATGCCGAAGTCGACCAGCACGCGCGAGAACGCCGATTCGACCAGCGTGCAGGACCCCGTCACCTCGCCTGCGGCGCCAAACAGCGTGACCCTCGGCGATGGAATCATCGGTCCAAGGCTAGCCCGTGGTTACGATCCTCGCATGGCACGACCCACGCGCTCGATGGTCTCGACTGCAACGCTCCATGCCGCAGTCTCGCTCACCGCAATGCCTCTCGCTGCGACGACGATCGGTGCAGCCGCGTGGAGTGCCGCGTCCCCGACGCATGCCGTTTCCGCCACACCGGCCGTGCTCGACGACCACGAGCGTCTGGCACAGCCGGCACTCAAGCCGTTGTTCCATGCGCGATCAATCGAAGGCTGGCACATCGTGGGCGGCAAGGCCGATTTCTCGATGCGCGACGGCGTACTCACCGGCCACGGCACTGACACGCGCAACGCCTTCCTGGTCAGCCCACGCAACTACGGCGACTTCGTGCTCGACCTTGAACTCCGCATCGACGAGGGCAACTCGGGAGTCCAGATCCGCAGCCAGGTGCGCGAGAACGAGGGATCCGGTTCGTTGTTCGGGTACCAGGTCGAGATCGATCCAACGGCTCGGGCCTGGAGCGGTGGCATCTATGACGAAGGCCGGCGCGGTTGGCTCTTTGACCTGAAGGACAACGAGGCAGCCCGGAACGCCTTCAAGGCCGACCAGTGGAATCGATATGTGATCGAATGCCGTGGCCCGTGGTTCCGTACATGGGTCAACGGCGTACCCGCCGCGCAGGGCGTGGACATCATGGACGCGGACGGGCGCATCGCCTTCCAGGTCCACTCGGGGGGGACCACCGTGCATTGGCGGCGAGTGATGATCGCCGAGTTGCCTCCACCGAAGGTCGTGCGCATGTTCGATGGGGGTGCGGTGCACGGATGGTCGGCGCGTTCGGGAGCGCCGTGGCCACTCGACGGCACCCCGCCGCACGCCCGACTCGTGAATCCCAGGACCGAGGCCGAGCCATCGATGCTCATGAGCGATGAGGCCTACGGCGATTGTGTCGCGATCCTCGAGGGCAGGTGCGACGATCCCGGCGCGGCGTTCATCGTGCGCGTTCCCGAAGGTGACTCGCTCGACGGGAGCGTGCGCTCGACGATCGGCGTCGATCGCCTGCGCGATGGCAAGGATCACGCCATTGCTGTCGCCATCAAGGGCACACGCGTCAACATGTTCGTCGATCGGGTTGCCGAGGGTGGGCGAGACGAAGCCACGATGCCGACGCACGGTCGCATGGCCATTCTCGGTTCGCCCAGCCAGAAGCAGGGCACGATCTCGATCGATCGGGCGCGTGTGCTGGTCTATCCCCCGATGGAGGACCCGCGCGTGGGACCGCCCATGCCCGAACACACCGTGCCACCGACGGCCACGCCACCCGCCGCACCACCGCCGGCAGCGACTCCCTGACCGACACACCACCGAGCCACGCCACGCATGAACCGATGGCATGTCGATCTGCTGCGCGCCGGTGACTTCCGGCTCGACGGCGGGGGGATGTTCGGTCTGATCCCGAAGGTGCAGTGGTCGACCTGGATCGACGCCGACCACGACAACCGGATCCCGCTCGCATGCAACGCGCTGCTTCTCCGCGACGGCGCACGCACCCTGCTCGTCGAGACCGGCTACGGGGATCGATGGAGCGATGCCGACCGTGCCGCGTGGCTGCTGTCCCGCCGCACTGTCGTCGATGCACTCGCGGAATGTGGTGTCGCGCCCGGGGAGATCACCGATGTCATCGTCACGCACCTGCACTTCGATCATGCCGCGGGATTGACCGCCGGACCGGATGCATCCATCGTTCCCGTCTTTCCCCGTGCGCGCATCCATGTGCAGCGGACCGAATGGGTCGATGCGCTGGCGAACAAGAGCACGATGACCAGGACCTACCTGCGCTCGGTCCTCGATCCGATCGCGCCGCAGATCGTGCTCCACGACGGCATGGCGGAACCGATGCCGGGCATCGAGCTCCGCCCGCTCCCCGGCCATACCTGGGGCATGCAAGGCGTGTTCATCCGGGGGCACGATGGCTCGTGGGCGTTCCCGGGCGACCTCATGCCCACGCGCCATCACGCGCATCCGTCATCGAGCCTCGGGTACGACGTGCTGCCATACCAGACCATGCTCACGAAGCGCGTGTTCCTGCAAGAGGCTGTCGAGCGCGAGTTGCGCATCGTGCTTGACCATGATCCCGGCCATCCGGTCGTGCGCGCGGTGCGTGATGGCAAGCGTGTGGTGCTTTCACCCGAGGACCCCGGTATGCTCCGGGCATGAGCCGCATCGCACGACTTGTCCCGATGTTGTCCGTCCTCTTCGTGACCGGGCTTGCCCTGGCAGAGGGTCCCCGTGAGCCAAGGGTCAGCAGCCCGGCACCTGCCTGGCTGGGTTACACCGTCATGTTCTTCATCGGGGCCGGTGTCCTGGGCGTGGCACTGTATCCGGTCAAGCGCAGCCACATGGACTGATCCAGCGGACGCCCGAGCAACTGATCACGCGATGGAGGCCCGGCGGCCGACATCAACCCACCACAGGAGATCCCCTCATGTCACGAACGCAGTTCCTCTCCCTGATCGCACTGAATGCCGTGCTGCTGGCAGTGCTCGCCCTGGTCTCGATGTCCGGCAGCGCCAGTGCGCAGCAGACGCGCCAGCGCGGTTCCTACATGCTGATCTCCAGCGGCGTCACCGGTACGCCGCTCTCGGTCGTCTATGTGATCGATGAAACCAACAGCGAACTCGTGGCACTCGCCTGGGACGACACGGTCAAGAAGATGAACTATGTCGGCTACCGCAACATCGCCGCTGACAGCATGCAAGCACGGAGGAGCGGACGATGAGCGACCGAAGCGACAGGCACTCCATTGGTCCTGGCACCGCGATCCTCTGGGCCACGGCGATCCTCCTGGGTGCGCTCGTGATCATCCAAGCGGGCAGGCTCGAGCAACGGGCCTACGCCGACCAAGCCAACAGCGGTCAGCACGGCTACAGCGTCTGCTCGGCCACGACCGGCCAAGGCACCCCATCCGAACCCATCGAAGCCGTCTATGTTGTCGACAGCCGTGACGAAGTGGTGCTGGTCTACGCCATCGAGCGATTCCAGGACTTCAAGGTGCAGCTGCGGCACAGCGAGAACCTCGGTGCGCTGTTCGCCCGCGCACGCGGGAACTGAGCCACCATGCGCGCGGTCGATACGGTCACCACCGTCGCCCGCGCTGCATCGTTCACCAAGCGATCGATCAAGAACGACTCCAAGCGCCAGGCCTTGCGTCTGGCGCTGTCCATGGTGGACCTGACCACGCTCGAAGGGAAGGATTCGCGCGAGAAGGTGCACGCGCTCTGTGCCAAGGCCCTGCGTCCGTACCATGGTGCGCTCGACGATCCGCTGCCGCCGGTGGCTGCCGTGTGCGTCTATCCATCGCGCGTGCGTGATGCCTGCGAAGCCCTGCGCGGCTCGACCGTCAAGGTGGCCAGCGTCGCGACTGGCTTTCCAAGTGGGCAGTATCCGCTCGATCTGCGGATCGAGGATTGCGCGCGTGCCGTCGCCGATGGTGCCGACGAGATCGACATGGTCATCACGCGCGGCGCCTGGCTCGAGGGCCGTCACGCCGAGGTCGCAGGGGAGATTCGCGAGATCAAGCGCGCCTGTGGACCAGCGCACCTGAAGATCATCCTTGAGACAGGCGAGCTCGGCACGCTCGAACAGGTCCGCCACGCAAGCGATGTCGCGATGGACGCCGCCTCGAGCGTTCCTGGCGCCGCACCGCTCGCCGACGGCGAAGTCTTCATCAAGACGAGCACCGGCAAGGTCCAGCCTGCAGCCACCATGCCCGTGACCCTGATCATGCTCGAGGCGATCCGTGATCACCACAGGGCCACCGGAGTACGCATCGGCATGAAGCCTGCAGGGGGGATCCGCGCGGCGAAGTCGGCCGTCCACTACCTCGTGATGGTGCGTGAGACGCTTGGTCAGGACTGGTTATCGCCCTGCCTCTTCCGCTTCGGCGCAAGCACGCTCGCGAACGACCTCGTTCGCCAGATCCTGAGGCTCGAGACAGGTCGTTACATGGCCGGCTGGGACATGACGGAGTGACGCAAGGAAGGGCTAGGCTATGCGGCGCAATGCGCACAGATGCCGACAGCGCTGGAGCGACGATGGATCTCGTCCCGGCTGTTCATGGCAAGGAGGCTCTCATGGCGTTGATCATTCCCACAGTGCTCGTGGTCGCGTTCTCGTGCGCACCCGCCCAGGAACCGCGGGCCAGCCAACCCACGCCGCCGCCCCAACGCGCGATGGCACCGGTGCAGGCGCCGATCGATCGCATGACCGAACGCCAAGCGTGGCTCGGCGTGCAGGTGGAACCCGTGCGCAGTGATGTGGCCATGCAACTGCCCTTGCGCAAGGGTGCGGGATTGGTCGTGCTGTTCGTCGAGCCGGAGAGCCCAGCCGAGAAGGCCGGCCTGCAGCGCTTCGACATCCTCGAAATGGTCGGCGACCAGTTCCTGATGAATGTCGATCAACTCAACGGGCTCGTGAAGTCCGAGCAGCCGGGGGCCAAGATCGCGTTGACCTGGCTGCACCGCGGCGAGCGCAAGCAGTCGGAGGTCTCCCTGGGTGAACGCATGATGCCTGTACGACAGGGTGCGCCTGATCGCATGAACGATGAGTTCCCACCCCCCAATCGGCCTGCACGCGGACGCGACCAGGCCGAAGGCCGACCGGAAGGTGACCAGGGCATGTCACGGCGCGGAGGTGAGGGCATGCCGCCAGCCGCAGGAGAACGGACCCGCCGTCGTCCGGACTCGCCGCGCCGTGAGGCACAGCCAGGCGGTGAGCGGGATGAACGCGAAGCCATGCGTGCACGGCTGATGGACGCCATCCGCGATGCCGTGGGCAATCTGCCCCCCGACGAGCAGAACCGCGTCATGGAGCGACTCATGCGTGCGCTTGAGCGCGATGTCCAGGTCGAGATCGAGGAGTGGCGCGGCGATGGACCGCGGCCGCCGATGCCGCCGATGAACGACTGGGGCCAGCGCGACGGTCAGCGCGACGGTCAGCGCGACGGGCAGCGCGATGGTCAGCGCGACGGGCAGCGCGATGGTCAGCGCGATGGTCAGCGCGATGGCCAGCGCGATGGTCAGCGCGATGGTCGACATTCGTCAACGGAATCATGGAAGGCAACGATGGACGATGGCTCCATCCGCATCACGATCAACCGACGCGATGACGGCCCTGCCGAGGTGCGCGTGGAAGAGCTCGATGGCACTGTGCTCTGGCAAGGCCACCTCGAACCCGGCAACGCTGGAACCAACGCCGGGCTGATGGATGTGCCGCCTGAGTTCCGCAGCATGGTCGAGATGCTCATGCGTGGCGGCTGATCGAGTCGCTCGTCCTTGCGTTCGTCACTGCGCCGGATCGACGGGCGCGGCCGACTCGAGCATCTTGGCAGTCCACGGACCGGATCGCACGGCGTCCGCACGCACCTTGGCCACGAACCCGGCGTCGATCGGTGTCGAGGCATGACCCCATTGCGAGCGCAGCCATGTTGCGAGCAACGCCAGATCCGCATCGGACTGGATCGGTGCGGCGGGCATCACGCCGCGATAGGTGATGCCGTCGATCTCGATCTCCCCCTCGAGGCCGTGCAACAGGATCCGCAGCAGCCGTGAGGGATCACCAGTCACATATGGACTGTTGCGCAAGGGGGGATAGACCGGTGGCATGCCGCTGCCGCTGGCCTGGTGGCAGCCCACGCAGTTGCCGTAGAGCAGGCGACCGCGCTCCTCGGCCGTGAGGTCGGCCTTGGGCAAGATGTAGCCGGCACGACCCGGCCACGACAGCTGCGGATCGACGAGCACCGCCGCAGCACGGACCGCGCGTGGGCCGGACGCCATGAGCTCACCCCAGCCGACCGGCTGACCGCGCATGCGCAGGATGCGTGCATCCTTCGTGCCGGGCTTCGTCCACGATGCCACACGATCGAGGATCGACGAAGCGACCTGCGGTTGCGTCGATGCGGCGCGCGCTGCCAACGCGAGCAACGCTTCGTTCAGGCGCTCGTTCCCGTGCGCAAGGACCTGCGCCGCGCACTCCTGCAGCAAGGCCCGCACGCCTGCATCGCGCACCTCCGTGACCGAGAGCGACCACTCCAAGAGCAGCATGGATCGTCCCTTGATGCCGCTGGCCAATGCCGCACGACGCGATGCATCCCTCAGCACGGTCCGGGTCGCAGCCAGGCGGGAGACGGCATCGATGAAGAGTCGGTCATCACTGAGCTCGCCCAGCGCAGCGAGTGCAGCGATCGCCACGCTCCGTGCAGGATCCTGGGCCAGACGCTCGAGGATGGCGACACTCTCCGTCACATGCTGCGCTCCGTGCAGCATGCCCGCAGCATGGACCGCCGCATCCGAGCGGAGTCGCGCATCACGATCGAAGGAGAGTGCCTCGAGGAGTGCCATGTCGCCGGCACCCAGCATCATGAGCGTGCTGGCTGCGGAGTGGCGCACGGCCGGATCGACCTGCACCCCACGCGCCAGTTCGACGAGGGTGCGGACGGTGGTGGCGTCCGCGTCGCGTCCATGTTCCCCCCGGGGATGCACCGCCGAGGATCGGCAGCGCTCAACGAGCAGTCGTGAAGCGTGATCGCGCAGGTGTCCGCTTGGCCCTGCCATGTGACCGACCAGCGTGGCCTGGTCGGCGTTGGTGAGATCCACGCGTGCACGCAGCGGTCGATCCATCGGCACGACGCGCCAAAGACGACCCTGGTCGGTCGGTCGGTCGAGCCCTCGCGCCTCGACCTGTGCGCGAAGGAAGCTTGTCATGAAGATCCGGTGCTGGATGATGCCGCGGCTGACATCGGCGATGTAGAGCGCGCCGTCGGGACCGATCTTGAGATCGCACGGCCGGAACCGTTCGCTGGTGCTCGTCAGGAATTCGCCGCCGATGGGCACGGGCTCGCCCGAAGGGCCGGTGTCGCGCTCGGTGATCCGGTAGTGCTTGACCGCATTGGCGCATGGTGCGCAGATGAAGGCATCGCCGCGCATCGACTCGCCGAGCACGATGTCGCGATTGATCACCGGTCCACACGCCGCCGTGACTTGAGCGAGCCGGCCATCGTTGAGCATGCCTGCTCGATACGCACGGTTGATCCCTGGCGTCAGGTGCGCGGGCCAGGTGCTGGCATCCTCAACCACGCGCTGCGGCACGCCGGGCAGGCTTGACGCGCCGATCGTGCGCGCCGCCATCCAGCGTGGGACGAGATCGATCAGCAGGGGATCGCTGTTGGGCGTGATCAGCAGGCGGCCGAAGTCATCGATCGCCTGGCCCCACTGGCCTTCGACCGGTGTGGCGAACGCTGCGAATCCATGGCCATGATCGACAAACCCTGCATGATGCTGGCTCGGCACGAACGATCCGTCGTGGCACCAGGTGAGTGCGTTGCCCGCGTGCTCGGGACTGTCGAGGCCCGCGAAGCCCGAGGCGACGATCGTCGTCGACTCGGCGCGGCCATCGCCATCGAGATCCTGCGCCCAGAGCAGGTGCGGAGGCTCGATCACGAGCGTTCCGCCCCGATGGAACGCGATCGAGCGTGGCAGGACCAAGGACTCCAGCACGACCGTTCGATCATCCATGCGACCATCGCCGTCACGATCGACCAGGCGCACGATGCTGCCGATCGGCTCGAGCTCGCGCGCACCGTCGATGTCGCTCATGTAGCCCGGCATCTGGACGACCCAGAGCGATCCGTCGGGATGGAACGCCATGGCCACGGGCGCGACGACCATCGGTTCGGAGGCCACCAGTTCGACGCGGAAGCCATCGGCCACACGCAGGGTGGCCAGGGCCTGTTCGGGCGAGAGCGCAGGACTGTCGACGGCCAGCCATGCGGTGGGCAAGGGCGGCTGCGGCTCGCCGGGCTGGTCGCCCTGCTGGGCCAGCGCGGACTGGCCCAGCATCGACACCAGGAGCACCATCGATGCACGGAACACCCGCATGCTGCGAGTGTAGATCGCCGACCCGCAGACGATCGATCGACGCAGGTGGGTCTCGCGAGCGCCTGGATGGCCGTTCAGCGCCCTGTCTTCTCGCGCCGGTGCCAGTCGCGCAGCCACTGGCGCCAGATCGGCATGACCACCTCTTCCTGCATGGTGTGCATCCAGAGGTTGCCGAAGCGCACATCCATCATGGCGAAGAACATGCGCTCCTGAGCGGTCTGCCCGGTGCCGATCCACCATGGCGGCAGCTTGCGCCGCTGGTCGCCCCACCAGCCATGGCCCGCCGAGGCGACATGCACGATCGCCGCACTCGGGAACGCAACGGCCAGCAAGCCGCACAGCACGAGATGGACTGGCTTCATGAGGCTTCCTCCAGGACCTGGGCGCGCTCGAGGATGCGCCAACCCGTGGGACGGAACGACGGGAACCGGCTCATGGTGCCACACAGCACCTTGAGGTCACTTCGATCAAGCAGCCACTCGGCCGATGAATCATCGGTGTGTGCGGCGTGCTCGATGCTGAAGCATCGTTCACGCAACGACCAGTTGTCGGTCGCTTCGGCGATCTCGCTGATCATGTTGGTGAAGACCGCCAACGCCCTGTGCAAGGCAGGGCCATCGAGCGATCGTGCGGCGATGTTGCATGCGCACACCGCCCACCAGCCGTGGCTTTCGAGGAGATCACCGCGCGGTGCAGGATCCTGCGCGAGCGCTCCGGCGATGCCAGCCTCGAGTTCGGACATGGCATCGACGGGGTCGCGCAGGCCCAAGTACGCCTCGCACTCGAGAATCGCGCCATGGCAGGTCCGCGCCACGGCCGCGTAGCTCGCATCATCGAAGGCCCCGGCGAGCGCGGCATAGGCCGCATGCGCAGCACGAAGGTCACCGAGTGCACTTTCAGCATGGGCGCCCGCCTGCGAGGCATCGCGCTCGATCGCACGGCGGGCGCTCTGGCCGCGCACGAGGAAGGCGAATGCCTGGGCCACCCGCTCGAATCGGTCCGCGGGTGGATGGTCGGTGAAGTGGTGCACGAGTTCGTGCGCGATGCTGCGGCTCTCGACCAGGTGCCAGAGCGCATAGTGCGCGCTCGCGAGATTCACCCGGAGCATGAGCCGTGTTCGCGGCAGGACATCGGGTTGGCCGAGACCATGCTGCACGCTGGAGAGGCTGCCCATGAATTGCCCCAGCCCATCATGTGCACCGCACTGACGATTGAAGGCGATCGCCCGCTCGTTGCCCGATGCCGCCGCACCGAGCATGAGCGATGCAAGGTCGAGCATGTCGTGATAGCGGCCATCGCGGTGCGCCTGGCGCGACTGGGCATCGAGTTCGTGGAAGGGGGTGCGCACACCGGGCGCACGGACACCGCTGCCGGGCCGCCAAAGTGCCTCGGCCACATCACCGACGGGCCACTCGAGCGCATCGGCGATCGCCACCACCAGGTCGAGCTTGGGGTTGCCGCTTTCAGGAACCACCTTGGCCACCTCGCGGCCGAGGCGCTCTGCGGTCTGGGTCTTGGACCAGCCGCGGTAGGCCTGCGCAAGGTTGACGAACCGGTGCATGGTGCTCTTGCGCTCGAGAACCTGGTCCATGCTGTGCCTCCAGAAGGGAGATTCCCCCCGTCCCCAAAGGCCCTGAGCACCGCAGTCCAGTCAAGGATCTGTAGATTTGTCCGGATGTCACCGGATCCCGCCCATCCAGGCCTCCTGCTCGTGATCGCTGGCCCCAGCGGTGTGGGCAAGTCCACCATCGTGCATGCGCTCATGCGTGAGTTCAATGCTGCCTTCAGCGTGAGCGCCACGACCCGCGCGCCATCGCCCGAGGAGCGTGACGGCGTCGAGTATTTCTTCGTCGATCAGACGACCTTCCAGCGCTGGATCCACGAGAATCGCTTCCTCGAACATGCGCAGGTCTTCGGCCGTGACTGGTACGGCACGCCCCGCGATGCGGTGCAGCGCCAGCTCGACGACGGCCGCCTGGTGATCCTCGACATCGATGTGCAGGGCGCCGAGAACGTGCGCCGCGCGATGCCCGGCATGCTGGGCATCTTCATCCTGCCGCCGGATGATGACGAACTGCTGCGCCGGCTGCGCGTGCGTGGGCGCGAGGACGAGACCGCGATCCAGCGCCGCTTCGCCGAGAGCCGAAGCGAGATCGCGCGTGCCAAGGCAGGCACCACATTCGATGCCTTCGTCGTCAACGACGATCTGGTGCGTTGCACCGAAGCCGTCGCCTCGATCGTGCGTACGCGGCTCAGCGTGGCCAGCGCGCCGTGATGCCGGCGATCACCTGCGCGAAGACCGCATCGGGATCCTTGGAGGCATCGACGACCAGGTGGCGATCGGGCCGCTCCCGGGCCTGCTGAAGGTAGCCCGCGCGGACGCGCCGGTGGAACTCAGCACCCTTCCGTTCCATGCGGTCGAGCAGCGGCGGCAGTCGTCCCTCCGCCACGTGCTCGTCGACATCGAACACCACGGTGAGGTCCGGCCAGCGACCGCCAATGGCCACATCACCGACCGACAGGATCTCGGCGGGCGAGAGCCCGCCGGCGGTGCCTTGGTAGGCGAGCGTGCTGCTGATGAAGCGGTCGCTCAGCACCATGTGGCCTGCGGCCAGCGCCGGCTTGATCAGCTCGACCATCAGCTGCGCACGGCTGGACATGTAGAGCAGCATTTCGCAGCGCACATCCATCTCGACATTGGCTGGATCAAGCAGGATCTCGCGGATCTTCTCGCCGATCGGCGTTCCACCCGGCTCGCGCACATCGGTCACCGCCGTGCCGTCATCGCGTACCGCCTGCACGAACCGGCGGATCTGCGTGCTCTTGCCGCTGCCATCCGGGCCGTCGAAGACGATGAAGCGTCCTTGAAGCGCGTGCGACCATCCCGGTCTCATGCGTGTGATGCTACGGCAGCATGGGTCCGAGGGTCGACTGCCGTACGATCCTGGGCATGAAGGTGACTGCACGAACTCCCGACCGCTCGCGACTGGGCGACGCCGAGGTCAGTCTCCACGAACGGCCTCCGCGCCTGCGCCTGGGTGCGCCCGGGGCGGAACGCGAGTACTTCCTTGACTGGGAACGGGCCGTCGATGACGGTGGCCATCTGCGCAAGTGCGTCCTGTGCGGCTGCGACACGCTCTACCGGAGCCGTTCATCGCCGCGAATCACCATCATCGGAGCCGTGCTCGCGGTCTCGGTTGTCGCCGTCGGGCTGGCCGGCTACGGCACGCCATCCTCACTGGTCGCTGCGCTGCTCCTCGTCATCGCCATCGACCTCGTGCTCCTGATGCGCTCGGAGTGGCGGCTGACCTGCTACCGCTGCCGGAGCACCTTCCGTGGCATGCCGATCGCTCGCTACCACCGGGGCTGGGATGCGCGCACGCAGCGCCGCATCGACAGCGCGAGTCAGCCTTCGCCGGGTTCGTCCTGAACGGCCGGCGCACCGAAGAGCGCACCGCCGATGCGCACCATGTTCGAGCCGCACTCGATCGCGATCTCGAAGTCATTGGACATGCCCATCGACAGCAGATCGAAGGCGTCACCGCCCACACCAGCCGACCGGATGTCCTGGAAGAGCTCCCTGCAACGCGTAAAGACATCGCGCACGACAGCCGTGTCCTGCGTGTTGGGTGCCATGCACATGAGTCCGCGCGGCCGGACATTGACCATCGTGTCGATCTGGTCGATCACATGACGCACCGCGGGTGGATGAAGCCCGTGCTTGCTCGCTTCGCCGCTCACATTCACCTCGATGAGGATGTCGACGGGATCCTCGCGGCGTGCAGCCGCATTCTGGATGTCCTCGGCCAGGCGCATGCTGTCCACGCTGTGGATGAGCCGCACGCACTCGATGGCCTTCTTGACCTTGTTGCGCTGGAGCGAGCCGATCATGTGCCAGCGCACGGGCGCGGGCTCCACACCCGTCAACTCGCGGCGCCGCGCCTGCGACTCCTCGACCTGCGCCACGCGCTGCTGCAGCTGCTGCACCCGGTTCTCGCCGAAATGCACATGGCCCATCTGCACGAGTTCACGGATCTGCTCCATGCTGGCGGTCTTGCTGACCGCCACAAGCACGACCTGCGATGCCTTCCGCCCTGAACGGGCAGCGGCCTCGCCGATGCGTCGATTGATCTCGTCGTAGCGGCTGCGCAGCGCGTCGCCGATGAGTGGTGCCGGGTCCGTGGCCAAGGTGATGGTCATCCTTCCGTGCTCTCCGTGCACTCGGGTGCCGGCGTAGCGTAGCGGACTGCCACCGCGAGGCCGACTGCCGAGCGAGGTAGAGTGGCCCCATGGCTGCACCGACCGTGAACACGCCCATCGTCCTGGTGATCCGGGATGGCTGGGGGCGGAACCCGCACGCTGAGCAGGATCCCGGCAATGCCGTGCTCCGGGCAAGGTGCCCCTTCGATGCCTCGATGCGCCGGGAGTGGCCAAGCACCCTCATCCGCACGAGCGGCGAGGATGTCGGTCTGCCCGAGACGCCCGAGGGTCCGGTCATGGGCAACAGCGAGGTCGGCCACCAGAACATCGGCGCAGGGCGGATCGTGGACCAGGAGCTCATGCGGATCACCCGCGCGATCCGCGACGGGCGCTTCGCCGCGAATCCCGGCCTGCAGTCGGCCTTCGACCACGCCACGGCAACCGGCGGCTGCGTGCATGTGCTCGGGCTCTGCAGCGATGGCCTCGTGCACAGTGACCTCGGGCATCTCGAGGCGATCCTCGAACTCGCCAGTGCCCGCAGGTTCCCGGGCGGCCGCGTGCTCGTGCATGCGATCACCGATGGCCGCGACACGGGGCCCACGACCGGCGTCCGCTTCATCGAGCGTGTGCAGCGGGCTGCTGACCGGTGTGGTGCGCGGATCGGCAGCATCATGGGCCGCTTCTGGGCCATGGACCGTGACCATCGGTGGGAGCGGGTCGAGCGTGCATGGCGCTGCCTCGTCGGCCCGCAGGAGCAGGGGGCACCTGATGCCCGCACGGCACTTGAACGCGCGTACGCCAATCCCGAGGGACCCACGCGCCACGGGGATGAGTTCGTGCCGCCCACGCACCTGCTTGCGGCACACGAAGGCTTCGTCCGTGACGGCGATGCCGTGATCTTCTTCAACTTCCGCGGCGACCGGCCCCGCGAACTGACCAAGGCCTTCGTGCTCGATGATGCGGCGTTCCGCGCACTGCCCGGTGGTGGATTCGATCGTCGTCATGTGCCGGCGAACCTGCGCTTCGTGACGATGGCCAACTACGAGGAAGACCTGCCGGTGACGGTGGCGTTCGAGCGGCCCGCACGCATGGAATCGATCCTCGGTCAGGTGATCAGCGATGCGGGGCTGACGCAGTTCCGCTGCGCCGAAACGGAGAAGTTCCCGCATGTGACCTTCTTCTTCAACGACTACCGCGAGGAACCCTTCCCGGGCGAGCGCCGCGTGATCGTGCCGAGCCCCAAGGATGTGCCGACCTACGACCTCAAGCCCGAGATGAGCGCGCACGGCGTGCGCGATGCCGTGCTCGCACGCCTGGCTGCAGCCGACTGCGAGCCGTTCATCATCGTGAACTTCGCCAACGGCGACATGGTCGGGCACACCGGCAACCTCGCGGCCGCCACGCGCGCATGCGAAGTCGTGGATGCGTGCGTGGGCGAGATCGCACGCGCCACGCTGGCTCGCGGCGGGAGCCTCATCATCAGCGCCGACCATGGCAACGCCGAGCAGATGGTGGATCCAAGGACCGGCGATCCGCAGACCGCGCACACCAACTTCACCGTGCCGCTGTCGGTCGTGGGCGAGGCGTTCCGCGGACGGAAGCTGCGCGACGATGGCCGGCTCGCGGACATCGCTCCGACCATGCTCGACATGGTCGGGCTGCCCAAGCCCCCGGCCATGACGGGCCAGAGCCTGCTCGCGTGATCACTGCTCCGATTGGCCGCCCGAGGAGGGCTGCGCGTCACCGGGATGCTCGCGACGCTTGCGGGCGCTGAAGCGAAGGCGGATCGGCACCTCGGCGTAGGGCAGTTCCTCGCGCATGCGATTGAGCAGGTAGCGCTCGTAACTGCCTTCGAAGAGGTCGGGCTTGTTCACCACCATCGCGATCGTGGGCGGGAAGACCTCGATCTGGGTGATGTAGTAGATCTTGGCGATCGTGCCCAGTCGCGAACTCGGACCGCGCTCGGTGAGGATCTTCTGCACCAGCGCGTTCAGCCGGCCGGTCGTCTCGCGGTGACCCGCCTGCTGGAAGAGGTTGAACGCCATCAAGATCGAGTCCTGCACGCCCTCGCCCGTGAGCGCACTCACGCAGGCCACCGGCGCGAAGTCCAGCCCCGGCAACTCCTGCCCGAGGTACTCGATGAAGTCCTCGACCTTGGCCTTCTTGGGCATCAGGTCCCACTTGTTGAGCACGATGAGCGTGGGCTTGGCCTGCTCGATGAGCTGCATGGCCAGGTGCTTCTCGACCTGGCTGATCTTGTCGGTGGCATCGAGGACGAGCAGGCAGACATCGGCGCGGCGGATCGACTGGTCGGTGCGCACATTCGAATAGAACTCGACATCGTCGGCCCACGACTTGCGCTTGCGCACGCCCGCGGTGTCGATGGCCACGAAGGTCCGCCCGCCGACCTCGAAGCGCACATCGACGGCATCGCGCGTGGTGCCGGCGATCTCGCTCACGATCACGCGGTCCTCGCCCGCGAGCGCGTTGGTGAAGGAGCTCTTGCCGGCATTGCGGCGGCCCACAATCGCGACCCTCATCTCGGTCGGCACGGGCTTGGCGGGCGCGTCGCCCACGCGCTCCCAAATCGCTTCGCGCAGACGACGCAGGCCGGCGCCGTTGTTGGCGCTGACCATGTGCGGTTCGCCGAATCCCAGCCGCATCGCATCGAAGGCATGCGCCTCCCAGGATGGGCCGTCGACCTTGTTCACGACGAGCATCGCCTTCGACGCCTGACCGCTGCGACGGAGCATCGTGGCGATCGTCTCGTCGAGCGCCGTAATCCCGCTCTGCGCGTCGACGGTGAACAGGATGATGTCGGATTCTTCGGTGGCCGCGCGGATCTGCTCTTCGATGTGCGGCGTCAGAGCCGCCAGGTCCATGCCGGCATCGTCGATGCGGCGGCCGTCGGCGGTGTAGACGCCGTAGCCGCCGGTGTCCATGAATTCGACGGTCCGGGGGAGGGCGTCCTCGGGGCCTTCGATCGGTGGATCGAGGGTGAGCTCGGCCGTGATGCGGTCACGCGTGACGCCCGGGGTCGGATCGACGATCGACACGCGTCGACCGACGATGCGGTTGAGCAGGCTGCTCTTGCCGACATTGGGGCGACCGATGATGGCGACGACGGGCAGCATGGAACCGAGCAATGCTACCGGGACCACCGATGCACGGCGGACGCGTCCATGCGACACTGCGCACGCCGTGTCGATCTTCCCGCTGCCCATCTTTGAGCGCGATGCCGATCCCGCCCATCGTGATGTCGACGCAGCGGCCTATGCAGAACTCAAGGCTCCGAGCTCGATCGTGGTGCGCTTCGGTGCGATGCGCATGATCGGCGAGTTCCCGTACCGCGGTGACGCCAAGCCGGGATGCGGATCAAAGCTCGTGGTTCGCACGCACCGAGGCACCGAACTCGGCGAGATGCTCACCACGACCTGCGGCAATGGTGGATGCGGCAAGAGCGTCTCGCGCGACGAGGTGCGCAGCTACATCGAGGCCTCCGGCGGCAAGGACTATCCCTTCCACGCCGACGGCGAGGTGCTGCGCGTGGCGACGATGGACGACCTGGCTGCGTGGGAGCGCATCTCGATGGATTGGGGTGCGCGCACGCTTGCCGCGAAGCAGGCAGCGATCGCGCTGGGACTCCCTGCGCGGCTCGTGCAGCTCGAACCGATCCTGGGTGGCGAACAGGTCATCGTGTGGGTGCACCCGACCACCGAGGGCGAGTTGGACCTGGATCCGCTGAAGCATGCCCTGGCGCCGGTCATCGGCCGCGAGGCGCACTGGCAGGTCATCGGTGCGCGCGACGAGGCCCGCCTGGTCGCGGACCGCGAGAAGTGCGGCCAGAGCGTCTGCTGCTCGACCTTCCTCAAGGTGCTCAAGCCCGTGAGCATCAAGCATGCCAAGGTGCAGGGGCTCACGCTCGATCCCTTGAAGATCTCGGGGCGATGCGGACGGTTGATGTGCTGCCTGCGCTACGAGGACCAGACCTACGCCGAACTTGCGTCGAAACTGCCCAAGCGCGGCACGGTGGTCGGGACCAGCGAAGGCGTGGGCTCGGTCGTCGAGAGTCGCACGCTCGTGCAACTGGTCCTCGTTCGCCTGCACGCCACCGGCCGGGACATCGCGGTCCCGGTCGAGGAATTGCTGCCGGTCGATCAAGCGCCTGCGTGACCGCCGCTAGCATCGCGCCCCCATGGAGCACGAGCCACGCAAGGGCACGACCCTCGACACCATCAGCCTGCTGCTGATCTCGTTCGCGCTCGCGATGACCTTCCGCGGCTTCGTCATCGAGGGCTATGTGATCCCCACAGGCAGCATGGCGCCGACGCTCATGGGCGAGCACCTTCGGCTACGCAGTCCCGACACGGGATACAGCTATCCGGCCGATGCCGCACCGGTGGTCGAGGCGGCACGCGCCGGCCGCGACTTCCAACGGCCGATCGGTGACCCCATGGTGAGCCACACCGCCGCCACGCGCAGCGAGGGCAATGTCCGGCTCGCACAGGATGTGCGCGTCGGCGATCGCATCCTCGTCACCAAGTTCCTCTGGCCAATCCAGCAGCCGCAGCGCTGGGATGTGGTCGTCTTCAAGAACCCGTGCGATCCGGTCGGCGATGCGACCTACTACATCAAGCGCCTCGTCGGCATGCCGGGCGAGCGCTTCGCGCTGGCTGATGGCGATGCGTTCACCGGTGCACCCGGCATGCCGGTGACCAGCATGCGCATCCAGCGCAAGCCCGAGTCCGTGCAGCGCGCCGTCCTGCAGCCGGTCTGGAACAGCGACTACGCGCCGATCGATCCAGGCGCCATGCGCCAGCGCATGCGCGGCTCGTGGAGCGGCCAGCCGCTGCGTGGGCATGGTTGGGATACGAGCGATCCTCGCGCCTTCGTATGGAGCGCGCCGGGCCCAGCCCGGCTCGAGTGGGTCCCGACCGACATCCAACTCGATGACTGGAACGCCTACAACTCCACGCGCCCCGAGATTCCACTCTTCCCCGTGGGCGACCTGCGCGTGGCCGCGCACTGCACACCGGCCTCGAGTGGGCTCTTCACGACGAACCTCTCGATCGGCACGCGATCGCACCTGATGAAGTTCGAGGTCTCGGGCAGCAAGGCCACGCTCTCCGTGGTGCATGCGGAGAGCGGCGAGGTGAAGGCCACCGCAAGCGGCCCCATCGCGCTGCCTGACGGCGCATTCGAGCTCGAATTCTGGCACATCGACCAGCGACTGCAGCTCTTCGTCGATGGCGAGAGCGTGCTGACGCTCGACTACGAGTGGGATCCGCAGCAGCGACTGCTGGCGAGCCACAACGGCCGCACGATCGACCATGTCCTGCAGAATCCGACGGCGCAGAAGCCCACCCCGGCCACCCTGGCGTGGGAGTTCGGTGGTGGGCCGGTGACCTTGCGGCGCATCCGCGTCGACCGTGACCTCTACTACCGTCCGGCGTTCCTCAACCCCGGCGACCAGTACCCCATGAACGGCGAACCGATTCCCGGCTTGGGGTTCGGCATCGATGTGAACCAGCCACCGGTGATCGGCGATGGCGAGTTTGTGATGCTCGGCGACAACTCCGGTGCGAGCCGCGACAGCCGGCTCTGGGGCAGGCCGCATCCACTCGTGTCCGTGCAGCTGGGCAGCACCAGCCCGTTCGTCGTTCCTGAGGACCTGATGATCGGCAAGGCCTGGTGCGTCTACTTCCCGGCACCGATGCGCCTGTCGCCCGGCGGCACGCCGTTCATCCCCGACTTCGGCGAACTTCGGTTCATCCGGTGAGGGGTGGGCCTCGCCCCCCGCGACCGCTCGTGATCAGGGCCTGCACGCGATCGGTCCACGATGCGGCCATCGCCTCGACATCGACGGGCACCTTCTGCGTGATGCTGCCCAAGGGTGGCAACGACTGCACGGTCGCTGCATCGGTCCCCGAGACGATTGGCGCCCAACCGCATACCGGCCGCCGTCGCCGCTGACCCCGGTGCGACATGGAGTTCGGGACCGCATCAGGGCGGTTCGGGACGCTGCCTTACACTCGCTGCATGGTCGCGAGTGCCGCAGCCGTCGCCATCGCTCTCGCCGTGCAACCTGCATCGCCCGCCGAGCGCCTGCTCGTCGTCGCGCCCGAGGAGTTTCGGCCGGCGCTCGATGAGTTTCTCGCCGAGCGCTCGCGGCAGCTCGGTTTTCCTGTCGCGTTTCTCGCGCTCGAAGAGGCTTCCCGCCCGTCCGCAGCCGAGGGTTCCGCGCGCGCGCCCGACGCACCCGAACTGCTGAAGCGCGAGGTCTACCGCCGCTGGAAAGCGGGCGAAGTGACGGCGCTTCTTCTCGTCGGCGATGTCGACACCATGCCCGTCCGCTTCATGAAGCTCGACCGCGGCACCAAGGAAGCGTTCGACACCGCGTTCTATGCGAGCGACCTCTACTACGCCGACCTCGCGCGCGCTGACGGCTCGTTCGACGACTGGAACGGCGCGGCCGACGGCGTCCACGCGCGCTACTTCGGCGAGGTCCACGGCGAGACGAACAAGAAGGATCCGATCAACTTCGACCGCGTGAGCTACGCGCCCGAAATCGCGGTCGGGCGCTGGCCCGTGTCAAGCGCGGATGAGGCGAAGGCGGTGGCCTCGAAGACGCTGCGCCACCAGCGCTTGGTGCTCGCGGAGGAGGGGTCGGCGCGCGCCGCCGCCGATGAACTGGCGTTCTTCGCGAGCGGCGGCTGGATCGACAACTCTGCGCGTGTCACCGCGCTCGTCGAGCGCGTGAAGTCGAAGGGCGCGTGGCAAACCGACCTCCACGGATTCTTCGTCGCCGCGCGCGAGCCGAGCACCGCTGCCTTGGCCGCCGCGTTCGTGCGCGCTCCCGCCGCGATCTTCCACACCGGTCACGGTCAGCCGTGGGGCTGGGAAGGATGCTTCGACCGCGGCGTGATGACAAGGTCGCCGGCGACCGACACCCCGCCATTCCTCTTCTCGATCGGCTGCTCGACCGCCGTCATCGCCACCGAGCCTCCGTACGGCGCTTACTTCGATGTCGACGGCACGCTCCAGAAGGGAACGAACGCGGGCCAGGTCTTCACCGACTTTCCGCCGCCGCCCGCGCCGATCCAGCGCGACGCGTGCAACGCGACCAGCGTGTCCGAGGAGGCCGTGCGTCGTGCCGACGGCGGCGCGATCGGCGTCATCGGATGCGTGTCGGGCAGCCAGCCCTGCGCGCACACGCTGCTCGACGGCTTCGTCGACGCGATGGCGGAGAACCCGACCGCTCCCGCGGGCCGATGGTGGACGACGGCGCTCGCCCGCTATGTCCGAGACGAGAAGCTGATGGAGCTCACGCCGACCGACGGCTGGTATCCGCCGAGCGTCTTCTTCCAGGGCATGAAGTTCGTGTACCTCGGCGACCCGACGGTGCGGCTGCGGTGAACTCGCCGCCCGCGGCACGCGGTCCCCGCACACGAGCCCTTGCTTGAGCACTGACGCACCCATCTTCGGCGGCATCGATCGTCGGACCAAGCGCCTGAATCATCCGTTCGGCACGCGCGACCCACGCAGGATCCAACATGCGCCACTCGTTGCGAACGAACAGCTCCGTTCCGATGAACAGCTGGTCGTCTTCGCTGAACCGAATCTCGCTCGCACGCCGGTACCAGGTGGCGGCATTCGATTCATCAGGGGCCGGCGCCGCATCCTGCACGGCGAGCATGACCGCAGTGAAGGCACAGGGAGCACAGCATGCGCGCAGGCTACGCGGAAGGGTCGGTCAGCCGGTCCAGTTTCCCAGAAGCATGCCGAGGTCGGCTCCATCCGTGATGCCATCGGCATTCAGGTCGCCGATCGCGGTTGCCCAACCGCCAAGGAGCACGCCAAGATCAGCACCATCCACATGTCCATCGCCGTTGAAATCACCAAGAAGCGCCTCGCACACATCAAGGATCCCGTTGGCGTTGGCGTCGCCACCGGACTGCGCGATCTGGCACCGGTCGGCCACGCCGTTCTGGTCGCAATCGGAACCGAACCGCCACACGCGCGCAGCACCCGTGATCGATGCCGACTCGACCGAATCGCTCGCACCGATGATCGCCAGATCACGCACGATGGCCACGCTCTCGCCCACGCTCACGCGACCGACCTCGATGGGCGCACTCCCGAACAGCCACTCGTACGCATGCACACCCGAGACCAACGCGGCGAAATCCTGCTGCGCCACCAGGACGCGACCAGCGGCCATCGCCACACCATGGCCGAAGCGCGCACCCTGCGCCGTGGGACCACTGATCACCGGCCCGGCCTGCCAGACACCATCGACACGACGCCATGTGAAGACCGCACCCTGACGATCGCCTTGCTGCGGCGCGCCGGCGGCAACGAGCGAACCGCTGCACGCCACCGCATAGCCGAGCCGTGCGTCAGGATCGGCAATCGGTTCGAGATCACTGCCGACACGCTCCGGATCGGACCACACCGAGCCATCGCGAATCGATGCCCAGACCTCACCGGTCCCCGCTGACGCGAAGGGAGCACCCGTGACGAGCATGGGGCCATCGATCGCCACCGACCAACCGAAGTACCCCGCCGGACTGGCGGTCGATGGCACGAGGATCTGGCGGAACACGAATTGGCCGTTGGCCTGCTGTTCATGGATGTGCACCGCACCGCCGGCAGCCGGAGCGGTTCCTTCGCTTGGAGCACCGATCGCCAGCCACGGACCGGCCAGCGCCACGCTCCAACCGAATCGACCGCCCGCTGTGGGCGCAGTCGATTGCAGCATCTGGACCTGTGACCAGTTCGTACCTGTGCGCTTGAACACATACGCAGCACCCGAGCTGTTGAGTCCGCTCGCGTCTCGCCCGGGCGCACCGACCACGGCCCAGTCCCCGGAGAGCGCCACGGCATTGCCGAACTGGTCGCTGCTGACGGCGGCGCCTTGGCGCAGCGTGGCTTGCCGCGATGGGCGATCATTCGCGATCGTCCAGACCTCAGCCAGACCGGCATCGACATACGGTGCATTCTCGCCCGGTGACCCAACGATGAATCCGACACCGTCGGTCGCCACGACGCGACCGAAGAGTTCGCCGCTGGCGCTCTGCCCACCCGGTGCGTTCATGAGGAATCCTGAAGTGCACCCCGCCAAGGCGCTCGCGCATGATCCCTCCGCCGGAAGGTCGCACGAGTCAAGCCAACCATTGCCATCGCAATCACTCGCGCGCCCCTGGGCGATGTCCTGCACATCGACCTTGCCGTTCGCGTCACAGTCACCGAGCAGCGTGTCGGGTACGGCACAGCGATACGACGAGATCGCCGCGAGCGTCTCGGTGATCGTGCGTGCGTTGTGCGCACCCTGTGTCGATCCTGACGGCTCGACCCCGGTGGCCGCGCCCTGAAAACTCACGTTGGGATTCGAGAAGTGATCGATGCGCACACCTGGTGCATACGCCATCACCGTGCGATAGGTGGTGCCGTTGGTCCCAGCGAACCGCCAGCCCACGCTGTAGGGGAAGATGCCGCCATTCGTGCACCCACCACCGTCACCCGCGGCATGGCAGCAGCCCATGTTGTGCCCGAGTTCATGGGCGAAGGTCTGGCTCGACAGGCATGATTGCGCGGTCACGCTGAAGCCGGTCTCCGACGCACCCGGGTCGTTGTACGGCATGAGGTAGGCGATCCCACAGTACTCGCCACTCGCGCGAATCAGCGCAACCAGATCGGCACCGCAGGCGGTTCGCAACGCATGCACATCGTCCATGGCGCCATCACCCTGCCCGGCGAGTTTCGAGAGGTCACCGATGAAGTCCTGCTCGGTGTAACTGATCTCCATGCGCAGCACATTGCGCAGCCTCGCCGCAAGGCCCGAGTTGATGTAGGCCGTGTTCGAAGAGGCCACCGCGAGATCGCACAGCGCGTTGAGCTGGCTGGCACCGCCTGCCTGCGTGCGTGCGGCAGGCGTGGTCAGGATGAGCACATCCACGCCGTCGCCATCGGGGCAGCCGCCGGAGAGCGATCCATCCTGCGGTGTGGTGCCGGCGATTGCCGTGCCATCGACTGAACCCGCACACGAGCGCGAACCCTCCTCCGGGATCGGCGTCCACTCGATGGGTGCATCCGCGCGACCCAGGGCCTGGCGTCGCTCGCCGCTCGGCAGGAGCGCTGCACCCGCGATCAGGCCATCGCGCTCGACGAGCGTGAGTGTGATCGAGCTCTGGACATGCTTGGCCCAGCGGTAGCGAGCCACACCGGGCTCCGCATGCTCAGCCACAGCCTCGAACGCCACACCATCCACCAGGCAATCGGGAGGCAGAGCAGTCAAGGCAACAAGCCCGGCCAGCAGGGCGGGGATCGTGGGCATCCCGCAACGGTAGTCCATGGAACGGGGCGCGCAAAGCGGTCTGAGTCCATTGCGGGCGATTCCCGCGGATCGAGGCGCTCGGGCCGATGCTGCCACGCACATGACAGACGCCGATCACCATGACCCAGGGACGATCACCCCATGATGCCGCGGACGATCGATCCGTGGACATCCGTGAGCCGATGGTCGCGGCCGGCATGGCGATAGGTCAACTGCTCGTGATCGATGCCCAGGAGCGCGAGGATCGTGGCGTGCATGTCATGCACATGGACCTTGTCGCGCTCGGCATACCAGCCGTAGTCATCGGTCGCACCGTACGAGAAGCCCGGCTTCACGCCGCCACCGGCCATGAACCAGGTGAAACCGTGTGGATTGTGGTCGCGGCCATCCTCGCCGCCTTGCGATGCGGGGGTACGGCCGAACTCACCACCCCACAGGACGAGCGTCTCCTCGAGCATGCCCCGGCTCTTGAGGTCGCGGATCAGTCCCGCGATCGGCAGGTCGACCTCGCTCGCGTTCTGCGTGTGGCCCTTGCGCAGGTCGCCGTGCTGATCCCACTTGTACGAGTGGGTGCACTGGATGAAGCGCACGCCAGCCTCGGCGAACCGCCGGGCCAGCATGCATTGGCGGCCGAAGTCCTCGGTGTTCTTCTGGTCGATGCCGTAGAGCTTGAGCGTTGCTGCCGACTCGCCCTTGGTGTCGGTGACCCACGGCGCCGCGGCCTGCATGCGGAAGGCAAGTTCGAACGCCTCGATCCGGCCCTCGAGCGCCGCGCCGCCGCCGCTGCGCTCCATGTGCTCGCGATTGAGTTGCTTGAGCAGGTCCAGCTGTGCGCGCTGCACATCGCCGGGTACGCCAGCCATCATGTGATCGAACTGCGCCTGGTCCGACGGAATGCCCGTCTTGCCGAACGGCGTCCCGTGGTACGCGGCTGGCAGGAATGCGCTCGAATAGTTGTTCACACCGCCGTGGCCGAGCGTCGGGCTGATGGTGATGAAACCAGGCAGATCCTGATTCTCGCTGCCCAGGCCATAGGTGATCCACGATCCCATGCTGGGCCGAACGAAGTTCTCGCTGCCGGTGTGGATCTTGAGGAGCGCTGCACCATGCGCGGGATTGGAGCCATGCAGGCTCTTCACGAAACAGAGTTCATCCACGACCCGGGCCACATTGGGAAAGAGCTCGCTCACCCAAGCACCACTCTGCCCGTACTGCCGGAAGGACCATGGGCTCGCGAGCAGGTTGCCCGTCTCGGCGAACTGCACCCGCGGCTTGGCCTGCGGGAACGGCTTGCCGTGGTCGCGCTGCAGGAGCGGCTTGTAGTCGAAGGTGTCCACCTGCGACGGGCCACCATGCATGAACAGGAAGATCACGCGCTTGGCACGCGCAGGAACATGTGGCAGGCGCGGCGCCAGGGGAGCAACGCGGGATGGATCCACGAGCCCGGGCCGGCCATCAGCCCACACACCGCGCCGCAACAGTTCATCGCCAAGGAGTCCCAGGAGCGCGACCTGCCCGAACCCGCTCGCGCAGGACTGGAGCATGGCGCGCCGCGTGACGGCACTCTGGCGGTGGCCGCAGAACATGCACGAAGCCTAGCCGCGTCCGGGCACCGGTCGAGCGCCAGGCGTGGATTCCGCCCAGGTTCGCGTGATCACTCGATGGTGATGAACTCGCTGCTGGCCAGGATGACCTGCGCGTAGAGCCCCCATGCGGCATCCTCGCCGAGCGCAGCCTGGCTCGCCACGAAGGCCAGCGCGGAGTTCGCCTCGCTGGCGGTGGGTTCACGGCCGAGCGCCATGCGATAGGCCTCCTGCACCATCGCGTGGCCTTGGTGCCCAGCCTGCTGGGACGGCACATTCGCCGCATCGGCCAGCACGCGTTCACGCAGGCGCTTCGCCCACGCTCGACTCTCCTCGTGCACGAAGGGACTGTTGAGCATGAACAGCGCCTGGGGCGCGATCACGGTCTGCGCGCGTGCATCGACCGTCACGCTTGCATCGGTGTAGTCGAAGATCCCGAAGAAGCTGAAGAGCGCGTTGCGGATCACCGGCAGGTAGAGGCTCCTGCGTGGTGCGCCGTACTGCGCACCGTTGGCGCTCTGGTCGTTGGTCACATAGTCGAAGTTCCCGCTGGTCAGGAGCGAGCCGCCCATCGTGCGGTCGAGCGATCCACTGACTGCGAGCACGCTGTCCCGGATCGCCTCGGCCTCGAGACGGCGCGGCGTCCATCGCCAGCGCAGGCGATCGTCCGGATCGATCGCGCCGGCGACCGCATTGGGTATCGACGCCCGCATGTAGGCATCGGAGTTCATGATCTGCCGGTGCAGGCGCTTCAGGTCCCAGCCGTGGCGGACGAAATCGCGCGCAAGCCAGTCCAGGAGATCAGGGTTCGACGGCTTGCCGCCGCGCGTACCGAAGTCACTCGGCGTCTCGACGATGCCGCGACCGAAGTGCCAGTGCCAGATGCGGTTCACGAAGACGCGCGAGGTCAGGGGGTGCTCGTCATCCACGAGCCACTGCGCCAGTTCGAGGCGTCCGCTGGATCGTTCCGGGATCGTGGGCAGATCCGTGCCCTTGGAGAGCGGCTGCGGCGCACCACGCGCGACCTTCGGCCCCGGCGCCATGGTGTGGTCGCCGCGCACATGCACCGCGAGGTCACCGGGCTGCTCTTGTTCCGAGACGGCCAGCACCATGACTGGTGCGGCAGGCATGGCATCAGCGAGTCGATCACGCTCCACGACCAGTCGAGCAATCAGTGCACGGTCCTCCTCGGCTCGGAACTCCTCGAGCGCGGGCGTCACGGCAAAGGGACCGCTCGACCCCAGGAGCACCGCGCGATCGGCTTCAACTGAGGGATCATCCAATCGCTCGCGCGGCTCGGCGGACGGGCCATCGGCCAACAGCGCAGTCCACGCCGTCGCGGCGGCCTGTGTACGCGCGGCAAGATCACTCAAGAGCACGCTGCGATCGCGTGACGGGCCATGCAGTTCGCCGCGCCACTCCGCAAGCCATGGCTCGCGATCAAGTGCATCGCGCACCTGCATGAGGAGCGCGGCCGGCACGCCGAGTTCCGCTGCCCTGGCGGCGGCAGCCTCGGCCCGGTGATCCGCACGACCCACCGGCACCAGTTCCACGCGATCGATGTGGGGAAAGGCCCCGTCGCGCACGAGCGCGATCTCGTGCTCGCCCGCAGTCAGGTCCAGATGCGCCGCGACCTGCCACTGTTGACCCCCTGGATGGAACGACCCCGTGTCGGCACCCAGGGCATCCTGCGCCGCCGGCATGCCATCGAGTTCAACCCGGACAGGTCGGACCTCGTCGCTCGCCGCGCGGATGCGGAGTTCGTGCGGACCAGCAACCTCAGCACGAAGCCGCCATGCCACCCGACCCACGCCGGGCGCACCCGTGCGCACGACACCGATGCCCACACCCCAGTGATCACGATCGATGACGAGACCCTGCAGCGTGGCATCGTCCTCGGCTTCACGCGATGGTGCGGCGTCGGGAAGCTCGGCGGCCGCGACGAGGATGTGCTCTGCCTGAGCGACCCACGCCGCTTGCACGCGCGAATCCGCGCGTTGGGTCGCACCCTTGAGTGCCTTGCTCGTGCGCTCGGACGCTGCGGAGTGCTCGGCACGCGCAGCCACGGCATCGTTCGCGGCGGCTTCGCGCTCGAGCGCCCGCGCCACGGTCGCGACGCTCGCCATCGTGCGTGTGCTGTGCAGGACGCCGGCGAGCGCGAAGTACTGGTCCTGCGAGATCGGATCGAACTTGTGATCGTGGCAGCGTGCGCAACCGAGGGTCTGCCCCATGAACGCGCGGCCGACCGCATCGACCTGCTCATCGACCATGTCGAAGACGAGCTTCTGCTTGTCCGGCTCAGCAAGCACCTTGGGGCCGAGGACCAGGAACCCGGTCGCCGTGATGCAATCAGCGGCAGCAGGGGATGATCGAGCCTCGGGCATCAGGTCGCCGGCGATCTGCATCGTGATGAAGCGATCGATCGGCAGGTTGTCGTTGAAGGCGCGCACGACCCAGTCGCGCCAGCGGAAGGCGTTGGCGAATGCCGTGTTCTCGTCGAGGCCATTGCTGTCGGCGTAGCGCGCTACATCGAGCCAGTGGCGCGCCCAGCGCTCACCGTATGCCGGGCTCGCGAGCAATCGATCGATCACGCGTGGCCAGGCATCGGGACGCGTGTCCTCCTCGAAGGCCCGGATCTCGTCGTAGGTCGGCGGCAGGCCGGTCAGGTCCAAGGTCGCCCGGCGCAGAAGCGTTCGTCGGTCGGCCCGGTCCTGCGGGATCACGCCCTGGGCCTGCATGGCGTGCAGCAGGAAACGGTCGATGTCCCCGGTGGTGGAGGGGGTGCCGGTCGGCTTCGGTGGCCGGGGGTCGGCCATCGGCTGGTAGGACCAGTGCTCCCGCTCGATCAGGGCTGCCTTGGCCTTCCAGATGGTCGCAGCATCAGGATCACTCGGGGCTGCTGGATCGACCAGAGCGTGATCCGCATCCTTAGGCAGCGCCGGTTCGTCCGGAACGGGGCCGGCCAAGCTCCGGGCATCGGGACCGACCACGGCCACGAGCGTGGCCCACAGGATCGCGCCACGGTGGGATCGACCAGCGGTGAGGATCGTTCGGGGTCCTGGCACGATCGGATCGTATGGGTGATCCGTGGCCCGACCAACGGTTGGGGACACGCTTGGTCTGTGCCAGATTCTGGCACTTTCCAGTCAGGATGGCCCGCGGCGACCCTTCTATGCAGGACCGATCGGGATCCAGCCTCTGGACGCCATGTCCGGCGGGGGGGTCTCGCCATCAACCCTGTCACGGTTGGTGCGGAACCCCGTTGGAAGCCGCTCTGACCTGTTCACCACTCGCCCCCAACCCCGAGGATCGATGTCACTGAACCCATTCTTGAGACCCACAACCTCACTTCCGACCCGCGTCACACTCGCCCTGCGCATGATCGCCACCTTCCGGGTGGCGTTCCTGGCAGGGCGGCACGGGCAGCCGGGCCTGTCACCCCGCGAAGGCGCCATGTACCTCGCGGCGGTCGATGTCGTTCGCCTCTACATGTGCGGCGAACACGACTTCGCGGATCTGGCAAGCGGGCGACCACCGGACCAGCAACACCTGTGCGAGCCGGAGGGTGATGCGGCATAGCGGGGTCGTCAACGCTGGTGTCGTTGACTGTGTCACTCATTGTCACACTTAGGCTCTCGCAGGAGGAAGAGTTTGAGGACGCGTCGTTCAACCCCTCAGCCGGAGGAAAGCCCCCATGTCGAACCACCGCACCAGCACGCAGCGCCAGATCTCCATCACCACCGATTCGGTCCGCGCCGATCACGCACGGTCCGCGGCCCGTGCCACCCTTGCCTCGGCGGGCTCCCTGAGCCTGATCGATCTCTATGCGTTCACGCAGGATGCGATCCACCACCTGGTGGACAAGATCTGCCCGTCGGCCACCCAGCTGCGCCATCACATCGTCGAACGGGTGCTCGACCGCATCGCCCGTCGCCTGTGCCGCCGTGATGCACAGCAGCTGCAGTTCGCCACGGTTGCCGCCATGGAGTCCTATCTCAAGCGGTCGATCCGCACGAACCTCATCGATGCCCGTCGTGCTGCCAAGCTGCGCGCCGAGGTGGCACCCATGGTCGATGGCCTCGGCATCGCCACGCCCGTGGTCGAGGTGCTCGCTGATCCGCACGCTGCCGCACCCGGCGCCGACATGATCGATCCCGCGCATCACGCACTCCTGGTCCGCGTGCTCACGAAGGGGGTCGATGCACTCTCCACCGATGCCCGTCAGGCGCTCTGGCTCTCGCTCGAGGGTCGCACCGGACCGCAGATCGGCGCCATCATGGGCCGCACGCCCGACTCCGTGCGACAGTTGGTCTCCCGCGGCATCCGTTCGCTGCGCACCGTTGTCGCTTCTGAACTCGAGGCGGCTGGGATCCCATGCACCGACATCGGTCTCGCGCACCTTCGGTGCCTGGCCGAACTCACCGCCAAGCGCCTTGGTGCGCAACGCACACCGTGCTTCACCGGTCTGGCCTGTCTTCGGTAGGGATGGGTGGATCGCCAAACCGTCCTGCTCATCGCCCATGTCCCTGCGCGAGCATGCGGGCACTGCGGGCGATCTCCTTGCGCCAGGCCAGCGGCTTGATCAAGCGCACCCTGCCGCCCAACGCCTGCACGCGCCGCTGGACCTCGATCCTGCTGTTGGTGCGAAAGCGCACACGCACGGTCATGCCAACACCCTGGCCGCGCACGGTGACCTCCTGCTCAGGATGCCAGACTTCGCCGGCCGCAAGCGTCAGGTTGATCGCGTCATACTCCAGCTCGACCGCCTCGGTCGGCCCCTGTTCCACGAAGCCCCCCACCGAGGTCTTGACGAGTTCGCGCAACGACAAGCCATCGGGCACACGGAACGCACCTCCCAGCAGACCGACCGAGGTGATGCGCTGCATCGCGAATGATCTCAGCACTGGCCGCTTGCGCAGTGATTCGCTCCACTGCGCCGCCGTACCCGACTCGACCTCGGCATCGCGCAGGTTGCCGACCTTGTGCGCGAGCAGGTACGCCCCGCCGGGCCGGAGCACGATGCCCAAGGGCAGCACCACCTGCTGCTGATCGAGCTTGCCCCTGCTCGCATTCATGTACTCGACCACCAGCGGCTTGCTCTCGCGTGCCGCGAGCAGCACATCGCGCCAGACCGTCACCGCCTCCGCATTCCATGCTGATTGGCGCAACTGGCGTTCGCGGAGCTGATCCAGCGACTGACGCAGCCCGCTCGACGAACCGGCATCGAGTGCAGCGTCGTCATCGTCGATCCACTCATCGGATGTGCCCTCGCTGCGCACGCCTGGTGCGAAGTCGGCGATGAAGAGCACCTTGTTCAGCCGCACCGCCTGGGCCATGGCACCACCATGCATGCCGCTCCTCGCGACCGTCTTCACGCGCTTGAGCTCTGCGCCGAAGAGCGCCTCCATCTCCTCGTGCCACGGCGTACCACGAAGCGCCCAACCCAGCTTGCGCAAGACGACCAGCAGTTGCTCCGGGATCTGTGACTCGAGCGTGCCATCTCGCCGCGGCTTGACCATGGTCCAGCCCTTGCCACGGACCATCGTCAACTGGTCGCCCTGGGCCCGCAGGTCATTGAGGTACCGCACCACGGTGCGCCTGCTCAATCCGAGTTCGGCCTGCAGCTCGGCCATCGACCGATGGTTCCCGAGGTCGCGGGCATCGAGCAACGCCTTCCGCAGTGCCGAGAGCCTTGCCATCTTGAGGGCCATCGCCCGAGGCTAGTGCTCCTTCACGAGACTGCAAGCCCCCCGCGGACGATTGCCCGGTCGACCATGGCCGGCACCGCTCCTAGACTCCGGCCGTGTCACGCGGTGACGAACCATCCGTTCTAGGGAGCATGGTGGGCCGAGCCGTCCCCATCCTCCATGCCGATTGGGAACGCCTGGCCCAGGACCGCGTCAGCCACTGGTGGCGCGCATGCGAACGGGCGTTGGGCAAGCCGCTCGGCCCGGAACCCAGCGTCGAGTTGAGCGCCCGGCTGCGCACGACCGCCGGACTGGCCATGCCGGCCCGTCGCCACATCAAACTCTCGTTCCACATGTTCCGTCACGAGGGCCTCGAGCGCTTTGACAGCACCATCGGGCATGAAGTCGCTCATGTCGCCTGCGATCTCCATCACCGACGCTCGTGCCATCATGACCAACGGTGGCAGCGTCTCATGCACCAGTTGGGCCTGCCGGTGGATCGCTGCCATGACTATGGCAGCGTGCAGCGCAAGCCCGGTACCGAACTGGTCTGCCCTGGCTGTGCCAAGCGGATCCGTTTGGGACCGATCCAGTGGAAGCGCTTCATCCTTGCACGAGCCCGGTTCCGGTGCACGGCCTGCAACACCGAGCTCGGTCGATCGGTCGTGGATCCCCCGGTGAGCAGTGCACGGATCGAAGACGACCGGCGCAGTCTTCTGGCGGCTACGCAACGGGCGTTCCAACTTTGGAATACCTGGGTCGATCGCGCCCGGGGGCAATGACCGACCTAGTGTCCGGTAAATGAGATTATCCCCGATTTCCCAAAGCGACAACTGGAATCGCGCCCATTCGCGGTGACACTCGCTGCGCGGCGGGCTTCTGGCCCAAGGCCGACTTATCCCTTGGAGGTCCCATGCGTTGTGTTGCCCTGCTCGTCCCGATGCTCTGCGTCCTTCCTGCGTTCGCTGACGATGGCGGCCTTGCCGGCCCAATCTGGTGCGAGGGAGGCGGTGACAAGGCCGGCGCGAGTGCAGAGACCGCCAGCCGGATCAAGTCCGTCGCCGCGAGCGACTCAGGAGGCGGTGCGCTCACGCTCATCGAAGGCCAGACCGGCACCACGTCCCTTGTTGCCGCGCTTCCAGACTCGATCGACCTCTACGAGATCTTCATTTCCAATGCTCAAGCGTTCGACGTGAACACACAGGGCTCGTCCTTCGACACTCGACTCTTCCTGTTCAAGAAGGTCGTCAAACCTGATGGGAGCCTCGGTGCGATTCCGTTGGCTGCGAACAACAACAAGGCATCGAACGTCACGTGGTCTCGTCTCCACAATGTCTCCGTGACAGGCGGGGGCATTCCCGGGCTCACAGCTGGCGCGTACTACCTCGCGGTCACCGGCAACTCCGTCCCCACGACGTGTCCGCGTGCTGAGGCTCCCTTTGAGCTGTTCAATTTCACCTCGGACAATGCCACGCAGACCCTCACTCCGGTGAGCTCCGGCGAGCTCTGCGACTGGATCTGCGACGGGAACAGCGTTCAGGGGAACTGCCCTGCGGGCCTGATCCGCGACTGCAACGGCAATTGCTGCCCCGCAACTTGGGTCGGCGACGGTGCGTGCGACAATGGGACTTACTCCTGGAACGGCATCCCGATCTTCTTGAACTGCGATCAGTACTGCAACGACGGTGGTGACTGCGGACCCTCGGACACTGCCACAGGCACCTACACGATCAACATCATCGGGGGTGTCTGGCTCTCGCGCCCTGCGGCGTGCGATGACGCTCCGGTGCTGGGGAGCGGCACCTACTCGTTCAGCACCGTCGAGACCGCTACCGAAGGCAGCAACAACAACATCGGACTGGACAACATCTGTGGCGTTGCTGCAGTAATTCGCACCCCGACGTGGTTCCAACTCGACGCGTGCACCGGTTCGACGACCGTCAAGGTCCAGCCGTCGACGGGACAGTCGGCGAGGTACGGGTTCCTCGTCTACACGGGATCGTGCGGGCACTTGCATCCGATCGCGTGCAGCGACAACGGCAGCGGCATGGAAGGTGTACTCACCTTCAACACTGATTCGTCCGAGACCTACTTCATCGCCTACGGACCGCTGAAGTACAACAACAGTTCGCAGAGCCCGGTCTCTAGTCCGGGCTTACTGACCATCGCGTGCATTCCGGCTCCGCCCGACGCCGATGTCAATGGCGATGGCAGCGTCGACGGAAACGATCTCTCGCTTCTGCTCTCGCAGTGGGGCAATAATTGAACCTGTGAGCGACCGTACGATGCAGCGGTGAGCGTCGACGATCACACGATCGACAGTTCGGATCCCGGCGAGCCGCGGGGCCTTGGCTTTGGCGCCACCGCGCGGCCGAGTCCGCCGGCAGGGGATGCCACCCAGCGACCACCGCGTCCGCCCGATGCAGGTGCCACGCAGCAGCCGCCGTCGAGCGATTGGCAGGATGCCCCACCGCGCAAGCGTGCCGCCGAAGCGATGGTCGGCCAGACGGTTGGCCGCTACCAGATCCTGCAGCTCCTCGGCGAAGGCGGCTTCGGTGCGGTGTACCTCGCCGAGCAGGTCGAGCCCGTGCGCCGCAAGGTCGCGCTGAAGGTCATGCGATCTGGCAGCGACCGTGAGGACCTGGTCGCGCGGTTCGAGGCCGAACGCCAGGCGATGGCGGTGATGAACCACCCGGGCGTCGCCAAGGTCTGGGATGCCGGGGCGCTGCCGGATGGCAAGCCCTTCTTCGCGATGGAGTTCGTGCCGGGCAAGCCCTTCGATGAGTTCGCCGATGCCGAGCGACTGGACCTGCGCGCGCGCGCGCGGCTCTTCCTCCAGGTGTGCGATGCGATCCAGCACGCGCACACCAAGGGGGTGGTGCACCGAGACCTCAAGCCCGGCAACATCCTGGTCTATCGCGACGCTGAAACCTTCCATGTGAAGGTCATCGACTTCGGGATCGCGAAGGCCGTGAACACCACGCTGCACTCACGAACCTTCGAGACGCAGTTCGGCCACTTCGTGGGCACGCCCGCGTACATGAGCCCGGAGCAGGCCGATGGCAAGGCCGACATCGACACGCGCAGCGATGTCTACACGCTCGGCGTGATCGTGTACGAGCTCCTGACGGGCTGGCTGCCCTTGGACCAGAAGACGCTGCAGGGCGTGGGGGTGGGCGAACTCAGCCGACTCGTGCGCGAGTATCGGCCGCCGTCGCCGCAGCAGCGCATTCGGCAAGTTGAGCGCGAAGACCTTGGGCGAGCGAACACGATTGCCCACGCGCGCGGCACCGATCCGGGATCACTGGCCAAGGCCCTGCGCGGCGACCTCGAGCGCATCATCTTCAAGGCGATCGAAAAGGACCGTGAAGTGCGCTACCAAAGCGCGAGCGCGCTCGGTGATGACCTGCGCGCGTGGCTCGCTGGCGACCCAGTCAGTGCAGGCCCGCCCGGCACGGCGTACCGGATCCGCAAACTCGTGGCCAAGCACAGGGTCGCGTTCGCAGCTGCGATGCTCGGAATCTGCATGATCGTGGCATCGTCGGTCGCCATGGCCTTCCTTTGGCGCACCGCGGTGACGCAAGAGCAGCGCGCACGCCAGACGCTGAGCACCTTCCTCTTCGCACTTCGCTCGGCGGACACCAAGAGCTCCGCTGAGCAGGTCGCGCTGACGATCTCTGACCTTCTTGTGGGCGTTGAGAACGCCGTCACCACGGAACTGAAGAATGACCCGCAGGTCGCGGCCGAGCTCTACGACACCGTGGGGCAGCTCTACCTTGCGTTTGCTGACTACGAAGCAGCCATCCGAAACCTGAAGGAAGCAGAACTCCTGTGGACGGCGATCATCGCGAACGATCCGACGCCCGACGCTCAGATCGCCCTCGCCAGAACGCGATGGAAGCTCGCGCGATGTCAATTCTTCCTGAACGACTACGAAGCGAGTCTCGCGGGTTTCGCCTTGGTCGTCGAGGCACTCGAGCAGCTTCAACCCGACGCGGTCAACGATCGCGGCGAGGCGAGATTGCACCTTGCGGCATCCCAGGTGAAGCTCCGGAAATTTGAGGATGCCGATCGCAACGCCACGGCGGCCCTCGACACGCTGCGCAAGGAGTTCGGCGAGGAGAGCGATGAGTACGGCGCAGCGCTGTTCGGACGATCGCGACAACTTGAGGCGCTCGGCAGGACCGACGAGGCCGCGGAGGCCTACAGCCGTGTCGCGTCGATCTTCGCCAAGGTCTCCGGTCCCGATGATTGGCGCGTCGGTCGCGCACTCCGTCAGCTGTCGAGCATCCAGATCAAGCGCGGGGAACTCGCGGCGGCGCTTCCCAACCTGCAGCGCGCGGACCGGCTGATGGAGACTCGCTTCGGCGAAAGCGATCCATCCGTGACGGCGGCCAAGCACGACCTGGCCGACACCATGCTCAAGCTCGGCACCAACCTGGATGAGGCGCGCGAGATCGCCCGCCGCGCGATGGCTGGGCGAAAGTCCCATGGCAAGAGCCCCATGAACACGGCCAAGTCGATGGAGCTGCTCTCGAGGATCGACGAGGCACGTTCGGATCTGGGCGGGGCGACACGCGCGCAGCGGGATGCGGTCGAGGTCCTGCGTGGGGCGATGCCACAGGGCAGCCCAGACACCACGGCGGCGGTCGGACGACTTGGCCATCTCTTGGTCAAGCAGAACCTTGCGAAGGAGGCTGAGCCGCTCCTGCTGGAGGCGATCAGCGCCGCCTCCCGCGAGGGCGAGCCGGCGAAGGCGGTCCTTGAGCAAGCGAAGACGGACCTGGCGCGCATCGGGCTTGGTGCCGCGACGCCGGCAGGTCCTTGAATCCAACTGATTCTCTCTCCTACCTCAAGGACGAATCGGACCCACTCCACTGGTCATTGACCGCATGCAGCACGCAGGACGCGGATTCAACCACGACCCGGGCCGGCACAGCGACACGCCCAGTCAACGCCGCCCTTCAGGTGGCTGCGAAAGAGCGGCTCGGCGAACGACTCCTTGGTGTGCCCGCCGCCGGTGTACCAAGCGCGGCCCTTGCCGACCTCGTGGCACCAGGTGGTCGGATGGTCGCCATCCATCCCACCGCCGGTGTAACTCGATTCGTCAAGGCTCGCCAGGATCATCATGCCCTTCACCGAGCGCGGATTCGTTCGATAGACATACCACTCGTCGGTGCGCTTGAGCTCGGCGGGCCAGCCCGCCATGCTCGGATGATCCTTCGACTCGTTGCGGATGACCGCTTCCTGGATCGCCGGGTGGGTCTTGAAGTAGGCACCCACCAGCCGGCCGTACCAAGGCCAGTCGTACTCGGTGTCGCTGGCCGAGTGAACGCCGACATAGCCGCCGCCATCCTCGATGAAGCGCTCGAAGGCCATTTGCTGCGCATCATCAAGGACATCACCTGTCGTGTTCAGGAAGACAACCACGCGGAACCGTTCGAGGTTCGTGGGCGTGAAGGCCGCTGCATCCTCGGTGGCATCGACCATGTAGGTCGGTGCCAGCACTTCCTTCATCGCTGCGACACCGGTCTCGATGCTGTCGTGCCGGAAGCCCGCAGTCTTCGAGAAGATCAGCACGCCGGCCTTGGCCGGTACGGTGGGCACCTGCAGGACCATGTCTGCTCCATGCGTGGCGGGGTCAGCCGGCCCTGCAGTCCCTGCAGGGTGCGATGCATCCAGCACCGCTGCGCCGCTTGGCGCGCCGACGACCGCCACGACCAAGCCGACTGCACCAATGGCCAGGGACGGCGGCAACACAACCTCAAGGGCTTCGCGCACCGTTCCCCAGACCCGCCGTGCAGCGCCCCACGCGATCCGTGACATGAAGGCAGCGGCCATGCAGGAACGGTACGAGGCCCGGTCCGGCGCACGGGCCTGCTGCAAGGTTGTCCACAGCGAATCGTTCGATCGAGTCACGGTGCCGGGATCGTGTTGACCGCGGCAACGCCGGGGTCCTGCACAAGCTCGACAAGGCGCACCGGCTGCACACGACCAACCACCACGCGCGCCGCAGCGTTGATGCCGGGCTCCACAAGCCCCGACGCCAGCCTTCCAAGTGCATTGTTCTCGGTCACACTGATCGAGACCCAGACCGAGCCATCCTCCATGGTGCCCAAAGTCCCCGCGGGCGGTGTGCCAAGGAGTGCAGCGCGGATGAGGTCGGTGCCAAGCAGGTCCCACGCCCGGGCGAGTTCGACCGTGGTGAGCGGACGCGCGACACGCGCACGCATGGCCGTGATCGCTGCACCCTCATCGGCGCGCACGAGGTCGCGGTCGATTCCGCCGGTTGCGCCCATCGCCGCTCGGCGCGTGCGCAGGGCGCCGTCGATCATGCGCTGCAGGCTCGGCCAGGCTTCGATCCTGAGAAGGCCATCCTGCGCCGACCACGCCGCGCTGCGCCCACCCTGATCCGTCCAGAGCTCACGACCCGTGAACCTCTGCAGCTCGCGCACCAAGCGCTCGGTCGCCTGCGCGACGACGGCTGGCTCGGCACCAAGGCCAACCAGATCACGCACATCATGGAGCACGATGACTGGATCTTCGGCTGGTGCGACCGGTGCCGCGGGCTCCGCCGGAGGTTCGCCATCATTGGATCCATCGCGAGCCCGGGTTGGCGCATCTCGCGTTGCATCGACTGCCGCATCCCGCTTGGCGTCGATTCCTCGACCCGTCGAGCGCTCCAGCGAATCCGCTTCGTTGCGCCCGGCGCGGTCGGCTGCCGTGCCGGCGGGAGGCATCCCACCACCTGCCGATTGGCCCTTCCGTTCAGGCTGCTGAACCTCGGCAGGCGCCCCAGGCTTGGCTGGGCGGGAAGCCATCGACTCCATCTTGCCCTTGGAGTCGCCGCCGAATCCACCAGCTGCACCTTGGCCCTGCGACCCGCCACCACCGCCGCCAGGGTGACCGGTGCCAGCGCGTCCCGCGTCACCACTGCCCCGGCGCAAGCCGCGCGATGCGGACTCCTTGCGTGCTTCGACAACTCCGACTGGGGGTGCACTCGACGCAACCATTGGTGCTGGTGCTGCCTTGGGATCGGCTGCCGCGCTTGGCGCGGGAGCCGCACTCGCCGGTACGGGTGGTGCAACCGAGACGCCCTGCGCGTTCTGTGCAGCCTCGGCAGCGAAGCCAAGGCTCATGTCCTGATCATCGCCACCCGAACCAAGGAGGCCACCCCTCATGCGCCCGACCATCGGGACAGGGCCACCACACCACTCGCCGAAGAATCCGTCGAACCGCGTGCCCTGCGGCAGTTCGATCGGCACCGGAACGAGCAGCGCACGGCCGCCGATCGTCACGCGCGCCTTCTCGATCGCGATGAAGCTCGTGAAGGGCGTCATGACCTGCCAGCCTTCACCAAGGCTCGTGACGCGGCGGCGCACATCAGCCGGCACGGCACCTTGCTCGAGTTCCTTGAGGACGGGAGCCAGCGCATCATCGACCTGGCTGCGCGCCCAGAGCGAGGGCAGCATGTCCGAGGCGTTGCCCGAGCCGGGCCCGACCAACTGCACGGGGATGCGTCGTTCCCACGGACCACCGCCGGTGCGGCCGCGCACAATCACCGTGCCGCTGCCGGGCTTCAGGTAGCGCGCATGGGCCACGATGGGCTTGGCATCGAAGAGATCGGGGATCAGGGCAGGCGTCGTCGCGGTCGCTTCGAATCCTTCGAACGAGACCGAGACATCCGCCAGGACCGGCGTCTGGATCCGGCGCGTGAGCCGCTCGACCGCCTCGTCAGCCGAGGCTTCGAGCGTGACGAACTCGCTCTCGCCGCGACCGGCACGCGCCATCTCATCGAGCAGCCAGCGGTTCACGCTGTTGCCGATGCCGAAGCTGAAGACCCGCGTGGTGCCCGCGTTCGCCCGCACCGCAGCGACGATGCCGCGATCGTTGCCGACGTAGCCATCCGTCAGGAAGATGCACAGGCGCATGGGTGAGGTGGCGGCCATGGGCGCGAAGCCCGCCTCGCGCACCTCAAGCACGCGCTCGCCACCGACGGTCGCCCAGCGCCCGCGCATCGAGAGCGTGACGCCCTCGGGCTTGAGCACGCTCGGCAGTTCGACCGGGCTTGTGAAGGGGAAGGCAACGGTGGGTGAAGCCTGGATCTGCAGGCGACCGCCTTGGTCGACGATGGCCGTGTAGGGCACAAGCACATGAACCTCGCGACCATCGGCAGGAAGATCGATGAGTTCTGCCGGCGTGAGCCCACCACCCGCACGCTGCACAAGCGCTGCGTTGATCGCCTGCATCATCTCGGTGCCGCCGCCACCCTGCTGGCCATCAACGAACGCCTGGGCTGACTGGATGTTGGCTGGTGTTGCCGGAACGGGCTGCGGCCAAAGCACCCGCGTCGAGCCCGCGAAGGTGATCACATTGAAGGTGTCGGCCGGGCGCATCGCGGCGATGGCCTTGGACATGACTTGCTTGGCCTTGTCGATCGGGAATCCGCGCATGCTGCCGCTGGTGTCAAGGACGAAGACGAGTTCGCGCGCGGGGATCTCCGTTGGCGCGATCGCGGCCGGCGGCGAGACGACCAGCGTGAGGTAGCCACCCTCGATCGCTGCCGGCACGCTCGCTGGATCGAAACTTGTGCCCATGCCAGTGGGTGCTGTGCGCGTGGACCAATGCGAAGCGGTGGCTTCGAGGATCGCATCGTCCTTGAGCGACCACTCCACGATGAAGTCGCGGTTGGGGAGCTCAGCTTGCTTAGCCAGGGTCACCACGCGCCGCGACTCCGTCACGGCCTGGTCGCGAACGACATGCAGCGCGCTGCGCAGGCTCGTGATCGGGATGCCACCGGCGTCGATCGACAGCGAGATGCCAAGGTCATGACCAGCGCGTGTGCCAGGCAGCACCGGCATCGGCGTGATGCGATCGGCATCGGGGACCTGCGTCGTCGGCTGGGCGAACGGCGCGCCGGGCCTTGCGTTGGGCAGGCAGAACCACCGGCCATTCACCCAACCCGTGCCATCGTCGAAGACCATGCAGCGCTCTTGGCTGCCGTTGCCGTAGGTGACCATGAAGCCGCAGGTCGATGCTGCATCGCGCTTGATCATCGCCTCGGGTGTGGCGATGGGCAGAGCCGCGGCGAGTGCTTCGGGGAGTTGCGCGAGCGGGGGCATCCAAGCGGGCACCTCGCCATCGGCAGCGGCGGCGGTGACTGGCGCAAGCAGCACCACGCCCAAGCGCGGCGTGCAACCGGGTGGCATCATGCCTGGCGAGGGCGCCGGGCCGGGGATGTAGCGCGGTCCCACGACGGTCGGGTACTCGAAGGCGTAGCGACCATCCTTGGCCACCAGCGTCTCGACATACGAGATCTCGATGTCCACGCGCGCTCCGGGCTCGATGTTGGCCACGCTCTGGGTGAAGATGTTCGGACGCTCCTGCTCGAGCAGGCTCGCGACATAGCCCTGCTCGCGTGCGGCTTCGTACATCGCACGGGCGATCGAGCGCTCGCGCACCTCGCCGACCACCACGCGCTCACCATCAGGCTGCACGATCGTCATGGTCATGCGATCGACGGCACCACGGTGCGAGAGCGGGAAGGTGTAGACGGCCTCGATCTTGGTGGGGTAGGTGTTCTGGTACTGCTGGAGCAGTGTGACGCGCGCGAACGGACCCACCACCGACGCCTGCACATCCGTGTGACGCAAGGGGCAGGGGCCGATGAGCTGTCCATTGGGGGCAAGCGCATCGAGCCGGCCGGCCTCGGGCATCATCACCACCCCATCCGCGTACGCGGGGCGATCGATGGCGGTCGTGAAGAGCAACCCAAGGACCACCATGAGCCCGAGGGACGCCGCGATCGAGAGCGGCCGTACCCAGCGGGGCACGAACGACGGCCGCAGGCGCGCATCCTTGCGTACGGCGTCAAGCAGTCGGTCGCGGTTGGCGCTCGCCACGGCGCCATGGCGGTCATGCCATTCGCGCAGGAGGCCATCGAGCGCATCGCGCGGCGGTGCGCCATCGTCATCGTTGGGTGAACGCAAGGGGAAGGCCAGCAGCGATCGGAACATCATGGGGTGCCTCGATTCATGGCGGGTTGTTCAAGGAGTCCAGCGAGCCGCTCGCGCGCCTGCGCAAGCAGCTTGTAGAAGGCGCTTCGGCCCAAGCCCAGCGCGCTGCGAGCAGCGGTCACGGGATCAGGCTCGAGGTAGTAGAGGTGGATCGCGAGGCGCTCATCCTCGGGCAGGTGGTCAAGCGCACGATCAAGGCGAGCGAGTGACTCGGCACGGGCCGCGTCCTCGCCTGGCGTGGTGGACCTGACTCGATCGCGCTGGGCATGCATGGTCATGGCCTCGCCCTCATGGCGCGCGCGGCGGCCGGCGCTGCGGCGGCGCTCGCTGCACGCGAGCTTGGCGATCGCGTAGAGCCACGATCGGAACCCGGTGCAGTCATGGACCTGGTTGAGCTTGCGGTGGGCACGGATGAAGGTCTCCTGGCACGCGTCCTCGGCATCGGGCAGGCTGGCCGTGTGCTGGCGGCAGATGGCCAGCGTGACGGCGCCATGGCGATCCACCAGCCGTGTGAAGGCCTCGCGGTCGCCGGCCCGATGGGCATCGAGGTCGGTGCAGTCCTCGTTCACCGTGTCGTTCATGGCCGCTCCTTGGGTACGGTCCGCGGCTCGGGTCAGGAATTCCCGCGGCTCCCCGCACGGTACCGAGTGTGATAACCGATGATCTTGGCTCCAACGGGCCTTTGCGGTCGAATGCAGCGGAGATGTGATCGTTCACCAAGCCATGCGCCACCTGGCTGCCATCCTCCTCACCCCCATGCTGCTCGCGCTCAACGCGTGCGAGACCGGCATGCAGGCGATCGACCGCCAGACCGAGGAGCGCATCCGGCAGGCGAGCGCCGAGATCGGGGAGAAGGCCAATGTTCCCTCGATCCGTGACCGCAAGGCCGACGGCAACCCGAATGCCTACGACGACACGCCGGAGCTGCGGACGCCACCGACCGTGAACCCCGAGGCGTCCGAACTCAACTACACGGTGCGCGAGCGACCGCCGTTCGATCCCAAGAAGGTGATCGCCGATGCCGCCACGCCGGTCTCCGGCACCACCATCGTCAAGCTTGACCTGGCTGGCGCGATCAAGCAGGCGTTCACGGCCAGCGTCGAGTATCGCAACGCCGAGGAGCAGTACCTGCTCGCGTGCCTGTCGCTGCTCCTGGAGACCAACGAATGGACACCACGGATCTTCGACACGATCTCGCCGCAGTTCCAGTCGGTGGACCTGACCGGGAACGACATCCTCAACCCATCCGGTGAAGTCACGGACGCCCTCGCACTCGAGCTGGTCAACGAGTTCGAGCTGACGCAGAAGCTGCCCTACGGCGGCCAGGTGAGTGCGAACATCCTTGCCCAGGTCGCCGACGACCTGAGCGATGCGACGATCGCCGGCCAGAACAGCGTCGAGGCGTTCTTCGCGCTCGATCTGCCGCTGCTCAAGGGCGCGGGGCTGGTGGCGCAGGAGCCGCTCATCCAGGCGCAGCGCAACACGATCTACGCGGCGCGCGCGTTCGAGGATTTCCGCCGCCGGTTCTATGTGAGCCTGGTCGACGAGTACATGGGCCTCGTCGTGCAGCGCCTGCAGATCAACAACGCCAAGCAGAGCATCCTGAGACTCAAGGCGATCGTGGACCGCGAGGATGCGCTTGTCGCCAGCGGGCGCCAGGTGCCCTTCCAGGCTGACTTGGCCAAGCAGAACGCGCTCTTCGCGGTCGATCGCCTGGCCACGCAGGAGGAAGCCTTCAAGCTCGCGGTCGACCGCTACAAGGTGCGCATCGGCCTGCCGCCCGACCAGCTGCTTGAGATCGAGACCGAACTGCTCGACATGCAGCCGCCGGTGATCGATGGCGAAGTGGCCGTGCAGATGGCGCTCGACCTTCGGCTTGATCTGCAGAACAGCCGCGACCAGGTCGATGACGTGAAGCGCCTGGTGGAACTGGCGCGCAACGGCCTGCTGCCGGCAGTCGACCTGGCAGCCCAGATCGACATGCTGCAGGACCCGGACTTCTTCAACGGCGTCCAGCTGGATGGGTCGTTCGATGACTACACGGTCGGCATCAACATCGAAGTCCCGCTGGACCGGGTGGACGAGCGCATCGCGCTGCGTCAGGCCCAACTGCGCCAGGAGCAGGTGCAGCGCGCCTTCTTCAACACGCGCGACACCGTCAGCGTCCAGGTGCGCCAGGCCACGCGCGCGATCGAGCGAAGCCTGTTCTCGCTGCAGCTGCAGGAGCGCAACATCAGCATCGCCCAGCAGCGGCAGGAGTCGATCGACGCTGCACCCGACCGCGCGACGCCGCGTGACCGGACCGAGACCGTGGATGCGCTCGTGCGCGCGCTCAACGACCGCGACCGTGCGCGGCGCGAACTCCAGGTGGCGATCCTTGGTTACCTCAATTCGACCGGCCAGTTGCGCGTGTCGCAGGATGGGGGCCTGATGCCGCCGAAGGGCCTCGATGTCCGTTATCTGCGCACGGCCGAGCTCATGCCCAATCCCGTGAACGATGTGCCCGCCCCGCCGGCGCCAACGGTAGAGCCGCCATCCACGGCACCCGTCGCGGCTCCCGCGAAATCCTGAACCATCCCCCATTTCGCCGACCTACCCTGCACCACGATGTCCCTCGACGAGACCCCAACCTCCACGCCTTGGCGACGGATCCGGATCATGAGTGCCGTGATCTTCGGGGTGGCTTCGTTGGCCATCACCGGTGTGCTCCTCAAGGGTCGTCGTGGTCATGACTCGGGTTCGTCGGGGTGGTCCGTGTCCGCCTCCAGGTCGCCGGGCGGTGATCGGGCCACGGCACGCCAGGGGAGCTTCGATGTCGTGCTGCCCGTGAGCGGGGAACTGGCGGCCTTGCGCAAGATCGAGATCCGGAACAAGCTCGAGGGCCGGGCGATCATCACGGAGATCGCTCCCGAGGGCAAGCGCGTGGCCGCGGGCGATCTCCTCATCAAGCTTGCCGAGGAGGAGCTGATCACCAAGCTCAAGGATGGCGAGGACAAACTCAAGACCGCGCAAGGCGAGGTCATCGCCGCCGAGCAGAACCTGTCGATCAAGGAACAGGAGAAGCAGAGCGAACTCGACAAGGCCGATGTTGCCGTGCGCATGGCAGAGCTTGGTCTCCAGGGCTGGCTGAATGGTGATGTGGTCAAGAAGCGCCAGGAACTGGCGACCGCGCTCGAGACCAACCGCATTGATGCCGAGCGGCTGGCCAGGCGCTTCGATGAGGCAAAGAGCCTGGTCGAGAAGGGGTTCATCAGCCGTGACGACTATGAGAAGGACCGCGTCGCGCTCATCCAGGCCAACGCCAAGGTCAAGCAGGCCGAAATCGACATCAAGGTCTACGACGAGTTTCAGTACCCGCAGGATGAGGCCAAGAAGCAGAGCGACCTCGACCAGGCCCGCGCCGAACGCGGCCGCACCGAGCAGAAGAAGGATGCCGAGCTGGTGAAGGCGCGTACCGAACTGGACAGCGCGCACTTCAAGCAGCAGACCGCGCAGGAGCGGCTCGATCAAACGAAGCAGCAGATCGCCTACTGCACCGTGAACGCGCCGAGCGACGGTCTGGTCGTCTATGCCAGCAGCCTCGAATCGGGCGGATGGGGCCGCGGCAACGAGACGCCGCCACCGCAGGCTGGCATGGAGCTCAAGCCCAACGAACTCGTGATGATCCTGCCTGATACGAGCGCCATGGTCGCCAACCTCAAGGTGAGCGAGGCGCTCTCAGGCCGCATCAAGCCCGGCCAGCGTGTGACGGTCTTCAGCGATGCAACGCCGGGCGTTCCGATCTCGGGCGATGTGCTCGGGGTGAGCGTGCTTGCCGAGAGCGGCGGATGGCGCGATCCGAACCGGCGCGACTACACCGTGCGCGTGGCGCTCGAGCAGCGCGAGGACCTTGCTCTCAAGCCGAGCATGCGCTGCAAGGCGCAGATCCTGCTCGACGAGGTGCGTGAGGCACTCAGCGTGCCGGTGCAGGCGGTCTTCCGGAAGGGTCGTGTGAGCTTCGTCTATGTGCCCGATGGCGGCGGCTTCGCGCAGAAGCTCGTGCGTGTGGGCCGCACGAGCGAGATCGATGCCGAGATCGTGGATGGCCTCTCGGTCGGTGATGTCGTGCTGCTGCGCGAACCGCGCGCTGACGAGATCACGAGCCAACTCTCACCTGATGTGGTCAATCCGCCTGCTGCCGACAGCCGTGAGGCGCGTGGTGGTGATGCGTCGGCCGGCGCAGGCCAGCCTGAACCGTCCGACAAGCCCGAAGCCATGACGCCGCCTGCGACCCCGCCCGCCGATCCCGCCGCGGTGGCCAAGCCGGGCGAATGACGCTCACGCCATCGAGGGCATCCAGATCGTCTTGGCCTCGGTCACGCCGCGAAACGCGATCGGCGAGCGCCATCGTGCATCCGTGAAGTCGCTCGCGGGATCCACGATCGTCACGCGCTTCATGTTCTCGGCAGCACCGGCCTTGAGGGTGGCGGCCTGCTTGCCCTTCGCTCCAGCGACGATCGCATCGATGTCGCGGTGACCGGCCATCTGCAACACGAGTTCGGCATGATCGCCTGTCAGGATGTTGCAGACGCCGTCGGGCACATCGCTCGTGGCAAGGGCCTCGCTCAGGACCAATGCGGGGATCGGATGGCGCTCACTCGCGACGAGCACGACCGCATTGCCTGCCGCCAGGGCTGGGCACACAAGCGCCAGTGCGCCGAGCAAGGGTGACTCATCCGGGGCAAGCACGCCCACGACGCCGGTCGCCTCGATGCCCGTGAAGGTGTAGAACGGCCCGGCCACCGGGTTCTGCGAACCGAGCACGATCGCGATCTTGTCGGTCCAGCCGGCAAAGCTCACCACATGCTCGATCGAGGCTTCGACCTCGGCCTTGGCCTTGCGCGGCGTGGCACGGCTCGTCGCGCGGATCGCCTCGATGAACTCGCCGCGACGAGCCTCGAGCATTTCTGCAAGCCGGTAGAGGATCTGCCCGCGCAGGTACGCGGTCGACGCCGCCCACCTGGGCTGCGCGGCACGCGCTGCCTCGACGGCATCGCGCAGGTCCTTGCGGCTCGCCTTGCACAGGTGGTGCACGGTGCCACCGGCAACGGCCTTGATGGTGCGACCGCTCTCGGTGCGCGGGAACGCGCCGCCGATGAAGAGTTTCCAGGTCTTGGTCACGGTGGCCATCGTGGTTCCTTTCAGGCGAGGTACGCGGCCAGGCCGGCTCGACCGCCCTCGCGGCCGAAGCCAGACTCCTTGAACCCGCCGAAGGGGCTCGTCGCATCGAACTGGTTGAAGGTGTTGAGCCAGACCACGCCGGCCTTCACGCCGGCAGCGACCTCGTACGCCTTGCTCGCGCGGCTCGTCCACACGCCCGCGCTCAAGCCATAGTTGGTGTCATTCGCGCGAGCGATCGCCTCGTCGGGCGTACGGAAGGTGAGCACTGTCAGCACCGGACCGAAGATCTCCTCGCGGGCGATCGTGTGGGCGGGCTGCACGCCGCGGAAGAGCGTGGGCGCGACCCAGTAGCCCGTGTCCGGCAGCGCACCATCGAAGCAGACGATGCGGTCGGCCCCTTCGCGCACCCCGCACTCGATGAAGCGGTTCACGCGCTCAAGCTGGGCACGGCTGTTGATCGCCCCGACATCGGTGTTCTTGTCGAGCGGGTTGCCCACCCGGAGGCTGCGCATGCGGTGGGTGAGCCGACCGATCACCTCATCGACCACGCTTTCCTCGACCAGCAGCCGGCTGCCGGCGCAGCAGACCTGGCCCTGGTTGAACCAGATGCCGTTCACGATGCCCTCGATCGCCTGGTCCATCGGCGCGTCGGCAAAGACGATGTTGGGACTCTTGCCGCCGAGTTCGAGCGTGAGCCGCTTGTCGGTCCCCGCGCAGGCACGCGCGATGCGCTTGCCGACCTCGGTGCTGCCGGTGAAGGCGACCTTCTGCACATTGGGGTGCTCGACAAGGAGGCGACCTGTCTCGCCTGCACCCGTGATGATGTTCACGACGCCCGGCGGCAGGTCGACTTCCTGCAGGATCTCGGCCAGCCGAAGCGCGGTCAGCGGCGTGGTCTCGGCGGGCTTGAGCACCACCGTGTTCCCACAAGCGAGTGCAGGCGCGATCTTCCACGCGGCCATCAGCAGCGGGAAGTTCCAGGGGATCACCTGCGCGCAGACGCCGATCGGACGGGGATCGATGCCGGGCACCGCGTGAGCGAGCTTGTCGCACCAGCCAGCATGATGGAAGAAGTGCTGGGCCACCAGCGGCACATCGACATCGCGTGTCTCCTTGATCGGCTTGCCGTTGTCGATCGACTCGAGCACGGCGAGTTCACGAGCGCGCTCCTGGATGCGCCGAGCGATGCGGAAGAGATGACCCGCGCGCTCGGCGGGTCGCAGACGGCTCCATCCCTTGAAGGCCTTCTGAGCCGCCTTGACTGCCGCATCGACATCGGCCTTGCCTGCCTCGGCCACGCGGGAGAGTTCCTTCTCGGTCGCCGGATTGATCGTCCCAAAGTGCTTGCGCGAGCGGGGATCGACGAATGTGCCGCCGATAAAGAGGCCATGCTCCTGCGAAATCTCGACCGGGAAGGTCTCGGGGGCCGGGGCATACGACCAAACGACCGTCGGGGCTGGCTGCATTGGGGCATTATGACGGCACGGAGTGAATCGGGCTGTCACGGCCAACGAAGTCCCGGCCATGAACCGAGCCATCCAGATCGTCCTGTCCATCGTGTCGACCGGGTTGTGCGCCATCGCCTGCGCCACGGACGGGTCGCGCTCCACGCCCTCGCCTGCGGCCATGGGTGACGATGCCGCCACGAAGGATGCGGCCCAAGCGGCAGCAGAAGCGGCCTGGGCTGCGAAGGAGTTGACCGCACCGGTTGACGCCCCAAAGATCGGGACGACGATTCGTGTGGGTGGCGACCTCAAGGTCGAATCGAACCTCGATGGCGAGACCTGGCGCTCGGGCCGTTGCCTGATCGAAGCGCCGCTTCCCGAGGGCTACCCCGCGCCGACCCCGCCGGGTGCGATCGACTTGAAGACCTATCCGGTGGTGCGCCGCGCCGAGATCACCGCGAAGGGAAGCACCATGGTCGGCATGAACTTCGCCTTCTGGCCGCTCTTCAACCACATCAAGGACCGCGACATCGCCATGACCAGTCCGGTCGAGATGGACTACCGCGGCATGGAGAGCGAGGGCAACCCATATCAACTCGATGAGTCCAGGGGTGAGTGGACCATGAGCTTCCTGTATCGGCAGCGTGGGCAAGGACCGACCGGCGAGGCTGGTCGCGTGAAGGTCCGTGACCACGACGAAGTCACGGTGCTGTCGGTCGGCCTGACTGGGCCGTATGGCATCGGCCGCGTGAACGAAGGCCTGCCGATCCTCGAGTCGTGGCTCAAGACCCACCCCGAATGGGAGCGCGCCGGTGATGTGCGCGCATTCAGTTACAACGGCCCACAGATCCGCAACGCCAACAAGTGGAGCGAGGTCCAGTTGCCGGTGCGGAGGGCGGGGACGCCACCGGTGAAGCGTGAGGATCCGGCGACGGCTGCGGCGCGTGGCGGATGATGATCGACCGTTGCATCGCGCCGTTCAGGCGGCTCGTGACCCGGCCCGCCAACGCCATGCCAGCACGACGCCAGTCGCAACCATCCCGATCGAGATGAGCATCGGGCTCGTGAGTCCGGCGAATCGGTTCACGCCCGCGTCGGGCTCGCGGAACTGCTCGGTCGCAAAGCGCAGTACGCCGTAGCCCATCAGGAACCACGCGGCCGTGATCCCGGGTGCTGGCTTGCGGAGCCACACCATCCACACGATGAGTGCGAGGACCGGTCCATCCGTGAACGCCTGAAAGAAGTTGGAGGGCCAGTACGCCGTAAGCAGCGGCTCGAGTGCAGCCTGCACCTTGGCATCACCGGTGTAGGCGGCGGCAACCACGGCCTGCTGCAGGTCATCGCCCGCATGCACGAGTGGACGAAGTGGTTCGAGGCGGGCTGGATCGAAACTGGACTCAAGCACTTCACGCGGGTACTTCATGCTCCACCATGGTGCGTTGGCCTGCAGGTCCGCCGGAAGTGGTCGCCCCCAGAGCTCGCCGTTGATCCAGTTCGCCATGCGGCCCATGCAGAGCCCCGGCGGCGCACTGATGCTGCAGAGATCGAGCAGTGTGCGGAAGGGCGCGCCGCTGCGCACGCTGAAGCGCCAGCAGACGACCAACACCCCGACCATGCCCCCATGACTTGACAGTCCGCCCTTGTGGACCGCCAGCAGTTCCCAGAAGGGGAACGACGGCGTGAAGGTCGTGAAGAGCACGCGGTCGTAGATGAGGGCGTGCCCGAGACGGGCACCGATCACCACGCCGAGCACGACCTCGGTGATGAAGTCATCGACCTGCTTCGGAGTGAGCCCGGCCCGGCCCCGCCGGGCCACCGCGCGCATGATCATCCACGCGCTGAGCAACCCGCCTACATAGAGCAGCCCGTACCAGCGCAGGCCGACGCTGGGCGTGAACTGGACGATGAATGGATCGAGCGTGTGGAGGATGGCTGCGAAGGTCAGCATGCCGGTTGGTGGCAGTATCTCCCAGGATCACGGTGTATGCCGGCTGCTTCGTGACCCGGATGGATGGTGCAGGGCAGGGACGGCGGGATGATCAAGTCGCTGACTTCGCCGAATTTTCTTCGGGTTTCGAGGTTCATGCCAACACCCTCGTTAGGATCGGCGCGGCTGCCATGCCGCCCACCCACGACAATCCTTTCGGTCCCTGCACACCGACCATGCTGCGTGGGCCCATCGAGCACCTGCGGTCTGGCCACGACCTGGGCCAGGACCAGGCCTACGCCGCCTTCACGCTCATCATGCAGGGCGGCTGCCCTGATGGCGAGATCGCCGAGCTCCTGCTCTTGCTTGCCGCACGCACGCCATCGGTCAATGAAATCGTGGGTGCGGCACTGGCCATGCGCGCGGTCTCGAGCACGGTGCACAGTGGGCTTCCACCCGAGTCCATCCTCGACACCGCCGGAACCGGTGGCACGCCCAAGTCCTTCAACGCCAGCACCGGTGCCGCGCTCGTGGCCGCAGCCTGTGGGGTGCACTCGGCCAAGCATGGCAACCGCAGTCGCACCGGTCGTGGCAGCGCCGAAGTGCTCCAGGCACTTGGCTTCAACCTCTCCTGCTCGCGCTTGGCGCAGGCCACCATGCTCCAACGGGTCCGGTTCTGCTTCTGTTTCGCTGTCGAACATCACCCTGCGGTACGGCATGCCGTCGCGGCCCGCCGAGCGCTGCCGTTTCCAACGCTCTTCAATCTCGTTGGCCCGCTCACGAATCCCGCGGGCGCGCGTCGGCAGATGATCGGGGTATGGGACCCCGCGTTCATGCATCCCATGGCGCAGGCGCTCCAACGGCTCGGGACCGAGCACGCCGTGATCCTGCACAGCCGTGATGGGCTCGATGAAATCTCGATCGGCGCACCCACCGATGTGGTCGAAGTGAGTCCCGATGGCAATCGCGAGTGGGTCGTTGATCCGGCGGCGCTGGGCATCGACCCGGTCGATCCGCTCACGCTGGCGCCCACGAGCGCGGACCAAGCGGCCCAGCTCCTCTCGCAGCTCCTTGATGGAACGCGCATGGATGCGTGCCACGACATGCTGGCGCTCAATGCGGCCATGGCATTGCGTGTGGGTGGGGCGGCGCGCGATCTTCGCGAGGGGCTCGATATGGCCCGTCGTGCCTTGAAGCAGGGGGGCGGCGCGCATGTCCTGGCGAAGGCGTGCGAGCTCTCGAAGGGGTGATCACACTGCCCCACGCGGGGTTCACAGCCTTTCGCCGTCCGTGGTGCTACCCGCGGGCGCTGTGTCGTTGGCGGCAGGCACCATGGTGTCTCTGGGTACCGACCACCATGCCTGGTTGGCTCCACCCTTGCTCGATGCATGGGGCGCTGCGCTGCCGGCATGCACGGCGTTCCTTGTGCTGGTGGCTGTGGTCTGTGTCGCGTCCGTGCCGCTGACACGCGTGATCATGGCACTCGTCTTGGTCGCGTGCGCGAGCATCGGCCTGGTACTGGGCACGCACGATGCCCGGTCCTGGCGGGCATGCATGATGTCACTCGGGATCACCCATCCCGATGCGCGAACCCTGGTCGCGCTGACCGCCACCGTCGTGGCGGCACCCGAGCCCTCGCGACTGGCTGACCCGGTCATGGAACCCCTCGCGGCCGATCGCCGCGCTGTGCGGTTCACGCTCGGATCGATCACCAGCACGCATGGTGCGCCGTGGCCCGAGCGTGCCACCATCAACGCGCGCATCGCCGGTACGCACACCGATCTGGCCATCGGCGACCGTGTCATGGTCAAGGGATGGATCTCGCCACTGCCGCCATCGACCAATCCGGGGGGCTACGACATGTCGCGTTGGGCCCGTTCACGATGCATCCTGGGGTCGCTCTTCATCGAGTCCAACGATCTGGTCAGGCGCGTCGGGCGCGAACCACGGCCAATCGAACAATGGAGGCACCGCCTCGTCCTGAATCTGCAATCCATCGTGTCCGGCATGGCGCCAGAGCATGCTGCACTCTGTGTGGCGATGACACTCGGGCCCACCAGCCCGCCGATGGACGACATCGCCGCCGACTGCCAGGTCACCGGCATGACGCATGTCTTGGCCTTGAGCGGGTTCAATGTCGGCCTGCTGCTCGCGCTTGCCGGGCGACTCCTTGCGATCACGCCGTGCCGCGGTGCGGTGCGTGCCATGATGCTGGTGGGGTGTGCGGTGATCTTCATGCTCAGTGCGTCGGCCGGCATCGGTGCTGATCGCGCTGCTGTCGCAGCCATGCTTGCGTCGGGGGTGGGCGGTGCGGCGCGTGGCGTGCGGGCCTGGCACGCTGCGTCGCTCGTCGTGATCGTCGTGGTGGTTGGCGCGCCGTCAGCGCTCCTGGACATCGGTTTCCAACTGAGCGTGATGGTGGCTGCGGCCCTCGCGGCGTGGGGTGGTCGAGCACCGATGATCGCCGGCGCCTGGGCCGATCGGCTGGTGGCCGCTGGCGCGCCTCTTGGCCCATGGCATGCCCGACTGCATGTGGTCACCCAGATTGGCCTCGTCGCCCTGATCACGGGCACGATCGCCGGCTTGGCCAGTGGGCCGATCGTGTTGCATCACTTCGGTTCGATCAATCCGCTCGTGGTGCCCGGCTCGATCGTGGCGGCACCTCTCTCGGCGGCAATCGTCACGCTGGGCACCGTGGCGCTCATCGTGGGGGGCGTGAGCACTTCCCTCGCATCGTTGGTGATCGTCCCTGCCGGTTGGTGTGCGGCTGCGTTTGCAGCACTCGCCGATGCACTTGCTTCGTGGACGGATGCTTCCTGGAGCGTTGAACCCATCCATGGTTCGGTGTGCATCGGATCACTCGCATGCCTGTTCATGGCCATGCGCCGATTGCATGACCTGGCGGGTTCCGGGCGGGGCCGTCGAAACCTGTTGGTGCCGGTTTGGTTCGTCCCACCCGTGATCTCGCTGGTGTGGTGGGCCTGGCCGAGCCGATTCGACCTCCGCGTGACCATGCTCGATGTCGGCAACGGATCGGCGTGGGTCGTCGAACATGGCGATGTCGTGGCCTTGGTCGATGGCGGAAGCCTCGATGTCCCCGATGTCGGTGCACGGACCATAGTTCCGGCACTGCGGGCCCTTGGCATCAGCCGACTCACGATGATCTCGCTCTCGCACGCCGACCTTGATCACCTCAACGGCTTGCCCAGTGTGCTTGAGCGTGTGCCGGTTGACCGCATGGTGACCACGCCATGCGTGATCCAGGGCGCCTGTCCCGGCACGCCATCGGATCGCGCGATCTCGGCGGCATGGGAGTCTGGATGCGTGGTGGTGGGGATCGAAGCTCACGATGCGCTGGAGTTCGGTCATGGCTCGTGGCTGGCGCTGCATCCGCCGGGTGATGTGGCGCCGCTTCCACGCAACGAGTCGAGCCTGGTCTGGCTCATCCACACGGTCGGGGCTTCCTTGCTCCTCACGGGGGATATCGAGGAAGAGGGTTCACGACGCGTTCGCGCCGCGATCCATGGTGCTGTTCCCGACAGCAACACCCTGTTGATGGAACTTCCCCATCATGGGAGCTTTACGCCCGGCGCGGCCTCGCTCATCGCATGCCTGAGACCGGCGTGGATCGGGCAGAGCACGGGTCCGGCACGCCTCACTCGTGATCGATGGGCGTGGATCGATGGGGAGACTTCCCGCAGCGTGACGGCACGCGATGGTGCGGTTCGGATCACGGTGACGGATGGATCGATGTCGATCGAGCGGTGGGACCAAGGATGGCGCACGATGACCGCTCTGCGCCCAACACAAGCGCAAAGGTGATTCGTGGCCACATGGTCATATGCCTATGGCGCGGCCCTGATGAAGACGAGGTCGGCAAGCTCCATCACGCACCCCACGGGCCCTGGCTTTCCGGGAACAAGATCAAGTTCGACCGTTCCGGGCTTGACTGCCACCCGCATCGAGCGGGTCTCCGAGCGCGCTTCGATCCTGGCGAGCTCGACCCCGGCCTGCCGGACCACCAGCGCGTGATCGGCCACCGGTCGGGCACGGTCGGGGACCAGGACCCGACTCACCAGCACACCATCCGTGACGATCGGCAAGGACCACGATCCCGGTCCACGCAACACGGCTTGCATCCAACCGAGTCGTCCCGGACCCGTGAGTTCAACGCTCGGAATGATGCCCGGCAATGAAGACCATGCTGGTGATCCTGGCGGTGGTGAGCCCGTGGTCGATGCCGGCGACACACCAAGGTTGCGCAGCACGAGTCCATCTCGCGACAGCGCGGGTGTCGCCAGGCCCAACACCTGGTCGATGCGCAAGCGGAGCGTGGACATCTTCTCGCCGGCCGGCACCGGCACACTCAGTCGGAGCAGTGTTCCTTCGCGCTCGATCGATTCGGCGTCGATGATTGAACCGTCGTCGACCCAGACCCGCAGGCGATCCCTTGTCGCGGGCGCATCGGCCGCCTGCACGAACTGGATGCTCGCGATCAACTCGACATCGATGGTTCTCTTCACGCCATCGACATCGATCGTCACCGTCGATCCAAGGTCCGTCACCAGTCCATCGACCGTGTCGTCATTGCGCAGTGTGATGCGGTCTGCATCGATGGTGTCGGTTGGTACATCCACTCCCGCGGCTGTCCATGCCCGAACCGCAGACAGCGGAATCGTCATGAGCGGCGAGGAGGACCGCCATCGGATCGTGCCCGGCTTCGTCGCCTCGACGAGATCGCAGGCACCAAGCAGGCATTGCCCATCAGCAAGCCACAACGCCTGGCCGATGGCGCGTGGAGCCAGGGCCAGGGGCCAAGCCAGCGCACAACCCCGCTCGTTGCCGATCGAGACGCCTGACGCCGTGCCGGTCCATGGCACCGACAGGGCCACACTCTCGGAGAGACGGACGATCGACCCATCCTGACGCAGCATGATGGTGGTCCCCAGCAGTGGGTCGGCCACATCATCAGGCCCGGTGGCATGGTTGCTCGCGCCAACGGCTGATGCCGCCAAACACACCAGCACGAACCTGGTGGTGCACCGCATCATCGCTGGAAGATCGGCAGGTATCGGTTGGGCATCTGCATGACGATCAGCGACATCGCCGTCGCATAGGCGGGTCCATTCTGGTGATCGACCCACAGGCCATCGCGCTCCTGTGTGGCCATGAATCCATCACGCGCCTGCGGCCACCAGCCGCGCCACCACGAGCCACCAGCCAGGTACATCGTCTGTGCCGTGTAGTACGCGCCGTAGTGGAAGTGGGGCGTACCCATCGGCCCGCCTGCGTCGGTACCGTCATTCAACCTGATGTACGACAGGCCGCGCGTGATGGCATCGCCCTCGTAGACACCGGCATAGAACAGGCTCGCCACGCCCGCCGCGCTGCGTGGCCACGCGCTTTGCCCGATCGCGCTCATGTACCGGAAGCCGCCATCATCATTCTGGCAACGCAGGATGTAATTGGTTGCGGCATCAATCGTCTCGCGCGGCACCTTGATCCCGGCATTGCGTGCGCTGCGAAGCGCCATCACCTGGCAGATCGTCACGCTCACATCGGCATCGTTGGGTACGGGGTAGTAGCGCCAACCACCCTCCGCGTTCTGGCTCGCCACGATGAGCTGCACCGCACGAACGAGCGTGTCGCGCACCCGCGTGTCCTGCGGATTCATGCCATAGATCTCGCCCAGGAAGAGCGTGCTGAAGCCGTGGCCGTACATCGGACCCGCGGTCGCTTCCGCCGAAAGCAGCCCGCTCTCGGTCACGTTGCTCAGGACGAACTCCAACGCTTTCGCCACCTGATCGCCATACTCGCCGCGACCCGGAAGATGACCATCGGCCATCAGGGCCAAGGCACACAGGCTGGTGATCCCGCTGTGGCGACCGAAACGACCGCGGCCGAACGACCCATCATCGTTCTGCAGGCCAGCAAGCCCACGCAGGCCACGATCGACGCTTGCACGCCAGGCAGGCGTGGTCTCGCCCTCCATGGGCCGGTTCTCGGCACCCGCATCGTCGTTGACGGGTGTCTGGGCGAGCACCGCCAATGAGAACAGGATCGACATCATGGCTTTGATTCCTTGGCCACACGCTCGTAGTAACGCTCGGTCCAGGTGCGGTAGACACTGCTCATGCGCTCACGCATGCCCTGGCGCATCTGCTCGCGTACCCGCGGAGGAAGCGATCCCCACTCGGCTTCACCAGCGAGGAAGTCACCCGGATCGAGTGAATCCTCCATGGCAGCGTCCTCGGTCTGCTGTTCACCGGATTCTGCGCCCTGCCGACCCTTGCCAGTGCGTTCCGGGCGATTGTTGCGTGCGTTGGCGCGGCGCTGCTGCTCACTTTCGCTCGACAGTTGGCCCGACCTGCCCTGTTGGCCCGGCCGGCCGGCGCTTGATGAGGAGGATGAGCTCGATGATGAACTGGACTGCTGCTGTTGTTGTCGGCGAGACGCCTCGTCGATGATTGCATCGAGCCGGGACAGGATCTCCTCCTGGGTCCGCGCAACATCGGCCGCAGCAGCCGATCGATCGAGCAACTCCGTCGAGCGCCGCATGCCCTCGATCGCGCGCTCGAAGGTGTCGGCCAGCTTCTGCTCGCCGAGGTCGCGATCAAGCCGTGCTCGGGCATCGTCCTGTGCGGCCCTCGAACCGTCGCCATCACCCTCGATGCCCAAGAGCTCATCGAGCGTCTTGGTGCGAGGCCCTTCGCCGGTCACTGGTGGTGCATCCTGCGCAACCACGGTTGCCGTGACCAGCATCAGGCCCAGGCTGTGACGCATGATGGTCATCATGCCATGCTTCACGACCGCAGTCGATGCCGTGTTCACGGTGTGGCCTCCGGTTCCTGGGCACCGGGCTCGGCCGGCGTGATGCGCGGGGTCATTCCCTCGGCGCGCATGACCGCTTCGCGCAACCGGCCGGCCATGGACTCAAGCCGCTCTTGGGCCTGTCGTATGGCGGGAAGGCGCGAGCGATCGCCACCATCCGACAGTGCGCTTGCCGTGCGCCGACCGAGCTTGGCCTGGAGATCACGCAGCAACTTGAGTTCGGCGATTGGCAGGATGCCGTCTTGCTGACCACCACCGCCGCCGCCTGACGCGTTGTTCCCTTGGTCGCCTTGCTGCCGGGCTTCGGCGAAGCGATCCTTCTCCATGGATTTCTCGGCAAGCGCGCTGGCCAACCCCGCCAACGAATCCAGGGTGTCGCGTGCCGCATCCGTTGCATCGGCCAGTCCATCGGACCGTCGGAATGCTTCCGAGGCTCGTGTGCTCGATGCGCCCGCTTGGGACAGTGCCTCTCCGAAGATCTCGCTCTTGGCGACTGCTTCATCGGCCATCAAGGAACCGATGCCCTCGGCGAGTTCGTCCTGTGCCAGGGCCAGTCGACGGCCCTCGATGAGTCGGCGGCGAGCATCGGCCTGGCCGGTGAGTTCGGTGGCACTCTGCACGATGGCTGTCTCCCGTGCCACGAGTGCCTTGCATTGATCGGCAAGCCGCCGTTGTGCCTGGCGCTGCTCGTTCTGCCTGGCCTCATCGGCGGCAGCTTGCGTGGCTTCCAGTGCACGACGCAGGTCCTGTTGCGCGGCCTCGATCGACTGGTTCACTCCCGGGCGACCAGCGAGTTCCTGCAGCGCAGCAAGCCGAACCAGTGCCTGTTCCTCGTGGCCAATCGCTGGGGTGATCAGGCGGATCACGACATCAAGCTGGCGCTCCATGCGCATGGCTTCGTCGAGTGCGGCGCTGGTGTTGCGGCGCAGGCGATCAACATCGCCGCTGATGGCCTGTGGCGGCAGCGGATCCTCATCGTCAAGATCATCGACCGATTGCATTGAAGCCTCAGCATCCGCGATGAGTTGCCTGAGGTGATCGGCCAACTCCTCGGCGATGCGCCTGAGCACCGTGGATTCGAGTTGCTGGGCCGCATCAAGGTCATCCTGCATGCGAGCGAGCGAGTCGAGCGCCTGCTGGGCCGAGCGCTGTGCCTGCTGTATGGCGTTCTCGCGCGTCTGTTCACCCGATTGTTCAACCTTGCCGACGACACCTTCCTGTTGGGCACGCTCTGCGGCTTGCCGCATGGCTGCCGCCTGCGCGGGATCCGATTCCTCGAGTTCCTGGGCTTGGGCCGTGATCGACTCCGTGGCTTCGCGCAAGGCCTGCGCGGTTTCCGCGTCGCGCTGCGCAATCCGATCGAGTGCGGTGCGTTGGCCTGGCGTGAGTTCGGCGCGGGTCTTGCCTTGAACATGCTCGCCAAGACTCTGGCGCTCGCCCCGGCTGGACCGAATCGCCTCCGCCGCGCGGGCCAGCGACTGTGATGCCTCCCATGACTTCGTGTCTCGGTCCAGCAGGCGCGCTGCTGCTTCGAGGGTGGCCCGTGTGGCCTCCTGCTTCTCGGCGAGTTCCGGTGTCCGCCAGGCGGATGGATCGCTCGCGGTTGCCGTTTCGCTGGCCGCTGACGCTTCGGCCCGGGCTTCGTCAAGCAGGTTGGTGGCTTCGTCCAGGAGCCGTGAGGTCGGCGTGTCGCGATCCTCGTTCATGCGGACACGATCAGCGAGTGCGCGCGCCTGTCGAGTGGTGCTCGCTGCGCGTGATGTGATGTCGACCTGCTCGCGTTGCACCGCTTGTCGATCCGTGGAGTCCTTGGCGCCGGCCTGTCGTTCCTCGAGGCGAAGAACGCTTTGGCGCAGTGATGCCGTGGCCGCGGCGATCTCCTCGCTGAACTCGCTGTTTGAGATCACGCGCAGGCGTCGTGGGGTGCTGCGCGAGGCCTCGCGCCGCTTGCCATCGCGCTCGTAGGCGTCCTCGGCAAGCGCACTCACCAGGACCACATCGCCGGGAGCGGCCTCGAGCTCTGCAAGATCGATGATCGCCGTCAGATCCTGTGCCATCGATCTGTTGGCACTCTCGACCAACACTCGCTCGGTGGCGCTGGCCGTGCCGGCGATGCGTTGCGCTGCAATCGCTGAACGCATCAGGCCGAAGTCGTCTTCGGCGCGGGCTGCGGTGGGGACCTTGGCAGTCGGCAACACGGTCTGATCGGTGGCTGGTTGGAGCAACCGGGCGATCGGTACCTGGTCACGCAGCGCCACCAACCTGATGGTGAATGGCTCGATCATCGATACACCATCATCATCGCTGGCGACGATGGAGATGGCGAGATCCTCGACAAGGTTCAACGACGCCGTCCATGATGATGGTGTGGCGGTGATCGAGCACCCGTCACAGGGTGCCGTGACTCCCAGTGCCGACGCAACGGAAGGGGCCCCATCCGTGGTGTCGGGTGCCTGGACCGGCCGCGAGAAGGCCAATTCGAGTTCGACCGCGCTGCCTTCGACGCACTCATGGAAACGAACGGCTGGTGCCCCGCCGGGAAGAAGATCGAGCATCGTCGAACCACGGCCCTTCAGGTACGACGGCGGGGCAACGCGAAGGTTCGCGCGCACCACGCTCGGTGCCTGGACACAGCGCATCGCGGCGAGGGGCGTCATCGAATCGGAACCCGTGAACCGGTACTCGATCTCTCGGGCATCCGTGGGTACATCCTGCATGCGGTCGAACATCGGACCATCGGTCCTGCCCAGCCAGCCTGACTGCCAGACGCCCCAGGATCCGGTCCGGATCCTGAACTCGACCTTCACGCGCTCGTGTGACGGGTCGCCGCGGACCAGTTCAGCCTTCCATGGGAATGATGTGCCCGTGGCAACAACCGTTCGATCGGTGCGGTCGATGAGTTCGGTGGTGCTTGGCCACTGCGCATCGCTCCAGGGGGCCACGGCCCGCGCAATGCCGACGCCCACGATCGAGGGGAGCGCAGCCGCGACTCCGACCCACAACACCACGACCAGGGCCAGCTGCCGAATCGGGCGTGACGCGGGTCGCATCGATGTGATCGATGTTGGATCCATCCCGCGCATGGCACCATCGACCTCCTGCCGCAGGATCGGCAATCCAAGGGCAAGGAGTTCCGTGCGATCGTCACTGGGGAGGTCCTCAAACTCAAGCAGGGCAGCGAGCCGATTGCGAAGTGCTGGGTGGTTCCGCTCGATGCGCAGGGCCACATCGATGCGGCTTGGTCTGAACGCCACGATCTGGCGCGCGCCGAACGCCGCGAAGGCAGCCAGCGCAAGGAGTGCAATGATGCCCTGCACCATCCTGAATCCGACCGGCAGGCGGAAGATCCAGTCGAGCACCACCAGTACGGCCAGCACGACGAGTGCGCTGCGCACCACACGCGACAGCAGCGCGATCGTCAGCACCACACGGGCACGGACCATCGCGCGGTCGATCATCTGGCGCGGATCAAGCAAGGCGAACCGCCCTTCTGATGGACCACTCCAGGCCGCACAGCACGACCAACAGGATCAGGGTGAGTGGGCTTGACCACACCGGCACGCGCTCGATGCGCTCGGTGAATGTGGATCGATCGGGAATGATGGTGGCCAGATCGGGGAGGTCGGCTGCCGACAGGAGGCGACCGCCGGTCGAGGCGCACAGGGACTCAAGCGTGGCATGATCTGTCTCTGGTCGAGCAAACTCGTCATCCGGCTCGATCACCCGCACGCGCGCCATCAGGGTGTCGCCGAACGCTGCGTCCATGACGGCGACGTCGTACTCACCGGCCTGGCGCGGCTGCCAGATGCCGGCCAGTCCAACAACCAATGATCCCTTGGTCGCCGCATCCGTCGAGAGCCGGATCACATCCTCGCGCTGCATCGAGCGCGACACCACGGCATCGATCGCGTTGGGGAGTCGGCGCTGAATGAGTTCATCCTTCACATCAAGCCGAATCGTGGCGGTCTGGCCGACCGTGATGGTCGTGGGCTCGACGGAGAGTTGTGCTCCACCACTCGCCGCGGAAAGCCCGGCGCGGGAGAGGTAGCGAACGAGCTGGATCCAGAATCGCTCCTGATACGCCTCACCAATGCCGTTGCGCCAGCGCCATGTCTCGTCCGTCGCGACATACACCACGTGGCCGGAACCAAACCGCATCGAGAGCACGGCCGCGCCAATCGGTTCGGTCGTCGAGCCGAATGCCGTCGCGAGCACCTCGGCCGTCGGCTTCAGATCCTCGAAGGGAATGCGTTGCATCCACTGCAGCCGCGACCACGCCGGGCCATCCCGGCCGAGTTCGGGTGGCCAGTGATCGTCACCATCACCAAGCCGAAGAAGCCCGAGCCCCTTCGCCAGCGGCGTGGGCTCGATCGCCACCGGCTCGGCCTGTCGTGGAATCGAACTCGACAAGCGCATGGGAAAGACATCGTCCAGAGGACTTCCCATCCATTGCATCGGCATGGATCGTTCGCCGCCGATCAAGAGCAGTCCCGCACCGCGTTCGGTCACGGCGCGACGGACTTCCTCGAGTTGTGCATCGCTGAATTGCCCGGAAGCCACATCGCCGATCACGAAGAGGTCGTAAAGATCGAACTCCTCGCGCGCGGTCGGGATTCGTGTGACCGCCATGTTGCCTTCCTGCGTGAAGTCGCGGTCTGCGCTGAGCAGCATGATGCTCGACTCCATCGAGGGTTCGCGCACAAGGATGTTCTTGACGTATCGGTACTCCCATCGAGGACCGCCTTCGACCATCAAGACCCGGATCGCACGATCGATGATGCCCAGGGTGACCGTGGCTTCATTGTTCGTGGGTACGGCATCCTCGGCATCGCAAACCAGTCGCACACGAAGGTCCATCGAGTCGCCGGAGTCCGTCGTGGCCACGAGCACATGGGTCGATGCCTCGCCCGCCGGCACGGACGCCCGGTCGATCACCGCGCCGGTGTCCATGTTCACCAGTTCCAGGCGGCCCGGTGCATCGCGCAGGGGCTGAACCCGCACAACGAATGGCACCTGGTCGCGGACGAAGGCCTTGGCCGGCGCTTGAACATCCATGATGGCGGCGTCGCCGAGCGGATTGCGTGATCCAAGTGCGATCGCATAGACCGGGACCGACCGTGCCGTCAGCGACCTGATCAGCCGTGCATCGATCGGTCGCGTCGACCGTCCATCGGTCACCAGCACCAGCCCACCGATGGGGCCACCGCCGGAGCGCCGGAGCGCACGATCGATGGCCAGCGGCAGGTCGGTCGTCCGACCGTTGGCGGGTCCTGGCTCTGAGGGCGTGATCAGCGCCACATCGCCGGAGAATGCGAACCACTCCGCAGGTCGCCCTCCAAGCTGGATCGCCTCGAGACTCGACCGCAACTGCTCATCGCGTGTACGCAGCGTGCCGGTGCCATCCTTCCAATCCGCCAGTTGCAGGCTCTTGCTGCGGTCAGCGAGCATGATGATGCGGTCCGACTCGCGCCGTTCCTCGACGAACTCAAGGATGGGTCGCGCCACCAGCACCAAGAGGAGCAGGAGCGTTGCTGCCCGAAGCACCGTCAGGGAGCGCCGTACCCAGGGACGCGGCGTCATGCGTGTGTACGCGAGCCACGCAAGGGCCACGGCCGCACTGATGCCAACGAGCCACATCCAGCCGGCCAGCGGCATCTCCCATCCAAGCCGGACCGATCCCCGTGTGGACGGATCGACCTCGATCCCGAGCAGCCAACGGATGATCGGTTGGTCGATCATGTGGCTTTGGGCTCCGGGACGGAGAACATGCGTCCGAGCAGCGTTTCGGCGAGAACGAGCAGGGCTGCGACCGTCAGCAACCAGACCGCTGCGCTCGTTGAGGACTGGGGCGTTCGGATCGTGGTGCCGACAACAACCCCGGGCGACACGGTCTGGTTGAGCCAGGCCGTCAATCGGGCTGCGTCGTTGTGTTGTGGGTCACATGCTTCTGGATCGACATTGAGCGCGATGAAGGATGCGCGCCGAACCGTTGATGTGGTGCCTGGCGCCGTGACCACCCGCATGATTCCCGGCTTGGCCCCGGCGCCCACGATCTGGCCAGAAGGATCGACCGCCAGTGGTGAATCTGCCGCCGTCGATCCAAGGACCGGTCGAAGTTCGGTCGTGCCCTCCGGGAGACGACCTGAACCGATGGTCACGCCGCTGCCCGCGTCCAACAGCACCTCGCCCTGACGGATCGTCTCCTGCATCAACGGGACAAAAATGGGCTTGGTCGCGAGCGTGTTCCAGGATGGCACGGGGGCCGTGGCGAACATGACCATTGCACCACGCCCCCTGGTCGAGAGCACCATCATGGGTGCACCATCGTCCATCATGAGGATTGGTGACACTGTGGTCGGCGGACCATCGATTGTGACCGACCGATTGATCTCGATGGGTGCGATCAGTTCGGTCAGCTCGGCTGTGAGCAATTGCGTGATCGGGCTTGTGGGTTGCTGGGGCCGCAGCCTCATCGGTGGTTCGTGGTTCACAAGATCGCGGCGGATCGTGACACCCGGACCCAGCATGGCAGCACATGGGTCCTGCCACTCCACGAAGGTCTCTTCCGTGGGGGGGACAATCACGATGAGTGCGCCCGCCTCGCAGGCTGCGGTGCACTCGGCCCATCCGGCCGCATCGAGCAGTTCCGGCCGGCAGATGATGATCGAGGTGGCACCCCCGAGTGATCCCTCGCGAACCTCGTTGGGATCCAGGCGTTGGTGGGCCAGGCCCATGCCGGCAATCGGTTCAAGCGCGCGCTCGATCCACTGCGCACTCGATCCCTCGTCGATGTCGAGGCGTTCGCGGTCCAGGATCAGTACCGGGTCGGCCGACACCGTCGAGATCGTGGCGGCGCGCACATCATCCGCGGGCTGGCGATCCGTGGGGATCGTTGCCATCCACGCATGCTCTCTCGCCGTGGGGTCGACCGGAAGCGTTGCGGTCGCTACCGCGCGCTGCGATCCTTCGATGAAGACGGCATCAGCCGTGGCTGATCGATCCGTCTGCACATCGGTCACCGTCACGGGAACGCTGCGGCGCGCCTGGTCATTGCCTGGTCGCATGACCGTCACGTCCACGGTGATGGAACCCGTCAACTGCGGACCAAGGGTTCGCTGCAGCATGGACACGATGGCCGCGGTCCCCGTGTCATCCGAACCAACATCGTGAATGTCCAAGGTTGCCTCGGTGGCCGGCAACACCTGCGCCTCGGTGTCGATCGCGCCGCGCGAGAAGGAGCTGGCAAGCACGATGCGGCCTGGCATCGATAGCCGACCAAGAACATCGTCTGCGCGGTCCACCGCCTGTCGCATGCGCGAAGGCTCGTGGGTCGGTTCAAGCTCGCCGAGGATGGCCACGGCACGGTTGGGTTGGACCGCCTCGCTTGTGTGCTCGATGGTTCCTGATGTCGTGAGAACATGGACCAAGGAACCGCTCGGCAAAGCCTGGATGGACTCGATGCAGGCTGCGCGCGCTGCCTCGAACGCCGTCTGTCCTGGTGCAATGTCTGGTGATGCGGTGGTTCGCGATGCCACGCTGTCATCGAGCACGACCGCGAGCGCGATGGGTTGGCTCATGGACAGAGCCGTCACCGTGGCGGGGCGCGCCAGAGCCAAGCCCACCAAGAGAAGGATCAGGCACCTCAGAACCAGCAGGATCCACCGTTCCACACGACGCGCGCGTTGGCTCTGCTGTACCGCTCGACGCAGGAGTTCCATGGCTGCCCACTCGATGGGTCTCTGGCGACGGCGCAAGAACAGGTGGATCACGATCGGCAGCGCCATGGCGACGGCGCCCGCCACAGCAAGCCATGGGCTGATGAAGGTCATCGGCGACCCCTGACCACCGTGCCTTCGCGGCGAGACAACAGTGCAGCGAGGACCGGCCCAACCGATTCGTGTGTGTCGAAGACCTGCAGGTCGTACCCGAACGCGCGCGCCTGCCGGTCGATCCCTTGCAGGTGACGCTGCAACTCCTCGAGATACGCCACGCGGATCGTGCGTGTGTCCACGTCGAGCGCATCCTCTCCCTCGAGCCCGATGAATGGGGCCTCGATGTCCAGATCAAGGGTGAGTTCCCGGTGATCGAGCATGGCCAAGAGCATGACATCGTGGCCCCGGTGACGAAGTCGTGCCAGGGCCGCGCGCAATCCCTCTGGGTCGCCCAGAAAGTCGCTCAGGATCACGAAGAGCGTTCGGTGTGGGGTCTGTGCGAGCAACTGATTGATGCATGCTGGCGGCGAGAAAGACGCCTCGACGGGTTCCGATGACAGACACCGCACGATCGAGCGCCACTGATCTCGCGTCGCGCTCTTGCGTACCGCCCCGCGCAAGCCATCGGCCCCAACCGCCACGCCCACGCGGTCTCGCTGGCTCAAGCAGAGGAATGCCAGTGCAGCCGCGCTCGCCGTGGCGTGGTCGAACTTGGTCCATGCACCGCGCCGGCGCGTGGCGTCCGTACCGCCCCAGCCTTGCTTCACGCCGAGCGTGCCGAACGACATGCTGGCCGATCCATCCACCAGGATCATCACATCGAGGTTCGTTTCCTGGCGATACTCCTTGACATACAGCTTGTCGCTGCGTCCAAAGACCTTCCAATCGAGATGACGGACACTGTCGCCTGCTGAATACTGCCGGTGGGTCGCGAACTCCACAGCCATGCCCTGCAGTGGCGACTGGTGCATGCCGTTCATCACGCCATCGGCAACCATCTTGGCCCTGAGTTCGAATGGAGCGAGCTGCGCCAGGGTCTCGGGCGAGAGATACTGTTCGGCGCGAAGACCTTGGGTTGACACGGCGGGCTCACTGCACCGGAATGGTGCGATCAAGGCCCTTGGCCGTCGCGGGATCGGTGGATTCCACGGGCACGGAGTCGAGCAGCGAGGCAATCACATCATCGCTTGTCACGCGGTCGGCCTGGGCGTTGAAGTTGGTCACGATGCGGTGGCGCAGCACAGGAAGCGCCACGGCGCGGATGTGGTGGACCATCACATGTTGGTCGCCGTCAAGGAGCGCTTTGGCCTTGGCTGCAAGCACCAAGAACTGACTTGCGCGCGGCCCGGCGCCCCATGAGAGGTAGTCCTTGACCATCGTGGGTGCCGACGCGTCACTGCCGCGCGTTGCCCGCACGATGCGAAGGGCATATGAAATCACGTGGTCGGGCACCGGCATCTCGCGGACGATGTCCTGCAAGGCCGTGCAATCCTCGGCGCTCAGCACCCGCCTGGGTTCCGGTCGAGCGCGGCCAGTTGTACGGCGGACGATTTCCAGTTCCTGTGCTTCCGTCGGATAGTCGATCCGGATCAGGAACATGAACCGGTCGAGTTGAGCCTCGGGCAACGGGTAGGTGCCTTCTTGCTCAATTGGATTCTGTGTGGCCAGCACGAAGAATGGCCGTGGTAGGCGGTGGTTGATGCCGCCAGAGGTGACTTGACCCTCTTGCATCGCCTCAAGCAGGGCGGCCTGTGTCTTGGGTGGTGTTCGGTTGATTTCGTCTCCAAGCACGATGTTGGCGAAGACCGGCCCCCGCACGAAGCGCAACTCGCGTGTGCCTGTGGCCTTGTCCTCTTGGATCACCTCTGTACCCGTGACATCGCTGGGCATCAGGTCTGGTGTGAACTGGATGCGCTTGAACTCGAGCGAGAGTGTCTTGGCGAGCGATCCGATGATCAGCGTCTTGGCCAGGCCCGGAACGCCCTCGACCAACGCGTGGCCACCGCAGAGGATCGCCAGCAGGAGTTGTTGCACCACATCATCCTGGCCCACGATCGTGCCGGCGAGTTCCTGCCGCAGGGCCTCGTGCGCACCTTTCACGGAGGCAGAGCGCTCCAGCATGCTCGAACCGGTGATGCGTGACGCGGGGGCTTCCATGGGCGGCCTTTCGTGTGGTCCCGGCGGAGTCCCGGGGGTTCATAAAACTATACTTCGGATGCGGCATTTCCCGCAGGTTTTCGCGTGCCGGAACTCCCAGAAGTCGAAGCTGTCGCCCGTGAGGTGCGCCGCGCACTGCGGCGATCCACAATCGTCGGTGCCAGTGTGCATCGCTGGGATGTCGTGGCCGGGGCGTCGGGGCAAATCGATCGGATCCTCCTTGGTTCGCGCATTGAGCGCGTCTTGAGGCACGGAAAGCAACTCGCGCTCGTCGGATGTGACGGCAACATACTTGTCGTGCAGCTGGGCATGACCGGCGCATTCGGTGTCGTACCGGCATCCTCGCCGATCGCGACCCACACGCACATCACCTGGCACCTCGATCAATCGCGCGACCTGCGCTTCGTGGACCCACGCCGATTCGGGCGCGTGACATGGCTCGGGGGCCAGACCGCCCTCAGGACCCGCTGGTCGCTCTTGGGTCCCGATGCGCTTGATCTGCGGCCTGGTTGGTCTGTGGCGTTCTCCACGAGCCGTCGCGCCATCAAAGCGGCGCTGCTTGATCAGTGCGCTGTGGCAGGGGTTGGCAACATCTATGCGGATGAGGCGCTTGCGCTTGTGGGGATCAGGCCGCAACGCAGATGCTGTCGGCTCACGCAGCGCGAACTTGATGGCCTTGGGCAGGCAATCGGATCAATCATGCGATCTGCCATTGCCTGTGGCGGCAGCACCATCCGGACCTATCGGCGGCTCGGTGGCGGCGCAGGGGCCTTCCAGGACTCGCTCCGTGTGTACGGTCGGTCCGGACAGCCTTGCGCGGTCTGTTCCCGACCTCTCCGAACCGGACGGGTGGCCGGACGCGCAACCGTGTGGTGTGAAAGCTGTCAAACCTGACAAGGGTCTTGGCTCATCTTCTATGAGAAGAAAGAACATCGTCGTCGTAGGAAGAACACCTGACGAATTGTGGATAGCCCAACACCAAGTTGCATAAATACCAACACCGACAACACTTAGGACCACACACAACTGTGGATGACATGTCGGCTTCTGTGTCGGGAACACCAACCCCGCCGTCGGGGATCAGCTGGCGCGTCTGGACCAGAGAAGCGCAACAGGCGACTGGGTCGACCGATCAACCCAGGCCCCAGATCGTTGCGACATCTTCTCCACGGGTTGCCAACGATCACCAATCCACGGTCAGACAGAGGTCCGTGGACCAAGCGTCCGTTCGATCTCCTCAACCGCTCGACCGAGTTCCTGGCAGCGGGCACGACGCTCTTCGATCGTTCGGATCGCGTGCAGGACTGTCGTGTGGTCACGACCACCAAAGTGACCACCAATTTCATCAAGGCTGAATCGAGTGTGACGACGCGCAAGCCACATGCACACCTGACGCGGCAACGCGATCGACTTGGTTCGCCGTCGCGACACCAGATCGGTGAGTTTGATGTCGTAGTACCGGGTCACCGCGAGGATGATCGCTTGCAGGCTCGGCGCACCCGAACCACCACCAAGATCATGCAGGGCCGCCTTGGCACTCTCAAGCGTGATGGAAACTCCGGTTGCCGCGGCGTGTCCACGCACACGAGTGAGGGCCCCCTCGAGTTCACGGATGTTTGAGTCGATGCGCGCAGCGACATACGCCGGCACCTCATCGGGCAACTCGACACCGACAAGCTTCGCCTTGGACTTGACGATTGCCACCCGAGTCTCGAAGCATGGACGCTCCAGACAAGCCACAAGGCCGCTCTTGAAGCGACTCACCAGGCGTTCCTCGAGCTCAGGAATGTCCTCTGGAGCAGCATCGCTGGAGAGCACAATCTGCTTGCCGGCTTGATGGAGCGCGTTGAAGGTATGGAAGAATTCCTCCTGCGAGTGATCGCGCTTGGAGAGGAAGTGAATGTCATCGATGACCAGCACATCGACATTGCGGAAGCGCAGGCGGAAGTCCTGCATGCGACCACACTTCACGGACTCATGGAACAGGTCCATGAATGTGCTGCAGCTGATGTAGCACAGTTTCGTGGATGGACGGTTACGGATGAACGTCTGGCAGATCGCCTGCAACAAGTGGGTCTTGCCGAGCCCAATGCCACCATGGATGAAGAACGGGTTGTAGGCCCGGCCTGGTTTCTCCGCGACCGCGAGGGCAGCAGCGTGGGCGAGCCGGTTACCCGGTCCAACCACGAACATGTCGAACGAGTAGTCCGGCGAGAGCAGCATCTGCTCGCCAAAGCCCGGCATGTCGGCGGTCACGGCTTCAGGTGCGGGCTCATGGACGAGTTCCGGGCCCGAGCCCACGAATCGCACAGCGAGCAGCCGACCGGTCACGGCCTGCGCGGCATCGGTGAACTGCGTTCCACAAGCGCGCTGCAGGTAATTCAGTTGGACAGGCTCGCTGACAACCAGGCGCAGAACGCCCCCATCGATCCCACCAAAGGCGATGTCGTCGAACCACTGCCGACACACCTCTGTGTGGTGCTTGCGCAAGTATGTGATGAGGGCAGCCCTCAAGTCATCGTCATGCATGCGCATCAAGGCGGTTCCCATGGGACCCCAATCCGGTTCGTCGTGTTGTGTGGCATCCCTGCCATGATCGCCCAGGTCAGGGCGGGGGGCGGAATATAGGTGGTGACCGTCGGGGCATCAACACCCAGCTGTCCAAATCAGGCTGCACTTGGTTTCTCGGTTCCGTCTGACGCACCCTGTGCACCAGACGCGTCTTGATCCTCGCTCACTTGGCGCTCATAACGCGCGCGTGTTGCACGATGGTCCATGAGAATATGGACTCGACCCTCACCACCAACCTCGTCGAGGCGTTTCCGCGCGTATGAAAGCATCGTGCGGCGCGACAGGTGCACGACCACGACATCACGCGCAGACCAAGCCTGCAACAACTCACGAATGTCCTCGACATGAAGATGCATGCCGGTGGCCGCCCGGTCCCGGTGTTCAGGATCGAAGAACGTGCACTCGGTCACCACGGTCTGTGCCTGGCGGAACTCATCACGCAACAAGTGAGGACCCATCAGCGTGTCGCCGGTGTAGGCCACGAGTGGGATGTCGATCTGCCGAGTGATGGTCTCGCCTCGCACCTTCGCCTCGCGCAGGACATCGGCCGGCAAATCTGCAAACTCAGGCTTGAGCTTGTTCCGTCGCTCGATGACGACAAAGCCCAGCGCCGGCACCGTGTGCCGTACCTCGATCGCGCGCAACCAGATGTTTGGCTTCAGGAGGACTTCCTCGCCATCTTCCATCCCGATGACCTCGTGCGGCGTCTGCTGGCACTCAAGGTCCACCCACCCCTTCATCATGTTGAGCAGGGGCTGCACAATCGCGCGGTGACAGTGCACCTTGCCCGCCGGCAATCTCTGGAAGTACCGCTGGCTGAACCAGTATGGCAGGCCGCCGATGTGGTCCATGTGCGCGTGTGACAGGGCGATCGAAGGGCAGGGCACCAACACACGCGGGCAAAAGCCGGCGTCGAAGGCCACCTCCAGCTCCGGGATATGCACCACGGTCTGTTCACCGGCCACACTGAAACCCTGCACGCGATGGGGCGGAAGCCAAAGGAACGAAAGTTGACCGTCTTTGACGGGGGGGTTGGGGATCATGGGGCGGTCCGCGGCGGAAGGATCCATGCTAGCGCAGCACCGCCTTGGCGTACCCTGTTGTTCGCGTCATGCCAGACGATGCACCCATCAGAAGCGTGTTTGCCGACGATCCCGACATGGCCACCTTGATCGACGAGTTCGTTTCATCACTGACCACGCGTGCCAGCACCATCCTTGAGCGCCTCGATCAAGGCGCGACTGAGCAGGCGCGTGTCCTGGCCCACCAACTCAAGGGTGCCGGCGGCGGATACGGATTTCCACAAGTGACCGACGCCGCACGGATCGTGGAACTGGCCATCCGAGAGAAGCGCCTCGATGACGCACACGATGCAGCACAGGACCTGATCAGGTTGTGCACAAGGGTCTCATCATGAACTCGGTCGACCCCAAGGCCTTCATGGCAGTCACGGCAGCTGCGCGCCTGCTCGCCATCGATGACAGTGAACTCATCCATCGTCTGCTCAAGTTCCGCCTGCAACACGAGCGGCTTGAGATCCATGGCGCGATCAATGCCCGCGAAGGCCTCGTGATGGCACGCGAACTCCAACCCGATGTCATCCTGCTCGACATCGACATGGAGGACATGAACGGATTCGACGTACTGACCACGCTGAAGAACGACCCACTCACACAGGACATTGCCGTGATCTTCATCAGTGGAACCGAAGAAGCGATGGACAAGGTCCGCGCCCTGGACCAAGGTGCTGTCGATTTCGTGACCAAGCCTTTCGAGGTCGTGGAACTCAAGGCTCGCGTACGCACCGCAATCCGTTCGCAGCGGCTCTTGAAGATGCTGGCACAGAGGGCGCAGATCGATGGCCTGACGGGGCTCTGGAATCGTGCCTACATGGACCAGCGCCTGGCAGCGGAAGTTGACGAGGCACGACGTCATGGTCAGCCGCTCTCGATGATCCTCTGTGACATCGATCGCTTCAAGCACCACAACGACCACTTTGGACATCCGTTCGGCGATCTCGTCATCGAGCGATTCGCACAGATCCTCTCGGGTGGACGAAGTTCCGATGTCGCGTGTCGCTACGGTGGAGAAGAGTTCTGCGTGATTCTGCCCTCAACCACGGCCATAGAGGCGGAAGAAGTGGCCAACCGCTATCGCGAGCAACTCGAGCACATTGCCTGGAGCGACCACCCAGGACTTGTGGTCACGGCGAGCTTTGGCGTGACCGAACTCGGTTCGGGGCGCGACACGGTTGAGTCGATTCTGAAGGCCGCGGACACGGCGCTCTACCACGCCAAGCAGGGCGGCAGGAACCGTGTGGTCGTGTCGGCGCCGGCGTGAGCCACATGGCCACGCACCACGACCAAGCCGTCTGCATCCGCCACTGGGATTTCAGCGACACCAGCCAGACGGTCAGCATGTTTTGCCGGACCGCCGGCATCATCCGTGGCATCGCGAAGGGTGCGCGCCGAGAACGCGGTGCGTTCTCCGGTGGCATGGATCTTCTCACGATGGGTGAACTCTCTTGGATCGAGGTCCGCGGCGGTGACCTATGCACGCTGGCCTCATGGTACCCAACAGAGTCGTGGCCGACCCTGCGCACCTCAGCACGCGCCAACGCCGGTGCGTGGTATGTGCTGGAGTGCATCGGTCGCATGCTTGAGCCACATGATCCCCACCCCAAACTCTTCGACAGGTTGATCGAGACCTTCCGTGAGCTTTCGGGCGGGGACATCGAGCCTTCGATGGCTCGATTCCTCTGGTCACTGCTTGGGGAAACCGGCTTTGGACCCACGATCGATGGACCCACCACCGAAACATGTGCCTTTGATCCAGGCATTGGTTGCGTCGACCAAGCCACGGAACACACCTGGACCGTCCGATCCTCGACACTCATGGCCATCAGCCGGGCCCTGCGACACGATCCTTCGCTCGGGGCAGATGATGCGCACCGCGGCGCCACATTGCTTGCAGCCTGCGTCCGGCATCACCTTCAGGCCGAGCCCGGGACCCAGGCGGCCTTCTTCGGGCCAATCCCACAAGGCACCCGCATCGTTCCGCGTCGGGGCGCGGACCACCAACACAGTTAGCATCGACCGCATGCGTTCGGCCCACACCGAGCATCGGCTGCCCAACGGTCTCACGATCATTGCCGAGATCGATCCGGGCGCCCACACCATGGCTGCCGGTTACTTCATCCGCACCGGTGGTCGTGATGAACCAACGCACCTCATGGGCGTGAGCCATTTCCTTGAGCACATGATGTTCAAGGGATCCGCATCGATCGGCTCCCAGGAGGTGAATCGCCGCTTCGATGCGATCGGTGCAGAGCACAACGCGTTCACCACGATCGACATGACGGCGTACCACGCGCACACCCTTCCCGATCATCAGGCCAGGGCCATCTCGCTGCTTTCGGATCTGCTGCGCCCAGCACTGCGCAGCGAGGACTTTGCCGAGGAACGCAAGGTGATCCTCGAGGAGATCGCCATGTACGACGACAACCCCTTCTGGCCGCTCTTCGAGCGCGCATCAGAAGCCTTCCATGCCGGGAATCCACTCGGGCACCGTGTGCTCGGCACGCCCGAGTCGATCCAGGCCATGGAGGTCGGCAGCATGAGGGAGTACTTCAAGGCGCGCTACAGCCCTGACAACACGGTGCTTGCCCTTGCCGGCAAGGTCGACTTCGATGCCGCGATCCGGACCGCCGAAGCTGAACTTGGTGCGATCCAGCCACAATCACCACACAACAAACGCGCCACACCGGTTCATGGGCGCCAGGAGTTCACGATCAACAGCACCAAGGCAACGCGCCACTACATGCTTGGCCTGGCGCCGGGTCCATCGGTGCATGACATGGATCGCTATGCATACATGGTGCTCTGCCAGATCCTCAGCGACTCCGACAGCGGCCGTCTGCACTGGGCCCTTGTCGAACCCGGACTTGCCGACAATGCCGATGTCTCGTTCGACATGCACGATGACTGCGGGGTTGTGTTGATCAGCGCCACATGCGATCCTGGCGCCAGCGCGAAAGTCGAGTCGATCCTCCTCCATGAACTCGACAGGGTCGTCGATGGTGTGAGCGACGATGAACTTTCATCGGTGCGCGCGAAGGTCACCACCATGGTCACGCTTGCAGGCGAGCGCCCATCGGGCCGCATGCGCCGGCTTGGCGGCAACTGGGCTCGTGGGGTTCCGTACCAGTCACTCACAGAAGAGCTTCAGCACATCGAATCAGTCACCCCAGCCGATGTCAGGCGCGTTGCGCAGCGGTTTCCGCTTGCACCATGGGTGACAGGTCGCACACGGCCGCTTCCCGCGTGATCGATCAGAACAACCTGATGCCGGCTTCGAAGTGGTCGACGCGCCCTTCTTGGTTGTAACACGCGCGGCTCCAGGCCACCATGGCCGGGCGGTCGATGGTCGGCGACTCGGGTAGGCTGAATCGAACCCGGCCCGTCATACCTTCAAGCAGCACACAAGTGCTGCGGATGCGCAAACCACCCTCTGAGATGTCAAGTGTTTCGTAGCGCATCTGCTTGCCGGGGTCATGATGCCAACGCACCAGCACATCGGTCACGATGGTCACGCGGCTTCGATCGCGGCGGTCTTCGGCCAGCGTCTGTGCCATGGCTTTGCGGAGACTGCGAAGGTCGTCAAAATGTTCAGGCATGTCCTCTCCCTCCACGCGAACCTCACGCGCGGCCCCACCAACCCGGACCAAGGGTGGATTTCGGGGCCCCTTGGGACAAGCGACGATTCATGATTCCCGATGAAAGATCGGTGTAACCACGGCACGGTCAGAGTTGTGACGGCCAACCAAGACGGAACACTCAGTGACGAGGCTTGCTCAGGAGCGCCGCCTGCTCGTCGGCTCGATAACTGCTTCGCACCAATGGGCCGCTCTCGCAGACACGGAATCCGCGCGCCAGGGCCTGCTCCTTGAACATGCGGAAGCTGTCAGGGTGCACCCATCGATCGATGGGCAGATGGTTGCGGGTCGGTTGCAGGTACTGACCGATCGTCAGGATGTCGCACTCGCAGGCCACGCGGATGTCATCCATCAAATCGAGCACCTCGTCATCACGCTCGCCGATGCCGACCATGCAGCCGGTCTTGGTGACCAGGCCGCTGGCCTTCATCTGGCGGAGCACCGCCAGGCTTCGCTCGTACTTGGCTTGTGGCCGGACAGCCGGGTGCATGCGATGCACGGTCTCCATGTTGTGGCTGATGATCTCGGGCCGGGCATCACAAACCACCTGGATGGCCTCCTCATCACCAAGGAAATCACCAACAAGCACTTCCACGCTCATTCCGGGGCACGCTTCATGCACACGCTCGATGGTCTCGGCCCAGATCGCAGCACCACCATCCGGCAGCTCATCGCGATTGACGCTGGTGATGACCACATGCTTCAGGCCCATGAGCGCCAGGCTCGCCGCCACGCGCCGCGGTTCGTCAACATCGAACACAGGAGGCTTGCCGGTCTTCACATTGCAGAAACCACAGCTTCGGGTGCATGTATCACCCAGGATCATGATCGTGGCGCTGCCACGGCTCCAGCACTCGCCCATGTTTGGGCAACTGGCCTCTTGGCAGACCGTGTGCAGACGATGCTCATCGATGATCGCCTTGAGGCGATCGTAGCCCTCGCCCCCGGGGACCCTGGCGCGGAGCCAGTCTGGCTTCTTGCCGATCACGCGCTGCTGCACACCATCCTGCAGGATCCTGTCCGTCAGGCTGAAGGCAGGCAGACCAACGCTACGGACCGTGTCACCCCCGAGTGGACGGGGGTGGCGGGCCAGCGTGCGTGCAATCCCGGGATTGATCGGGGCCTCATCCATGGTGGACGGATCAGTCTAGGCCGATGAGGTTGTCGAGGGAATCACCCCGTGGTCGGCAGCACACGGGCGCCGCGAAGGGCGACCTTGGCTTCGGTCCGCCGCCAGGCGCCCCGCTGCTCGGCCAGGGGCCACAACAACAGACCATCGGTAGTCGGCGCAAGGTCGAATCTGGTGGTCTGGTCCAGGCCCTTCACCTCGAGCATGCCGTCGACCATGGTCCAGGTGCCCCGCCTGAGCCGGCCCTCGCGCGTGATGCGGATGTGACCGTCCGCCACGAAGAGCACGGACTCGGCCCCGAAGAAGGCAGCACCACCATCAACGACCGTCCATGGACCAGACAATTGCTGCGTGATGGCCGCGGTGACCGCAGGTGCGGGTTCCGGGACGGTTGAACATGACGCAAGGAGCAACAGGATGATGGAGATCGATCGCATCATGCGTGGTTGAGTCTAGGACCTTCGCAAAGCCGGCTCAACATGGAACCAATGGAACGCACCATGACCTCCGCGTCCATGCAGGGTCCACCCCGCAAGGCGGCCTGCTCCGGCAACTGCGGCACATGGACGAATCCTGCCGCCGTGGATCGCCCGGCGCCACGCAGCGCATGCAGGGAGCGATACATCGTCTCGTTGCAGAGGAACGTACCTGCGCTCGGGCTCAGGGCTGCCGGCACATCGACGGCAAGCGACGCCTCGACAAGTTCGCGTACAGGCAGCGTTGAGAGATACGAGGCAGGCCCACCATCCACGACCGGAGCGTCATGAAGCAAGGATCCGTTGTTGTCGGCCACGCTGCTGTCGCGCCGGTTCACGGCCACGCGCTCGACCAGGATCATGCTCGCCTTGGCTGACTCACCCAGATGCACGATCGCGCCCCACGACTCCTGCAGGATCGGATGGAGCACGGACCACGCACTGCCGGATCCGACACCGGTCACGACAGGAAGGACCGTCGTGGTGACCCATGGCATGGAGGCACCGATCGACTGGACGATCGCCATGGTCGGGTTCCGGTCACTGCCGCCGAAGGGCTCGAACGCCGTGAGCAGGATTCTCATGCCGCACTCAGCCCAAGGCGCGGCATCGGGCAGCCGAGCGAGTCACAGATCGCGCGCACCAGCTCGATCTCCTGGTCCGTCACGCGCTGGTCGTTCGTGATGCACTCCAGGCATGCCGACACGAGCAAGCGTCGGTCCATGAAACGCATCGCGGAACCGATGCGGGTGATGGCCGTGGCGAAGGCCTCAAGACTCGGTCGCGCATCCGGGACGCCGGGCGTCATCCGTACCAACACGATCGAGGCGTTGAAGGCGCGCTCGGCGCGTTCGGCCGAACCCGTGTTCGCGGCGATGGTCCACAGGACGGTGCGGATCTCGGTCTCGAGTTCACGCGCACGCAATCGTGGTTCACCGATCGGTCGTGTGGACCACTGCGATTCCACATGGCACCTGAGCGCATTGATGATCGTCCACTCTTCGAGGCAGACCGACCCGTCCGCGCGGACAAGTTGCTCCCAGACCTGTCGCATCGAGCGATAGGGTCCGGGACCGACCTGGATGATGGTTGGGCAGGCAAGATCGAAGAGTTCCCATCGCGCGCGTGCCTGGAGCGCGAGGATGGCAGGCGCGAGCGCCGCGACATTCCTGGCCCACGCAGCCTGCGCCCCGGCCACCATGGCAAGCTGGCGCTCACGAAACGACGACTGCTTCGAGAGCAAGAGGCACGCCACGATCGCCGGTGCCATGGTGGAATCGCGTGCAGCCTCTTCAAGCGACGCAGCACCCTCGACAGGCACGGGGGGTGGCGGAGCGATCGGAACCGCCTTCGTGGCGTGTCCTGACGGCGCCACGGACATCGTGCCGATCGCGCCCACCAAGCCTCGCGCACCTTCCTGTGTGTACCGATTGAAGCGCTGCGATGGATCGAAGGCCGCAGAGTCCGGTGCCAAGGCTGTTCCATCGACCAGGACCCGGGCATCAGAAGGCAGGCCCTCGATCCTGCGGATCCGCTCATCGAGCGGGGGGTGCGTCGACAGCCACTGCTCCGCCGCATTGGCGAAGAAGAAGTGGTTCATGTCGCGCACATGGGAGGAGTGGATTGGTGTGCGTGCGCTTGCCTTGATCTTGCGCAGGGCGCCCGCGATCCCGCGCGGATTGCGCGTGTACTGCACAGCGCTCGCATCGGCCAGGTACTCACGCTGCCGGCTCATGGCAGCCTGCATGAGCATCCCGAAAAATGAGCCACCGAAGCCAATGATCATCAACACCACCCCGCCGAGGATGATCGCCAGCCCGATGCCCGCGCCGTTGTTCTTGCGCCCACCACCGCCCGAACGCGCGATCGATGGCCCCACGAACCGCGCCAGCACATAGCCGATGGTGGCGATCGCCATGATTCCGGCGATCGCCGCGGCCGTGCGCGCGTTGATGCGCATGTCAGCGTGAAAGACATGGCTGAACTCATGGGCGATCACACCCTGCAGCTCATCGCGATCGAGTTGCTCGATGCACCCACGCGTCACGCCAAGCGCCGCATCGGCATGGGTCGTCCCCGCAGCGAAGGCGTTGATCGATGCCTCCTCGAGCACATAGACCGGCGGTACAGGAACACCACTGGCCAGCGCCATCTCATCGACCACATTGAGCAGTCGTCGCTCGGCCGGATCCGTGGTGCGTCGGTCGACCAACCTCCCACCGAGCATCTCGGCCACGGCGCCTCCGGCTCGCGAGAGCTGCCAGAGACGGTTCAGGCTCACGACCAGGATCACGAGCGTGGCGAGGCCCGCCACGGCCCACGCCCAACCGAGTTCCGGGCGCATCAGGTCATCGACCGACTCGACCGACGCCGAACCCTTGGCCTTGATGAGCGCGATCGCCCCGACGAGGAGCAACAGCGATCCCACGGTGCCCACCACACCAAGCACGAAGAACAGCCCCAGCCACCAGGTCGAGCGCCGTGCGCGCTCCTGGTGATCGAAGAAGTCCTTCATGAGGGATCACTCAGGTTGACTCGCACGGCGGTGCGCTCCTGGTCAGCGGCCTCGAACATCGGCATCGGCCGGAACGCGAAGAGCCCGGCGACCAGGTTGGTGGGGAACATCGCGATCTGCGAGTTCATCGACTGCACGCTGTCGTTGTAGCCCTGGCGCGCGAAGGCGATGCGATTCTCGGTATGCACCAATTCCTCTTGCAGTTGCAGGGCGTTCTGATTGGCTTTCAGGTCCGGATAGCGCTCCATCACGCCGAAGAGACGGCCGAGCGCCAGATCGAGTTGCCCACTCGCGGCTGCAAGCGCACCCATCCCGACCGCACCACCATGCATCGCGCCCGAAGCCCCTCGCAGCCCATCGACCGCCGCGGCACGGGCCTTGATGACCGCTTCGAGCGTCTGGCGTTCGTGCGCCATGTATCCCTTCACCGCCTCGACCAAGTTGGGAACGAGGTCGAAGCGGCGCTTGAGCTGCACATCGATCTGGCTGTAGGCGTTCTCGCAGCGCACCCGCAGGCTCGCCAGCCGGTTGTAGACCACGATCAGCCAGACCACCGGCGCAAGCAGCAGGAGAACCACCAGCACAAGGCCGGCCACCACAGGCGCCGCCATCGCGGTGGAGACAGCCTGGAACCCCAACATCACGGAAAGGGAAGCGTCCGGAGTCATCGTGCCGCGGCACTGTACTGCGCCCGGCTACGCTCACGCCGTGCGCTTCGACGAAACCACCCTGTCACCCATCCTGGTCCGTGCCCTCCATGCCCAGGGTTTTCACGAGGCCACACCAGTCCAGGCACAGGCGATCGAGGCTGCCGCAGCGCGCAGGGGCGTGCTCGCGCTCGCCCCGACCGGCAGCGGCAAGACCTATGCCTACGCACTCCCGGTGCTCGATGCCTTGCTCATCACGCCTCCGCGCCGCCGCCACCACGGCATCGACCCACGCGAGCGCTTGCGCGCCCTGGTGCTCGTTCCCACACGGGAACTTGCCCAGCAGGTCGCCAAGGACCTCCAGCTCCTCGTGCGCGGTACGGTCCTGCGCGTGGCGTGCGTCTATGGGAAGAGCGCCATCGGCCCCCAGAAGGAGGCCGTTGCCCATGGCATTGATCTCCTCATCGGTACGCCGGGGCGCGTGCGCGAACTGCTCGATGATGATGCAGTGACGCTCGCCTATCTCACGCACGCGATCATCGACGAGGGTGATCGCATGAGCGACATGGGCTTTCTTCCGCAGGTCACCCAGATCCTCGGCCGTGCGCCCGGGAATCGCATCACGATGGCCTTCAGTGCCACGATGCCGAGAACGCTGCGCGACACGGTGCTCGGGCTGCTCGGTACGGATCCCGTCGAGGTCGGTGTTGGCCGGCAGAACGCTCCTGCCACCGAGGTTGGCCATGATGCCTTCCTTGTCCAGGACGAACACAAGGTTGCGATGCTGCTCTGGTGGCTCAAGAACGAGCGGCGCAACGGTGTTGCAGTCTTCTGCCGGACGCGCCGCCGCGTGGGTTGGGTCGATGGTGCACTGCGCCGGCACGGCGTTGCGGTGGCGATGCTGCATGGCGACCTCTCTCAGACCCGCCGCAACCAGGCGCTCGAGGCCTTCGCGTCGGGTTCAGCCAAGGTGCTTGTGGCCACCGATGTCGCAGCGCGCGGTCTGCATGTGCCGGCCATCAAGGCTGTCGTGAACTACGACGTTCCGATCATGCTTGAGGACTTCGTGCATCGCGTGGGTCGCGCCGGCCATGGTGGCGGCAAGGCCCAGAGCGTGACCTTCGTCGCAGGGCTCGATGCTGACCGCTGGAAGCGCATCGGCGACTTCGCCGGGGTCGACATTCCGGCGCGTACCGCCCCGGACCTCGCGGAGTTCGGAGTCCAGAACAAGGGCCGTCGGACCGCCACGGCATCCACATCGCCTGAGCGCGGCGCCCGATCGTCCAGGGCGACACACGGGTCGCGTCGACCCGCAGCCACGGGTCGTACCAAGGACGGAGCCGCCCAACCCGCCACTGATCCGCGCCCGTCCAACCAGCGTGGTGATCGACCCTCCTGGAGCAGCAAGGGTCCGCGAGGTCCCCAGAAGCCTCGCCGCTCAGGCAAGGTCGATCGGATCTCGCGAATGGCCAGCAGCAAGAAGTTGCGCGGCTTGATGCGCAAACAGCCTCTGATGCCCGACCAGAAGCCAGGCGGTGGTGTCCGCAGGCCCAAGGCGTGAGTCCACCATGGCCATGTCACGACGGACCAAGTTGATCGTGATCGGCCTGGTGGCTGCACTCGGCGTTGCTGCGCAGCCCATGATCCTTGGTTCACAGGTTGATCAGTGCAAGCCGTCCTTCACCGACGCCGTTGCTGCTCGGGGCATCCTGTGGGTTGCCAATGGCGCATCCAGTCCGGGTGTCGAGTGGATCAACCTCGAGGCCGAGGACGACGCGCCCGACCAGACGCCCGATCCTGGGCTTCCTGCGTGGCTCGACCTGCCGATCGTGCCGGAATCGGCCGCGGAGCGCAGGGTTGGGACGGTCGCGCTGGGATGGCCGGTCCGGTGGTCCTTCTGTCAGTGGGTCGCCACGGACACCGAGCACTTCTTCCCCCCAATCGCCGAGAATGAGGAGCCCTGTCAGTCGCTCCGGCGTGCCGTGCGCGATTGGGGCCAATCAGCCGATGGTGCGTCGGTACGGTCGTGGGTTGGCATGACGGGTGTGGTGGTGTGCTGGCTCACCATCGCCGCGCCAATGGTGCTGGTTGTCCTGGCGACCCGTCAATCCGCCGGCAAGAGCGGTAGCGCACCGTAAACCACCACGAAGACGAGCGCAGCCAGAAGCGCCATCACGCCAAGGATGTTGGCCGTGAGCCGGAGCACACCGGGCAGGAAGCGGTCCATGGATGGTGCCTTCACGGCGCGATAGACGATGGCGATGCCGAAGCACAATGGCACGATGAGCAGCCACCAGAGCCGCCCCAGATCGACAGGCTCAAGGATCGGGATCCAGGCAAGGGCCGTCATGAGTTTGCTTCCTCGGTCCGGCGGCGTTGAAGCGTGTCCAGGACAAGAGAGACATTCATGAGGCCAGCCAACGCGCTGAACAGCGTGCCAATCTCGTTTGAATAGGTGATGGACTTGAGCGTGCTGACCCGCGGCTGCGAGCCGCGATCGATGAGCCGCGATGGTGGCGTCTCGACGAGCCGGCCAAAGTGCCCGCTCTTGATGAGCCGTGTGTTGCCCCAGTCGGCAGCGAACGCGACCGGTCCGGCGCCGGCCTGCATGACGAACCAGAGCCCATCCTCGCGCCGGTCGACCGAGTCCAGTCCACCAATCAACGTGCCAGAGGTGAACAGACCGAGCACAGCCGCCATCGCCCAGATACCACGGCGACGATGGCCGAGCCGGATGAGCCCGTAGCCGGGAAGAAGCCAGCCCAAAGCAGCTTCGAACCAGTTCAATCCATCCTCGTCGGGCAGGGTGCTCATGGGGGTGACGCACTGTAGAGTGTAGGGATGCGCGCGGATCCGTCCGGCGCGGAGGACCACGCCATGAGCGACCCGTACGACCCAGCCAAGCCTGAGCCCAGCTACGGAATGAAGGAGCGACGCGGTGGCGAGGATCGCCGCGACGCCGCACCGGCGTCACCGACCAACCTGGAGCGCCGCCGTGGTCCCGGCCGCCGACTCACCGACTTCATCCGCAGCGCCGAAGAGGGCGAGATGAGCCGCGAACAGTACATGTGGCTCATGGCCATCGATGCGTTCAAGCGCGTCAATGGCAAGCCTTTCCCGAGTTGGACCGATGTGCTCGAAGTCGCCCGCAAGCTCGGCTATCGCAAGACCATGCCCAGTGAGATCAACCTCGCGGGGCGCTGCGAGGACTGGACCGAGCGGCCTGATGCCTCCAGCGGCGTGAACAAGGAAGCGCCCGACGACGAGTGAGCGGCAGGGACCGGGATTGGCTCGGATTCCAAGGCGGAATCCGCATCAGCCACCCAGCGAGCCATGTGGCGACGGGTACCGATCAAGTCGGCCCCGATCACTTCGTGTAGTGATCCGCGTTGATCTGGATGTACTTCTTCCATTCCTCGGGCAGGTCGTCCTGGGGGAAGATGGCCCGGACCGGGCACTCATCCACACACAGTCCGCAGTCAATGCAGGTGGCCGGATCGATGTAGAGCTGCGTAGCTCCGGCGAACGAGCCCTCGCCCTTGGTGGGGTGGATGCAATCGACAGGACAGACCTCGACGCAGCTGGCGTCCTTGGTGGCGATGCACGGTTCAGCAATGACATGCGGCATGGGCGTTGGTGGTGCGGGCGGGCCGAAGTGTAATGCGCCCAAAAACACCGAGAGCCGGCTCATGGCCGGCCCTTGGTGTCTTGCTTGGCCTACCGCCGAATCACTTCGACTTCTTGGCGGACTTCTTCGCGGCCTTCTTCTTAGCCTTCTTCTTAGCCATGGTGATGGGCTCCATGTTGGCCACGCTTCGGGTCGGAGAGTCAGTCGAGGCGCGCAGCGTTACCTCGGTGACCACACATGTTGTACCGTTATCGACGGGAGTTGGAAAGGGGCTTGATCCAAAATCTTTGATTTTGGGTCAGCAGGGGCCTTGACACGACTCACCGCCGACGCGATCCATGACACACACCATGACCAACATCGCCATCGTCGGAGCATCCGGCCGAATGGGTCGCGCGGTCATCGAAGCAGCGACGGATCCATCATTGCGGTGCCGGACGGTCCTGGAGATGGATACAAAAACCGTTGATTCGCAAGCAGTTGCAGCGATCGACTGTGTGATCGACTTCAGCAGCGCTCGTGGCGCGATCCGAGCGTCGCACCTGGCGACCGAACACGGAGCGGCGCTGCTTTCCTGCACGACGGGGCTTGACGACGAGGCTCGGGAGGCCGTGCTGGGGGCCGCAAAAAAAATCTGCGTGATGGTCGCCCCAAACACCTCCTTGGGCGTCGCGGTGGCGCGTCGGCTCTGCCGTGACGCCGCTCGCCTGCTCGGATCGGAGTATGCGGTCGACCTCATCGAGCACCACCACCACCGCAAGGCCGACGCTCCGTCCGGTACCGCGCTGACCCTGGCCGACGCAGTCAGCGCCGGGTCGGGGATTCCGGTGCCACCGTCACGCATCCACAGCATCCGTGCGGGTGACACGATCGGTACACACTCCGTGCAGTTTGCGGGACCATTCGAGATGATCCGCATCGAGCATGATGCCATCGGTCGCCAGCTCTTCGCGATCGGCGCGTTGCGCCTGGCGCACTGGCTTCATGGCCGGCCCAGCGGCCTGGTGACCATGGATGACTGGCTCGACCATCGTCTTGGTCACCAGGCCGGAGCAAGGACATGACGCTGACCAAACCGCTCCGATCGACCCGGTTGACCTGTGGGGCCTGGCTGCTCTCCGAGCACATGCCGTCGATGTCGAGCGTCAGTGTCGCATGGCTTTCGCCCGTCGGTACCTCGGGCGATCCAGACGGCGCAGCCGGAGAGGGAGAGAGCGCGATGTGCGCCGAGATGCTCCTTCGTGGCACTGAACGCAGTACGAGTGAGGAGTTGGCCCGGCGACTCGATGTCCTGGGAGTGCAGCGCAACACCGCAGCCTCGATGCACCATGTGAACCTGTCGGCCGTGACCACGGGTCCCAAGGCGAACGACATGCTGGCGTGCCTGGGGGAGATGGTGCGATCGCCACGCATGGATCCTGATGGTGTCGAACAAGCGAAGGCCCTTGGATTGCAGGCCATCGCTGCAATCCGCGACGAACCACAACAGTTATGCACACAGCACCTCCTGCGGATCAGCATGCCCGCGCCCTTCAACCGGTCGGGGCTGGGTACGCCGGAGGGCATTCGAGCGCTGACCGCCGATGGACTGCACGCAGCTTGGCATCGTCGCTGCACTCCGGGCGGCACGCTGATCGGTCTTGCCGGTGATGTGGATCATGACGCGGCCTGTGCCGTGCTTGACCAAGCGCTCGCTGGGTGGGCCGGATCCTCGACCACGATGGTCCCGGGCCAATCACCGCGCTCGACGCGCCACATCGAGGTGATGCCGACCTCCCAGACCCACATGGCGCTCTCGCTCGATGCACCCAGCGCGCGCGATGAGGATCGCCACGCCATGCGGCTTGCCACCCGCGTCCTCGGCGGAGGCTCAAGCAGCAGGCTCTTCGACGAAGTGCGCGAACGCCGCGGGCTGTGCTACAGCGTGGGCAGTTCCTACTCCGGCGGCCGGGATCTTGGTCGTGTCATGATCTACGCCGGGTCGCGTTCCGAGCGGGCACAAGAGACCCTGGACTGCATCCTGCGCGAACTCGAGCGCCTTGAGCGGGGCATCGATGCCGAGGAGCTCGAGCGTGCCCGTACCGGCATCCTCAGCCGCATGGTCATGAGTGAGGAAAGCACATCGGCCCGCGCCATGGCCTTGGCCAGCGACTGGTTCACCTATGGGCGACTGCGTTCGCTCGATGAACTCACCTCCGATCTGCGTGGCGTCAGCCTCGACCAGGTCAATGCACTGCTTGCGCGTCGTTGCGGCGCGTCATGGCGCGACGGACTCTGCCGATCGATCGTCGCACCGACCGATCTTGCATGAGGCACGGCTATACTTCCCGACCATGTTCGAAGGACTCGCGCTCCAGCCCGGCACGCGCGTGCGCGTGATGCAGCAGATGCCCCAAGTCGCCCAGGTGTGGACCACCGCGGTCGAGGGCGTCGTGATCCGTTGGCGCCAGGCCAAGACCGGCTCGTGGTTCGCGCATGCCCACCAGGATCGCCTCTGGCTCGATCGCCTGGAGCTGCGCAAGGACGACGGCGAGCTCGTCACCCTGAACCTCGACCGCTATTCGGTCATCGACGCAGCCTGACCGCGGCGCGCCCCATGGGATCCTGCACGGGGCCGCGCTTCGCGCGCAGCCGTCGTGCGTCCATCAAGGCTTGGGTGCGTCGTACTTCCGTTGGTACTTCTCGAGCATCCTGGTCTGGTGATTCGACAGATCCAGCTGTCGCCCGTCGATCCAAGCAGCCTCGACGGGGGTGCGCACATCGAGCGGGTCGCCGCTGCAGAGGATCACGCTGGCTCGCATGCCGGGCATGATCGAGCCGAGTTGGTCGCCGACACCTGCAATCATGGCCGCATCACGCGTGATGGCGGCCACGGCACGGTCATGCGGCAGGCCATGAGCGACGGCCGTCGCGGCGTGGTGCGGCAGGTTTCGGTCGTTGCTCGGCTCATCGCCGGTGGCGATCGAGAACCGGATGCCCGCCTCGGCCAGTCGTGCCGGCAGCGTGAAGGCAGCGTCCCAGGCCTCGTGCGCCCACCGCGGCACGCGGTGGACCCCCATGACGATCACGGGCACCTCGTGCGCGCGCAGCAGATCCGCCTGGTCGAGCGCACCCGGACCGCCGACGATGACCGGCCTGAAGCCCTCGGCGATGGCCCAGGTCACTGCGCTGGCGACCTGGCCGGCACTGCTGGCTTCGAGGTAGATGGGCGCCTTGCCTGAGAGGACAGGACGCAGCCGCTCGAACCGCAGGTCGTCGACCTTGGTCGATCCGGCATCACGCGCGGCAACATAGGCCTTGGCGCGGCTGAAGAACTCCCGCACCTCTCGAAGGTCGCGGTTGATCCGCTTGGCCTGGTCATCAGGCGTCGAGCGCGTCCACCACTGCACCGTCGGTTCGGTGGCCGGCCAACGAACGATGACGCCACTGTCCTTTCGCAAGACCAAGTCGTGGGTATCCCACCCGTTGAGCCTGATCATGCTGGCCGTGCCGCTCACGCGACCACCCTGCGGGAAGACAAGCGCACCAAGGATCCCGTTGGCTCTTGCGACAGCCAGCAGATCGCTGTCAGGATTGATGGCGACCCAGGCCTCGACCTCGGGATGGAACTGGCCGACTTCCGTCCGGTCATCCGTCGCGCGGACCTGCTGCACCTCGATCAGGCCCATCGTGGTGGCGCTCGAGATGAAGCCCGGCCACAGGTGTCGACCCCGGCCATCGAAGACCAGCACACCGTCCTGCGGCGCCTGCGCAGCCGGCACGATGCGTTCGATGCGACCATCGACGCCGATCAGGACCGCGGCATCGGGAATCACGGTGAAGCCGGGGTCCATCGTGTGGACGGTGATGTTGCGGATGCAGGTCACCTGCCCGGGAGCGGGGCTGGGCGCCGTCGAATTCTGGGCGTACGCGGTCGCACACAGTGCCAGGCTCAGGATGATGGCTCTCACCGGTCACCTCCACCGAAGATGCTCATCGCTGCACCGCATCCGCACTCACCGGAACGCACGGCGCCCGGGTCCTGGCCTCGTCGGTACATCTCCCAGAACGCCTCCTCGCGTGTCTCAAGCATGCGGGCAAGCAGCGTCGGCCCGCGGCGTTGATCGCCACCCTCCGACTCGGGTTTGGTCGGCGGTCGATCCATCGCGCCGCGCTCGAACGCCGCCTCGAGCAACTGGGCGCGAAGGGCAGCATCCTCCGTGCGACGCACGCGGTCCTCTGCGCGGTCAAAGCGTTTCACGCCTTCGATCCAGGTCTGGTCGCAGATCGCGTAGCTCGACAATGGATCGGTGGTCCACACGACCAGATCCGCATCCTTGCCCACCTCGAGGCTGCCGGTGCGGTGCCCGATCCCCAATTGGATCGCCGGGTTGATGGTCACGAACTTCAGGGCCTCCGCGGGTTCGAGCCCGCCGTAGCGACAGGCCTTCGCGGCCTCGGTGTTCATCCGTCGCGCCAGTTCGTCGCTGTCGGAATTGAAGCTCGTGAGCACCCCTTGGCCCGCCATGACCGCGCCGTTGTGCGGGACGGCATCCATGACCTCCATCTTGTAGGCCCACCAGTCACTGAAGCTGCTCGCCCCCGCACCATGGCGTGCGATGCGGTCGGCAACCTTGTAGCCCTCGAGGATGTGCTGCAGCGTGGCCACCTTGAATCCGAGCTCGTCGGCAAGATCCAGCAGCATCACGATCTCGTCCTGGCGGTAGGAGTGGCAATGCACGACGCGCTCGCCGACGAGGATCTCACCAAGCACCGTGAGTTCGTCATCCACATGCGGTGGAACGGTGCGCGAACGCGTGGCGGTCGGCAGCGCATTCCAGTGAGCGAGTGCCGCGCGTTGCTCGGCCGCTGCACGGAATCGATCACGCATGTATGCCTCGACACCCATGCGGGTATCGGGGTAGCGATCGCGTGGCCGTACCACATTCTCGCCCAGGGCGAACTTGATGCCGGGCTTGGCATCGGGAATCAGGAAGGCGGATGCCGGCTCACCCCACTTGAGCTTGACCACGCTGTTTTGTCCGCCGATTGGGTTGGCACTTCCGTGCAGTTGGTTCGCCGCGGTCAGGCCACCGGCGAGTTGCCGGTACCAGTTGATGTCGGTGGGATCGATCACGTCACCGATGCTCACCTCCGCGGTGCACGCCTGCGTCCACTCGTTGACCTCGCCCAGCACGCCGGTGTGGCTGTGGCAATCGATCAGGCCGGGAGTGATGTGCCGCCCGGCACAGTCGAGCTCCTGGGTGCCGGCAAGCACGGCGAGCGCACGACCGATCGCAGCGACCTTGCCACCGTCAATGAGCACATCGCAACCCTCCATGATGCCCGCGGCGGAGCTGGTCCAGACGGTGGCGTTGCGGAAGACCGTGCGTTGGATCGCGCGTGGAGCGCGGTCACCCTTGGCTGTCCGGTCGAAGCGAACACCCGCATCCCCAAAGGGTGCCGTCGAGAGCAGGGTCAGTGCGGCAGGATGACGCGGATCCTTCGGGGCCGATGACCCGTCGTCCTGCGATGCAGCATCGTTGCCCTTGGGCGCATCAGGGACGGCCTTCGCACCATCATCTTCCTCCCCTCCATTCGCCGTGGTCTTCGGGCTGTCGTCGGTGGGTACGGTTGCATCGGCGATCATCGTCCAGACCGTGCGATCGCCCCGCGGCGTCACGCCCTCGATCCGGATGGTCGTGCCATCGACCTCGCCCACCATCCGGACACGCGCCGTGGCGTCGAGCGTCCCGGCTGGCGCCACGAACGAGATCATGCGTTGGCCAAGATCGACCTTGTCGGCCTTCACGAACTCCGGTTTCGAGCTGGCCTCGGCACCCTCGGCGGGCGGCTTCATCAGGCTGACGGTTCCCTTGACCAGGTTGATCGAGCCGCGCAGCGATCGATCACCCGAGGTCATCACGAAGCCGCCATCGATCGGCAGGACCGGCTTCGGCTTGACGATCGACTGCCGACCGGCGACCCAGACCCGCCGCACCTGTGTGTCCTTGGAGGCGAGCGCCCCCTCCATGAGCACGATGTTGGCCATGCAGCCGGGAGCGATGCGACCATGCGTCGTCCCAAGCCCAAGCAATGTGGCTGGCGTGGTGGTGAGCGCAGCAAGTGCCTCATCGGCCGAGAGCCCATGCTCCACGGCCGTGCGCAGGCGTGCGTGCAGGTCGCCGCGGTCCTTCAGCCGATGGGTGGTCAGCGCCACCGTGACTCCGCGCCCCGCCAGGAGCGCCGGATTCATGGGTGAGCATGCCCAGGTCCCCAACTCACGCAGCGAGATCTGGTCGGCACGCCTGGGGTTGGTGAGGTCGGGAGCCTTCGCGAAGTCCAGAGGCACCACGAGCGGCAGCCGTGTGGCCACGACCGCATCAAGCTCCCGGAACTCGAGGCCACTCGCCACGCACCACCCCGTCCAGCCCGCCTCGTCCAACAGGCCCTTGGTGTGGAGGACGGCGTGTTCATCACTGCATTCGACGACCAAGGGCAGCGCGCGGGCACCGGGCCCAGGGAGGCACGGCGCGAGCGCCGCCAACGCAGCGCTGGCGCGCGGTGGATCCTGGCCCGTTGGCTGGGCGTTCCACGCTGCGGCGGCTTGCGCGTTCCACGCAGCATCGCGCATGACCTGTCGCACGAGCGCGATCGCCCCCATGCGCGATGCGGGATACACCACGGCACGCGCACTGTCGAAGGGTGGTTCCTGGCCCTCGGGTGGCGTGAATCGATCGAAGGCAGCGACCTGGCCAAGATCATGGCCGACCCACATCACGTGCGTGTCGTCGTCCGCGAGCGTCATCGCTGCGCCGCTGCCTCGCCACGCACCAACCGATGGCCAGGCTGCGGCGACGCAGAAGCCGGCATCACGGAGGCTTTCACGCATGGAGGCTGCCGGGAACTGGGCATCACGCGCACGGACCTGCGGCGTGACGCGCGCATTCCAGTGGGCGTCGGCCTGCGATGCTGCGGCACGCGCCTGGGCGGTGGTGTCGATAGGCAGGTAGGGCTCGATGAATCCTGCGTAGGCCATCAGTCCGGTGCAGTCATGTGCGGTTGCACCAGCGGGGATCGCCGTGGAGCCAGAGGGACCCACCGCGACGATCCAGCCATCCTTCATCACGATCGTGGCGTCAAGGATCACCGTGCCCGGTTGCGTGACCACGGTGCAGTGCACCAGTGCATCGTGCCGTACATCGCTCACGCGCATGCCGTTGGGTGGCGCCACTTGTGCCACGACAGTCGACACGATCAGCCCGAGCACACCGCAGGTCATGGTGGTCATGGACCGCAGCATAGATCGATGAACAGCGCCCGCTCACGGGCGGCACTGTTCGGCTGACCATCATTCCGTGACGGTCAGTGGCTTGTGGAGGCCGCGCAGGCGGCGTTCAGTCCATCTCGTCGAGCATGCGCTCGATGGCCTTGTTCAGGACCACATCAGGGTCGTAGGACCCTTGCTGGAGCTGTTCCTTGATCTTGGCGATCTTGGCCTGACGCACATCAGGCATGGCGCGGAGTTGATCCAGGCGCCGATCATGTTCGGAAGCGGGGGTGGGTTCATCGCCGGCGGGTGCAGGTCCACCACAACACTCGGCGTTCAGCCGCAGTCCGTGGGCAGCGGCGGTCGAACCGCAGGATGAGGAACGATCCGAAAAGGTTGGGGCCGCGCTCAGGGCTGAGGTGCCGTCGTTTCGCAAGTCAATCGACATGGCAAACTCCAAGTAGACGGGCCTTGAGTCCTTCCTCGGCACCGCCCAAGGTTGTCGTGGACATCCATGGTGGTTGCGGCTAGATCACACACAACAGGATGTATGAGCCGCAAAGGACGGTATCGACACAGAACCCTTCCGATCTTGAGTGATTCAACGCCACCAGCGACGACTTTCGCACGAAATCCAAACAAATCCGCTTACAATCCGGACCCGCAACCGCCCTAGGGCGAACCTCACATCCGGCAGAGTGAAATGGCCAATAAAACAAGAGTTTCAATCCTTGGCTTCGGCCTCATTCTGGCGGCCAGCTTGATTCCAGCCTGTGGTGGCCCCGCGTCAACCCAACCCAAGCCTGCGGCGGCGAGCGAGTCCACAAGCCTGCAGTGGGATGACGAACTTCCCGAACCCGCAACCCCAAAGGGCAAGCAGGGGGCCAGCGCCACCACGCGCCTCCCACCGAAGCGCTTTGCACCGTCAGCAGATCCCGGGGGGACGCAACCAACGGCAACCGGCGAAGGTCCCACAGCGTCAGCAGCGTCACCCACACGGTCCTCGCCGACCGGATCCCGGCCCAAGGCCGAAAGCCAGCCCACGGCCGACGATCTGGCGCCGCAGCCGATCGACCTTGGCACACCGCGATCCGCTCGTTCAAGCGCAACCTCGGATCTTGATCCTGATGGTGACGGCGAAGCCTGGGGCATCGTCCTGCTGACCTTCTCGCAGGCAGATCACGCCGCACGCGCCCAGTCGGCGCTGAAGTCGATCCGCTCACGCTGGTCCCAGCTCGACGGTGCCTATGTGCGTCAAGTGGGTGGCGGCAGCGCGGTGCTCATGGGCACATTCTCTGGCCCGACCGACCCACGCGCCAAGCAGCAGTTGGATCAGATCAAGCAGATCGTCGATGGCCAAGCGCGACCCTTTGCCTTGGCGATGCTCACGCGCTTCGAAGCCAGTCCGGGAGTGATGGGACAATTCGACATCCGCCGTGCGCGGGAACGATTCCCCAACCAGAATCCACTCTATTCAGTGCAGGTTGCCGTGTGGAGCGATCTTGGATCCGGTGAACTCTCACGCGCCGAGGTCAAGCAGCGCGCCGACTCGTACTGCAAGCAGCTGCGCACGCGAGGCATCGAGGCCTATGTGTTCCACGACGGCGGCACGAAGACCAGCTGTGTGTGCGTTGGCGTCTTCGGCAAGGATGCCTACGACCCACGCAGCACGCTCTACTCAGCCGAGGTTGAAGCCGTGCTCCGACGCTTCCCGAAGCACCTGGTGAATGGTGAGCCGCTGATGCTGCCCTACGACAAGAGCGATCCGAGCAAGCTCCGCGCGCAGCCACCGACGCTGGTCGAGGTGCCCAAGTGAGCAAGTCACGACAGGCGGGCAAGGCCGCTCCGCGCCGCCGTACCGAGTCGATCCCAGAGCCACCACCACCAGGTGGCGATGGTGTGCTCTCGGCGCTTGCGCGCGTGGCACTTGACGACGGTGTGCTCGGCCAGGACATCGCCCAGCGCCGGCTTGCCCAGGCGCTCGGTTCGGGTCGGCCGCACCACGCCTGGATCGTGTCGGGGCCGATGGGCGTGGGCAAGTGCACGCTTGCGGTGCGCTTCGCGGCGCTCCTGGTCGATCCTGACTCGACCCCTGAGTGCCTGCGCACCTTCACACCACTGCGCGACTCCCGCAGTGCGGACCTTTTGCGTCAGGGCACGCACCCCGATGTCCATCTCATCCGCAAGGAACTCGCGGCCACCAGCGCCGACCGGGAACTGCGCGACCGCAAGCAGCTCAACATCCCGATTGGCCTCTTGCGTGAGCGAATGATCGGGGGCTCATCGGGCGATGGACATGTGCACGAGTCGCGCGTCTCGCACTCCTCGGTGTTCGGTGCGGGCAAGGTCTTCATCATCGACGAAGCGGAACTGCTCGACACCGATGGCCAGAACGCGCTGCTGAAGACCCTTGAGGAACCGCCGCAGTACACGACGATCATCCTCGTGGTCTCGCACGAGGATCGGCTGCTGCCCACGATTCGCAGCCGTTGCCAGCGCGTGCCATGCGGTCCGCTTGATCCCGGGTCCATGCAGGCGTGGGTCGATCGCCGGATCGATCCGGCCACCCCGGCGCTTGAGTGGGTCATCGGCTTCGCGGGCGGCAGCCCGGGCCTGGCGCTCGAGGCCATCGAGCATGGCTTGCACGCATGGAACCAGCAGCTCCAGGCCATGGTCGCGGACCTCGAGCGCGGCACGGTCGCCCCCGCCATGGCCGAGACGATGTCTGAACTCGTGTCGACCTTTGCCGAGCGGGTGGTGAAGGCCAATCCTGACGCCAGCAAGGATGCTGCCAATCGCAAGGCACTCGGCCTGCTCATGGCCGTGCTCGGGCGCATCGTCCAGCAGCGGATGGTCGCAGCGTCGAGGTCAGGCTCCACCGATCGTGTCGATGCCTTGACGGCATGCGTCGATGCACTCATCGATGCCGAGCACTCGGTATCGAGCAATGTGAACCAGAAACTCGTACTCGCGAACCTCATGGCCCAGTGTGCGCCGCTCTTGTCCCTCCGCGGTGCATGAATGCTCGTGCGGGCGAAGACATGACCGAACACATGAGCGGACACCTTGAGATCGAGCGTGTGTGGCTCCTGCGCGGTGAGCCTGCACTTCCTGATGCGCGGACAGCGATCCGGATCGAGCAGGGGTATCTCCTCGGGCCCGACGGCGTGCGCCATGGTGCACGCCTGCGTCGCGCGATCGGTCCGGGCGGCACCGTGCACTGCACCATGACCCGCAAGTCCGGCATGGGTCTGGTGCGCCACGAGGAGGAATACGCGCTTGAGCCGGCAGCATTCGATGAACTCTGGCCGCAGACGGTTGGTCGGCGATTGAGCAAGATCCGGCATGTCGTGCCGCACGGATCGCTACGCTGGGAGATCGACGGTTTCATCGGCCTCGACCTCTGGTTGGCCGAAGTCGAGCTGCCAAGCGTGGACACCACGATCGATCCACCGGCATGGCTCGCCCCGTGGATCGTGCGTGAGGTGACGGCCGATCCCCGCTATCGCAACAGCGCGTTGGCCCTGCGGGGCCCGCCACAGTAGGCAGCGATGGGGATTTCCGCATTCCCGGCCCCACAATCAGCGATGCACCCGGCCGTGTCGAGCCACTACCATTCCCGACCCACGGAGCACCCATGGCCAACTTCCGCTGCACCATCGTCACCCCATCCGACGCGCTCCTCGACGAGCAGGTCACCTACGCCACCTTCCAGGCCTGGGATGGCCAGAAGGGCGTTGCACCCCGGGCGAGCGCGTTCCTTGTCAAGCTCGGGCCCGGTGCGGCGCGTCTTGACCTGGCCAGCGGCCAGTCACGGTGGTTCGTGATCGACGGCGGCTTCGCACAGATGCAGGGTGATGCCCTCACGCTGCTGGTCGATGGTGCCGAGGATGCGGGCTCGATCGACGCCGGCAAGGCGCAGACCGATCTTGCCGAGGCAAACGCCCGTGCGAGTGCCACCAATCCCGCCCCACTCACCCTTGAGCAGCGCGAGCAGATCGAGCGTGCGCAGCGTCGCGCAGCGGCCCGTATTGCCCTTGCCGGTCGGGGCTCGTGAGCGAGCACGAGACCGAGCCTACGCCGTCACACGAGGCACCCTGTGCCGATCGGCCGCTGTCCCAGCGCGTTGAAGCCGTGCTCTTGGCGGCGGATCGGCCGATGGCCGATGGTCGCATCGCCGATGTGCTGGGCCTCGAGCTCGGTGCACCGCAGGTCCGTGCGGCGATCGATGAGCTCAATGCTGGCTATGAGGCGACGGCCCGGACATTTCGCATCGAACAGGTGGCGGGTGGTCGTCAGGTGATGACGATCCCGGCGCTCGGTCCGGTCGTGGCGAGGCTGAGGGGAGAACGGGCACAAGCCCGCTTGACGCAAGCCGCCCTGGAGACACTGGCCGTCGTGGCCTATCGGCAACCCATCCTGCGCGCCGACATCGAGGCGATCCGTGGTGTGGCCTGCGGTGAAGTGCTGCGCAGCCTGATGGAGCGCCGCATGGTGCGGATCGTGGGCCGCAGCGAAGAGATCGGCCGACCCATGCTGTATGGCACGACAGGTGAGTTCCTGCGCACCTTCGGCATCGCGTCGATCAGCGACTTGCCCCAGGCCAAGGATCTCAGGGTTCCCTGAGCGGATCGGCGCACGCTGACGACCTTCACGCATGTGCTGCGGCGATCCACCCCGCCCACGAGGACTGTGCTGTTGCTCTGACGAACATGAGCCCGAAGGGCGTCCTCGGCAAAAACGATCCACGGCGCTCGTGGGGAGCGCCGTGGGTCGCGTGGGTAGATGTCACCGCTCCCTCCGCGATGACAGGAAGAAAGAGCCCGTTAACGGCGGCGACGGCCGCCGAGGAGTCCGACAGCACCAGCCAGCGCCACGGCCCCTGGTGCAGGGACCGACACAGCGAAGGTCCCGCTGAAACTCGATTCCATCCCGGCCGAGATCGTGAGGCGCAGGCGCATGCCCACACCATTTGTCACCGAGCCAGCCGAGCCGTTGAACGACTGCGGCGCGAAACTCGCGAGCGAGAAGGGGTTGACGGTTTGGGTCGAGGTGATCGCACCACCGACGAGCGATCCATTGATCAGCCCAGCCCACACAGGGGCGCCGTTCACGGCACCGAGCGTGCCTTGGTTGAACGAGAAATTCACGCCCTGTCCGCCGGCCGAACCCGTGTAGGTCCCGCCCCACCCCATGGTGCCCGCCATAAGCACGCTGAGATCGAGCAACAGGGGGTTCGTGGCGTTGTTGTTCTTGACGGTGAAGCCACCGGACACATAGGCGGTTTCAACACCACTCACCACCGAGTAACTCGTGATGAGGTTCGACCACTGCACAAGCATCCCGTTGTTTGCCCAGAATCCTGTGTGTGCGAAGCGACCGTCGCCCAGGTCCACCGCGCTGTTGTTGACGGTCTGCGCAGTACCGTTGGCTGTAAGGCTGAAGGTGGCTGCATTGGCCGAGATCGCTGCCGAGGCTGTGGACGAGGCCAACAGCGTGGTGGCGATGACGGCGTTGCGATGGTGTCGGTTCATGTCTCTTCTTCCCTCCTGCTTCACCCAGCCTGCCTTGGCACGCTGGTCTCCCTTGGATCCCCTGTCGGAACTCTCCCGGATGGCCCACCTCCGCCACCCTGCCTTCCATCACGCGCTGTCACCTCGGCGTACTCAGGAAGGTCTTGTTGATCTGCTTGCCTCACCGACGACGTCGAGACCCGATGCAGCCGGCAGCACCCAGCAACGCCACGGCTCCTGGCGCGGGGACGACGTTGAACAGGCTGGAGAACGACACGCTGTCCCCGGCGCTGAGGTTGAAGCGGAACTGCAGGCCAATGGTCGTCGTGAGTGCCGGACCCGCGGTGGGGCCGAACGACTCGGGCCCGATCTGCGCGGAGCCGAACGCAGCGCCGCTGTAGTTGTAGGCCGAGCTACCGAGCGA
>VGYB01000002.1 GCA_016873115.1 Planctomycetota bacterium | reverse complement strand
GGAAATGGTCTGCGAGGGTGCCCTATCCACGCGTGGGGTGCTCCAGCTGCTGGGCGACGTCTCGCAATGAATCCAGGAAAAACGTGAATGGCCATGACTGAACGATTTCCTGAACCGGCGGCAGCGCGGCGTGGTCATCACGCATGGCCACGCGAAGGACCCCGCGTTCGATCGTGATCCAGGGTGCACCACCGCGCTCAGCCATGACGGCGGCATTCGCCTGCACCATCGCGCGGATGATGCCGGCGGAGTCCGACGATGCCATGGCCTGCAGGATCCCGGTCCAGCGCGCGATCTCCGGCTGCGTGAGATCGACGGACGGATGGCCGAGCAGGTCGATGAACTCCTGCGGTTTCGCGGCGGCGAACGCCGCGCCGCAGTGACGACCGAGCATGTCGGCGTGGCGATGAATCGACACGCCATCCTGGGCGAGCAGATTCCGGAAGATCGCTTGCGTCAGCGCGAGATTGGCGGCGGCTCGTTCGATGCAGAGCAGCGCATCGGTCAGATCGGCGTGGGATGGACCAAGCCGCTTCGATCGCGCGGCGAGTTGCCCGACCGCAGCGGGGCTGAAGCTGAAGTCCTTGATCGGCAGCGTGTCGCGCAAGAGATCGACCAACTGTCGCTGTCGGCCGTCGGTCGAGTCCGCGTCGCCTCCGTGCAACAGGTGATGGGTGTAGAGCGGCACTTCGCTGGAGCGGATGCGAGGCTGGAAGGCCCGTCCCAGCAGATGCGCTGCAGGAGCGAACGTCCCCTTTAGGTCCACCACGGCGGATTCGCGGCGCATGAGCCCAAGCAACTGTCCGCGCAGGCCATCGCGTGTCGCTGCACCGGTGGATATCCCGGGCAGGATGCGCTCAAGCGCTTGGATGGCGGCCTCGGTCGGGATGGGTGGCTCGCCCATAAGCAATCCACTGCTGCGTGTTGCACCTGTGTAGTAGCCCCAAAGTCCGTAGATGCGTTGACTGGCGAGGATCTGGTGCCGCGGATGGGTGCTGAGGGTGATGCGAGGACTTGCGGCCAAGTTGGCCTGCACACGCTCGGTGCCACGCAGGGCAACATCACCGTTGATGGCCACGCGGACGTAGGCGATGAGCTGCTCGGTCTTTAAGAAGACGTCCAAACGACTGGCGGATGGATCCCGTGCGATGACCTGCTCGGCAAGCAGGTAGCCCAGCATGGTCGTCGTGTAGTCCCGCACCGAACGCGCGACCGTATTGACATTGCCGACCACTCGCCTACCAAGGGGAATCCAGATCCGTCCTGCGCCGAGCGCATCTCGCGAGCCCTTCACCGCAGCGCGCGAGTCGAGCGCGCTCAGGAACGGTTCACGCAGTCCGGCTGCCCCAGGCATGGGCTGAACGGTACATCAGACGGGCGGTCACTTTGGACTCGGCTCCAGCGCCGCGCTGGCTCGCTTGAACCAGCTGAACCCCTTGCCGACCCAACCGATCTACCGTGCCCCCATCGACCCTTCGCCCTCCATCCTCCCCGCGCTGGCGCGCATCGAGCTGCCGGTCTTGCCGGCGCGCCCCTGCCCGTACCTGCCGGGACGCGTCATGCGCGTGCGCGCGTTCATGGCGGAAGCGATGCTCCCATCGGACTACCAAGCACTGATGGATCGCGGCTTCCGTCGCGCGGGCACGATGGTCTACGCGCCCGCGTGCGAAGCGTGCTCGGCGTGCATCCCGCTGCGCGTGCCGGTCGCTGAGTTCACGCCATCGAAGAGCCAGCGTCGCGTGCTGCGCCGCAACGCCGACCTGCAGGTCACGGTGCGCCGACCTGAGGCTGACGATGCAACCTACGCGCTCTATCGCCGCTACCTCGAGTACCAGCACCCTGTCTGCGAGCAGGATTCAGATCGCGAATCCTTCCGCGAGTCGTTCGTCGAGAGCTGCGTCGACACCTGGCAGATCGACTTCTCGCTCGGTGGCACGCTCGTCGGCTTCAGCATCGTCGACGCGTGCGACACATCGGTCTCGGCCGTCTACCACGCCTTCGATCCCGATCACGCGCGTCGCAGCCTGGGTGTGCACTCCGCGCTGACCGAGATCGCACTCGCCCAGCGCATGGGCATTCCCCACTACTACCTCGGCTACTGGATCGCCCAGTCACCCGCGATGGCCTACAAGGCCGACTACAGGCCGCATGAGGTGCTGGTGGATGGGCGGTGGGAACGCAGCACACCGTGAGTGTGCCGCGACGGTCTTCTGCCACGGTTGGCCACCTGCGCCGGAATGACCGGCAACACTCCGCGGCAGCGACACCTGCCGAACTCACCCCCCGCAATCGATGTTGGCGTACCAGTCCTCGAGCAGGAGGCCAAGGTCGGCACCATTCACGATGCCATCGCCGTTGAGGTCGGCACTCTGCGGAGGGTCGGTGTCGGGGATCGAGCCATCAGTGCCCCAAAACGCCAGCAGGATGCCGAGGTCGGTACCGTTGGCGCAGCCGTCGCTGTTGATGTCGTTGGGCAAGGGCAGCGCGGTATCGACATACACCAGCGTGCGATTGTCGCCTGCCGCCACGGCCGGGACCTGCGCCAAGGTCTCGGGGCCAGACACTTGGTTCACGTCATTGTTGCCCCACGCCCCGACGCGGTCGTTGTTCTTGACGGCCACGCTGTGCAGCCCGCCAGCCGAGATCGTGCGGCAGTTGCCGACATCGCTTGGCGTGGGGAGTTGCCCACTGCCCGGGATACCCCACGACACGACGGTTCCATCCAGCAGCAGGGCCATTGAATGCAGGTTGCCGCCTGAGATCTCGACCGGCTGGCCGGAGCCACCAATGGGCTGGTTGACGAGGGATGGCTGGATGGACACGGTCTGCGTCGACTGGCCCACACCGCCCCACGAGCCCCACCCGCGCACCGAAGCACGCCCCTTCTGGTCATGCACGATGGCCAGCGTGTGATTGCGCCCGCACGCCAGCTTGACGGGGTGACCGCCGAGCGGGGGTACATCGCATTGGTTGTACGCATTCCGGCCCCAACAGCGGAAGGTGGCGCTGCTGCCATTGGCGATCGTCGCGGAGTGCGCTTCGCCGGCGGCAACGAGGTATGCCGGTTCCGTCTCCGTGGGAAGTTCGCACTGATCTTCGGCATTGTCACCCCACACGACCACGCGGCGGGTGTTGCGTTCGATCGCCACGGCATGCCCTTGCCCAAGTGCGATCATGTGCACACGCTCAAGCTGCAGGGGAATGCTGCACACGCCGTAGGTCGCCGCACCCTGCGCCGTGCAGAACAGCTCGAAGCGACCAATGTCATTCCACGCAGCAAACGAGAAGCGGCCGCAGGTGATGCCTGCAATGCGATCGATGAGCACTTCGCCGTTGCATTGGAAGTACTCGTTCTTGCCGCTCAAGACCAGCGTGCGAGTGACTTCGGCGAGGACCGCCACATGGTCTGCACCGGCGCGTGCGACACGGATGCCGACCGATCCCAGGAACGCCAGTTGCGACGGCGAGAAGCCCGGTGGGGCTGCGCCCCATGTCCGGATGGTGGTGGGGTCCGAGATGGCCAAGGTGTAGTTCGCGCTTGCATCGATCTGGCGGGCGACAAGGCCGACCGGCGTGTCGCACTGCCCATTGGCGTTGAGGCCCCAGCACACCACTTCCCCGCTCGCCTTCAGCGCCACGCAGTGGTTCGCGCCGGCGGCAATCTGGACCACGCCGGTGAGGTTTGCGGGTTCGCGCGTGATCTGCCCGAACTCGTCGCTGCCCCACACATGCACGACGGCATTGACCGGGAGGTCGGCAGCTTGCGAGATCAACGCCATGCCGTGCGATTCGCCGGCGGCGATCGCGAGGATGAACCCCGGCGGGAACGGCGGCACGCCGTTGGTTCCTGGCACATTGCACTGCCCGAAGGTGTTCAGGCCCCAGCACCGCACCGTGCCCGCGGTCGTGAGCGCCATGGAGAAGGTGGAGCCTGCGCTGATCTCACGGCATGTGCCCAGGTTGGCCGGCACGGCGCACTTGCCGCCGCTCGCATCGCCCCAGCAGACCACCATGCCTTCGGTGCCCAGCCCGTTGCCGTTGGTGAGCGCCATGGAGTGGACCTTGCCCGCGCTGACCTTCGCGAAGCCCCCGTTCTGGCCGGGCATGACGCACTGGTTGAACTGCGAGTGGCCAAAGCCGACCACGCGGCCGACATCCGGGGTGGTGCCGCCAGGGTTGTCGGTCACCGCAAGGGTGAACTCGGTGCCTGCGGAGACGGATGAGTACTGACGCGACAGATCGCGTGAGTTGAAGGTCACATCGCCGAAGAGTTGCAGAGCCTCGGTGTTGGTCGGGCCGAGCTGGGTCTGCACGACGGTGAACGGGATTCCGCTGACATTCACCGTGCCCGTTCGGGTCTTGAGTCCTTCCGGCATGGGCTGGACGCTGAAGGAGAGCAACTCGCCGGCGAAGCCGCTGGTGCTGTCGGGATCAAGCACGATCCAGGCGTCTGCGGTCTGGGCGGCCCATCCACACCCGGCGGTTCCTTGCACTTCGAATTCACCCAGGCCGCCAAGACTGGGGAAACCCAGTGTGTTGGGAACGACCCCATCGATGCAGCCGCCGCCCGCGGCCCGGGCTGTCGAGGTGGCAAGGCAGGACAGCACGAGCGCTGCCAGCGCGAGAGCGCGGCGAGCGAAGCGTCGATGAGAGGGCGAGTTACACCGGACCTCAACCATGTGTCGTGTCTGAACTCCAATGAACCAATCGGCGATCCGGGGACCTCGATCCGGGTTCGCCGCACGATAAGGAACGATAACACCCCAGCTTGAATCCAAGGCAGGAAACCATGCCACATGGAACGCGACGCAGCGGCCCCAAGTTGGGCGGAATCAGAAGAATTGCCGCGTCTGCCGATGGGGCGGCCGCACTGGCTTCAACCGCGGACGCACCCCCGGGAATCAGGTCCTTGAGCCCAAAGCCGGGCTACCTCGGTGCGTGGCAGTCTGCTGCGGCTCGTCGCGGTCTGCTGCGAGGTGATGGGAAGTTTGTGCGGTCGCCCGTGCGCGAGTTCCAGTGGACTTGCCGAGGGGCTGCTGCAGGCTGGTGCGGGCCGTGGCGCAGTGGCGCGGGCGGGTGCCAAAGAAAAGCCCCCTGCGTTTCCAGGGGGCTGATCGAGGACGTGGACCATACTGGACTTGAACCAGTGACCTTCTCCGTGTCATGGAGACGCGCTAGCCAACTGCGCCAATGGTCCGTGTTCCCTTGCGGGTCATGGAGTGTAGCGCGGCCATCGCTGACTGCAACCGCGCACGCGCGCGAGCCTTGTCTTGATCGGATAACACTTCCCCACGATGAAGGTCGGCCACCACGCCCCCACCCACCCGCTGACCGAGTCAGAGCGACTGGGCGCCATCCTCGTGTCGCAGGGCCCTGATGCCCTGCTCGCCGAGATCGGCGGCTTCGATCCCGTCGCCGTGGCTCGCGTGCTCGATGCGCTCAACGGCGGAGCAGCGATCAACCTTTACGACCATCTGGACGAAGCGCGGCAGGTCGAGGTGCTCGAAGCCCTGCATCCGCGCACGGTCTTCCGACTCGCCAACGCGCGGATCTATCCCGAGCGCAGCGTGGGCCGCTTCATGTACTCGCCGCGCATCAGTGCCCGCCCGGAGGACACCGTGGGCGCCACGATCGAGAAGGTCGGCTTGATGGATGAGAGTTCCAATGTCTTCGTGGTCTGGGTCGTGGAACACGGCGGCACGATCGCTGGCAGGGTCCGCGTGCAGGACCTGATGAATCATCAACACGGATCCACCATGGCCAGTGTGATGCAGGTCGATCCGCCGATCGTGAACGCATCCGAGCCGCTCCTGGATGTCTATCGCCATGCGCTCTCCGAACGCGTGCTCGAGTACGCCGTGCTCGACGACCGCTCGCGATTCGTGGGCACGCTGCGCGCGGATGTCCTCTTCCGCGAAGTGAGCCTGGAGCTCGGCGAGCGTAGCGGCGAGAGCGTCGGTGTCGACCGTGACGAACGCCTGAGCACGCCCGTGAAGGAGTCGCTGCGCATGCGGCTGCCGTGGTTGGTCCTGAATCTGGCCACCTGCTTCCTGCCTGCAGCGATCGTTGTGCTGTTCGAGGGAACGCTCAAGGAGTTCGTGCTGCTCGCATCGTTCCTGACGGTGCTGATCGGCCAGACGATCAACGCGGGCGAGCAGGCTCTGGCCGTCATGGTGCGTGCGATGACCTTTGCCGATGTCAAGACGATCAAGCTTCAGTCCGCCGTGGCCAAGGAGTTCACGGTCGGCCTGCTGCAGGGCTTGGTCTGCGGCTCGATCGCCGGCATCGGCATGTATGCGGCGGTGCTGGTGAAGGGTGAAGAAGAGGGGTTGGCCCTCGGTGTCGCCACCGCCGTCGCCACGCTGCTGGCGAGCATCCTCGCAGGACTGTGTGGCACGATCACGCCGTGGATCCTGAGGAAGCTGGGATTCGACCCGGCCCTGACGAGCCACATCGCGCTGACGACCGTGACCGATATCGCGAGCATCGCGTTGCTGCTGGGCCTGGCGCAACTGTTCACTCCACTGTTCTGACGAGCCGGCGCCCGCTTGGTGAGCGCGCCCCCACCGAGACATCAGGCCGCGCACTCAGGCCGGAGCCGCGGCGAACGCATGAATCGCCCGCTCGATGCGCCGGAGCGTGCTGTCCTTGCCCAGGATCGCCAGCGTGTCGAAGATCGGCGGGCTGACCGTGCCGCCGCTGACGGCAATGCGCAGCGGCTGAGCCGCCTTGCCCAGCTGTCCGCCTGCATGCGCATCGGCATAGGGCTTGACCGCGGCTTCGATGCCAGCCGAGGTCCACTCTGTCACGCCTCTGAGCGCCGGCAGCAGCGCACGCAGATGGTCGCAGCCGTTGGGTGATTCGCCGAGCATGGCCTTCTCCGTGTTCTTCGAGCGCTCCCACGACAGCGCGTCATCGGCGATCACGAAGAAGCGATTGCCGCGGAACATGTCATCGAGGGTCTTGCTGCGTTCCTGGCTCGCCTTGGCAAGCATGGCGATCCCCTGCTCCCCGAGCCGGTCCATGAACGCAGCGTGGTACATGCGGCCGTGAGCGCTCGCGCGGCGCAGGAACTCATCGTGCGGCATGCCGGTGATCGCATCGCAGTTGAAGCTGAGCAGCTTGACGCGATCGAACTTGGCCGGCGTCTTGACCACGCGGCGCGGATCGAACGCGGTGCGCAGGAACTCGAGATCGAACTTCTCGATGTCGTTGCCCGGGCTCCAGCCATTGAGCGCGAGGAAGTTGATGAGGACCTCGGGCAGGTAGCCCGAGCGCTTGAAGTCATCGACATTGATCTCGGGCAGCGTGATGCCGAGCGCATCGGCAAGGCGCTGCCCGGTCTCAAGATCGAGCTGGATGTTCTTGTCACCCAGCCAGGCGTCCCACGCGGCAGGCTCGACGGCCCCCGCCGGCGGCTCGGTGAGCTTGCGCTCGGCCACGGCCTTGCGCAGCGCCTTGTCCTTGTCGCGCTTGCTCATCTTGCTGCCGTCGGGGTTGCAGATGATGGGCAGGTGCGCATACGCCGGGCGGCGGAATCCGAGCGCATCCTGGAGCAGCATGTGCTTGGCGGTGTTCGTGAAGTGCTCCTGAGCGCGCAGCACGTGCGACACCTGCATGAGCTCGTCGTCGACGACAACCGCGAAGTGGTAGGTCGGGAACCCGTCGGCCTTGCGGATCACGAAGTCATCGATCTCGCTGGCGGGGATCGTGGCCTCGCCGAGCACCTCATCCTTGATCGTCACATCGTGCCCTGGGCACTTGAGGCGGATCACGGCCGGCACCCCTGCGGCGACCTTGGCCTTGGCCTCTTCGGCCGACAGCGAGAGCGCGGCCCGGTCGTAGCGGTACGGCTTGCCTGCTGCCGAGGCGGCCTTGCGCTTGGCATCGAGCTCATCGCCGGTCTCGAAGGCGTAGTACGCGTGGCCCGCATCGAGCAGGCGCTGCAGGTGATGGTGGTAGATCGAGAGCCGCTCGCTCTGGAAGTACGGGCCGTGGGGCCCGCCGCCGATCCCCTGCCACGCTGGCCCCTCGTCCCAGAGGATCCCCAGCCAGTAGAGGTCCTTGGCGAAGCCGATGCTCGCGGCATCGCTCGAACGCTTCTGGTCGGTGTCCTCGATGCGCAGGATGAAGGTGCCATCGCGGCCCTTGGCGAAGGCCCAGCAGAAGAGCGCGGTTCGGGCACCACCCACATGGAGGTGGCCGGACGGACTGGGAGCGAAGCGAGTGGCGGTGCGCATCAGGGAGAGAGGCTACCGCGGCAGCGTGACTCGTTGCATCGGTTGGGCGCTGGGTGGTCACACCAGCTCGATACGCGCGTCATACTGCCGTCATGACGACGACGCCGCAGGTCCTGGGTGTGCTGTCCGATGTGCACCGCAGGATCGGTGCCGCAGCAGCCGCCATCGAGCTCCTGAAGCAGCGCGGGGCCACACGGTTCGTCTACCTCGGCGATGCCGAGGATGAGCGCGTGATCGATCTCTTCGCCGGTGAATCCTGCTCGCTCTGCCTGGGCAATTGCGATGACGAAGCGCTGGGTGAGTATGCACGCTTTCTCGGCCTGGACATGCACCCCTCCGGATCGGTGCTGACCGTCGATGGGCTGGAGGTGGCGTTCACCCACGGGCATCTGCAGACCGTCTTCGATCGCATGGTGCGCGGTGAGCCTGCATTCCTGCTGCACGGCCACACACATGTCCGCTGCGATGAGCGATGTGGGCCGACCCGCATCGTGAATCCGGGTGCCTTCGTCCGGGTCGAGCGGGCAACCGTGGCGCTGGTCACGCCCGCACTCGATTGCGTCGATTTCCTCGAGGTGCCCTGAGTTCGTGACCATGCTGCAGGCGGTGCCCCGGCGGTCCATGGACCTGCCGGCATCATGGCCACCTTGCATCCTCCACCGCCCACGGCGCGAACACGCGGCCATGCCATGGCTCCTCGCCATGCCATGGCTCCTCGTCATGCACGCAGCCGCAACCTTCTTCATGGCGGGTGTCATCTGGATCATCCGGGTGGTGCCCTCTCCACTGTTCGGCATGGTCGGTGCCGATGGCTTCGTGGCCTACGAGCGATCCCATGCATCCCGCATCACGCCTGTCGTCGGTACGGCCATGCTCATCGAGGCAGCCTGCACGGGGCTGCTGGTGGTGTGGATGGGCGGCTCGGCCGGCGCGGATCGCTGACAGTCCCGTCCAGTCCGTGCTGGCTCGGGGTACCCCGCTCCCATGCTGCTCTCGAAGCCCAAGCGGCTGATGCCGCGTCCCCATCTTCCGCCGGGCACGCTGACGCCCGAGCCCTCGACGCAACCGACCTTGGTCCAGTTGATCACCTTTGGCCATGGCACGAGCGCCGAGCGTGTGCTCGAGACCCCTGAGTCAATCCGCTCGCTCGAACTCCCCGAGCATCAGGTGGCGTGGGTCAATGTGGACGGTCTGGGTGACCTGGCCATCCTTGAAGCCGTAGCGCAGCGCTTCGGCATCCATCCCTTGGCGATGGAAGACGCCGTCGACACTGCGCAGCGCTCCAAGATCGATGTGTACGACGACCACTCCTGCATCATTTTGCCCATGCCGTTCCTGGCTGAGCGGCACTTCCGCACCGAGCAGCTTGCACTCATGCTGGGCAAGAACTGGATCGTCACGGTGCAGGAAAGAGCCGACGGGGACTGCCTCGATCCCCTGCGCCGTCGCATTCGTGATCACAAGGGGCGGCTTGCGGGCGGTTCGGCGTCGTACGCGGCGTATGCGATCGTCGACACCGTGATCGACGCCTACTTCCCGCTCATCGAGCGCCTGGAGGAGCGAATCGAGCATCTGGAGGACGAGGTGATCTTCCGGACGACCGGCCAAGACATCGTCCGGATCCGTCACCTCAAGCGCGATGTGGCGATGCTGCGGCGCGCCGTCTGGCCGTTGCGCGATGCGGTGGGTGCGATGCTCACGGCGGAGCATGTCTTCTCGCCCGAGGACCGGCTCTACCTGCGCGATGCGTACGACCATGTTGCGCGCGTGCTGGACATGCTCGACAACGCTCGCTCGATCGCAGCCGACCTGACTGACATCTACATGGCGGTGACCAGCAACCGCATGGGCGAAGTCACCAAGGTGCTCACGATCATCGCCACGGTCTTCATGCCGCTCTCGTTCATCGCCGGGCTCTACGGCATGAACTTCGACCCCGAACGCAGCCCGCTCAACATGCCTGAACTGAGTTGGTACTACGGTTACCCGTTCGCACTGGCCGTGATGGCTGGGACCGTCATCATGCTGCTGCTCTTCTTCAGGCGTCGGGGCTGGCTGGGCACGACCTTCCTTCGCGTCCAGTCGCAGCGGCCGACCAGAAGGCATGACTCGTCGCGACCCGGAGCCAAGTGACGCCTTGCCCCCGTGTTCAGGCTGCAAAAGGGCCTTGATAACTCGTTGGGACTTCCCGTAACCTTGCCGGATCCGCATTCTAGCGGCCGCACATGATGGCACGGAACACCATGAACCACCCCACCAACCCAATCACCATGACCACCACCGCACTCACTGAACGGACGAGCGATGTCTACGGGACCCTGACCTTCGGTGGCGACGACATGCTCAAGCGTCTGCCGCCCGACATCAGCATGAAGCTGCAGGACACGATGAAGCTCGGCAAGCCCCTCGATCCGGGCATCGCCAACACCGTCGCTTCCGCGATGAAGGACTGGGCGCTTGAGCATGGCGCCACGCACTACACGCACTGGTTCCAGCCGCTCACCGGCGCCACCGCCGAGAAGCACGATGCGTTCCTGCACCCGATGGGCGATGGCACCGCGATCGAGAAGTTCAGCGGGTCGGCCCTGATCCAGGGCGAACCCGATGCGAGCAGCTTCCCGCACGGCGGCATCCGCGACACCTACGAGGCCCGCGGCTACACCGCGTGGGATGCCACGAGCCCCGCGTTCATCCTGCGCACCAGCGAGGGCCACGCCACGCTCTGCATCCCGACCGTCTTCGTGAGCTGGACGGGCGAGGCACTTGACAAGAAGACCCCCCTCCTGCGCTCGATCGAGGCCGTGAGCGCGCAGGCCATGCGCGTGCTCAAGTTGTTCGGCACCGACAAGGGCGTGAACCAGGTCATCACCTCGCTCGGTTGCGAGCAGGAGTACTTCCTGGTCGACGAGACGCTGGGATCCGAGCGGCTTGACCTGGTTGTCTGCGGTCGCACGCTCCTGGGTGCCGCTCCGCCGAAGGGACAACAGCTCGAGGATCACTATTTCGGCTCGATCCAGGCGGATGTGCTGGACTTCATGGCTTGCGCCGAGCGGAAGATGTTCGAGCTGGGCATCCCGGTCAAGACCCGCCATAACGAGGTGGCGCCCGGTCAGTACGAGATCGCGCCGATCCACGAGAACGCCAACATCGCCGTCGACCACCAGATGCTGGTCATGCATGTGCTGCGCTCGACGGCGCGCGAGCACGGCTTCATGTGCCTTCTGCATGAGAAGCCCTTCGCCCGCGTGAACGGCTCGGGCAAGCACAACAACTGGAGCATGTCGACCGACACGGGCGTGAACCTGCTGGATCCGCGTGATGACACCCACACGAACATGCAGTTCCTCACCTACCTCTGCGCGGTCATCCGCGCGGTCGATGTGCACGCCGACCTGCTGCGCGCCTCGATCGCGAGCGCCCACAACGACCACCGCCTGGGTGCCAACGAGGCCCCGCCGGCGATCATGAGCATCTACCTCGGCGACATGCTCACCGACATCCTCGACCAGCTCGAGAAGGGCACGCCCAAGAAGACGATGAAGGGCGGCGCGATCGAGCTTGGTGCTCGCACGCTCATGGCGCTGCCACGCCACGCCAGCGACCGCAACCGAACCAGCCCGTTCGCATTCACCGGCAACAAGTTCGAGTTCCGCGCGGTCGGTTCGAGCGCCAGCGTCGCGTGGCCCAACACCGTCCTCAACACGATCGTGGCGGGGAGCCTGGACTTCATCGCCACCGCCATCGAGAAGAAGGCCGGCCGAGACCCGAACCCCGCCAAGTTCGAGGCCGCGGTGCGTGAGGTGCTCAAGGGCATCATCAAGGAGCACCGCCGCGTGTGCTTCGACGGGGACGGCTACAGCGCCGAATGGCACGCCGAGGCCGCCCGCCGCGGGCTGCCCAACATGGCCAGCACCGCCGATTGCCTGGGTGCGCTCGACAGCAAGAAGGCCAAGGCCCTCTTCGCGGAGTACGGCGTGCTCAGCCACCGCGAACTGCACGCTCGCTACGAGGTGCAACTGGAGCAGTACACCAAGCTGATCACCATCGAGAGCCGCACACTGGTGCAGATGGTGAACACGCAGGTCCTGCCGGCATGCCTGCGCGCGCAGGCCGAACTCGCCGACACCGTCGGCGCCACGCAGTCGGCGGGCGTCGAATGCACGGACAGCGAAGAGGCGCTCAAGGACCTGGTGCGCCGCGTGACTGAACTGCGCGCTGCGTCCAGGTCACTCGAAGCGGCGACCGATGCCCAGAAGGGCGATGCAGCCAAGAAGATGCGCTACATGCGGGACACGGTTGTCCCGGGCATGCAGCGCGTACGCGATGCGGCCGATGGCCTGGAGCGGCTGGTCCCGGCCGATCTGTGGCCGATCCCGACCTATGCCGACCTGCTCTTGATGGGCCGCTGATGGCGCGGATCCGATAGCCCACGCTGGGTCTCGTGCCCCGCCGAACACGATCGAAGGCTCCCGGAACTCGGGGGACTTCCTTGTCGATGCATGGTGCATCGTGCGCCAACCTTTATACTCGCCCGTCCATGTCAAGGACCACATCATGAGCACGCAGACCGCTGAACCGAAGATCGTCGTGTCCGATGCAGGCCCCGCCCTCAAGCGCATCGAAGTGACCATTCCGGCCGACGCCGTGGACAGCCACATCGCGGGAGCGTTCGCGAACCTGCAGAACGGCGCGGCACTGCCGGGCTACCGCCCGGGCAAGGCACCCATGGCGATCCTTGAGAAGCGCTTCGGCAAGCAACTGCTCGAAGAGGCTCGCGGCCAGCTCGTTGGCCAGGCCTACAACAAGGCGGTCACGGACCACCAGCTCCGTCCGATCGGCAATCCCGAGATGAGCCCCGGCAGCGCGCTGAACGAGCTCGCCCGTGGAGCGTCGTTCACCTTCAGCGTCGACATCGAGGTCATCCCTGACTTCACGATGCCGGCCTGGGAGGGCCTGTCGATCCGCAAGCCCGTGATCGATGTCAACGACAAGCACATCGAGGAGGAGATCATCCGCAACCAGTACCGCTTCGGCACGCCGAGCCTGACCGACGGTCCGTTCGAGCACCTCGACCGCATGATCGGCACCGTCGCGGTGACCGTGAAGGGCGAGTCTGAGCCCTTCTACAAGGCCGACAAGGCGCTCGCCGTCGTGCCGGCCAAGGACGACGAGGGCAAGGGCCCCTTCCTCGGCATCGTGATCGATGACCTGCTGAAGCACCTGATGGGTCGCAAGGTCGGTGACTCGGTGAGTTTCACCGCCAAGGGCCCGGAGGGCCATGAGCACGAGAAGGTGCGTGGCAACGACCTCTCGTTCTCCTTCACGATCACCCAGGCCGAGCGCATCACCCCGGCTCCGCTGACGGAACTGGCCAGCAAGCTCGGCCTTGCCGACGAGGCCATGCTGCGCGAGCAGATCAAGATGGTGCTCGAGCAGCGTCGCGACGGCGAGCAGCAGATCGCCATGCGCGAGCAGGTCATGGAGCAGTTGGCCAACGCGGTCAGCTTCGAGTTGCCAGCCAAGCTCAGCGCCGGCCAGATCACGCGTGACCTTGAGCGCCAGCGCTATGAACTGCTCTCGCGCGGCACGGCGTCGGAGCAGGTCGAGCTCAAGCTCGCGGAATCCCGCGCCGGCACGACCGAGTCGGCCCAGCGCCGCCTGAAGCTCTTCTTCATCCTCCATCGCCTGGCCGAGGACCTGCGTGTGGATGTGACCGACGGTGAACTCAACGGTCGCGTGGCCATGATCGCGCGCCAGCAGAACATGCGCCCCGCCGACCTCCGCAAGGAACTCGAGCAGACCGGTCGTCTCCAAGAGGTTGCGCTCGGCATCCGTGAATCAAAGGTCGCCGACCGCGTCATCGCGCGTGCCACGGTCACCGAGGTGCCTGCCGAGGACTGGAACAAGGAAGTCGAGGCCAAGGCCTCGGCCCGCAAGCCCGGCACCAAGAGGTGACCGTGCTCGCCCAAGGCTCCTCGGGCGTGTTCTGGATCTCGATCGCCGTACTGCTTGTCCTGACCATCATCGGTTTCGTGGTCGCCATGCGCGTCCGCGCACGCGCCTTCGATCGCTCCGCAGCCGATGCCGAGGCGTTCGGGTTCTCGGAACTCCGGGCGTTGCGCGACAGTGGGCGCATCTCGGCCCAGGAGTACGAGATCGCCGACCGGCGGCTTCGCGAAAGGGCGCGGGAGACGGTGGAACGGCTGCGCCAGGAGCGTGAAACAGCCAAGCCACCGCCGGTACGCGGCTCACGCCGGCCCTCGTGAGCGAGTCCGATCATCCAAATGAGGGACCGAAAGAGCCACTGACGCTGCAGGGATCGGCGCCATCAACCGATAGACTCGATCTGGACACCCCATGAGCAACGGAACAGACCGCAAGGGCCCCGGCAACGATGGCAAGCGCACCGATGATGGTGGCTTCCGTGGTCGGCGCGTCACGACCTGCTCCTTCTGCGGCAAGACCAGCCGGGAGGTCGGGCCCATGGTCGAGGGGCCCAACGATGTCTACATCTGCGCGAACTGCACGGACCTGTGCGGCAACATCTTCAAGCAGGAGAAGCGCCGAGCCTCGACCGGCAGCCAGCTCTTCGCGAGCATTCCGTCGCCGCGCTCGCTGAAGGAGTACCTGGATCAATACGTGATCGGCCAGGACCAGGCCAAGAAGACCCTCTCGGTCGCCGTGCACAACCACTACAAGCGCCTCACCCAGGTCGGCAACGCCGACGCTCCGGTGGAGCTGGACAAGAGCAATGTGCTGCTGATCGGTTCGACCGGTACGGGCAAGACCTTGCTCGCACGCACGCTCGCCCGCATCCTCAATGTGCCGTTCGCGATCGGCGATGCGACCACGCTCACCGAGGCCGGCTACGTGGGCGAGGATGTCGAGAACCTCTTGCTCAAGCTGCTGCAGGCCGCCGACTTCGACCTCGAGGCCGCACAGCGCGGCATCATCTACATCGACGAGATCGACAAGATCGGCAAGACCAGCCAGAACATCTCGATCACGCGCGACGTGAGCGGTGAGGGCGTGCAGCAGGCGCTGCTCAAGCTCCTCGAGGGTACCGTCGCGAATGTGCCGCCCCAGGGTGGCCGCAAGCACCCCGAGCAGCAGTACATCCAGCTCGACACCACGAACATCCTCTTCGTCTGTGGCGGATCGTTCGACGGCATCGAGGAGATCATCTCCAAGCGCCTTGGTCGGCGGAGGATCGGCTTCAACACCGATCCGATCGCGCGCGGTTCCCAGGAAGAACGCCAGAGCGTGCTCGGCCAGGTGATCGTGGAGGATGTGCTGGAATTCGGCATGATTCCCGAGCTCATGGGGCGCCTCCCGCTGATCACGCCGCTCATGCCGCTCGATCGGGCTGCGCTCGTGCAGATCCTGCTCGAGCCCAAGAATGCCCTCGTGCGCCAGTACCAGCACCTCTTCAGCCTCGAGGGGGCGCAGCTCGAGTTCACGCCGGCCGCACTCGATGTGATCGCCCAGAAGGCACTGGACCGCAACACCGGCGCTCGCGCGCTGCGTGCGGTGGTCGATGAGCTCATGCTCGACCTGATGTATGCCCTGCCCGAACTCGACAATGCGGGCGTGACCTACTGCATCAACGATGATGCGGCGCGTGCCGGCCGTGCAACCATCGACAATGTCCGGCGGCGCGTGCGCGAGAGCGCCTGAGGGCGCCCGAGCGACGCTGCCACGACAGATCCGACCTGATCCACCAAGGTGTCAGCCATGTCGATCGAGCTTGCACCGTCCGACCTGGCTCGCATCGCCCGCTGCTCCGTCGCGACCTCGATCGATGATCGCTGCAGCGCGTTCGTCGCTGCACTGTGGCCCACGCTGTCTGGTGCAGGTGCGAGCTGGGCGGGCTTCTACCTCGATCGCCCGGATGCCCCGGACGCCGAGCGCATGGTCCTGGGCGCGCGCGAACCGAAGCCTGCGTGCAGCCCCATCGGCGTGCACGGTGCCTGCGGCCGATGCCTGCTGTCGCGGTCCATCCTCGTGGTGCGGGATGTGGCGTCGCTCGGGGTCGGCTATGTGGCCTGCGATCCCCGTGACCGCAGCGAGCTCGTGCTGCCCTGCCTGCGAGCCGATGGCACGGCCTGGGGAGTGTTCGATCTGGACAGCTTCGATGTGGGCTGCTTCACCGAAGCCGACGGCCGGGTCCTGTGGTCGGCGCTGGTCGCCGCTGGATTGACGGCGGCCGGGCACATCCGGACCGAGGTGGTCTGAGCCGGCTCTGGGTTCACCACCGGCTTGGGCAGGATGGGAGTCAGTCGAGGGTTGGGTGGTGTCCTGTTATAGGCCTCGCAGATCCACAATGCGTTCGGTGCGGCTTCCACCGGCGGAAGCTCTTGCAGCCCACCGGGCTTCCCCCTACACTGCCCGGCTCGACTCGGAGAGCCACACCATGCCGCGCAGCTGCCACTTTCTCGGTACGAAGACTCGCTCCGGCAACAAGCACACCATCCGCGGTAAGGCCAAGTACCTCGGCGGCATCGGTCTCAAGACGACCAGCATCACCAAGCGCACGTTCAAGCCGAATCTGCAGGATGTGCGTGCGGTCATCGATGGCAAGCCCGCCCGCATCAAGGCCAGCGTCAAGGCGATCCGCATGGGGCTCGTCACCAAGCCGGTGAACCGAAGCCGCACCTGGACCGCCAAGCAGAAGGCCTCGAAGGCCTGATCGGTCGCGTGCGGGCACCGTGAAGTTCGGTGACCCGTTGAGTTGCCTGTCAAGGGGTGGAAGCCACATTTCAGCGCAAAAACTGCGCTCAGGGTTGACCTAGGCCCTCTTCGGTCTATGGTCGGATGCCTGCCCGGAACCTTGGCTCCCTGTGCCCAATAGCCTCGTCATGGCTGACGAGCGGGCCGGAGCAACACCTATCTCCGGATCAGGCGGGACAGTCCAGGCCCGTACTCGGTGCTCCGCGAAGGAGTTGTGGGGAACCGGTCACGGCAGCTTGGTGCGTGCGTCGTGTGACCTGCAGCCTTTGGCGTGCATGGTCTCGGCTTGTGCCTGTCCTGGTTGTGCAACGGTCGTGTCGGGGTTGTTCCGGTGCTGTGTGGCACCGTCTGTTCTTCGGCGTTTCGCCATGTTGGCGGAGTGTCCAGGGTGTTCGGTCGGTTGATTGGTTGGGTCCGCGCTGCATGGATGTGCGCGGGAATCAGGAGCCAGCATTGTCAGAGGCCTACGGCCATTCCAGTGATCGCGACCGCGTGCTCGATGCCACGGACTTGGTGGCATTGATCGGCGAGTCCGTGCCGTTGAAGGCCAAGGGTCGCGAACATGTCGGACTCTGCCCGTTCCATGACGACCGCACGCCAAGCATGGCCGTGGTCACGCACAAGGGCAACGCGTTCTACAAGTGCTTTGCCTGCGGGGCCAGCGGAAACGCCATCGACTTCATGATCAACTACCACCGCATGGACTTCCCCGAGGCACTGCGCTACCTGGCGCAGCGCGCGGGCATCGAGCTCCAGTGGCGTGGCGGCGGCGAGTCCAATCGCGATGAGGCCACCGACCTGCGCAAGGCCATGCAGATCGCGCTGCGTTTCTATCGCCGTGCACTCGCCGATGCCGACCTTGGCGGGCCGTCGCGTGCCGTGCTTGATGCGCGCGGCATCTCGGCCGCCATGCGCGAGGCGTTCCAACTCGGTGCCGCCCCGGCGTCGTGGGATCGATTCGTTCAGCACTTGGGCCGCTTGGGCGAGCATGCACGCACCAAGGATGATCTCCCGGAACTTGGTGTCTTCGAGCGATCGGGCCTCGTGCGCCAGGGACAGAAGGGCCCGATCGACGGCTTCCGCAATCGCGTCATCTTCCCGATCCTCGATGAGCTTGCACGGCCCATCGGCTTCGGTGCGCGCAAGATCGATCCCGAGGACGAGCCCAAGTACCTGAACAGCCCGGAAAGCCCGATCTTCCGCAAGGGACGCACGCTCTACGGCATCCACGCCGCCAAGAAGCCCATCATCGACTCGAAGGTCGCCATCATCACCGAGGGCTACACCGACGTGATCGCCTGCCACGCGGCGGGGTTCACCAATGCGGTCGCCACGCTCGGCACGGCCCTCACGCGCGAGCATGCCCGGGTGCTGCAGCGGCTGTGTGAGACCGTGATCCTCCTGTTCGACGGTGACGAGGCCGGCCAGCGCGCCGCCGACCGGGCGCTGGAGACCTTCTTCGCGGTGCCGGTCGATGTGTGCATCGCGACGCTGCCCGATCGCCTGGATCCCGATGACTTGCTCCGCCAGCCCGATGGAGCGGTTCGATTCAAGGCTGCGCTCGATGCATCGGTCGATGCGCTCATGCACCTGGTCTCTGGCTTCCGTGCACGCCTGGCCGAGCGGCCGGGCGCGGCTGGCCGCCAGCGCGTGATCCAGGAGATGTGCCAGCGCTTGGGTGCGATGGGCATCGGCGATGTCCCTGCCCTGCGCCGTCGCACGGTGCTGCAGGAACTGTCGCGCGTGTGCGATGTCCCGGTCCACGAGCTCGAGGCGGCGCTGCCGCGCCCGCGCGCGGCTGCAACCGAGGCATCGATCGGCGATGGTGCCGGCCCTGTCCAGCACACCTCGCCTGCGCCGGTCGAGCCGGTGCTGCTGAGCGGGCCGCAGTTCCGCGCCCGAAGCATGGCCGAGCGTGACCTGCTGGCGGTGCTGCTCGCGGCACCTGATGTCGCGACCGAGCGCATCGCCACGCCCGACGGCGGTTCGTTGCCGGTCCACGAGCTGTATGCCCCCGGGGTCTTCGTGGATCCGGTCGCTCGCACACTCTGGACCGCGCTGCACGCGCGGCTTGAGGCGGGGTTGCAGACGACCGTGCAGGATGTGATGGCGGATGTGGGAGAGCCCACGGCCAAGAACCTTGCCGCCCAACTCTTCGGCAAGGGCGTGGCCCGCTGTGAAGCGCCCGGTGGCGCGCTTGCCCGGCTGACCGAGGCCGTGGCCGACATGGAGCGTGTGATCGCACGGGTTGCAGCGCCATCGCCGCAGGCCGTCGATGACTTGCGACGGAGGATCGACGAACTCAAGGCCATCGGCCGCCGTCCAACAGCAATCATGCGCTTGGCGCGGGAGGACCGATGAAGGATCTCCCCGTGCGCGTGGCGCATCGAACGAACACCCCATGTGGCCCGGATGCCCGGGCCCAGCAGAACCCCCCAAGCCGCCGGACACCGGCGGTGCCAGTCGACTGGAGCATGAACCGTGAGCACGATTGAACAGGAATTTCCCCCCGTCCTCGCCCAGCTGGTCGCGCATGGCGTCACCCGCCGTTGGATCTCCTGCGAGGAGATCAACACATGCGTGCCCGACGAGTTCGTCGACCCTGACAAGCTCGACGAACTGCTGCATCATGTGCGAGCGCTCGGCATCACGCTGATCGACGAGCCCGAGCGGCTGCGTCACGGATGGCAGTCCATGCCGGCGCCGTTGCAGACGCATCTCAAGTTCCAGCGCGACGACGAGAGGAAGGTCAAGCCCAAGGAGCCGGGCGCCGAGCTTCCCAAGCCCAAGCCGAAGAAGCAGGTCGCCTTCAATGCCGATGAACCGAACCTCGATGACCTCGAGGAGGACCTGCTGGACGAGGCCGAGGCCCAGGCTGCGGTCGAGCAGGCGCTCGCCGAGCAAGGTTCCAAGCGGATCGATGACCCGATCCGCATGTACCTGACGCAGATGGGAACGATCCCCCTGCTCACCCGTGAGCAGGAGATCCGCCTCGCGAAGAAGATCGAGACGACGCGCATGATGTTCCGGCGCATGACGCTGGAGAGCGACTACTGCGCGCGCCAGGCGATCGACACGCTCCGTCAGGTCGCCGCCGGTGACCTGCCGTTCGACCGTACCATGCGCATCTCGACCGCCGAGAGCAACGCCAAGGAGAAGGTCGACCAGCGCATCCGGTACAACCCCCACACCGTCGACAAGATCCTTGATCTGAACGACAACGACTGGAAGCAGCTTGAGCCGGGCAACCTGTCGGCTGAGAGGACCGCGGTGCTCCGTTCGCGCATGCAGCAGCGACGCCGCAAGGTGGCCACGCTGCTCGAGGAGTGCTGCCTGCGCACCGGCCGCATCCAGCCGCTCATGCGCAAGTTGCAGAACGTCAATCGCAAGATGATTGATCTGCAGCGCATGCTCGAGAAGGCCGATCGCAACCCCGAGCGTTACGACCCGGAAGATGTGCAGGTGCAGCGCGACGAACTCGCGGGACTGCGCGACCTCGTCATGGAGGATCCGGCCGACCTGCTCGACCGTTGCCGCACCATCGCGCGCGTCTTCGGCGAGTACGAGCAGGCCAAGCGTGACCTCTCGGGCGGCAACCTCCGCCTGGTGGTCTCGATCGCCAAGAAGTACCGCAATCGCGGCCTGCCCTTCCTCGACATCATCCAGGAAGGCAACACCGGCCTCATGCGAGCCGTTGACAAGTACGAGTACAAGCGCGGCTACAAGTTCAGCACCTACGCCACCTGGTGGATCCGCCAGGCGATCACGCGCGCCATCGCCGACCATGCCCGCACCATCCGTGTGCCGGTCCACATGATCGAGACGATGTCCAAGCTGCGGAACATCCAGAAGCACATGCTGCAGGACCTCGGCCGGGAACCCACGGTCGAGGAGATCGCAGCCAAGGCGAAGATGCCGGTGGAGGAAGTACGCCGCGTGATGAAGATCAGCCGGCACCCGATCTCGCTCGACCGACCGGTCGGCGAGAGCGAGGACAGTCACTTCGGCGACTTCATCGAGGACGAGAAGCAGGAAGCCCCCGCCGAGAGTGCGAGCACGGAAATGCTGCGGCAGCGCATCAACGATGTGCTGCGCACCCTCACCTACCGCGAGCGCGAGATCCTGAAGCTCCGCTACGGCATCGGCGACGGCTATACCTACACCCTCGAGGAAGTCGGTCGCATCTTCAAGGTCACGCGCGAGCGCGTCCGCCAGGTCGAGAGCAAGGCCATCCGCAAGTTGCAGCACCCCGTGCGGCGGCAGCGCCTGGCCAGCTTCATGTCGGCCGATGCCGATGACAGTGCCGAGGAGTGAACCGGCGGCCATTGGCCCGATGGACCTGACCGTCGTGGCGGTGTGGATCAGGATTGGTGTCCGGATCCCTCGAATGGACCGCTGTTCGGATCACTGGCGTCGATAGGATGCCGCCATGGCCAAGGCTGTCGTCGATCCGCAGGAACTCCGCCGTTTCGCCCACGACCTCAAGAAGTTCAACGGCGAGCTCCATGCCGGCATCGGTACGCTCGGCGCACGCATGGGAACGCTGCAGCAGACCTGGCGCGACCAGGAGCAGCAGAAGTTCCAGGAGGAGTTCGAGCAGACCGTGAAGGTCCTGCAGAAGTTCCTCAAGGCGAGCGAGATCCATGTGCCGTTCCTCATGCGCAAGGCCGACCGGATCGACGAGTACCTGCAGCAGCGCTGAGCGGCGATGGACGGCGCCAACGTCAAGTCCATCGATGCGATCACCCGCTTCAAGGCGACGGTCGCCACGGCGCGGGATGACCTTGCCCGGGCGCTTGCCGAAGCCGACAGCGACATCGATCGAGCCCAGCTCTGGATCGAGCGCGAGGCTCCGGCATACTGGAAGCGCCAACTCACGGTGCGTGCCGAGGAAGTCACCGTCTGCAAGAGCGCGCTCTATCGCAAGCAGGTCACCGTCAGTGCGAAGGATTCCAAGCCCAGCGTCGTCGACGAGAAGAAGGCGCTCCAGCGTGCTCAGGCCCGCTTGGCGGAAGCCGAGGCCAAGGCCAAGGCGTGCAAGCGATGGGCGACCACCTTCCAGCGTGAGGTGATCCTGTTCAAGGGCGCGATGTCGGCGATGCAGACGGTCGTCGAACGGGACCTGCCCATGGCTGTGGCGCTCATGAATCGAATGACCGAGGCACTGGCACGCTACGCCGCACCGGAGCCGGTCGAGCTGCAGTCGATGCTGAAGGCCCTGCAGGAGTCGGCCGAAAGCACACGCCGTACGGGATCGGGAGACTCGGTCGTTGGGATGGCCGTGGACACGGCTGACGGCCCGGGCGGTGCTGGCGTCGAAGAATCAGGCACCCCGGCCGGGGATGCGGCGTCCGAGGGCGGCGATGCCTCCGCCGATGGAGCTGACGCATGAGTGTGCAAGGGAGCAAGGCCACGATCCAGATCGCCGTGAAGGAGGTGCGTACCAAGTGGTCGCGCACGCGGGAGGAGTGGAACGACTCGGTGAGCCGGTCGCTCGAGACCAATGTGGTTGACTCGCTCGAGGATCGAGCCCGCATGGCGATCCTGGCGCTGGAGAAGATGCAGGAAACACTTCATCGCATGCGCCGTGAGTGCAGTGAGTAGCCCGTACACTCGCGGCGTGCCGCCCGATTTCATCCAGAGCAGAACGCCCTCGATGACCGAGTCGGTCGGTGCCGCATGGGCGCTGCTGACGACCGCCGCACCTCGACGGGAGGCCGCCACCGCGCAGGCCACGGCCGTACGCGATGCGCTTCGAGTGACCGTGGGGCGCCGTCGGCAGTCCGAGCTCGCCAAGGCGCGGGCAGACCACGCGCATGAAGTTGCCGCTGCGGCCAGGGACGCGGAGGCTGCGGTGGCTTCTGCCGAGTCGCGAGAGGCCCAGCTCCGACGCGAGCTTGCGGTGTGGGACGAGACGAGCCGACGGCGGCTCGAGGACGCTGTCGAGTCGCGACGCCGCAAGATCAAGCATGACCTCGATCATGCCGTCTGGCAGGCCGAGGCCATCCATGAGGAGGCGATCCGCATCCCGGGTCGCGACCTTGAGGCCTATCGCGCACACCTGCAGGCGCGCGTGGCTGAGCTCGAGGACCTGATGGCGCAGGCGAAGGCCTTCGTGGCGCGTTGTCGCATGCGCATGCCGGACGAGCCCGGGCTCGACGATGCGGTCAGGGCGCAGGCCGGTGCGCAACCCGAAGCGGCGATCCAGCAGCAGACCGAGGTGGTACGCGGCCTGAATGTGCAGCTCGGTCGGCTCTGGCTGCCTGGGCTCTTCCGCGGGCCGATCCTGCTGGCCCCGTGGTTCCTGTTTGCAACCATCGGTGCAGGTGTCGCCGCACTCATCGATGACGGCGCGGGCGGTTTGCCTGGTCGCCTGGAGGACGCGGTGTACGGCTTTGGCGTGGGCACTGCACTCATGTTGGTCGTGGCGATCGCGGCCTACCTCATGGGCCGAAAGAAGCTCCATGCAGCGCTCGCACCATCGCTCCAGGCCAGCGCGATCGCACACGCCGCCATGAAGTCGGCGATTGATGGCGCCGACGGCGTCCGTCGTCAGAAGGAAGTGATCGTGACCGAACAGCGTGATCAGTCGCTGGCCGACGCCAACATGAAGTACGGCCCGATGCTGAGCGATCTCGATGTCCGTCGCGGCGAGAAGCTCGCCGCCATCGAGCAGACGGTGCCCGCCCAGCGCACCGAGATCGCGGCGCGTCTCGCTGCCAATCTCCATGATGCCCAGGTGACCCGTGAGGTCCGCGTGGCCCGTGCAGACCGGACGCTCGAGTCGAGCGTGGCGTCGATCGATGACCGGGCCCGTGCCGAGGTGCTCGCCGCCGAGGCGACCTGGAATGCGGCGTGCGAGTCTGAGCGCGCTGCATGGTGTGCAGCGCGCGACGAGGCTGCCGAGATCCTCCGTTCGCTGTGTACCGCGGATGCCGCCCTCTTTCCCGAGTGGAGTTCGATCGATGCGGGATCATGGAGTCCCGCCCGCCAGCCCGGCCCCGCGGCACGCCTTGGGCACTGCACGCTCGATCTTGCCACGATCCCCGGTGCCCTGCCGGCGGCCCCTGAGCTCGCGTGGCCCGTGGACCTGCCGGCGTCCCTGCGTGTGCCGGTTGCGTTGGGATTCCCATCGCATGCGTCGCTCCTGCTTGAGTGCGGGCAGGATGGCCGCGCGCAGGGCGTGGCGATGCTCCAGCAAGCCATGCTCCGCGTCCTGACCGCCATGCCCCCGGGCAAGGTGCGCTTCACGATCGTGGACCCGGTGGGTCTGGGCGAGGGCTTCGCGAGCTTCATGCACCTTGCCGACGAGCATGAGCAACTCATTGGCGAGCGGATCTGGACCGACCATCGTCACATCGAGCAGAAGTTGACTGACCTGTCGGAGCACATGGAGACGGTCATCCAGAAGTACTTGCGCAACGAGTTCGAGAGCATCGAGGACTACAACCGACAGGCCGGCGAGATCGCCGAGCCCTTGCGCGTGCTGGTGTTCTGCGACTTCCCCGCGAACCTGACGGAAGTGGCGGCAAAGCGGATCGCGGGCATCGTGAACTCCGGTGCGCGGTGCGGTGTGCACACCATGATCCTGCGCGACGAGCGACTCGAGTGGGTGCCGGGCATCGATCTGGCCGAGTTGCGCTCGCGGAGCCTGTGCCTGCAGCATCGCGAGGGTCGCTTCAGTGTCGCGAGCCACGGGATGCAAGGGCTTCCATTCGAGCCGGAGCTGCCCCCTGCTGCCGAACGCCTGATCCCGCTCCTGCGGCGCATCGGCAAGGCGGCGAAGGAAGGCAGCAAGGTCGAGGTGCCGTTCGAGATGATCGCCCCGAAGCCCGATGCGCTCTGGTCGGCTTCGACCGCGACGAGCGTGCAGGTGCCGCTGGGCCGGACCGGCGCGACGCGATTGCAGACGATGACGCTCGGCGTGGGGACGAGCCAGCACGCGCTCATTGCCGGCAAGACGGGCTCCGGCAAGAGCACGCTCTTGCATGCGCTGATCACGAGTCTGGCGCTCTGGTACAGCCCGGACGAAGTCGAGTTCTACCTGGTCGACTTCAAGAAGGGCGTCGAGTTCAAGACCTACGCCACCCACCGACTGCCGCATGCGCGTGTCGTGGCGGTCGAGAGCGATCGCGAGTTCGGCATCTCCGTGCTGCAAGGGCTCGATGGCGAGCTCAAGCGGCGCGGGGATCTCTATCGTCAGCTCGGCGTGCAGGACCTGGCGGCGTACCGCCGCACGGGGCACCCCGTCGTGCTGCCCCGCGTCCTGCTGATCATCGATGAGTTCCAGGAGCTCTTCATCGAAGATGACCGCATCGCGCAGGATGCCAACCTCCTGCTCGATCGGCTGGTGCGCCAAGGTCGCGCCTTCGGCATGCATGTCGTGCTCGGGTCGCAGACCCTCAGTGGCGCGTTCAGCCTGGCGCGCACGACGATGGGCCAGATGGGCGTGCGCATCGCGCTGCAGTGCTCCGAGGCCGACAGCCAAGTGATCCTGTCCGACGAGAACCTGGCGGCGCGCCTGCTCAGTCGGCCCGGCGAGGCGATCTACAACGATGCGGGTGGCCTGCTCGAGGGCAACAGCCCGTTCCAGGTCGTGTGGCTGCCCGACCATGTGCGCGAACAGTGGCTCAACCTCGCGCAGCTCAAGGCCCAGGCAGAGCCGCCGAAGCGGGCGCTTCAGACGATCGTCTTCGAAGGCAACGCCCCGGCGTCGCTCGATGCGAACGATGTGCTGTCTGGTCGCGCCCCCGCAGGCACGAGCCCGCTGGCCCCGAGCCTGTGGCTTGGCGAGGCGATCGCCATCAAGGATCCCACCGCGATCCGTCTGCGTCGCATCTCGGGAGCCAACACCATCGTGGTCGGTCAGCGCGACGATGCAGCGCGGGCGATCTGTGCCAGCACTCTGCTGTCGCTGGCTGCGCAGGCGCCAGGCGCGCGCGTGGTGCTCCTCGATGGGACGACGGCGGACGATCCCTCCTTCGGTGCGCTCGAAGCGCTCGGTCGTTCGATCGGGCTTGAGGTCGTGACGGCGACGCCAAAGGAGCTTCCCGATCGCCTGCAAGAGCTTGCCGCCGTGGTCGCGAGCCGACAGGAGGCCGGCACGGCCGACGGTGCGACGACTCTGCTCGTCGCGCACGGCTTGCACCGCATGCGTGCGTTGCGCCGGAACGAGGACGACTACGGCTTTGGTGGCGGCGATGCCCCGCCGACCCCGGACAAGCTCTTCATCGCGCTCGCCCGCGAGGGCCCGGCGGTCGGCGTGCATGTGCTGGCCACCGTCGATACCGCGACGAACATGGGGCGCGTCCTCGATCGCAACGGCTTGCGTGAATTCGACAACCGAGTGCTCTTCCAGATGAGCGCCACAGACTCGAGCACCATGGTCGACTCGCCTGCCGCATCGCGGCTCGGGCCCGAGCGCGCCATGCTCTACAACGAGGAGTTGGGGATCGCGGAGAAGTTCCGCTTCTATGCGTGGCCAGAGGGTTGGTGGCTCGAGGCCACGGTGGCTCGGCTCCGCGCCAGCGTGTGAGTCCTGGCGAGTTCGTCCCACAGCCGCTCAAGGCGCTGCTCGGAGTGCCGGGGTGCGGCATAATTCCTTTCAAACAACGACCTTGAGGCCAGGAAGAACGACCGTGGCCATTGAATCGCCATGCCCATGGTGTACTGTTCATCGATGCCCTCCAGCAGGCCTGCTCTCGCTCGACTGTGCGGCCTTGCACTGTTGCTTTCGGCTGTTCCAGCCGTGCATGCGGGGTGCCCGGGCGACCTTGATGCCAACGGCACCACCGACGGCGCCGATCTGGGAATCCTGCTGTCCTTCTGGGGCGCGAGTGGTGGCATCGCGGACCTCAATCAGGACGGAGAGGTGGGTGGTGCCGATCTTGGCATCCTGCTCAGTGCATGGGGACCGTGCGTGTCGGTGCCGGCGTGGGGATCGTTGATCGAGGCGCTGCCCGATCCGGCGGTCATCTACGACGCTGGCATTCGTCAAGCCATCATCGCCACAGGCTCGGCGTGGCGGGTTCGCGACAACCTGACCGGGATGGAGATGATCCTCGTCCCGGGAGGCTCCTTCCAGATGGGTTGCCCCACCGAGACCGGGTGCTATGCGGATGAGTATCCGCTTCACCCGGTGACCCTCAGCAGCAGCTTGTACATCGGTCGCTACGAGGTCACCCAAGCGCAATGGGTGGCCCAGATGAACTACAACCCGAGTTACTTCCAGCCGCCACAGTTTCCCGGCTCGATGGATCGTCCGGTCGACTGGGTGTCATGGAACAACATCCAGTCCTTCCTGTCGATCACCGGAATGACCTTGCCGACCGAGGCACAGTGGGAGTACGCCGCGCGTGCGGGGACGACGACCACCTATCACGGGACCGCATCGCAACCGGGTGGTTCCGACGATCCTTCGATCCTTCCGAGCATCGCGTGGTACGGCATGGCCCCGGGTGATCCGGTGTACGGAACGCAGGTCGGCGGCCTCAAGCTCGCGAATGGCTTCGGTCTGCATGACATGACGGGCAATGTCTGGGAGTGGGTCCGTGATCGCTACGCGGCGGACTACTACTCCTACAGCCCCGTCATGGACCCCATGGGTCCGGCGACCGGCAGCTATCGACCGATCCGTGGTGGTGGTTGCGGCTACGACGCCGACTCGTGCAGGATCTCGGCGCGTGGAGAAGCCCCCACCGGTTTCGCCCACGGCATGATCGGCTTCCGGGTGACTCGGCCGAACGACAATTGACTCCAGGACTCGACGCCGTGAGGCGCGATGGACTGAGCGCGGCGAAGCCGCGCGGATGCGGCCCTGCCGCATCCAAGAGCTCACGCAGTGAGCGCTACAGGACTCGACGCCGTGAGGCGCGATGGACTGAGCGCGGCGAAGCCGCGCGGATGCGGCCCTGCCGCATCCAAGAGCTCACGCAGTGAGCGCTACAGGACTCGAACCTGTGACCCCCGCTGTGTAATAGCGGTGCTCTAACCAACTGAGCTAAGCGCCCGACGCGCCGAGTCTATCGCGGCCGCCTCACTCCCCCTTGCGCAGGAAGTAGGTGAACTCCTTGGTCGGTACGCCGCCGCAGCGTCCATCGGGGTCGGTGCTTCCGCGCACGGTGTCCACCTGGAAGACATGCCAACCCTCGCCGCCGACTTCGTACCAGATCTCGTCGACCTTCTCCTGCCAGAACGCCCCCGCCGCAGCCATCGATGGGAACTCCTGCTCCCACGACGCCTTCGGTGCCGACAGCGGGCCGATGCTGCCCCGGCAGATGAAGCGTCCCTGGTCATCGCTGCCATACGACGAGCGACCGCCCGGAGACTCGAAGGTCCGGCCTTCGCACGCATTGCCGGCACCAGCGAGCGTCCACACTTCCCGGCCCCTCGCGAAGTGCCAGCGGTCGGGGGCATCCGCGAGGTTGTTGGCGACGGCTTCGGAGGCATCAAGGGACTGGAACACGGCTGTGCCAACGGCCCCTGCGGCACAGGCAAGAAGAACCATCACGAGGGATCGATGCGGGGACCGCGGCGATGAGGGACTCGAGGTGCTCATGCGGGCATTGTGCCATGGGTTGGGCCGGGTCCGTTGGTGGTCTGTGGTTCGTCAAACTGCCCCCTGCGGCTATCCTCCGTGCCTCCCCACGATGGACCTGCCCGCCCACGATCTTCTGTCGAGGCTCCGCAGACCGCTTGCGGTGGCGCTGTTGGCCGTGCTCGCCGCCTGCACCGGTTCGTTGGTCGAGGATGCACCCGAGCGGCCGAAGCAGTCGCGCATCGACCGCCGCGTGATTCCGATGGATGTCGACCCGATCATGCGCGGGACGATCGCCGCCGAAACCATCGTGACCGGCTTCACGCCCACGGTGGTGCGCGGCTACGGTCTCGTCTTCGATCTCCATGGCACCGGCAGCCGCATTGCGCCGACCGAGGTGCGGGTCCAGGTCCTGAAGGACCTGCAACGCTTGCGACTTGGTGCTGATGGCAAGGCCCCCGATTCCAGCGAACTCGATCGGCTGCTCGGCGAGGAGAACACCGCGATCGTGGTGGTCGAGGGGATCATCCCGCCGGCGGCGCCCAAGGGCACCCGGTTCGACCTGCGCATCTTCGCGGCACCGGGAACCGGTGCCACCAGCCTTGAGGGTGGCAGCCTCATCCTGACCGATCTTCGTCCGGGTCCGCTGATGCTCGGCAGCAAGCAGCCACGGATCCTGGCGCGCGGCATGGGTGATCTGGTCATCAATCCCTTCGCCGATCCGGTGGGCGTCAGCACCGACACGGTGAATCGCCTGAGTGGTCGCGTGCTCAACGGTGGTGTCGTGACCGAGGATCTGGTGCTTCGGCTGCGCCTGGCCACGCCGAGCCACGCTCGCGCCAAGTTGATCGCCAGCGCCATCAACAGCACCTTTCCGCGCGAGCCAGGCCAGCACGAGGACACCGCACGCGGACGCAACGATGAGGCCGTCGATGTCGTGATCCCCCCGTCCTACTTCAGTCGGACCAATGACTTCGTGGAACTGGTGCGTCACACCCCGCTCAACATGGCCTCCATCGAGGCCACGGCCTTGCAGGTCAAGCGTGCGCTGATCGCCAACCCCGGCGCCGCTTCGGCCGCAAGCCTGCGCTGGCAGGCGCTGGGGAAGAAGGCGATCCCCACCGTCCAGAGCCTGTACGAGTACGCCGAGGAGCAGCCACGCTTCGCGTCGCTGCAGGCCGGGGCGTACCTGAACGATCCCGTCGTGGTGCCACACCTGTTGAGGATGGCCAACGACAGCGAGTCGGTCCTGCGTCTCGACGCGATCAAGCTGCTGGCCAACATGGGGGGCAACCCGCGCGTCAACATCGGCCTTCGGCCGCTCGTCGACGATGCCGACATCGATGTCCGGCTGGCGGCCTTCGATGCCCTGCTCAAGCGTGGCGATGCGTCGATCGGAGAGGTCGATGTGAACGGCAAGTACCTGCTCAACACCATCGGCAGCAAGAAGCCACTGATCTATGTCACGCAGAGCGGGCAGCCCCGCGTGGTGATCTTTGGCGACGAGGCTGAGGTCGTGCGCCCGATGACGCTCACCGAGTTCGATTCGCGCTTGGTGGTCCGGGGCGACTATGACCAGCCCCTGCTCGATGTCTTCTGGCAGGCGACCGACGGCGGAGTGCTGCGCGAGCAGGTGCGCCCGGAGCTTGCCGAGTTCGCCCGCTTCCTGGGTCATCGGGCCACCCCCGAGTATCCATCACCAGGCCTCAACATGAGTTACAGCGAGACGATCGGTACCCTGCATCGCCTGTGGAAGGACGGCTACTTCAAGGGCGACTTCAAGGTCGAGCAGGATCGCATCTTGGCCGAGTTGCTGCGCACCGAGGAGGGGGACCCCGAGGCGGATCGGCCCGAGTTCGATGCGCCCGAGGAGGACAAGGACCTTGCCGCCGACGCGAAGGAACGATCTGGGTCGGGTTCAGGAACCGACCTCGACCGCGCTTCGGTGGGGAACCCGGTTGATTCTACGCGTCCTTCCCGCGATACTGTCCCGCGTTGACGCAAGTGGTTGTCGCGTGCCGTGAGCGGCCAGGACCATGGATGGGCCTGTGCGATGACAGGAGGTCAGTTCGATGCGCCTTGCCAAGCTCACCTTGAGCGGCTTCAAGAGTTTCGCCGATACCACGGAGTTCGTCTTCGATGCGCCGGTCATCGGTGTCGTGGGTCCCAATGGCTGCGGCAAGAGCAATGTCGTCGATTCGATCAAGTGGGTCTTGGGCGAACGCAGCGCCAAGAGCCTCCGCGGCTCGGCGATGATCGATGTGATCTTCGCGGGAAGCGCCACGCGAAAGCCGCTGGGGTGCGCCAGCGTCACGCTGACCTTTGACAATCCAGTTCTCAACCGTTCGGTTGAGGTCGCGCCGGCCGCACCGGCCATGGACACGATTGAGGATGAAGACGACGCCGACGACACCGAGGCGGAGGGCTCGGCCCAAGTCCGACGTGGCCAGGTGGTGCACCGCGCGTTGCCGGTCGATCATGATGTGGTCGAGGTCACCCGACGACTCCATTCCGACGGCCGCAGCGAGTACCTGATCAACGGCAAGAAGGTCCGGTTGCGCGACATCCGGGAACTGTTCATGGACACAGGGATCGGGACCGATGCCTACTCGATCATCGAGCAAGGCAAGGTTGCTGCACTGCTCGAGGCCAACCCTGCCGAGCGCCGCGCGATCCTCGAGGAGGCCGCCGGCGTCGCCAAGTTCCGTGCCCGCAAGGTCGAGGCCCAGCGCAAGCTCGACAACGCCGAGCGCAACCTGCTCCTGATTCGCGAGCAGCTGGCGAGCACCGAGCGGCGCCTGCGCATCGTGCGTGGTCAGGCGGAGAAGGCCAAGCGCTTCCAGGAACTGGACACGCGACGCCGTGCGATCCGGTCCGCCCTTGCCTTCGATCTCTACCACGAGCACCGCACGCGGCTGACCGAGGCGGAATCAATGGTGGCTTCGCTTGACGGTGCACGCGATGCCCTGATCGAGCGGGTGCGGCTCGCCGAGGATGCCAAGCGCGATGCGGAGCTCGCGCGCGATCAGGTCATGCACGAGCAGCAGGCCCATGAGCGCGAACGGATCGAGGCCCAGGGACTGGTTGGCCAGCACCAGCAGCGTGCCGATGCCGCGCGCCAAGGTCTCGCGCGGGCTGAGGCCGACCTCGAGACCGATTGCGTGGCGCTGAAGCAGGCTGACGAGCGCATGGCCGAGGTCGAGGCCCAGTTGGGCACACTCGAGCAACAGCTGAATGCCAATGAAGCAGCCGTGACCACCGCGGAGGCTGAGGCCATCGCTGCCAGTGAACGCCGCGCCTCGATCGCTCGCACCCTGGCCGATGCACGCTCGCGTCATGAGCGCCTGCGGGAGCAGGTCGTCGGGCTTGAGCGTGAGCGTTCGCGCGCCGCCCAGCGCCTGACGGCCGCCGATGAGCGCGAACGATCGCTGGCCGAGCAGTTGGAGCGTCTCGATGCCCGCGAGGCCCCGTTCGTGGAGGAGCTTGACGGTGGGCGGCTGGCCCGCATCAAGGCCATCGTTCGCCGCCAGACCGCACAGGATGCCCAGGAGCGCCTGCAGCGCGAGGCGACCGAGGAACTCGAGGTCGCGGCGCACTTCGATGATCGGAGCGAGGCCCTGCTCGAGGAGCTCGCTGAACTCCGGGATGAACGCACCCGCATCGAGAGCCGTCGTCGCATCCTCGGCGAGATGCAGGATGCACGCGAAGGCCTGACTGGTGCAGTCAAGGCCGTCCTCGGTGCGCCGGAACGATTCCCGAGCGTCCGGGGCATGCTGGGTGATCTGCTCGAGAGTGATCGCGAGCATGCGACTGCGGTCGAGGCGGCACTCGGCGACTCCCTGCAGATCCTGCTGCTGGATGCGCCCGAGTCAGTCCGTCCCGCCGTGGTGACGGCGAAGGAGCAGCGAGGGCGAATCTCGTTCGCCACGACCTCGATCCAGCGAAACGGGTTGGCTTCGCGTGGCGACATCGAGGGTGCCCTGCCGCTGCTTGGATTCGTCCGGGCCGCGAGCGATGCCACCAAGGTCGTGGAGTGCCTTCTGGCCGACACCTGGCTGGTGGATGACCTGGATGCGGCGCTCTTGCTGGCCCAGAGCGGGTTGCGTGGAGCGCGCATCGTCACGCCGACCGGTGACCTGATCGACCGCAACGGCGTCGTGACCGTGAGCGCTGCCGATGCTGCCGTGGGGGGCATGCTGAGTCGACGGGCGGAGCTGGCCGAGCTGGTCGCCGCGGCCCGGGCCCTTGGTCGTCGCATCGAGACTCTTGAGGACGAGTGCAACGCCTTGGCGAGCGAGGGCGAGCAGGCCCGCGCACGCCATCGCAACCTCGACGAAAGCCTGCAGACCGCACGCCAAGATGCCGTGGAGGCGCAGTTCGAGGTCGACCGAGTCGAGCAGTTGCTGGGCCGCGTCGAACGCGACCGGGCTCGACTCGTGGATGAGCGCCGTGAGCTCGAATCACGCCGCACCACCATCACTGGCGAACGGCGCGATGCGGGCGAGCGACTTACCGCGCTGGCCGATGAAGCCATCCGCGCCCAGACCGCTGCGACCGAGGCCGCTGCTGCGCTGCAGCAGGGGCAGACCGAGGCAGAACAGGCTGGCGAGGGCTTCAACGCGGCGCGCATCAAGGTGTCGCAGGCCCAGTCGGTGCTCGATGCGACCCGTCGTGAGAGCAGTCTCCTGCAGCACTCGATCGATGACCTTCGTACGCGTCGTGCCACGCTCGAGGACCAGCACGCGCGCCGGCTCGGCCAGCTCGATGAATTCTCAGCCTCGATCCGGGCGGCCGACGCCGATCGGGACGCGGCGTTGATCGAGGAGCGCACCTCGGCATCCGCCCTCGTGACGATCGCGGAACGATTCACCCAGGCCACGCTTGCCAACGAGCGGGCCTCGGAGTCCGTTCGGTCCGAGCGTGAAGCCGGCCAGGAGACGGAGCGGCAGTGGAACGCGGCGGAACTGTCGCGCCGTGAGGCCACGATCAAGATCGAGAATCTTGTCGCGTCCATGCTCGAGGAGCTCGGATTTGACGTGGCACTGGGCTACGCCGTGCATGCAGCCGAGCGCGAGGCGGGGACCTTCGTGGCGCCCGATCGCACCGAGGCCGGCGCCGAGGCCGACGGCCTGCGCGAGGAGATTCGCCAGCTGGGCAATGTCAACCTTGATGCGATCGACGAACTCACGCTGCTCGAGACCCGGTTCAATGACCTTGGCACGCAACTGGCCGACATCGACCAGGCCAAGTCGCAGCTCGAGGTGCTCGTGGGCGAGCTGGACCGCATCAGCAGGGACCGCTTCGAGGGGACTTTCAACGCGGTGCGCACGAACTTCGGTGGGACCGATGGCATGTTCCGCCGGCTCTTCGGGGGCGGCAGCGCCGACATGTTCCTCGTCCCCGACGAAGAGGGCAATGTGGACTGGCTCTCGAGCGGCATCGAGATCCGTGCCAAGCCGCCCGGCAAGGAGCCGCGCGTCATCAGCCAGCTCTCGGGCGGCGAGAAGAGCATGACCACGGTGGCGCTCCTCCTGGCGATCTTCCAGAGCAAGCCCGCCCCCTTCTGCGTCCTGGACGAAGTCGATGCAGCACTCGACGAGGCGAACACCGAGCGCTTTGCGACGAGCCTGCACGGCTTCCTCGATCGCAGCCACTTCATCGTCATCACGCACCACAAGCGCACGATGCAGCACTGCCACAAGCTCTACGGCGTCACCATGCCGCAGCGTGGCGTGAGCCGTCGCGTGGCGGTCCGGTTCGAGCAGGTCGGCCACGATGGTCGCCTGAGCAAGGATGCCGTCGAGCAGGCTGAGCGCGAGGCAGAGGAGACCGTCGGCACGGCCTGAGCCGGCGTGTGCGTGGTCCCAGGCTTCGGCTGCCTCGCCGGGTTGGGGTGGACTTGGGCTAGGCCCTCACGAACATGCCCTGCGCACGGTCCTTCGTCACGCCGGGGAAGGCCAGGACCTGGTTCTGCATCGCCACATACACGCCCGGTGCCAGGATCTGCACGGCCAGCAGCGCCTCGGTCAGGTTCTGGGGAGCATCGGTATCGCGGAGTTCGTAGGGCCTCATGGAGCCGGTGAAGATCACGGGCTTGGTCAGGGCCTCCTCATGCAGGAGCCGAGCGAGGACGGCCTCGCCGCTGACGGTCAGGCGGTCGGTCCCATGCACCACCACCACGCCATCGTGATCGCGCAGCGCATGGTGCACCGTGGCGGCGATCAGTGCATGGTCGTCCGGAGTCATGTCGAGGCTGTCCTTGTTCATGAGCGCGATGCGCGACACACGCACCCCGCGCAGGTCCAGATTCGCAAGCATCACATCGAGCACGGCCTCGCGGTTGGCCAGCCCGCCCGATGCCGCGTCGTAGGTCTTCTCGATCGTGCCGCCGGTGCTGATGAGGGCGATGCGCTTCATGGGGGTGGGGAAGCGTAGCCGACAGGTGCCCGTTCACGCCCACTCGACGTTGCACCCGGATTCGGTGCAGACGATGCGACGCGATGATCCCTGCACAGGCATGCCCGGTGCAGGGGCACCGATCCCACCCGACAGGACGCCTTCGCGCATGGCCCTCGTGAGTGCGGCAACCGCCCACGTCAGGCCGACAGGGTTCGCCATGATCGTGCCCGACTCGGCGTTGATGGTCCGGGCGAGTGCATCGAGCGCATCGCGCCCCTCGGGTCGGTCGCGCGTGGCCAGCGCCAGGCGGACCTGCAGGTCGATGATCGCGCCAAGCCCGCTCGGCACGGCGCCATCATGATGCGACCGGATCCGCACGGGCAGACCGTCACCGCCGGCATTGGCCCACCAGCGCCCCTCGTCCGACCACTGCGAGCGCGCGTGACGCTCGATGGACCGTGCGCGCTCAAGCCAGCGCTCCTCGCGCGTGGCGCGCCAGAGCGCTTCGAGTCCGAGGCCCAGGCAGGCGACATCCGCAAGCGTCGCGGGCGGACCCACGATCGATCCGATCCGCGTGCGATGCCAGGATCCACCACGCTGATGGCCCTCCCAGAGCGCTTCGGCGATTCGCGCAGCCCGCGTGACCAGACGATCGTCACCCAGGGCCGATCCCGCCCTCGCGAGTCCGTCCACGAGCAGGCCATTCCACTCGAGGATCACCTTGGTGTCCCGGCGTGGACCGCGTCGTTCACCCCGAAGAGCCAGCAAGAGCCCGCACGCGGCATCGACCGCGGCACTGCTGTGCCATGGGCGGCGCGTGGGAACGACGCTCGCTGGCGCATCGGCATGGTGCGGATCGTGGAAGTTCGGTCGGTCCAGGCCGAGTGCCTCGATTGCCTCGGCGCGTGCCGTGGGACCGAGCGACGAGAGGGCGTCAACCGTCTCGTCCGGAGTCCACAGGTAGTTCAGTCCCTCGCGGCCATCGACTTCAGCATCGAGCGCAGCGATGCAGGCACCTTCGTCCGCCATCATCTCGCGCTCGATCCATGCCACGGTCCGGCGCATCGCCGCGGACCATCGCTCCTGTGGTGCGCGTGCGTGCTCGTCGGCGAGCAGCTCAAGCAGCTGGCCGTTGTCGTAGAGCATCTTCTCGAAGTGCGGCACCGTCCATGTGGCGTCGATGCAGTAGCGATGGAATCCGCCGCCGACCTGGTCGAACAATCCGCCGCTGACCATCCCATCCAGGGCGCGCGTGACCGTCGGCTGCAGGGTCGGCAGATGATGTGCCGCCTCGCGCATCAGGCGCAGGTAGCACGGCTGGGGGAACTTGGGTGCGCCGCCGAAGCCGCCGTTCGTCGTGTCCTCAAAGCGCAGCAACGCCTGCGCAACCTGTGTGGGAAGCGATGCTGGAATGGGCGCGGCCGGCAGGGTGCGCGTGAGGACATCCTCCACGATCCCACCGATGCGATTGGCCTGGGTGCTCACCTCCTCGCGGCGCTCGACCCACGCGGAGCCCAGCGATGCCAGCACCCTCCGGAAGGAGGCGCGGCCGTGCGAGTCGCGCGGGGGGTAGTAGGTCCCCACATGGAACGCACGCATGGAGTGCGGATCGATGAAGCCGTTCAGTGGCCATCCCCCGCTTGCCCGACCATCGGTCAGTTCCGTCACCACCTGACAGGCGGTCATCAGCCATTCATCGACGCTCGGATGCTCCTCGCGATCGACCTTGATGGCGATGTACCCGTCGCGCAGCGCCTGGCCGATGGCGGGGTCCTCGAAGGATTCCCGCTCCATCACATGGCACCAGTAGCAGGTGCTGTAGCCGATGCTCACGAAGAGCGGCCGATCAAGGCGCTTGGCAAGCGCGATCGCCTCGTCGCACCAGGGCCACCAGTCGACTGGATTGGCGGCATGCTGGAGCAAGTACGGGCTCGTGCATGCCCCGAGGCGATTGGTCGTGACTGGATCCTGTCGCATGTCGGCGCGGCTACTCTATGCCCGACGCATGGACGCGGCCTCCTCCCTGCTGCTCGCTGAATTGGCACCGTTCGCTGGAGCGGGCGCGGGATGGCTCGCGCTCCTCGGTGCGCTCGGCGTGGTGCTCGTGGCCCGAGGCGCGCGCATGCTTCCGTTCTTGGTCCTGGTCGCGGGCGGGATCGCTGGATGGGCGGTCGGCATCCGGATCCATCAGTCCTTCGCCCTGCGTGTCCCGGAGTGGGCGGCGGCATGCTCGGCTGCCGTCATCCTGGCCACGATCAGCGTCGTGTTCATGCGGATCGGCGTGGCCTGGATGATGGCCCTCCTGGGCAGCGCGCTCTGCATCCTGCTGTCGTGCACGATGATCGATCGGGGCATCCTGAATCCGGCGCCCGCACCGATCATGCGCGGCGGAGCGGCGTTGACCGATGGGAGTTCCGCACCCATCCTCGGCCAGGCCGAGCCGACCCCGCGCGATCTCGCCCCCACGCTCTTCGTGGCCATGGCTCGAAGCTGGGCCGATGTGTCGACCGATCAAGGGTTCATCGCGCGCACCGTCGACGCGTGGCGCCACATGCGCGCTCGGACGGACGCGTGGTGGGCACGCCTGCCCACGAACACGCAGACGCTCGTCTCGGCCTTCGGTTGGGGCGGGTTCGCCGCGGGCTTCGTCGCGGCGATCTTCTTTGCGCGCGGCGTAGGGGTCCTCTTGACCTCGATCGTGGGCTCTGCCCTGGCTGTCGCTTCGCTGGCCTGCTTCCTCGAGCGGCTCTCGGGGGGCCGGGTGGCCATCCCGCCGCAGCCTTGGCCGTGGCTGATGTTCATCGGAGCCGGCGCCGTGCTGGGCCTCCTGCTTCAGTCCGCGCGTACCGCGCCCAAGCCCACCCCGGCTCCCGACGACACCACCACCGACCATGGATGACTTCGCGTACCGCCATGGCGAGTTGCACTGCGGCAGCATCCGGGTTTCCTCGATCGCCGATCGATTCGGCACGCCCACCTACCTCTACAGCGCCGCCACGCTTCTTGACCATCACCGCAAGCTCGCGCAGGCCTTCGCGCCACTCCAGCCGCTGATCTGCTACTCGGTGAAGAGTTCCGGCAACATCAACCTCTGCCGGCTGCTGGCCGAGGAGGGTGCCGGCATGGATGTCGTTTCGGGTGGGGAGCTTCATCGCGCGATGGCCGCGGGATGCCCGACTGAGCACTGCGTCTATGCCGGAGTGGGCAAGACCGATGCCGAGATCGAATTCGCGATCCTGCAGGGCGTGGGTGTGCTCAATGTGGAGAGCGAGGCTGAGTTCGAGGTGGTTGCGGCCATTGCTGCACGGCTGCAGCGGACCTGCGCGGCGGCGCTTCGCGTGAATCCCGATGTCGACCCCAAGACCCACCGCTACACGAGCACGGGTCGCAAGGAAACGAAGTTCGGCGTGGACATCGAGCGTGCGCGGGCCTTCTTCGCTGCCTATGGCAACGATCGATGGTGCCGCCTCACGGGCATCCACCTCCACATCGGCAGCCCGGTCTACTCGGTGCAGCCCTATGTCGACGCCATCACGAAGACGCTGGCCTTGATCGACGACCTGAAGGCTGCTGGCCACACGGTCGACACGCTCGATCTGGGAGGTGGCTTCGGTGCGGACTACGAGACCGGGCAAAGCCCCGAGGCAACGGTCTATGCCGCGGCGATCGTCCCGCTTCTTGCGGAGCGTGTGCGCCGTGGGCTGCGCGTGATCCTCGAGCCGGGCCGGACGATCGTGGCCAATGCCGGGATCCTGCTCACGCGAGTGCTCTACATGAAGCAGTCCGGCGACAAGACGTTCGTGATCTGTGACGCGGGGATGAACACGCTGCTCCGGCCCTCTCACTACGACGCGTTCCACTTCATCTGGCCGACCGCGCCCGAAGCTGGCTTCGTTCCACTGCACCGAGCGCGATCGATCGAACTCGATGGTCTCACCCTCATGGATGTCGTGGGACCCATCTGCGAGAGCGGCGACTTCCTCGCGATCGATCGTCCCCTTCCGCCGTTGCGCCGTGGCGACCTGGTGGCCGTCTTCACGGCAGGTGCCTACGGCATGAGCATGGCCAGCCGCTACAACAGCGTGCCGCTTCCGGCCGAAGTCCTCGTTGAAGGCAACGAGGTCCGCTTGATCCGTCGACGCGAGACATGGGACGACCTGATCGCCCACGAGTGCCAGGCCTGACTCGGCACGCCGGTCCGGTCGACGGTGCGCCGCGTCGCGCCACTATGTCGCTGGGGTTCCGCTGATGGCTGCAGCCACTGATGCCGCAAGGGCGAGTAATTGTGGGGTGAAGACCATGATCACCACGCCGGCGAGCGATCCTGCCGCAAGATCGTCGGCCACCACGCCCAGTCCGCCGCGCCATCGCTGCATCAGGCGGATCGGCCCCGGCTTCCGGATGTCGAAGGCGCGGAACAGCAGGAACGACAGCCCGCTCAGCACCACGGATTCGATCCAGCCGGCACCATCGATGAACGCCAAGGGCATGGCTGCGACGGCACCGCCGGCGACCTCGTCGATCACGATGCTCGAGGCATCCTTCGCACCGAAGCAGCGCTCGCCATCGTCGCCCCACCGGATGCACGCCCATGTCGAGACCAGGCACAGCGTGACGAGTGCCAGCACCGTCGACCACATCGGTGCACCGAAGCCCAGCATGAGGCACACCAGCGCTGCCGGCGGAAGGCTTCCCCAGGTGCCCGGGGCTGGACGCATCAGGCCGAGTCCACCCGCCGTGAGCCAGAAGGTTGCTGCGCGCCCCAAGCCGATGGGCCGACGAGAACCGGCGCTCATCGCCATGCCTCCCGGGAACGCACGATGTACGGCAGCGCGCTGAAGAGCGTGAAGACCACCGTGAACACCACGAACCAGTGGGTGATCGGGACGAAGGTTTCGTTGGAGACGCCAAGATTCGGGAAGGCCCCCGCCGCCGCCACGCCCGCGAAGGGGATCGCCAGCGACTGCGCCGTCATCTTCCACTTGCCCCATCGGTCCGCTGGGCAAGGCATGCCCTGCGCTTCCATGCTGGCGCGCAGGCTCGTGACGAAGAGTTCGCGCGAGAGGATCGCGATCACCATCCATGGCTTCACCCCCGATCCGGGGCACAGCGGCTCGACCACCACCACGAGCGCGCCGAGCACGAGGACCTTGTCCACGAAGGGATCCATGATGCGTCCGAAGGCGCTGATGGCATTGAATCGCCGTGCGAAGTAGCCGTCGAGGAAATCCGTGGCAGCCGCAACGCCGAACACCCATCCGGCCGCAATGGCCCTCTCTGCTCGCTCGGCCGGCTCGAGGCCTGACCAGCCGTGCACCAGATCGAGCATCAGGGAGAAATAGACGACCGCCAGGACCAGCCGGCTCATCGTGATGAGGTTGGGCAGTTGTCGCCGGTCCATGCATGCGATGCTACGGCCGAGCGTCCGCATAAGTTGCGGGCGTGGCGCAGCGCGTCTATCTTTGCGCGACCCTGGAGGGCTCCGCGCGCGCGGCCCAAAGGGTGCCTCGCCCCCGAACCTCACCAGCATGATCCCCCCACTCTTGTACGCCGCGTCAGCGATCTGCGCCGTCGGGCTGTTCCTGCTGCTTCGGCAGCCCACGGGCAAGGCCCGCCTCGGCGCGACCATCCTTGGCCTTGCCGGCCTTGCCTGGCTGCTTGTTCAGGGCGTCCAAGCCTCTGGTGCCCTTGGTTTCGACCCTCGCGTGGCGATCATGTCGCTCACGGTGGCCATGGCCACGGCAGCCGCGGTACGGGTCATCACCACCACGCGGCCGGTGTTCGCGGCGCTCTACTTCGTGCTCGTCGTCGTGGCCGGTGCCGTGGCGTTCCTCGTGATGGGTGCGGAGTTCATGGCGTTCTCGCTGATCATCGTCTACGCCGGGGCGATCCTCATCACCTACATGTTCGTGCTCATGCTGGCGCAGCAGGCACCTGATGCCGGCGGGCCGAGCGTGGCCTACGACCGCGTCTCGCGCGAGCCGGCAGCTGCGGTGCTGTGCGGCTTCGTGCTGCTGGCATCCTTGGCGAGCGTGGTGGACGATGTACGCACGACCAAGCAGCCCGCAGCCATGGTCGAGGCCCGGGCGAACGCCGCTGCGTGGAACCGCATGCGTGGGATGCCTGAGCTGGTCAAGGAACGCATCACGGTCGAACTCGCCGCCGCCGGCAAGGACCCCATGGGGTGGTCGCCTGCTGGCGGGTTGGAGGTCGCCCAGGACGGTCGCACGGCGATGATGCCGGTCACGCTTGCGGATGGCACGCGACACGAGACCGTGCTGAGGGCATCGGACCTTCCGGTGAACAGCACCTCGCTGGGATGGGAACTCGTCACCTCGTATCCGGGCAGCCTCGAACTCGCCGGCGTGATCCTGCTCATGGCGATGCTCGGTGCCGTGGTGCTGGCACGCCGCCAGACCGACATGGCCGAGGATGACCGGCGGGCGGCTGCTGGCCTGCCGCGCGTGAATGTCGAAGACGCCGACCTCGCGGGAGACCGAACATGATCTCCATCGATCAGCAACTCCCCCCGGGCGATCCGCTGGTGGTGCTCGGCCTTCTCGCCAGCGCCATCCTGTTCGCCGTGGGGATCGTTGGCTTCCTCAGCCGGCGCAACATGATCACCATGTTCCTCTGCACCGAGCTCATGTTCCAAGGGGCAGGCCTCGCGATGATCTCCTACGGACGCCAGCACATGGACCTTTCGGGGCAGGTGTTCGTGATCTTCATCCTGACGGTCGCTGCTGCCGAAGCCGCGTTGGCGCTTGGTCTGGTGGTGCTGCTCTACCGACGCAAGGAAACCCTGAGCGCCGAAGCGTGGAAGGAACTCGCTGAGTCATGATCGTTGCGCCCGCGATGCTGTCGTCGATCCTCGCGCTCGCCGAGGGCCCGCTCGATGCCCACGCCGCACCTGAGCTCCGTTGGGCCGGTCTCGCCCTGCTGCTGCCCTTGGTCAGCGGGGTGCTCTGCCTCCTCTGCGACTGGATGAAGATCCGTTCGAAGCTGCCTGCCGTGCTCACGATCGCGGCGCTGGGTGGCGCCTTTGCGACGATCCTGCGCCTGCAGGGCGCCGTCGGCGAGACGCCGGTCGTCGTCAATCTCTTCGACTGGATCAGCTGGACCTGGGGTGACGGCAGCCGCTTCCACGGCATCAGCGCGAATGTCGATCTGTACATCGACCGCCTGACCATCTTCTGGATGCTCTTCGTCACTGGGCTGGGCACGCTCATCGCGCTCTACGGCAGCGAGTACATGGAGTCCGATGTCGGCAAGGGCTACACGCGCTTCTTCGGAGGCGTGAGCATCTTCCTCTTCGCGATGGCTTGCCTGGTCATGGGCGGCAACCTCGTCATGCTCTACCTGGGCTGGGAAGGGGTCGGTCTCGCGAGCTACCTGCTCATTGGCTACTACTTCACCAAGCCCGAAGCCGTCGCCGCCGCGAAGAAGGCCTTCATCGTCAACCGAGTCGGCGACCTTGGCCTGGCACTCGCCCTCTTCCTGATCTGGCAGTGCTACGGCACCGTCGAGTATGCAGCGCTGTGGAAGGCGATCGACGGTGCGCCGGCAAGCAGCGAGTGGACTGCCCAGGCCATCCCCTGGCTGCTGATGCTTGGCGCGTTTGGCAAGAGTGCGCAGTTGCCGCTGTATGTCTGGCTTCCGGATGCCATGGAAGGCCCGACCCCGGTGTCGGCACTCATCCACGCGGCGACCATGGTCACCGCCGGTGTGTTCCTGATTGCGAGGATGTTCCCCCTCTTCGTCGTCAATCCCGATGCCATGGCTGCGGTGGCCTGGGTCGGTGGCCTGACCGCGCTCCTCGCGGCCACCATCGGCATGGCGCAGTACGACATGAAGCGCATCTGGGCGTACTCGACGATCTCCCAGCTGGGCTACATGTTCCTCGGCCTTGGGGTGGGCACATCATTCGGTGCCTCGTACCACGTCTTCACGCATGCGTTCTTCAAGGCGCTGCTCTTCCTGACGGCTGGCGCCGTGATGCACGGCTTCGCGGGTCAACTCGACATCCGCAAGCTCAGCGGCTTGAGCAAGGTGCCGGGCTTCCGGCTCGTGAGCTGGCTGGCCGTACTCGGCTGCTTCTGGCTCGCTGCGTTCCCGTTCACGGCCGCGTTCTTCAGCAAGGACGAGATCCTCGTCTCGGCCTTCACGGCCAGGGATGAACGGGTCCATGTCCTGGGATGGATCGGCCTGGTGGTGGCAGCCCTGACGGCGTACTACACCTTCCGCGTCGGCTTCCGGGTCTTCTTCGGGCCGGTCAAGTACGAGCCCGGCGATGAGCACCATGGCCATGACGATCACGGCCATGATCACGCTCGCGATGCGCATGGTTCGCCGGCGGCGCATGGCGGCCGTGGCCATCACGGTGAGTTCCATCCGCACGCACCCCGCTGGGCCATCCGCGTACCGCTCGTGCTGATTGCCGTCGGAGCGATCCTCGCTGGCTGGCCGAGCTACCGAACGATGCTCAACCATGACGAGCGCAACTGGGTCAAGACCCAGGTCAAGCAGTCGAGCGCGTACCAGGGCGCCCCTGCCGAGTCGCACGGGTCGCATGATGATCACGCTGCAGCGCCGAATGTTGCCGGTGCCGATCCCGCCCACGCCGGCCACGGTCACCTGGTGCTCGGCATGGATGCCCACACCGCTGTTGGACGACTCGGTTCGCTCGCGTGCATCGCGGGCATCCTGGTATCGCTCTACCTCCATCTCGTCAATCGTGGCGCTGCCGACGCCTTGCGCCGCACGCTGATGGGTTCTGTCGCCACCCGGTGGATCGTGGTCGGTGCCGAGCGCAAGTGGATGGTCGACGAGTTCTACGACTGGGTGATCCGGCTGCCGTTGCGCGTGATCGCCAACATCCTTGCGGCGATCGATGACCTCCTGCTCGATGCCGGCATCGTCAATGGCCTCGGTGCCCTTCCCGCTGCCGTCGGGCGGCTCTTCCGGCCCTTGTATGGCGGTGTGGTGCAGGGCTACGCCGTCACCATGGCTGGCGGCGTGGCGCTGGTCGCTGCATGGGTGATCTGGATCTGGTTGCGGGGAGCGAACTGAACATGAACCTCATCTGGGCGTCCATCCTGATTCCTGTCGCGACCGCTGCGGTGATCGCCGTGGCCAGCGCACGGGCGGCGCGCAGCCTGGCTGCCCTCGGTTCGCTCGCCAGCCTCGGTGCGTTGGTCGCCTTTGCCTGGCAGTTCCCGGCGTGGTCGACCGGCGCGATCTTCCCGGAGCCGTGTGGCTGCGCGTGGCTCGAGTCGATCAACGCCACGCTCGGGGTCGGCTTCGATTCCGTGAGCCTCTTGCTCGCGCTGCTCGAGGCGTTCCTGATCCCGATCTGCGTGATCGGTTCGTGGACCGCGATCTCCGAGCGTCAGCGTGAGTACTACGGTTGGTTCATGCTGCTGCACGCCAGCATCCTGCTGGCCTTCGCGGCGCGTGATGTGCTGCTGTTCTATGTCGGTTACGAGTTCACCCTCGTGCCGCTGCTCTTCATCATCGCGATCTGGGGCGGACCCGAACGGCGCCAAGCGGCGCAGAAGCTGTTCCTCTACACCTTCCTGGGGTCGCTGTTCTTCCTCGGCTCGATCCTCTTCGTGGGTTGGCAGCACCATGCCTCGACGGGGCTCTGGAGCTGGGACATGGCCACGCTGTCGACCTTCGCCAGCGTTCGGCTTCCCGCCAACACCCAGTTCTGGCTCTTCGCTGCCTTGCTGGCGGGCTTCGCCGTCAAGATCCCGCTCTTTCCGGTGCACACCTGGCTGCCCTTGGCCCACACCCAAGCACCGACGGCTGGCTCGGTCATCCTCGCCGGCACGCTCCTCAAGCTCGGCACCTACGGCGTCTTCCGCCTTGCCTTGCCCATGGCTCCCGAGGGCGGTGCCGCACTGGCCGTGCTCGCGTCCGTGCTGTGCACGGTGGCGGTCGTCTATGCGGCGCTCATCTGCTGGGTGCAGACCGATGCCAAGAAGCTCGTTGCCTACTCCTCGGTCAGCCACCTCGGCATCTGCATGCTGGGGCTCTTCGCGCTGAATCCCGTCGGGGCGCAAGGCAGTGTGCTCTACATGATCAACCACGGACTCTCGACGGGTGCGCTCTTCCTGCTGGTCGGGATGGCCTATGAGCGGTATCACGTGAAGGACATGGACCAGATCGGAGGCCTCGCCAAGCGCATGCCGGTCTGGGCTTTCTTCATGGTGTTCTTCACCATGAGTTCGATCGGCCTTCCCGGGCTGAACGGATTCGTCGGCGAGTACCTCTGCCTCTTCGGCACCTACATCGCCACCGGCGACGCGTCGACGGGCTACCCCGGGCTGCTTGGTCCGGGCTTCGCTCTCGTCGCGGCGACCGGCCTGGTCCTCGGTGCCATGTACATGCTGCTCTTGGTCGGACGCTATGTCTTCGGTCCGCTGCGCGAGCCGAAGGATGCGACGCACGGCAAGCATGGTCACCACGGACACGGCGAAGATCATGGTGACCTGACCGGTCGCGAAGTCGGCCTGCTGGTTCCGCTCGCACTGGTGTGCCTGTTCATCGGCGTCTATCCCAAGCCCATGCTCCAGGCGATCGGTCCGGTGGTCGAGCGCACCCTGGCGCCCTACCCCGCTGCCGTCGAACGGGCGCTGAAGTCGCAGCCGCACGCTGCCGAGGCCGCACAGGCCGAGCCCAAGGAGGATGACCGTGGTTGACATGAGCCAGACGGCGGTGCTGCTCGCCCCGGAGATCGTGCTGTTCGCGGCCTCGATGCTCGTGGCCGTGCTGGGCCTGTCGCGCTCGACCGGGACCCGCTCACTCGTGCCCTGGGTCTGCGTGGCGGCGCTGGTGGCCTCGATCCTCGCTCTGGATGCGGTGTGGACCCCCGAGCGCATCCAGGGGGCCAACCTGCTCTTCCCCATGCTGGGCAAGTATGGCAAGGCGCTCATCGCCCTCATCGGCATCGGCCTGGTCGCCGTGTCGGCGGGCTCGATCGACCGTCGGTACGAGGAGGCGGTCGCGCGCGGTCGTGCATCCTTCGATGCGCTGCGCGTGGTGCGCGGTGAGTACTACGCCTTCCTCCTGCTCAGCCTGACGGGTGCGATGCTCGTCATGAGTGCACCGGATCTCATCTGGCTCTTCCTTGGCCTCGAGCTGGTGAGCCTGCCGACCTACATCATGGTGGCGGTCGCGCGCACCGGTCGTCGCAGCATGGAAGCGGCGATGAAGTACTTCTTCCTCGGTGCGCTTGCCACCGCCGTGACGCTCTACGGCTTCGCGATGCTCTACGGCGCCACTGGCACGATGCAGCTCATTTCCATGCGCGATCTTCTTGCCGAGCAGGCCGCGGGGCCGGGCCTGAGCGCGACGGCGCTGCTCGGGACCATCCTCACGGTGCTGGGTCTGTGCTTCAAGCTCGCTGCGGTGCCGATGCACTTCTACGCGCCGGATGTGTACGAGGGTGCTCCGCTCCCGGTCACCGCCTTCCTGTCGTTCACCCCCAAGATCGCCGGATTCTCGGCGCTCGTCACCGTGCTCGGCACGGTGGGATGGTCGGGCCACGCCATGGTCGACCATGATGGCATCCGCATCGCCTACCAGGGCCTCCCGCAGCCGATCACGGCGGTGCTCTGGATGGTGGCCGTGCTGACGATGCTCCTGGGCAACATCGGGGGCATCCTGCAGACGAGCCTCAAGCGCACGCTCGCCTACTCGTCGATCGCCAACAGCGGCTACATGCTCGTCGGGGTCATCATCGGCCCCCAAGGCGGCATCGGTGCGATGTACCTCTTCATGCTCGCCTACGGCGTCATGACGGTGGCGACCTTCGCCGTGCTCGCGACGCTCGAGCGCAAGGGCGAGGAAGTGGACAGCTTCGAGTCGCTTTCCGGCCTGCGCTCCTCGCATCCGGTGCTGGCGTTCCTGCTCACCGTGAGTGCACTGAGCCTGCTTGGGGTCCCTCCCCTCTTCGGAGCGCTTGCGAAGATCGTGCTGGTCTTCGTGGCATTCGAGGGTGGTCAGGCTTCTCTGGCTGCGGTCCTGCTCCTGAACACGGCGATCGGCGCGGTCTACTACTTGCGCTTCGTCGGCGCAGCGGTCGTCAACCCACCCAATGCCAAGAGCCAAGATGTGGTCGCGGTGCCGCATTGGTGGCCGAAGGCCGCAGCAGTCGTTGCCGGCGTGGGCATCATCGTGCTGCCGGCCTTCCTCAGCCGCCTGGTCGATGCAAGCGCCACCACGGTGGATGGCTACATCGATCTCGGCGAGGCCGTCGTGAGCGATGCCGACGACCGACCATCCACCTCGACGACCGATTGATGGTCATGGTTATGGCGGGTCGCCTGCCCGTGGCGGCAAGCTATACTCTTTGCCCCGCTGCGACTGTAGCTCAATTGGATAGAGCATCGGTCTACGAAACCGAAGGTTGATGGTTCGAGCCCATCCAGTCGCGTTCGACGCCCCCGCCTCTGGGGGCGTTGTCGTGCAAGGAGCACCAATGGGCAACGCCGAGATCGTGAGACTGTTCGAGGAGTTCGCGGTGCTGCTCGAACTCACCGGGGCCAACTCCTTCCGAGTCCTGGCCAACGCCAAGGTGGCGCGTGCGGCAGAGTCGTTGACGGTCGATCTGGTCGATCTTGCTCGGACCGACCCGAAGGCCCTGTCGGCCATCGACGGCATCGGCACGAGCAGCGCGGCGAAGATCGTCGAGTTCGTCACCACGGGTTCCGTCAAGGACCTCGAGGGTCTGCGTGCACAGGTCCCGCCGGGACTGCCTGCCCTGCTCGGCTTGCCCGGTGTCGGTCCCAAGTCGGTCAGGCTGCTCTGGCAGGAGCGTGGCATCGTCGACCTGGCGTCGCTGGAGTCGGCGCTTGACGGGGATCGCCTCCAGGGACTGGCGGGCTTCGGCCCCAAGAAGATCCAGAACCTCCGCGACGGCATCGAGTTCCTGAAGACGGCCGTCGGTCGTGTGCGCATCGACCAGGCCCTCGCGGTGGCCGAGGCAGCCATCACGCACCTTCGCGCGGCCGGCGTCGTGTCCCGCATCGAGCCTGCCGGCAGCCTGCGACGCGGCAGGGAGACCATCGGCGATGTCGATCTGGTCGCGGTGGCGTCCGATGGTCCGCGTGCCATGCAGGCCTTCTGCACCATGCCGGGTGCGGCCAAGGTGCTGGTCACTGGTCCGACGAAGTCGAGCATTCGCATGCAGGACGGTCTTCAGGTTGATCTGCGCATCGTGCCGGACGAGGCCTTCGGCGCGGCGCTGCTCTACTTCACGGGCAGCAAGGAACACAATGTCCTCCTGCGCGGCCGCGCACAGCAGCGTGGGCTGCGACTGAATGAGTACGGGCTCTTCACGGACGACGGTCTCGACGCGCCTCAGGATCGTCACCCGCCGCTCGCCTCGCGGACGGAGGCCGAGCTCTATCGAGCACTCGGCCTCGCGTGGGCCGAACCCGAGCTGCGTGAGATGCGGCCACTGGACGAGGTCTGCGGGCATGCTCCACTCCTGACTGTTGATGACATCCGCGCCGAGCTGCATGCGCACACCACCGAGAGCGACGGCGCGATGCCGTTGCTCGAGCTCGTCCAGCGCGCGAAGGACCGTGGGTTCCACACGATCGCCGTCACGGATCATTCACGCTCGAGTGTGCAGGCCAATGGGCTCTCCATCGAGCGGCTGCTGGCTCAGATCGATGCCGTCCGAGAGGCCGAGCTCCGAGTGGGCGGCATTCGCGTGCTGGCCGGATCCGAGGTGGACATCCTCGTCGACGGCCGTCTCGACTACCCGGATGAGGTGCTCGCGAAGCTCGATCTGGTCGTGGCGAGCCCGCACGCAAGCCTCAAGCAGGCCCCCGAGGTGGCGACCGCGCGGCTGGTGCGCGCCGTGCGCCATCCGCTCGTCCACATCCTTGGCCATCCGACCGGGCGACTCGTCAACGGTCGTCCGGGACTTGAACCTGACATGCATGCCGTGATCGCAGCCGCGCGCGAGTCGGGCGTGGCTCTTGAGATCAACGCGCACCCGGCACGGCTTGACCTGCGTGATCTCCACGCACGGATGGCGATCGAGGCCTGCGTCCCGCTGGCGATCAATGGCGATGTGCATGGCCGTGACGGCTTCGATGTCCTGCGCTTCGGCGTGCAGGTCGCACGCCGTGCAGGCGCCGGACCCGACCAGGTCATCAATGCATGGGATGCCAAGCGATTGCATGCGTGGATCGCGTCCCGACGCGGCGGTTGACCGAGCCCGGGCTACCATCCACCGACCATGTTCGAAAGCCTCACCGAACGCCTTGGGTCCGCCCTGCGCAACCTCTCCGGCCGCGGCCGCATCAGCGAGTCGAATGTGCGCGAGGTCATGGCCGAAGTGCGCACGGCGCTGCTCGAGGCCGATGTGCAGCAGCACCTCGTCGATGAGTTCTGCGAAGAGGTCGTGCAGGATGCACTCGGTGCGGAAGTCACCAAGAGCCTCCAGCCCGCGCAACAGATGGTGGGCATCGTCCACAAGCGCCTCGTTGCGATGATGGGGCCGGCGGAGTCAGGCATCCCGTTGGTCGAGCCCGGGCCTACGGTCATCCTGATGTGTGGCCTCCAGGGATCGGGCAAGACCACGACCTGCGGCAAGCTCGCGGCATGGCTCAAGCGGCGCGGCAAGAGCGTCATGCTCGCCGCGTGCGACCTGCAGCGCCCTGCGGCGGTGGAACAGCTCCGCGTGGTGACCGAGGGCGTCGAGGCGGCCCCCGGCGGCGCCCGCTGCGCCTACTACGGTGAGCCCGAGCGCTGCGCCGAGTACGGCAAGGCCGTGGGGGTCGCCGTCCAGGTCGCGCAACGCGCGCTCAAGGTGGCCCGTGACGGCGGGTTCGACGTGCTCATCGTCGACACGGCGGGCCGGCTCCATGTGAACGACGAGCTCATGCGCGAACTGGAGTCGGTCGATCGCGCCCTCGGTGCCCACGAGAAACTCCTGGTCATCGATGCCATGACAGGCCAGGATGCGCTGGCCAGCGCGACTGCGTTCCACGCCCGACTGGCGGTCGACGGCCTGATCCTGACGAAGTTCGATTCGGATACCCGCGGCGGTGCTGCGCTGACCGCGCGCAGGGTCACCGGTGCGCCGATCAAGTTCATCGGCATGGGCGAGAAACTCGACGCACTCGATGAGTTCAGCCCCGAGCGCATCGCCGGCCGCATCCTGGGCATGGGCGATGTTGTCTCGCTCGTCGAGAAGGCGCAGCAGGAAGTGACGGAGGAGGAAGCCCAGCGCCTGAGCGACCGCATGGCCAAGGGCGAGTTCTCGCTCGATGACTTCCTCTCGCAGCTCAAGACCATCCGCCGCATGGGTCCCCTCAAGCAGATTCTCGGTCTCCTCCCCGGGGTGGGCAGCGCCCTCAAGGGCATCGACATCGATGACGGCCAGCTCAACCGGATCGAAGGCATGGTCAACAGCATGACCCGGCGCGAGCGCAACGATCTGGGAGTGCTCAACCCCAGCCGGACACGCCGCATCGCCAAGGGCAGCGGGTCGAAGCCCGAGGACATCTCACGACTGGGCAAGCAGTTCGAGGGTATGCAGCGGATGATGAAGCAGATGGCCGGCATGGGTGCCCTGGGACGCATGCATGCCATGAAGCAGATGGGATCGATGCAGCCCGGCATGGGCGGGATGCCTGGCTTCAATCCGATGGCCCGCGGCTCGACCAAGACCGTGAGTCCGAAGGATCGTTTCCGCAAGGCGAAGAAGCGCTGAGGGCCGTCCACCCGCCGATCAGGCGCCCGGTGCCCCAAGCACCCGTGCGAGCAGTCCTTCTTCAGTGATCGTCGAGCGGCAGCGGATCGTTCACCGTGCCTGCGGCCCACGCGCGGATGCGCGGCAAGGCCAGCTCACGAATGAGGATCTTGGCGCACGCCGCGATCGGGATCGCCAGCAGCATGCCGTACACCCCGGCCACGCTGCCACCCGCGAGGATGGCCACGAAGACCGTGACCGGATCGAGATTCGTCGCGCGGCCAGCGATGATCGGAGTGAGCACATTGCCCTCGAGCGCCTGGACCAACGCGAAAACGATCGTGGGGCCGAGGACGACCCACAGCAGGCTCATGCGCTCGGCTTCGGGCAGCGACAGCTGCTGCACGGCCAGCATCGGAACGGCCAGGAGCAGCACGACGCCACTGAGGTAGGGAACGATGGCAAGGATGCCTGCTGCAACCCCCAGGGTCAGTGCGTACGGCACGCCACAGAAGGACCAACCGATCGTGAAGAGCACCGCCATGATGGCAGCGGTCACGATGCGACCGCGCACGAAGCCTGCAACGGCGGCATCCATCTGGGTGGCGAGGCGGTGCACTTCGCCCTTGGATTCCGAGGGCACGAGCGAGTCGAGGAACCCGACGATGTCGGGGAAATGCACGCTGAAGAAGTAGAAGTAGAACGGCACGAGCGCCGCAGCGAACAGCAGGCTCAGGATGCTGAAGACGAAGCCCGCGATGTCACCGCTCCGCGCCCCGAGGAACGCAAGTCCGACATCCCAGAGGGATCGCGACGCAACTTGACTCGTCGATTGGTTCGCCGTCGATTCCGCAGGACCAGCATCGGGTTCGGTGACCGGCGAAGCGCCAGCGAGGCGATCGCCGTTGAGATCGATGTCCATCGTGGTCTCGATCCACACGATCCACTCGGCGGCGTCCTGGCGGAAGGCTCCCGGGAGCTGGGACTGGAACTCGCCGATCGACTTCTTGAGCGCGCCCGACTGCACCTTGTTGATGATGGCTTCGCTTTGCCGGATGACCGACGGGATCAGCACGAGCGTGCCGCTCGCGGCAGCGAGCACGATGGCGCCAGTGACGCCTCCCACCACCGCGCCACGGCTCACCCGGAAGCGTGCACTGACCCAGTGCACCAGCGGCTCGACGAGGTACGCCAGTCCGAGCGCCACGATCAACGGAATCGTGATGTAGCGCAGGGCATAGCCCGCCCACACGACTGCGACAACGATGCTGACGAGCAGCAGGTCGCGGACCGGCTGGATGTGCCAGAGATGGCGACGGGTCCAGTCGGATTCACTCGGTCGAGGTTCTTCCGGCATTGAGCGTGATCCTTTGAGCGACGTGCGCGTGGTGGAAGGTCTCGTCGAAATCGAAGACCGAGCGGAAGTCATCGATCGAATCCTGCGGTGTCTTGCTCATGAGTCCGCACTCGATCAGGCCGAACACGATCTTGCCGAAGTCGTCGGTCCGATGGACATTCCAGCTCTCCAAGACCGACTTCGCCATCAACCCGTACCGCTGGATGGCCAACTCCGCGAGGCCCAAGCAGAGCTGCTGACCCGTCACATGCCCCCCGCCGGCACCCCCGAGGTTCGCGGCGCGAACCTGCGCCGTGGCGACGGAAACGCCCGTTTGCACGAACTCGAAGGCTTCCTGTGGATAGGCTCCCGCGGCTGCCTGAAGCTGCTTCAGGTCGAGTTCAATGGACTTCGGGGGCGACATGTCCGGAAAGTAGCAAAATCCGTAGGATTACGGCCCACATCCGCTTGGCGATGGTTATATTGCCCCAACATAACTCGGGCAGGACGCCCGAGGGGAGATGGTCCATGAACGCACTGGCAGCGCATCGCATCGTATTCGGCGGAAGCCTGGTCACCTTGGCCCTCGGCTTCGCCGGATGTGTCCCGCAAGAAAAGTACGACGCCGCGGTCACGGCAGCCCGCAGCTACGAGCAGCAGCTCGGATCGACGCGCGACGAACTCAGCACGTCGCGCGCGAACGAGGATCGCCTCCGCTCGCAGATCTCGCAGGCCCGCGCCGACCTTGAGTCGATGCAGGGCCTCAGCGACGGCAGCAAGGTCGATCTCGAGAAGTTGCGCGATGCCTACGACGCACTCAGCAAGCAGGTCGCTGGCATGGATGGCGGTGGGCCGCTTCCCGCGAACATCAACATCCTGCTGGCATCCCTGGCCGAGCAGTATCCCGACATGCTGCAGTTCGACGCCAAGACGGGGATGCTTCGCTTCCTGTCCGATGTGACCTTCGACAGCGGCTCTGCACGAGTGAAGGACTCCGCCCGTGATGTGCTGCGTCGCTTCGCGGCGATCCTCAACAATCCTGAGCTCGCCGCGTTTGAGACTGTCGTCACGGGTCACACCGACAATCTCCGCATCGGCAAGCCTGAAACGCTCAAGAACCACCCCACCAACACGCACCTCTCGGCGCACCGTGCGATCTCAGTCCGCGACCTGCTCGTGGGTGATGGCGTGGCGGCCAACCGTGTTGAAGTCGCCGGCTGGGGCGAGTACCGCCCGATCGTCGAGAACGGCCCACGCGGTGCTGCCCAGAACCGCCGCGTGGAAGTCTTCATCCGACCGATGACCTACGACACCACCACGGGCTCGTGGGGCGGCTCGACTGGTGAAGCACCCCCAACCACCACGCCGGAGAAGGATGCAACGCCCCCGGCCGCTGCCCCGGTCATCACCCCTCCGGCACCGGAGAAGGATCCGAACTGATCGGTTCCGACCGTTGACCCCGAAGATCCCGACCATGCGGCCCCCGCGGGGGCCGCATGTCGTTCTGGGGTGGCCTTGGCTTCACGCCCGCCCTCGTTGGGACCATCGGAGGGAATCTGCAAGGACCCTGTGAATCCGGCCATCGCGATTTTGCTCCTGGCCCGGCATGGGCTACTGTTTCCTTCCGAGAGGAGCCACCGCATTATGTACCACTCCATCGCCGTTGCCACCCTGGCCCTGTGCCTCGCGCCGGCCGCATTGGCGCAGAATGTCGTGCTGAGCGAGATCCGCGTCGATGAGCCAGGCTTTGACCTGAGCGAGTACGTCGAACTGGCGGGCGTCGCCGGCACCAGCCTCAACGGCCTCTCGGTCGTCGTGGTGGGCGATGGTGATGCCGGGTCACCCAACGGCGTCGTGGAGTCGGTCATCGCACTGAGCGGATCGATCGGTGCTTCGGGCCGCTTCCTCGTCGCTGAGGCCACCTTTTCGTTCGCGGTCACCCCGGATCTCTACGCCGATTTTGAATTCGAATCGAGCGACAACACGACCTTCTTCCTGGTGAGTGGCTTCACCGGCGCCCTGGGCACCGACCTCGACGCGAACGATGACGGCACGATTGACTCGACGCCGTGGACGGGGCTCCTGTCGAGCGTCGCGTTTGTGCGCAATGCGTTGCCGGATGGCGTGACGAATGAGTTCTACTACTCAAACACGACCGTCGGGCCCGTCGATGGCGACTCTCCCGCGCACGCCTATCTGTGCTCTGACTCGTCGGCGTGGAAGGCGGGCGCGCTGGATACCGCGGCGGGCTACGACACCCCCGGCACCGCAAACCCTGCGTGCGGCAGCACCATCGCCCTGGCCTTCAGCGAGGTCCGTACAAAGCAGTACGGTGCCGATGTCGACGAGTATGTCGAGTTCATCGGTACACCCGGTGCTTCGCTTGCTGGCCTGGTGTATGTCGTGCTCGGTGACCGCGCCGCGTCTGGCACGACCCCGGCCGACTATGTTGGCCATGTCGAGATGGCGCTCCCGCTCGACGGAGCAGTCGTCCCGGTCGATGGCCGGCTCGTGATCGCCGAGCCGACCGTGACCTTCCCACTGAATGTGGACTGGGTCACTCCGGCGGACGGGCTGAATTTCGAAGACAACAGCACCTCACGCACCCACTTGGTCGTCAGCGGCTGGATCGGTCAAGTCAACACCGATCTCGACACCAACAACGACGGCACCCTCGACACCACGCCTTGGTCCGGCGTGGTCGCCAGTCTTGCCTTCCGCGGCCCCTACACGACCGACCATGTGTACTCCTCCAATGTCGTTCCGGTCGACACGACCTCCACGGGCTCATACACCGCCGCGCACGGCTACGCCTGCTCGCCGCAGGGCGACTGGCAGGTCGGCGCGTTCATGTACTACCTCAGCGGTGGTGACACCCCGGGTACGGCGAACCGCGACTGCGCGGCTGGTCCGGTGCTCGAGTGCGGCGAGTCGATCGCCGGCGCGTGCAACGAGGCGCATGCGAACCCATTCTGCAGCGATATGAACTGCTGCTATGCGGTGTGCACGCTCGATCCGTCCTGCTGCAACGAGGCATGGGATGCAGCGTGCGTCACCCAGGCCGCGACGAGCTGCGCCGTGGCCACCGCAAGCTGCGAGTTCATCGATGTCCGGATCAACGAGATCCGCATCGACATGACCGGCACAGACACGCTCGAGTTCGTCGAGCTGGCTGGTACCCCGGGTGCGTCACTGGGTGACCTGACGCTGATCGTCATCGGGGACGCGTCGTCAGGCACGAGCGTCAGCGGCTTCATCGAACGCGTCCGCCCGCTTGTCGGCGTGATGATGCCGGTCGATGGCACCCTGCTGATTGGCAACCCCCTCACCAACCCCGACGTCGGCAACGGTGCCGGCACCGGTGGAGCCAACCTGGCGGACAACTGGCTCGAGAACAGCGACAACCTCACCTTCTTCCTGGTCCGTGGATTCACCGGTGCGATCAACACTGACCTCGACACCAACGACGACGGCACCTTCGACTCGACACCGTGGGTCGAGGTGATCGACAGCATCGCCCTGATCGAGAGTCCCACGACTCCCCCGATCGGGACCGAGTTCGCCTACGGCCCCAACCGCATCGGGCCGGACGGCGTGTTCGTGCCCGGCCATGTGTGGCGCTGCCAGGACACCGGCTGCTGGAACATCGGGCTCTTTGACATCGCGTCCAACCAGACCGCTGGCAACGAGACCCCCGGCCTCTCCAATGTCGTGTGCGATGCGTCGGACTGCCTCGGCGACTTCAACGACGACGGTGTGCGCGACGGTGCCGACCTGGGCAGCATCCTCGCGGCCTGGGGCACCTCGAGCGGAGACGTGAACGGCGACGGCGTGACCGACGGGGCCGACCTCGGAGCGTTCCTTGCCGTGTTCGGGATCCCCTGCGAGTGACGCTCGGTTGAGTCCTGCCTGCCTTCGCGGGCGCCCGGTTTCGCCGGGCGCCCGCTTCCATTGGCAAGCATTCAATCCGCCGCGAAACCAATCAACCCAGCGCGACGACCGGCCCCGCTGGAGTACCCTCCTGCCATGGCCGTCGGGCACGCAGTCTCCAAGGTCGGTGCGGCCACCTATGACGCCGTTTCAGGCTTTGGCGAGTTCATGCTGTTCTTCATGGCCGCGGTGCAGCGACTGATCGCCCACCCGGCGCGCTGCCTTCGACCGAGCCTCATCTTCCCGCAGCTCTATTCGGTCGGCGTCCTGTCGATCCCGGTGGTCGGGATCACTGGCGCCTTCATCGGCATGATCCTGGTGCTCGAGGGCTTCGACCAGTTTCAGGCCATCGGGCAGGAAGACCGCATCGGCGGGGTGATCGTGGTGAGCGTCTGCAAGCAGATCGGGCCGGTGCTCAGCGCGGTCATGGTCGCCGGGCGTGTGGGCGGCGCGCTCAGTGCGGAACTCGGCACCATGCGCATCACCGAGCAGCTCGATGCCATGCGTGCGATGGATGCAGACCCGATCCGGATCCTGGTGGTTCCACGCATCGTGGCGTGCGTCATCATGACCCCGATCCTGACCATCTTCAGCGATGCGCTGGGAACCGCGGGCGCCTGGCTGGTGTCGGTGCGCATCTTCGGCGTGGCCGACGCGGAATTCTGGCATTACGTCCAGCAAATCGTCTACCTGCTCGATCCGATCAACGGGCTGGTCAAGGCCACCGTCTTCGGGCTCTGCATCGGTGCGATCGCCTGCTTCCGAGGCTTCACCTGCCAGCCCGGTGCGGCGGGCGTCGGTCAGGCCGCCACCAGCTCGTTCGTCACGAGCTTCATCGCGATCATCGCCGCAAACCTGGTGCTGGCCGAGTTCCTCAACACCGTGTTCATCATCCTGGTGCCTGATGCGCCGAGCGTCTTCGGTTGAAGCCATGGACCGTTCGGTGCGCGAGTCCAAGCAGGCGCTCGGGATCGATCGGCGCGGCTTCCTCGGCACGGCTCTCGTGGCGAGCCTGCCGTGGCCCGCACGGCTCCAGTCGCCGCCGCCCGCGCCGGGCGTCAGCGATCTTGCCGGCCGACCCCCTGCTCCGCCGGCTTGGCGCGTCGATCCGTGGCTCTACGACATGACCTTCCGTGTGCAGGTGCTCGGCATCCCGGCCTTCCAGGAGGGCGGGGTCGCAAGCAACACCGAGACGATGCGCTTGACGACCAATCGCCTGGCGCTCTCGATGTCCACCCTGGACACCTGGTCGCGCGTGGATCTGTCGAGCCTCCGTGCGACCACCACGCTCACCGGTGGGCCGCGCCGATCGATCCAGGTCTCGATGGCCGATTCGCAGGGCGGCACGCGCCTGGTCACGCTCGACACCGGCGCCGTGAGTTGCCAGTCGATTCAGTGGGAGTTGCAGTGGCGCGTGCAGGTCTGGTCGAGTCTCGTGGACGAGGATCAGGCGCAGCGCGTGACCTGGCCCAGATCATGGCCCGCCGAGGTCGAGCCTTGGCTCAAGCCGTCGGTGGCGATCGAGAGCGATGACCCGCGCTTTGCGCAGCATGTGCAGTCGGTCTCCGGTGGGAAGCTCAAGGATGTCCCGATCTGGCTCGCGACCAAGGACCTCGTGCGGCACACGGTGCTCTGGTTCCGGGGCGTCGACAGCTTCGGCAACATCACCGACACCACGGCCACCCGTGGCTTCCAGCTGCAGGGTGCTGCAGCCGTGATGGAGTCGCGCAAGGGGTCGGTCTACGACCTGTGCGCGGCCTGTGTGGCCACGCTGCGCGCGGCGGGGATTCCTGCGCGACCGGTGCTCGGCATGATCGAGGCCCCGCAAGGGACCATCACCGGCGGCATGCCGCAGTTCAGGCTCGGGTGCTGGGCCGAGGCGTACCTACCCGGAACAGGATGGATGCCGTTCGATCCCGACCGGATCTTCGTCAACGGTGCAAAGTCGCTGGATGTGCTCCAGCCGTGGGAGTGCTTCGGCAGCTGGCCGTACCTCAACTACCGAGCACCCATCTCGCATGACTTCCTGCCCTCGATGCAGCCGAAGCCACCGGTGCAGTACCCGGGCATGTGGGGCTGGATCCGCGCTGGTGGCATCGATCCGAACTGCCAGCTCATGGACTACCTCACCTGCGTGATGATCGACCGGGGTGCCGGCCAGTGGGATCCAGGCCCGGCACCGGAGATCCCACCCGCGTACCTCCTGCGCGGTCCCAAGCCGCGCCACTGAGGACCATGACCCGGTGAAGCCCGCTGGCGCTCCACGCATCGCACAGGGGGCGCGCGTCAGGATTCCCGCCTGGGCCTTCGCTCAACGGAAGTCGCGTGAGTGCATCGTGACCGGTCCGTGCTCGGCGCGTGCGTCATCGATCCCCTGCACGCTGCGTGCGAGCAGGTGCGAGACGCCATCACGGCGCTCGATGCGACCCTGCACGATGAGGGCCGAACTTGCCCGGATCGCGCGACGGAAGCGCTCGTGGACCTTGGGCCGCACAATCACGTTGGCCGATCCCGATTCATCCTCGATCGTCAGGAACATCGTGCCCTTGGCGGTCGATGGCCGCTGGCGCACCAGGACGAGCCCTGCCATGGCTGCACGACTGCGCGTGGGCAGCGCCTGGTCACAGCGCACGAGCGCGCATGGCACGCACCCCTGCCGCGCGAGCCAGCCGCGAAGGAACGAGATCGGATGGGCCTTGAGGCTCAAGCCGATCGAGCCGTAATCGGCCAGCACTGTGGCCGGTGCCGCGACCGGTGGGAGTTCGGCCGGCTCTTCGAGCGTGTCCCAGAGCGTGGCGCTGCGCTTGGACGAGGCGACCCACTGCTCGTGCAGCGGACCATCGCGCTCCTTGAGGGCGCGCACCTGCCAGAGCGCCTGCTGCCGATCGAGGCCCATGCCCCGGAAGGCATCGGCACGGGCAAGCGCCCGCAGCGAGGCCAGGCTTGCACGGCTGGTGCGCCAGAGTGACATCATGCCCTGCCGCGGTCCATGCTCGCGCACCGACTGGTGGATCGCCAGCGCATCGCGCTCGGACAGCCCGCGCACCATGCGCATGCCGAGCCGTAGGGCCCAGCCTTGCTGCGGCGGATCGCCATGATGCCGGCCACGCGATGCTGCCTGCCATCGAGCGTCGGGCCCTGCCGGCGCGTGCGTTGCCCTGTGCCGTTCGAGCGTGCAGTCCCAATCGCTGTGCACGGCATCGACCTGTCGGATCTGCACGCCATGCTCCTGGGCATCGCGCACAAGCTGCGCGGGCGCATAGAACCCCATGGGTTGGCTGTTGAGGAGCGCCGCCGTGAAGGCGGCCGGATGGTGGCACTTGAGCCAGGCGCTCACATAGACCAGATGTGCGAAGCTCGCCGCGTGGCTTTCGGGGAAGCCGTACCCAGAGAACCCCTTGATCTGCGTGAAGACCTGCTCGGCGAAGGCCTGCCCGTAGCCACGGCCGACCATGCCTTCGATGAGCCGGCGTTCGAAGCGCGCGATCTCGTCGCCGCGCCGCTTCCATGCGGCGATCGCACGGCGCAGGGCATCGGCCTCGCCGGGAGTGAACCCGGCGGCGACCACGGCAAGCGCCATGGCCTGTTCCTGGAAGAGCGGCACACCGAGCGTGCGCTCGAGCACGCGCCGCACTCCGTCATCGGGAAACTCGATTGGTTCCTGGCCGCTGCGGCGGCGCAGGTACGGATGCACCATCTTGCCGTGGATCGGACCCGGCCGGACGATGGCCACCTGCACCACGAGGTCGTACCACCGGCGCGGCTTCAGGCGCGGCAGCATGCTCATTTGCGCACGGCTCTCGACTTGGAACACCCCCACGCTGTCGGCGCGGCAGAGCATGTCGTAGGTCACCGCATCCTCGGCCGGCACCTGGTGCATGGCCATCGGGGTGCCGCATCGTGCGACCATGTCGAGTGCCTTGCGGATGCAGGTGAGCATGCCCAGGGCCAGCACATCGACCTTCAGGATCCCCATGGCCTCGATGTCGTCCTTGTCCCATTCGATGATGCTGCGGCCGGGCATGGCGGCATCGCGCACGGGCACGAGGGTGCAGAGTGGTTCATCACTGAGCACGAAGCCGCCCACATGCTGCGACAGATGCCGCGGGAATCCGATGAGCGTGGCGGCAATCGAGGCCAGCTGCGTGATGCCCCGATCACTCGGCCTGAACCCAGCTTCCTCGAGCGCGGCCAGGATCGATGCCTGATCGTCGCGATCGCCGCCATGGCCCATCCAGCGATCGATGCCGCGCGCCATGCGATCGACCGCATCGGCCGGGAATCCCATGGCCTTGGCGACCTCGCGCACGGCCATGCGGCCACGCATGCAGACGGCCTCGGCGCAGAGTGCTGCACGCTCGCGGCCGAAGCGGCCATAGATGTACTGGATCACCTCCTCGCGGCGCTCGTGCTCGAAGTCGACATCGATGTCGGGGGGCTCGTTGCGCTCACGGCTCACGAAGCGCTCGAACAGCATGTCGACGCGCGCAGGATCCACCGCAGTGATCCCCAGGCACCAGCAGACAGCGCTGTTGGCGGCGGCACCACGCCCTTGGCAGAGGATCCCGCGTGAACGGGCGAAACGCACGATGTCGTCGACGGTCAGGAAGAACGGCGCGTAGTCGAGGTCCTCGATCAGCGTGAATTCATGCTCGATGAGCGTACGCACGCGCTCGGGAACGCCATCGGGATGCCGCTCGGCGGCGCCCTGCCAGGTCCGCACACGCAGCCAGGACATGGGCGTGTGGCCGTGGGGCACGAGTTCACGCGGCGAACGGTGCCTGACCTGGCCAAGGTCGAAACTCGCACAGGCCGTGGCGATGGCCTGTGCCCGATCCAGCGCGTGCGGTACGCCGGCATGGATGGCCTGCAGTTCGTGCGGTGAGCGCAGGAATCGCTCGGCATTGGGGGCGAGCAACGCACCTGCGCGCTCAAGGGTGGTGCCGTGGCGGATGCAGCACAGGACATCGTGGGCCATCTGGCGCTCGGGCACATGCATGTGCGCGGGATGCGTTGCAACCACAGGTATGCCGAGATGCTCGGCAAGCATGCAGGATTGCCACCATCGGTGATCGTCATCGCCCTCGGCGGTGTTCGAGAGTGCCAGCGACACCCTGCCCGGGGCACGCCGCGCCAGATCGGCCACGGCCTGCTGGAAGGTTGACGTGGCCAGCTGCAGGCCACGCCGCGGAACCACGATCGCATGCAGGCCGTCGAGCCGGCCATCGAGATCGTGCCAAACAAGGCGTTTCGTACCCGCATGCCTGAGCGTGATGAGCTGGCAGAGCCTGCTGTACCCACCGTGATCCATGCACAGCAGGATCAGGTCGATGGGCTCGGCAATGTTCGGGGCAGGATTCGCATCATCGGTCGTGGCAGGATTCACGGCATGGCCATCGGTCGCCATGGTGGCCGCAGGCTCGATCCCGACCTCAACCGCCACCCTTGCCGCGACGATCGTGCGGATTCCCGCATCGCGTGCAGCCACATGGGTACGCACGGCACCAGCCAGCGTGTGCCGATCGGCGATGGCGATCGTCTGCACGCCGAGCGCGGCTGCCCGGCGTACCAGTTCCTCGGGCTGGCTTGCCCCTTCGAGGAAGCTGAACGAACTGATGACATCCACGGCGACCGATGCCCCGGGATGGAGCGATGCGCTCATGTCCATGCCCCGTGTACCCACCACGAGCCATCATCGTGCCTGACCAGGGCAAGCCATGCATGGTCACCCGATGGATCCACTGTCGATGGTGCAGCATGGACACGCCAGTGATCCCGCGTGCCTGGATCCTGCGCGTGCCACCATGCACCAGCCAGGCGCTGTGGCCCCTGGCAGCCGAGGATGTGCCACGCCGTGCCACGCCAGAGGAAATGGGCGGGCGGGGTGGGCCATGGGGCATCGGGGCCATGGCGTGTCACGGTGATGCGCTCAGGCCGTGGCCACGGGCAAGATGGCTCGCTGGCGAGTGCGTGCATGGAAGCACGGGTTGGATCCACGCCATGCATGCCGTGGGCATCATCGATCCTGTTGACGCCGTCGACGCCATCACGGTCGCCTTCGGTGAAGGCATCGATCGCCACGGTGCCTTCGTGCCATGCGTGGCGGCGCACGGCACGCACCCGGGGTACACACACCGCATCCGCCCCGAATCGTTCGCGCAGGCTGTCGATCCAGAGTGCGCCGTGCTCACCCGCGGTACGCGTGCCCTGCAGGCCAACCTGCACCGGTGCCACGCGCCGCAGGCTTCGTGCGATCACCTGGACCCCCTCCACGCCATGCCCAAGCGGCAGATCCTGCAGGGAAGGCAAGACGAGCGGTCGCACGGCGTCCCACGAACGGATCGGCTGCGTGCAGCGGATGGTCCATGCATGCTGCGGAAGGTCGCTGCACTGCACGCGCACCGTGAAGGTGCGTGCGCCGCGGCCACGGTCCTGCAACTGCGTGCAGATCTGCTCGAAGCAGGACTGCATGGCCCGGCAGAGCGCCTCCACCTGCGGGCATGGACCGTCGAAGATGACCTCGCCTTGGATGTCGGGCACGCAGCGGATTGCCCGGAACGGTTCGAGCACCAATCCTTGGATGGCATCGAGCCGATCGAGCAAGCGCTGGCCGAAGCGCGGCGCGACCTGCGCGCGCTGCACCTGACGAAGGTCATCGAGCGTGCGCACATTGACTTCATGCAGCATGGCCACGAGCTCAGGATCGATTCGAAGGGCGCTGACCGGGCAGGCGCGGGTGCGCCAGCGCTCCTCGCCGTGCTTGATGATGCCGTCGTGGCCGCTTGGTGCAGCCCAGCCCGCAGCGCTGGCGGCCGCCTGCGTGGATGCCGTCCACAGGGTGCACTCGACCCTGAAGCGGTCCATGTGCGAGCGCAGCCGGACCAGCAGGCGATCCTCGCCACGATGCACGCGCTCGAGGCCAGTCAGGTCGATGACGAGTGCAGCCGGATCATCATCGTGCACGAGCTGGACCAAGGGCGAGATCCGATGGCACCAGCGTGCCAAGGTGTGCAATGCGCGATGATCGGCAGCGGGATCGTGTTCCAGCTCATGGGGTTCGCACTGCAGCAGCGCCTTGGCCTGGGCCAGTGGCATGCCCCGCTCCACGCCATCGGCACGCGCCTGCCTGCTCGCGGCATGCACCATGAGCGCACCCTTGCGGCGGACCACGACCACGACGGGCGCTTGCACCAGGCGTGCGCGTGCCGTGACCGACCAGTGCGGCAGCGTGATCACGAGGAAGCGTTGCATGGTGCATGCCCATCAGGAGGCGATCGACCACGGCATGGAGGATGCATTGCTGCCAGGTTCGCGCAGGCTGCTGCATGCGGCGGCGTGATCACGGATGCCGCGGCGATCCCGAACCGACTGGATGGACCAGGCAGGACGAGCATGGGCCGTGGCTGGATCGTGCATCGGCTGCACCAGCCAGCGCGTGGTGCAGGCACTGCGTACCGAAGCCTCGTGCTGCGGACGCCATGCCAAGGCAAGGACCGGCGTGCGGTCGGGTCGCCACGAACTGGCGAGTTGGGCCCGACGCACCATCGCGGCCTGCCATCCGCCGGCATCGACGACGATGGCAATGCAACGACCCGATCGAGCGGCTTCCTCGAACGCCCAGAGCCGTTCAGCGGGTGTGCGTGCCCCGGGAACCTGCACATGATGTCGCAGGTCCATGCCCCGTCGATGCATGGTCACCGCCGATGGCATGACCGCCCGGCCGATCCACGCCACGCACGATGCTGAGCCGTCATCATGTGCAGCGGGCTGGTCATGCGCGGCAGCACCGCACTGGTGACCGAACGCCGCAGCCACCATGTCGAGGAAGGCATGCATGGGCGGTTGGTCGATGGGCCCGTGCAGCACCCACTCATGGACGCCATGCAGGGGCAGCTGCCACGGCGGCGCCAGCACGGGGGCGTGGTGCTGCCAGGGATCCTGCATGAGGGCGAGGCGTTCGAGGAGTTCGGGGGCGAGCATGGCGGGCCTCGGTGTTGAGTGCTTGGGTTGCGCTGATGTTCGGTCTTTGTTAGGGTATCGTCCCGAACGGACAGCATCAGTCACCGTGACGCCGATCTGCATGGATCGCTTCAGGGCTCCAGCGTGGGCGTGAAGAACATCACATGCTGCTGGGGCAGTGCCGCGCTCGTCCCGGCCCACCAGAATCCGGCTGCCTCGAGCTCCTTGCGCGCCTGCACCTCACTCATCTTGTGGTGCGGCTTGATGAAGACCATCGGGTCTTCCTCGCGGTACTCCACCAGCACGAGCATGCCGCCCGGGCGCAGCGCCCTGCGGATCGACTGAAGCATGGCCCATGGCTCGCTGAACTCGTGGTACGCGTCGACCATCAGCACCACATCCACGCTGGACTCCTCGAGCGTGCAGTCATCGATGCGGCCCAGCACGGGCTTGATGGAGTCGAAGCCCTCCTCCCGTGCGGTCTGCATGAGGATCTCGAGCATCTCCGGCTCGATGTCCACGCCAAGCACCGTCGCACCCGGTGAACGCTCGGCGATGCGCCTGCAGAAGTAGCCACTGCCGCAGCCGATGTCGGCGACCGTCGAATCGTCCTTCACGCCCAGGAGCTGCACCAGCACATCGGTGCGCTCCTCCCGTTCACGCGTCGGTCGCTCCAGCCAGCCAGCTCCCTGGTGACCCATCACCTGCGCGATCTCGCGGTCCATGAAGGTCCTGCCGATGCCGTCATCGCTTGGCTCGCAATCGCCGTAGAGCGGCGTGGGCGGCTCGGGGGCGCGCTGCTTGACGGCCTGCGCAGGCAGCGCCGGCGGCACAGGGCGATCAGCCGGCGTGGGGTCACTGCACGCGGCGGGAAGAAGGCAGATCAGCGCAAGGAACCGCATGCCTGCACAGTAGACGCAGGAGAGCAAGGCCGGCCATCGGTGCAGGAAAACGGCCCGACGCTGAGGCCGGGCCGTTGATGCCGGTGACAGGAATCGAACCTGCACTCCTTTAAGGGGAAACGGATTTTGAATCCGTCGCGTCTGCCAGTTCCGCCACACCGGCGCTTGGCGGCACGAAGGCCACCCGCTTGATCGTACCCGCTCAGTTGCCGTCGAAGGTGCCACGGGAATAGTTGGGGGCCTCCCGAGTGATCTGGATGCTGTGCGGATGGTTCTCCACGACCGTTGCAGCGGAGATGCGCACGAAGCGTGTATCGCGACGGAACTCCTCGAGGTTCGCGCAGCCGCAGTAGCCCATCGCCGAGCGCAGGCCGCCGACCATCTGGAAGACGAACTCGGAGAGCGGCCCACGGTACGGCACCATGCCTTCAACGCCCTCGGGCACGAACTTCGTGCTGCCGCCCTGGGCGTAGCGATCCGCGCTTCCTGCCGCCATGGCACCCTCGCTGCCCATGCCTCGGTAGGTCTTGAAGCGGCGGCCCCGGTGCAGCACCTGCTCACCCGGGCTCTCATCAAGTCCCGCGAAGAGCCCGCCGAGCATGACGCATTGCGCTCCGGCGGCGAGCGCCTTCGCGATGTCACCGGACTGGCGGATCCCGCCGTCAGCGATGACCGGGATGCCTGCCTTGGAAGCAGCGGACGCTGCATTCATGACCGCAGTGATCTGCGGCATGCCCACTCCGGTCACCACACGCGTGGTGCAGATCGAACCGGGCCCGATGCCGACCTTCACGGCATCGGCACCGGCATCGATGAGCGCCTTGGTGGCCTCGGCGGTTCCGACATTTCCCGCCACGACAGGGATGTCGAAGCGCTTCTTGACCTGGCGCACCGTCTCGATGACGTTGGCGCTGTGGCCATGCGCCGTGTCGATGCCGATCACATCCACGCCGGCTGCCATCAGAGCCTCGACCCGGTCGAGCTGGTTCACGCCGACTGCGGCGCCCACGCGCAGGCGGCCGCGCTCGTCACGGCAGGCATGTGGATACCGGCGCGTGTTGTCGATGTCGCGCATCGTCACGAGCCCGGCGAGTCGACCGTCCGCATGCAGCAGCAGCAACTTCTCGACACGCGCCTTCGTCATGAGCCGACCGGCTTCCTCGAGGTCCACGTCATGGCGCGCCGTCACGAGCGCCGAACTCATGATTTCGCTGACCTTGGCGATGCCGGGTGCGCCGGCGATGAACTTCATGTCACGGCGCGTGACGATGCCTACAGGCTTGCCGGTGCCATCGACCACGGGGAACCCGCTGACGCCCTGCTCCTTCATGAGTGCCATGGCTCGTTCGACGGTGTCCCCGGCTCTGAGCGTCACCGGGTCGGTGATCACGCCGTTCTCGCTGCGCTTGACCTTGGCGACTTCACGAGCCTGCGCCGCGATGGCCATGTTCTTGTGGATGAAGCCGATGCCACCCTCCTGCGCCAAGGCACGCGCCATCGCCCCCTCCGTCACCGTGTCCATGGGCGCCGACACCAAGGGAATGTTGAGGCGGATCGAGCGCGTGAGCAGGGTGGATGTGTCGGCGCGGTCAGGGGTGACGGAACTCGCGCGGGGGATCAGGAGGACATCGTCGAAGGTGATGCCGTCCTGGATGATCTTGCCTTCCATGCCGGAATATCGCCACCGTGGGCGGACCTGTCAAACGGGGCCCCTCTCGCCAAGCGCGCAAATCCGGCGGGGCGTCGTGCGAATCCTGTGTTACCCTCTGCGACCCGCCTTCAGGCGGCCCACGACCCCCGGAGCGATCCCGTGTCCATTTCGCGCAACGAACTCCTCGTCCCCATCATCACCAAGCAGCGCGGCACCACGCAGGGCGAAGGCAAGAAGGCCTGGCACAGTTGGCTGGCCGCCACCGTCCAGCTCGAAGGCAGTGACTTGATCGTCAAGTCCGGCCTGCCGCCGCGCATCCGCCACCGTGGCGCACTGAGGGATCTGGCGACACCGCCCTGCACCATGGACCTGATGTTCCAGGTCGCGAGGGACATCCTCGACCCGAACCAGCTCGAGCACTTCGAGCGCATGGGTTCAATTGACTTCGCGTACGACTTCGAGAGGGGCCGAAGGTTTCGCGTCAACATGTTCATGGCCCGCGGCAAGCCTGCGTTGGCCGCACGCCTCATCACGAGCAACATCAAGAAGTTCGAGGAGCTCTTCCTTCCGGCCACGCTCGGCGATATCTCCATGTCCGCGCAGGGCCTGATCCTCTTCAGCGGGGTGACTGGCTCGGGCAAGAGCACGAGCATCGCCAGCATGCTCGACTACGTGAACGAGCGCAAGAAGGTGCACATCGTCACGATCGAGGACCCGATCGAGTACATCTTCGAGGACAAGAAGGCCACGATCAACCAGCGCGAGATCGGCATCGACTGCACCAATTTCAACGATGCGCTCCGTGCCCTGGTCCGCGAGAACCCGGATGTCGTGCTCGTCGGCGAAATGCGCGACTACGAGACCTTCGAAGCGGCCATCCGCGCGGCCGAGACCGGGCACCTGGTCTTCGGGACCATCCATGCCTCCAGCGCCTGGCAGACCTTCGGCCGCATCTACGACTTGTTCCCGGAGCAGGAACGCGACCAGATCCGCAAGTTGATGGCCTACAACCTGCGGGCCATCATCTACCAGAAGCTCCTGCCCACGCTGCACGCCAACATCGGCCGCATCCCGGCGATCGAGATCCTGATCAACACCCCCGGCGTGCAGAAGTACATCCTGGAGGGCCGCGAGGGCGAGCTGCTCGAGATCATCAAGAACAGCCACCACGAAGGCATGCTGGACTTCACGAGCAGCCTGGTCGACTTGGTCGAGCGTGAGTATGTCCACCAGAATGTCGCGCTGCAAGCGACGCCCAAGCCCGAGGAACTCAAGATGCGTCTGAAGGGCATCCGTTGAGCCACCGCGTGGTCGCACGATGAGCCACACCAGATGAGCCTGACCACCATGACCACTGCCCTCCTGGCCGTCGGTGACGCGGCGATCCTGCTGAACCCCGTCACGCCGGTGCTGACGCTGGCTGTCTATGCGCCGTATGCGTGGGTGATCTCGTCCAAGATCGAGAAGGATGCCACCGCCTACAACCTCACCAGGGGCGGCTACGGTTGGATCAACCCCGGACTCCTGACTGGTGGCATCGTTGCTGTCGCCGTGGGATTGCTGGTCCCCTTCGCTGGCTGGCTGGTCACCCTCCTGATCGAGGCGGGGATCCTGGTCGGCTACTGGAAGTGGCGCGACAAGCAGGTCCCACCGGGCAAGCAGTTCCAGCTCTCCATGCTCTCGACGCTCAGGGACAAGGCAGAGGAGCGCAAGGCGCAGAAGAACGCCGCGGCAGCCAACATTGTCTTCCTCGTCGGTCGCAGCGAGAAGGCCACGGTCCCCGGCAAGGATGACCCGATGCTCGAGGTGCACCAAGCCGCCGAGCGCGTCATTGGCGAAGCGATCGCCGCCCGTGCCAGCCGCACGGAGATCCGATCACGCGACGGCAGCGTCATCGTGGCGGATGTGATCGATGCCATCCCCACCAAGCGCGATGCACTGACCGCCGAGCTTGGCGGCAAGATGATGGACTACATCAAGAATCACGCGGGGCTGGATGTCAACGAGCGCCGTCGGCGCCAGGTGGGCAAGGTCACCGTGCAGACGAGCCTTGGATCCAAGGAACTCACGGTCACCACCACGGGATCGACCGCAGGCCAGTCGATGCGCATCGACTTCAACCGTGATGAGCAACTCAAGCGCGACTTCGCTGACCTTGGCTTCACCAAGCAGCATCTGGCATTGCTCGAGCCCACGCGGGACCTTCCTGGTCGCGAGGGCATCATCCTGCTCTGCGCCCCGTCAGGGTTCGGCCTGACGACGATGGCCTATGCCATGCTGTCACGGCACGATGCCTTCACCAGCAGCGTGAAGACACTCGAGCGCAGCCTCGATCTCCGGCTCGACGGCGTGGACCAGCTCCAGTTCGACCCCACGACGCAATCTGATTTCGCGACCACCCTCAGGTCGATCATCCGCCGCGGTCCCGATGTCGTCTACACCTCGGATGTTGCCGATTCAGGCACTGCCAAGGTCATCAGCGATGCGTCGGGCAATCAGGTGCTCACCTATGTCGGCATCCCCGTCGACGGGGTACAACTGGCCTTGGCGCAGTGGATCAAGTCAGTGGGCAGCGCCGGCGACGCAGCTCGCGGCGTCAAGGCGGTGGTGGCCCAGCGATTGCTGCGTGTTCCGTGCCCCGCGTGCAAGATCATGGGGCCTTGCTCGGCTGAGCAGGCCAAGCGCCTAGGCCTACCGGCCGGCAAGACCATCCAACTGGCGCGTGCCAGCGGCAAGGTCATCGCCAAGAATGGACGCGAGGAAGCCTGCGAGGTCTGCGGTGGTTCAGGCTACTTCGGCCTGATCGGCGTCCATGAAGTGATGCCGTTCGACGATGAAGCGCGCAAGATCCTTTCGCGGGGTGACATCGCCGGGGCCTATCAGCACGCACGCCGCAACCTGCGCATGATGCTGATGCAGGAATCGGCGCTCCTGGCGGTGCGCGACGGTCGCACCACGATCGAGGATGTGGCGCGTGCGTTTGCGTCGACCAGACCAGCAGCCCCGGCGGCTGGAGGAGCCACATCGGCTGCCCCTGCACCAGTCAAACCCGCCCCAAAGCCCTGAGGAGCGACCATGGATCCCTTCTCGATCATTCTCTGGGTCCTCATCGCGCTGATCGCCTATTGGTGGTCCTCGCAAGGCTTCTTCAGCAGCGTCCAGTTCTGCCTCTGCAGCCTGTGCGCAGGTGCCTTGGCGATTGCGCTCTGGGAACCCGTTGCCCACCTCATGCTCCGTGGCGGACTCATCGACAACTACGCATGGGGGCTCTCGCTTGGGGGGCAGTTCATCGTCTACCTGCTGCTTGCCCGCGTGATCACGGAGCGCTTCGTGCCCGCCAACATGCGATTCCACCCGCTGCTCGACAGGCTCGGCGGTGCCATCTTCGGACTCTGCTCGGGCATCCTGTGCATCGGTCTGGCCGGCATCGCCTGCGGCTTCGTCCAGGGCACGAACGAGGTCTTGGGTTTCCGTGGGTTCGTTCGTGACCAAGCCAGCAGTGCGCAGCCAAGCCGCATGAACACGATGGCTCCATTTCCCAATCCGATGCAGGTCACGGAAGCGGTCTACAACACCCTCGGCGGTCGCGGAGGCATGGGGGCGTTCCGGAACTTCAGTGCGCTCGGCTTGGCCAAGCTGCAGCCCAATGTGAGCGATGTCGCGTTCGGCCTCCACCGCGACACTTGGAGCGGTGGCGTCGGCCGGACCGCCGTGGCACCGTCCGGGGTCACGCTCGATGGGTTCTGGTACGACGAGCGGTACAACGCTGCGGATGGCCAGCCTGGCGCCTATGCAGTCGGGGTCACCTTCGATTCCACCACCTACGATGGCGGAGAGCAGTTCATCATGACTGGTGCTCAGGCGCGATTGCTCTCCACCAAGAACCGCACCGTCGCCTTTCCGCTCCAATGGACGCAGGACGGTGAGAAGGCGGGTCGCGAACTCTTCCCGTTCGACGACACGGCGAACTTTGTCACGAGTGCGCCCGGCACGCAGACCGCCAAGATCGTGCTGGTGTTCCCCGCAGGGATCTTCGCTGGACAGGTTCCGGACTATGTTTTCCTCAAGGGCTTGCGCATCCGCCTGCCGGAGCCACAAGGCAAGCCCATGACCTCCGTGCTCGGGATCGAGGGCGGATCGGCCGCATCCTCGGCGCTGATCGACTTCTCGAGCGCACGCAGCATCCCCGAAGGTCAGGATGGCATCGACAATGTCAACTCGGTCTCTCCACTGCAACTCAACCTGAACAACATCGGGACGTTCGTCGCCTTCGAGGGCAAGAAGGCGAACTACCTCAAGCAGGGCGACTATGAGTTCCCGAAGGGCGGATTCTCCACCGCCATGAAGGCCGGTGCCGTCAAGGGGTTCTATGCGCCGGAGGGCACGGCGATCATCCGCTTGAATGTCACGCGCGGCCAGTCGGCAGTCGACCTTCACGAACTCAAGCGCCAGTTCAAGGAGAAGCCGCTTCTGCTCGTCGATGCCAATGGCCGAACATTTCAGCCGATCGGCTTCTTCTGGCAACAGAAGGACAAGGTGCGCGTACGGATCGACGCGACCAAGCCCATCACCAAGCTCGAGGATCTGCCGAATGTGAGTTCATCCGGTGATCAGTCGCTGCACCTGATCTTCGCCCCGACGCTCAATGTGGTCATCAAGGGCGTCAGCGTGGGCGATTCGCCCGTCGGTTCGTGCAACTACACGGTCGTCGAGGGATATAGCTACTGATGTGGGACCGGCCGCGGTCGGTCAGCGGCAGCTCGCCACGGCAGCCTTGATCGCGTCGAAGTCGACCTGCACACCCGGGTCGTCGCTCACCCATCGGTAGGCGATCGAGCCGTCCTTGCGCACGACGAATGCAGCGCGCTTGGCCACGCCCTTGAGACCCTTGAGGTCCTCGTGGTAGGCACCGTAGGCCTGACAGGTCTCCTTGTTGAAGTCCGACAGCACGGGAAACGGCATGCGCTCAAGCTCGCGCCACTTGGACACCGCGAATGGGCTGTCGATCGAGATCCCCAGGACTCGGGCCCCCAGGCCCTGCCACTCGGACCACTGGTCCCGCACGGCACCACAGGCAGCGGTACATACCCCGCTGAAGGCGAGGGGAAAGAACAGGATGACCGTGGGGCCCGGTTGGACGGTAAAGTCGCTCGAAATGGCCTTCCCAGGTGCTTCAGGGAGGTTGAATTCAGGAGCCTTTGAAAGCATGGGGTGTTCCTTGGATTTGGTTCAGGGGGACGAGAGGCTAGCCGATCCACCGTGAACCATGTCGACCGAAAAATCTCGACGCCCAATTGCGGTTCACATTTGGATCATGCGAGTTTGGAGTTATTGTGAACCGTCCGGTCCAAACTCAGGTGGCGGTTCCGTGCGTGTTGTGCGGGGTCGATGTGGTGTGTGCCTGATTCGGTCGGTTCTCGATTTCGTTTCAACCTGAACAGTACACGAGGAGATCAGAACGATGAAGCGCTTCCACCTTGGCATGCTCGCCTCTGCCGCGATGCTGCTTGTTTCAACGAGCACCGCGATGGCCCAATGTGGCTCAGGTGGTGACTGTTGCGTTGCTGGCACCGGCCCCGGCTGCCTGAATGTCGAGTGCTGCACCCAGATCTGCGCGGCAGATGCGTTCTGCTGCGAGACACAGTGGGACGAGATCTGCGCGAATGCAGCTGTCGCCTCCTGCTCAGTTTGCGGCGGCGGCGGCGGCGGCGGCGGTCCTTGCGGTTCAGGTGGTGACTGTTGCGTTGCTGGAACCGGCCCCGGCTGCGCCGATGTCGAGTGCTGCACCCAGATCTGCGCGGCAGATGCGTTCTGCTGCGAGACACAGTGGGACCAGATCTGCGCGGATGCAGCTGTCGTGAACTGCTCAGTCTGCGGCGGCGGCGGCGGCGGCGGATGCACGATTCCACCGGGCACGAGTTTTGAACAAGAGAGTTGCGGCGACGACATCAACGGCGGCTGCAATGGCGGCATCTACGAGCCCGCCGCCATCGGTGCGCAGATCGCAGGCACCTTCTGGGCCAACGCTGGCACTCGTGACACGGACTGGTTCGAGATCACGGTGAGCCAAGCGACCGAGATCAGCTTGGAGATTTTCTCCAACATGCCCTGCTTTGCAGCCGTGGTCAATACGAGCTGCAGTTCGATCATCGGCGATCCGACCACCGGAGCCTGCCCCGGCACGACCGCAGTCTGCGTCGTACCCGGCAGCTACTATGTCGTAGCGCTGCCGAGCGTCTTCAGTGGGTACGCGTGCGGCGCGAGCGTCGGAAACGAGTACACCCTGAAGATCGGCGGCGTCGCCTGCGACGCGTCCCCACCAGCCAACGACACCTGCGCCAATGCGGCGGTGGCCTCGGTGGGCGCGAATCCGTTCGACAACACCTTCGCCAACACGGATTGGGGCATCCCCAGCTGTGGCTTCAATAGCCTTCCGTTCACCAACGATGTGTTCTTCACCTTCACTCCCCCCACCACAGGCTTCTGGTCCCTTGAAACCTGCAGCGGTTCAGCGCCGTTCGACACCGGCATCGAAGTGTACGACGGCTGCCCCGACGCGGGTGGCACGCAGATCGCCTGCAACGACGACGGTGCAGGTTGCGCGGCGTTCGCCTCGAGCCTCGTGTTCGAAGGCACCGCTGGCACGCCCTACATCATCCTGGTCGGCGGTTGGAACGGAGCGACCGGAGCGACCGAACTCGTCATCGCCCCGAATGACGGCTCCTGCCCGGCTGGACAGATTGAGGACTGCAACGGAGCCTGCTGCCCCGCAAACTGGGTCGGTGACGGCTACTGCGACGATGGCACCTACACCTTCGGTGGCGTGCCCATCTGCCTGAACTGCGAAGAGTTCGCCTTCGATGGCGGCGACTGCGCCGTGCAGGGTGACTGCAGTGGCGGTGGCGGCGGCGGTGGCGGCGGCGGCTGCGGTTCAGGTGGCGACTGCTGCGTCCCTGGAACCGGCCCCGGCTGCCTGGATGTCGAGTGCTGCACGCTGGTCTGCGCGGCAGATGCGTTCTGCTGCGATACACAGTGGGACCAGATCTGCGCGAATGCAGCCATCGCCTCCTGCTCGGTCTGCGGTGGTGGTGGTGGTGATCCACCAGCCAACGACAACTGCGCCAATGCGCAGTCGGTCGGTCTTGGCAACCATCCGTTTGACACCAACGGCGCAACCACCGATGGGAACAATCCCACGGATCCTTCCTGTGGATCCTTCGCGGCTGGCTTCTACAACGATGTGTGGTTCACCTTCGCTGCGCCAAGCGCTGGCAACTTCACGGCCAGCACATGCAACAACGCGACGTTCGATACCCGCATCGACATCCTGACAGCGTGTGGTGGAACCCTGATCGCCTGCAACGATGACGGTGACGGTTGCGCCAACTTCACCAGCAGTGTCGTCTTCGCGGCGACGGCTGGTCAGGTTGTGACGATCCGCCTCGGTGCGTACGCGGCTGGAGGCTTCGGAACCGGAACGCTGGCCATCACCTCCGAGGGCGGTGGCGGCGGCGGCGGTACACCGGGTCTCACCTGTGAATCCGCCATCGCCATCCAGACCGGCGCAACTCCGTTCAACCGAGCGGGTGCAACCGAGGATCTGGATTACGCCGGCATCTGCGACATGGGGCCGTTTGGCACTGACACCAACTTCAACGTGATCTGGCACAAGTTCGCCCCGACCCAGAGCGGCACCTACACGGTGTCGACCTGCAACGCGGCGAACCATGACACGCGGTTGTCGGTGCAGACCGGTTGCGCTGCGAGCACGGTGGTGGCTTGCAACGACGACTTCACGGGGTGCGCTGGCTTCACCAGCGAGCTCACCTTCGATGCCGTCTGCGGTCAGCAGTACTACATCCTGGTCGGTGGCTACTCCGCCAGCACGCCCCTTGGCACCGGCACCATGACGGTGTCGACGGCCAACGGGACGAACTGCAGCGCGCCGTGCCCGGGTGACTTCAATGGCGACGGCATCCGTGACGGCGCCGACCTTGGTCTCCTTCTGGCCGCCTTCGGCATCAGCGCTGCGGGCGACATGAACGGCGATGGCCTTACGGACGGTGCCGACCTTGGTGCCCTCCTTGCGGTGTTCGGCCAGGTCTGCCCGTGATTCCGATCAGGCGCACAGCCGCCTGATGCTCCAGTGACCTCAATCCCCCCGGCCTCAGGGCCGGGGGGTTTTTGTTCCCCCTGAGCGAGAAAGTCGGGTGTTTGGTTGACCTTGCCCCCCCATGATCCGATAGTTACGCCAGTCAGTATTCGGTTTCCGCCACGCCGACTGGCGCCAGGCTCCACGATGCGCTTCCCTCGATCAACACCTTGGTCTGCCCGCGCACTCATTGCGCTGATCGTCTTGCTGGCTGTCGCTCTACCTCCCATGGGGGCCAAGGCCGCTCCGGTGGACTGCCCAACCTCAAGCCAAGACTGCTGCACCGCCGGTTCCGGCGCCGGTTGTGCCAACGCCGGCTGCTGCAATGCGGTCTGCGCCGTCGATCCGTTCTGTTGCAATTCGCAATGGGATGCGATCTGTGCGAACCAGGCGAACGAGATCTGCGAGGACTGCAGCTGCGGGAGCGGTGACTGCTGCCAACCGCACGGAGGCCGAGGGTGCGGCGAGGCAGCCTGCTGCGACACGGTGTGCTCGAAGGATCCGTTCTGCTGCGAGACTGCCTGGGATGGCGGGTGTGCACTGCTTGCGCGGTCGCTCTGCAGTGGGGTCTGCACCAACGATTGCACCCTACCACCGCACAACAAGACCGAAGTCGAGGAGTGCCTTCAGGAACTCAACGGAAGCTGTGGCAACCCGGCCAACCAGGCGGTCGTGGTCGGCGATTCCATCCTCGGCTGCACTTGGGCACTCCAACCACCGGGCGGCGCCGCCCAGCGCGACACCGACTGGTACAAGCTCTCGGTTCCCGCCGCCACTGAGGTCAAGCTCGAGGTGTTCTCCGAAGCGCTGTGCTTCGCTGCCATCCTGAATCAGGGTGACTGCAACAACCTCCTGATGGTCACGCAGTCAAGTCCGGAGACCGGAGAGTGTCCGTCAAGTGGCCAGGTGTGCCTTGCACCCGGCTCCTACCAGGTCTTCGTCGCTCCAGATGCCTTCTCGGGCGTACCGTTCCCGCCGACCGCATCGAGCCCCTCCAACCAGTATGTCCTGCGCATCAGCGGCGTACCCTGCAATGCCAATCCACCGAGCAACGACACCTGCGGTGGGGCTACGCCGATCAATCTGCCCAACAACGGGGATCCCTACCCTTCGGTCCTCGTGCCGTTCTCCAATCGGTTCGCCGCCACCAACTTCGTGCAGGCTTCGTGCGGCTACGCAGGCCAGCCCTTCACCCGGGACGTGTTCTTCCTCTTCCGTCCACCAGCTGGCCTTGAAGGCGACTACCTCATCTCGACATGCGAGCAGGGCAGTCCGTACTTCGATACCGGCGTCGAGGTCTGGCGTGGCTGCCCAATCGTGGGTGCATCGCCCATCGCATGCAATGACGACGGCGAGCAGTGCAACCTGCAGGATGGTTCCGATCTGCAGTTCGCATCCAGCCTCTACGTGAACCTCGGGGCCACGACGGCATCCGAGCCCTACATCATCCGGGTTGGCGGCTGGGATGGTGCGGTGGGCGAAGCCTCGCTCTTCGTGCAATTCGTCGGCACGCGACCGAGCTGTGAAGATGCAGGTGCGCTGCCGTGCTGTGAGGCGCACGCAGCCGATCAGCCCTTCTGCTCCGACAACACCTGCTGCGAACGCGTTTGCAGCCTCGATGGCTTCTGCTGTGCCATCACATGGGACTCGATCTGCGCGACCTACGCGCGGTCCTACTGCGAGGTCTGTGGCGGTTCGGGCGGCACGCTCGGTGGCAGCGATGAGTGCGCGGGGGCCGTACCGGTGATCGTGGGGCAGTCCATTGGCATTTCGACGGCACTGGCTTCAGCCGAGACAGCCGTGCCGACATGCGACGGGATCACGATCGGCCGCGATGTGTACTTCCTCTTCGTGCCGCCCCAGACCAGCGTGTACGAGTTCGATACCTGCGGCGGTGGCACTGCTCCATTCGATTCGGTGATCGAGGCGTGGTCAGGCTGCCCCAACACTGGCGGTTCGCTCATTGCATGCAACGACGATGCTGACGATCCGTCCTGCCTGCCGCTGCGGTCGGCCCTGAGCGTCGAACTCCCTTCGGGGGTACCCGTGACGATCCGCGTTGGCGGGATCGGCAACTCGGCGGGCCAGGCAACATTCCGGGTCAACCAAGGGCCGGCCGGATTGTCGTGCACGAATCCGCTCGCGATCGGTCTGGGAATCACTCCCTTCGATCGTGCAGGCGCGACCCAGGACCTGGACCTGGCTGGTGCATGTTCCTTCGGATCGTCGGGGAACACGAAGGTCTGGAACGCAGTCTGGTTCGCATACCAGCCCGAGCGATCTGGCTCATGCACGGTGTCCACCTGCAACGCCGCGGATCATGACACGCGTCTGGCGGTCCTGACTGGGTGCGCAGCCTCGTCGGTCGTCGGCTGCAATGACGATGGTCCAGGTTGCAGTGGGTTCACCAGCTCCCTCACCTTCGACGCGGTTTGCGGCCAGACCTACCTGATTGCCGTGGGTGGCTACAGCGCCTCCACCTACCAGGGGACGGGCCAACTCACCGTGGCCCAGACCGGCCCGATCTGCCCACCGCCGGTGCCGGGTGATCTGAACGGCGACGGTGTGGTCAATGGCGCCGACCTCGGCATCCTGCTCACGGGCTGGGGGACCAACGGTGCAGGTGACTTCAACGGAGACGGTCTCGTCGATGGCGCCGACCTTGGCATCCTGCTGACCTCGTGGACCCCCTGATCCATGCTCATGCCACACCAAGAACTGCTGGTTGCGCTGCTCGCTGCTGCCTCGTGCGTGGTACCCGTTCCCGCTGCGCTCGCACAGTCATGCCCTGCCACCGGTGACTGCCTTTCACCGCACAGCACTCCGGGCTGCAACGATCCGGCATGTTGCTCGAGCACGTGTGCCATGGACAGCACCTGCTGCACCGTCGCCTGGGATGCCGATTGTGCGCAGTTCGCCAACGCGTTCTGCTCGATCTGTGGCGCATCGGGACTCGGCAGCTGCTTCCTGGCTCACACGACCTCGAAGTGTGACGATGCAGTGTGCTGCAGCACCGTCTGCCAATTCGACGCCTTCTGCTGCACGGTACGGTGGGATCTGACCTGCGCGGTGTATGCCAGTGCGTTGTGCGATCCGGGCGATCCGGGGACCTGTGGCGATCCGAACGCCGGCGGATGCGATGTGCCACACGGCACCCCAGCCTGCAACGACGCTGACTGCTGCAACGCCGTCTGCGCGAAGGATCCGACCTGCTGCACCCAGGCATGGGACTCGCTGTGCGTGGCCTATGCAGCGGCGGCCTGCTCGGCGCAGTGCGAACCACCGTGCCCATCCGGATCGGTGACCGACAACGATCAGTGTGGCACCTACACCAATGACGCATGCATTGCGCCGGTGGCCGGTGCAACGCCACAGCCCCTCACTGGGGGCAAGGCCTGCGGATGGTTGACCTATGAACCAGCCACGGGACTCGAGCGGATCGATGTGGATGTCTGGTCGCTCACCGTTCCTGATCCGGACGGCGATGGACTCGCACGCGTCACGCTCGGTTTCACCTGCAATGCTGGGACCTTTGCGGCGCTCGTTCCAGCTGGATCCTGCGCCATCGCCCAGGCGCCGATCCACGCCCAGGTCTCCAGCTGCATCGAAGCGGTCAGCCAGTCATGCATTCCCGCCGGTCAATGGTGGGTCATCTGCACATCGGGTGCATTTCCCCAGCAGCAGGCGCCTGACTCGTATCCGTGCCCTGGCCGTCCCTACTCGCTTCGGGTCGAGATCGATCAGGTCTGTGTCGCACCGTGCGCTTCGGACGGCCCCTGCCTCTCGCCGCATCCGACACCGGGTTGTTCTGATGCGGATTGCTGCGCTGCCACCTGCGCGGTCGATCCATACTGCTGCGAGAAGGAGTGGGATGCCACATGCGTGACCGAGGCGGTTCAGGCCTGCAACATCGCGCCGCCACCGAATGACGACTGTGCTGGCGCGGTCCCCTTGGTGCCAGGAACTCCCCTGCTCGTGCAGACTGGTCCGGCCACGACGAGCGGACTGCCATTCCCGACGGGATGCGTGGGTACGGGCACGGTCGCCGGCAATGATGTCTGGTGCTCGATCGGCCCACTTGACCGCGCCGCCACGGTGCTCGTGTCGACCTGTTCGGAGTCGACCCTGTTCGACACGCTGCTGGTGGCGTACCGCAGCGGATGCGACGCGCTGCAGCCGGCCGGTTGCAGTGACACCGGGCTTTGCCCTCCGCAGTCCCACGCGGAACTGTCGATCCATGTCGCGTGCGACGAGATCGTCTTGCTGCGCGTGTTGGGGCGCCAGGGAAATCTCGGCCAGGCACAGGTCCTGCTGTCGGTGCCGGGTGCACCGCCCTGCCCAGGGCCATGCCCCGCCGACTTGGACGGCAGCGGCGGCGTCGATGGTGCCGATCTTGGTCTGCTCCTCAGCAACTGGGGCCTCGCGTCGGGAGGTGACGTGAATGGCGACGGCATCACCGACGGCGCAGACCTTGGCATGCTCCTGAGTGCTTGGGGGCCCTGCCAGTGATCGCACCGGGCTGAGCGATGGGGGCCAGCCTTGCAGCGGCCCGAACTCCCCTCAGGGTGATGCGTTCAGCCCCGGCGTGGCGGCCGACAGGGCGCGACGCATGACCTTTCCCGTCGGATTGCGCGGTAGGGCGGCCAGCACACGGAATTCGCGCGGGACCTTGTAGCCCGGCAAGCGCTCGCGGCACCATGAACGCACGGCGAGCTCATCGAACCGGGCGCCCTCGTGCAACTCGATGAAGGCCAGCGGCACTTCGCCGCGCGAGCCATCACTCATCCCGATCACCGCGCTCTCCTTGATCGAGGGCTGGTGGTTCAGCACTTCCTCGATCTCCCGCGGGAAGACATTCTCGCCGGCGATGATGAGCATGTCCTTGATGCGGCCCGTGATCGACAGGTGACCGTCTGCATCAAGACGCCCCTGGTCACCGGTACGGAACCAGCCTTCGGCATCGAATGCAGCGGCGGTCTCGCTCGGCAGGTTGAAGTAGCCCCTCATCACATTCGGGCCCTTGATCCTGACCTCACCGTCCTGTCCCTGCGGCACCGCGCGGCCATCACCATCGGCAATCAGGAACTGCACGCCATCGAGCGGCCGGCCAACGCTCTTCCAGCGATATTCGTGGGGAAGGCACCAGCTCGCCACCGGGCTCGTCTCGGTCAGGCCGTAGCCCTCGGCGATGCGCACGCCGAAGGTGTCGTGGAAGCCGTCGCTGACCGACTGCGGCAGCGGCTCACCGCCACTGACGGCGAAACGCAGCGAGCAGAACGCGTCCTTCGGAGCATCCTTGACCGAACGCAGGGCGTTGTACATGCTCGGTATCGCCACGAGCGCCGTGGGCTTGTGGCGCACGGCAAGGTCGACGATCTTCCTGGGCAGGAAGCGTGCGGTGTAGACCGCCCTGGCACCGACCGCCAGCGGCATCATCGTGAGCACGGTGAACCCGAAACTGTGGAACTGCGGCAGCACGCCGAGCACCACATCATGGATGCCGAAGCTCGCCCAGTTCCGGACCTGGAGCACATTCGCGAAAAGGTTGTCCTCGGTCAGCATCACGCCCTTCGGGCGGCCGCTGGTGCCGCTGGTGTAGAGCAGCAGCGCCAGGCGATCCGCGCGACTGGGAATGCAGCAACGCGGCCGGGGCACGGACTTGACCGGCAGGTCCTCCATCCGCAGCGCACGCACACCGGGAGGCAGGCCCTTCGTGAACTCGAGCATCGGATCCACGGTGACGCAGCAGTCGACGGAGGCGTCGCGGCAGACATGCTCCATGTCCTTCGGCGTGAACAGGTAGTTCAGTGGTACGCAGGTTCGGCCCACCATCCACGCGCCCAGCGTGGCCGCCGGGAAGAGCCCGGAGGTCGGCAGCATGATGCCGACGCGATCGGCCGAGGTGGTGCGCTCGATCGCTGAGGCGACATGGCATGCGGTCCACCACAGTTGCCAGGCCGGCCATGAACGCTGATCATCGACCACGACCGTGCGCAGCGGACGGAGCGCAAGGCGACGGAGGATGGCGTTCCCGAGCTGCATCGCGTGGGTTGTACAGTACGCCGCATGCCCAGATGCCTCAACATGGCTGCGCTTGCGCTGGTGTTGGTCTCGCTTGGATGCGAGTCCAACAGGGAGGTCGGCACTCCGATCGATCGTGCGCGGGAGTACTACGAAGACGGCGACATGGACGACGCGTTCGGACTGTCTACGGAGGCTGCGGCATCGAGCGACGCCCTGACGGCGCAGCGTGGCCAACTCGTGGCGGGGCTCTCGGCCATGGACTTGAATCGCCCTGATGCCGAATCGTGGTTGCTGAAGGCTTCGGCTGGCCCTGATCGCGAGTGCGCGGGCACGGCGCTCGCGTCGATGGCGACGATCCAGGAGCGCAGCGGTCGCATCGAGGTCGCGGCGCAGTCGATGCACCGCGCCAGCATGATGCTCTCCGGCAGCGAGCAGGCACGCGCCCGCAGCGAGGCGCAGCGCCTGGCCAAGGCCATCCCCCCGAAGTCGAAGCCTGCGCCCGATGCCGCGCAGTCAGCCAACCTCGACACTCGGTCCGGCACCGCGAAGCAAGCGGGGACCAACAAGCCGGAGGTCCCGAAGAAGGCAGCGAAGTCCGATCCGGCCAGCAAGGCGTCTGCTCCCCTTGCCAAACCCGCTTCGCAGAAGTGGACGCTCCAGGCCGGTGCCTTCGAGTCAAAGAAGAAGGCCGATGTCCTTGCGTCCGAGCTCGAGAAGGAGACCGACGCCCGTGGCCTGCCTGTGCCGGAGGTCGTTTCGGTGAAGGTCCGTGGCAAGATCATGTACCGCGTGCAGGTCGGCATCTATGACTCGCGCGAACTGGCCAAGGCAGCACTCGAGACCTGGGGCCGCAAGGGCATCCTGCTCGGGACGACGGACTGACGATCCGGTCAGCCGGCCAGCGCGGGAACCAAGCGGTCCCGCGCAGCGTTCTGTTCTCGTCGGCTCCTGCCCGCCATGGGAGCAGGAATCAGGAGTCATCGTTCATGAGGAAGGTGGCGGTGTGCTCGAAGTACGCCATCATGGCCTTTCGATCGGCTTCAGGGATCGCCGCATCGTCCAGTGCACCACGCATCACCTCGAGCCAGTCGTTGCGTTCCTGGAGCCCAATGCGGAACTGCATGTGCCGCATGCGCAGACGCGGGTGCCCCTTGCGAGCGCTGTAGGCGGTCGGACCTCCGAAATACTGCACCAGGAACTCGGCCTGGTTGCGGATCGCCTCCTCGAACTCCTGGGGGAACATGGGCCGCAATCGAGGGTGGCGTTCGATGCGCGCGTAGAACGCGCGGGCGATCGCCCAGAACGGTTCCGGCCCAAGTCGGTCGTAGAGGGTTCCTTCGCGGGTTCCTCCGTTCGGTGCATCGTTCATGGTCAACACGATGGTAGGGTGCACGAATGCTCCCGATGCTGGCGCTTGCGCTCGGCCTGACGCTCGATCCCCCCGCTGTGACCACACCGTCCAGCGAAGCGGTGCCGCCGCGCCTTGAGCAGAACAAGCCGATCCCCGCCTGCGTGCCGGATGGGGATTCGAGCCTCTTCACCACGCTGCATCCTGCCAAGGCAACCGACAAGGATGTCCCGAGTCCACCCGGGGTGAGCGATGCGGAGGCCCGCAAGGCGATCCAGCGGCTGTCCTCGCCGAAGCCTGCTCTTCGCGAAGAAGGCCTGCGCATGCTGCGGACCTTCACGGCGCCCGAAGGACAGTGGGCGATCTACCACGCCAGCCGAGGCGCCGAGGGACCGATCAAGTTGCAGGTCCTCGAGCATCTTGCCTTGCTTGGTGCATCCGGGCAGGCTGGACTGACCTGGATCGCGATCCATGACCCAGACGCGGCCATCCGCAATGAGGCAGCGGTGCGCATCGAACAGCCCGCATCGGGTGCTGCCCTGTCGGTCCTGGAGGGAGCGCTGCGGAGCCCCAACCACATGGTCGTGAACCAAGCCGGCCTGCTCGCCGGGCAGATCAACGCCGTCAAGGCGATTCCCCTGCTCATCGCGGCGCAGTTTGCACAGGATCCGGTCCGGGACCAGTCCGATCTGGCGTGGATTGCGATCGGCACGCAACGCAGTTACGTGGCCAATCTCATACCGATCACCGGGAACTCCTCGGCAGGCTTCCAGCCCGTGATCGGTCAGATTTATGAAGGCGTCGTCATGGCGATCGACGATGCAGCTGCCGTAGCGACGACCTATCGTCCTGGCGTGCACCAGTCGCTCATGGCTCTGGCCACGCTCGACTCCGGCCAGAGCACCGCACACCTTGGCTGGGATCTGAACGCATGGGTGGGTTGGTACAACGACACCTACCGCCCGATCCTGGCCGCACGCGCAGCCGAGTCGGATCCCGCCCGCGAACCCAAGTGATCCCCAAGGGCGTGATGGCGCGAGCAGCGCTCACGAGGCCCGGTCGAGCGCACGCATCGTGTCGACCAGTCGTTCGTACTGCCACGGGCGGTTGTGCGGAGCGGCGCTGACCCGCAGCAGCCAGTCGCCGTGCAACTCCATGCACGGTACTTCGACCGAGCCGGACGAGAGGATGGCGGCCTGCAGCGCGTCGACCGAATCGAATCGTGTGCGCCAGCGAGCACCGAGCCTGCACGAGGCCATGGAGCCGCGCATCGATCCATCGGCCGGCGAGATGGGCTCGAAGAATCCCGAGTCAACCATGAGTTGGTGCGCCCACGCAGCGAGCCGCCTGTTGTGGTCCATCACGACGCCATCGCCGAAGGCGTCCATCCACGCGATGGCATCGGTGATCGCCATCCACGCACCCACATCGCGGGTCCCCTGCCAGCCGAACTCGAGGTCCATGCCCGCGCCGTAGTGGTGGCTGATCGAGGCCGGATGCGTCTGGCTCGCCCGCTCGGCGGAGGCATGAAGGAACGCACAGCCCTTCGGTGCGTACGCCCACTTGTGGAGGTTGCCGGTGTACCAATCGGCGCCCAACGCATCGAGTTCAAGCGGCACCATCCCCGGTGCATGCGCGCCGTCGATCATGACGGCGATGCCTCGGGCGTGGCACGCCTTGACGATCGCCTTGACCGGGACGACCAGTGCGGTGGGGCTCGTCACATGATCGACCAGGACGAGGCGTGTGCGCGTGGACAATGCCGTGGTCACGCGCTCGACGAGGTCCGCCCCGGACGGGACGGGAAGCGGAAGGGGAACTTCATGAATCACGACGCCATGCAGATCGCGCTCCCGCAAGAGGGCTTGCCGGACCGCCCCGTAGACATGGCTGGTCGTCACGACTTCGTCGCCGGGTTGCCACGCGATGTTCCGCAGGACCGCGGCGATGCCCGCCGTCGCGTTCTCCATGAGGCCAATCCGGTCAGGCGGTGCACCGAGCAGGCGCGCCAGCGCCTCCTTGGGGGCCCTCAGGAGGTCCGCCACGCCCCGACCCAGCCTCGCAATGGGTTGGGCCTCGATGTAGCGCCGATGCCGCTCAGCGGCCTCCGCGACCGCCAGGGGAAGGCTGCCGAACGACCCGTGGTTCAGAAGGACGACCGAGGGGTCCCAAAGCCACCCCCTGTCACTTCCGGGAAGCGGCGTGGGTGGAACTGGGGTGGTGTGACCCATACAGCGGGAAACCTACCGCAAGGCCTGTCACACCCCGGGGGCGAGATCGTTCCCTACCATATCCCGAACAAAAGTTCGGGTCCTCAAAGGGACCTGGCCGATGCACTCCTCCATGACCATCCTCACCCCCGACGAAGTTCAGGCCATGCGCAGTCGCGCAACCGCACCCCTGGTGCAGCTGGGCCCTGGAGGGGACTTCACGCGCTATGTGGTCGAGCAAGATGATGGCCTTGCCGTCATCAGCCACCGTCGGGCTCCACTCGCGCAGGCAGCCGAGTCGGTCGAGCAACCGTCGCTGCTCGATGAACCCTGCGTGGGCCTTGGACTTCGTCGCGGCGCAGCCGTGGTCAACGCCATCTTTGGTGCCCCGGCACCCACCCCCAACATCGACGCCGCGCCCGGTCCGCTGCGTGGCTGGCGCGGCGCCCTGCGTGTGGCGCTCCAGCCCCTCGACTGGCTCGACGAACTTCTCGGCCTCACGCGCATCGAACTCCCACTCCGATCGATTCCCGTCCTCATCTCCACTCGAACGCATGCCCCAGGAACCCACCATGAACCTCACTCCCAAGCAACTGCGCATCTACGAACTGGTCCGACAATGGCGGAACGACCGGGGCTATTCCCCAACGATGCAGGAGTTGGCCGACGAGCTCGGCGTCAGCAAGGTCACGGTGTTCGAGCATGTGCAGGCACTCGTGGAGAAGGGCGTGCTTTCCCGCAATCCGAACAAGGCGCGCTCTTTGGCCCTGACGGTCGATGATGGTTTGCCATCGATTCGCAGCGCTCCTTCCACTGATGCGTTGACCCTCCCGCTGCTCGGGCGCATCGCCGCGGGTCACCCGGTCGAGAAGTTCGAACAGGATGAGACCCTCAGTCTTGGCCAGGTCTTCGGGCCGGCGCGCGGCCGGCACAATGAGATGTTCGCCCTGCAGGTCGAAGGCATGAGCATGAAGGACGAAAGCATCCTCGACGGCGACTATGTGATCGTCGAGCGCCGTTCGACGGCGCGCAACGGCGATCGGGTGGTTGCCCTGCTTCCCAACGGCGAGACCACGCTCAAGACCTTCTTCCGCGAGCGGGATGGTCGCATCCGGCTCCAGCCTGCCAATCCTGAGTTCGAGCCGATCATCGTCGACGAGTGCCAGGTGCAGGGCATCGTGATCGGCGTCATGCGTCGTTACTGAGCATCGTCGACGACTGGCGACGCCCCGGCCGACGCTGCACGACCCCAAGGGCGAGTGGCGAGCGGCAGCCTGCCCGAGCCGAACGATCAGTCCCGCACCGACCGGCACGCTGCCATCATGGGATGGATGAAGGCGCGTGCCCGCTCATGCGCTGTGGCGGCGTCACCATCCATGGCCCGAACCAGGGCGCTGCCCACAATGGCGGCCTCCGCATGACGGGTCACCAGGCGCACATGCTCGGCCGTGGAGATGCCGAAGCCCACTGCAATGGGTAGGTCCGTCGCCGCTCGGAGCGCGGCCACCGTACCAGCGACATCGGGCGGCGCGTCGCTGGCCCCCGTCAGCCCCGCACGCGCCAGCGCGTAGACAAAGCCTCGGCAGCGACCCGTGATGGCCCGAATCCGCTCAGGCGTCGAGGTCGGTGCCACCAGCAGTGCAAGGCCCATGCCCAGCCGATCCACCTCGTGAAGCAGCTGATCGGCTGCGTCGACATCCATGTCCGGGACGATCAGCGCGTCGAACCCCGCGTCGTGGGCGTGCCGCACGAACTCAGTTCCGCCGTGGCGGTGGACGATGCTCATCGACACCATGGCGATGAGTCCGCAGCCCACGCTGGGTCGAATCCTCCCGATGGCCTGCATGGTGCTCCCAACGGTCGTCCCCGACCGAAGCGCCCGATCCATGCTGGCGGCGATGACCGGACCGTCAGCGATGGGATCGCTGAAGGGAAAGCCGACCTCGATGGCGGCTACCCCAAGCCCATCAAGGGCCACGATCGTGGCCACGGTGGCCTCGATGGACGGGGAGCCGGCCGTTACGAACGGCATCAGGCTGCCCTGGCTGGCCGCTCGATCCCGCTGAAGGCGTTGCGTGATGCGCTGCATGGGGCAAGGGTAGTAGCCCAGCTCGGATTCGAACCGAGGTCGTATCGATTATGAGTCGACTGCTCTGGACCGCTGAGCTACTGGGCCGGAATCCAACAAGGCCATCCTAGCGAACCCCTAGCGTGGACTTCCCCACCGTCGACTCGGCTGGCCACCGCCGCTGGCTCCTTGCCGCGGGGCTCTACAACCTGGTCTGGGGTGCCGTGGTGGTGCTGCTGCCCGACCTCATCCCGCGCCTGGCCGGTCTGGAACCCTTCGTTGGCCCGGCCCGGGGGATCTGGCAGTGCTTGGGCATGGTGATCGGCGTCTTCGGTGTCGGTTACCTCTGCGCGAGCCTCGATCCGGTCCGCCACTGGCCGATCACCCTCGTTGGACTCCTGGGGAAGGTCTTCGGGCCCATCGGTTTCGTCTGGTGCGCTGCCCGCGGCGAGATCCCTTGGAGCTTCGGATGGACGATCCTGACCAACGATCTGCTCTGGTGGATCCCCTTTGGGCTTGTGCTGCGCGATGCATGGCGCAGCTCGACCCAGGACGATGTCCACCTGCCTGTCCTGACCCGTGGCGAGGCGATGGCGATCGCGGTCGACCAGCATGGGACGGACCTGATCGAGCTCAGTCGATCGCGGCGCCTGCTGGTCGTGTTCCTGCGTCACTTCGGCTGCACCTTCTGCCGAGAAGCGATTGCCGATCTTGTCCGAGGCGAGAGTGATCTGCGACGCCGCGGTGTGACGATCGTGGTCGTTCATATGGCGAGCGAGCCAGAGGCCGCAGGCTTCCTTGCGGCGAACGGGGCGGGTGACTGGCACAGGGTGAGCGACCCGCGTCGCCGCATCCATGCAGCGTTCGGACTCACCCGCGGTTCCTTCGCCGGGCTCTTCGGCCCCATGGTGTGGTGGCGAGGTACCCAGGCGTTGGCCAAGGGCCATGGCGCAGGTCAGCCTGTCGGCGATCCCCTGCAGATGCCGGGAGTGTTCGTGGTCCATCGTGGCCGGATCGAGGCCGAGTTCCGCCACCGCAGCGCGGGCGATCGTCCGGACTACGGCAGCATGGTCGAAGCGGCCGCGACATAACCCCGGCCGGGCGGTTGCAAGACTCGGCAGGAGGCGCCACACTACGGATGCGTGCTTTCCGCTGTCCTCATCCAGGTTCTGGTGTTTGTGCTCACGCTCGCTGCGGCGAGCGGGGCCATGCCCATGGCCAGCGAGCGATTCGACTCGAGTGCGATGGTCGAGTCGGATGGGTCCGCGCTGGTGCCGTCAAGCCGTGCGTACCGACTCTGCGCCACGGCGCCGGTTGCCCCCCGAGCGGCCTGCCGGAGCCTGACGGCTGGGCGCGTCGTCGGTTGGATTGACCAAGGTCGCGGGCCGATGCCTCCGCCGATGGCCTGAGTGCCGTCGCGCGTCGAGTCCCCGCACCGTCCGTCATCACGAGCCCGTGCATCCGTCGCTACGCGGCGTGGTCCACGATCACCGCAAAGGATCCATCATGGCCGTTCCCGTCATCAGCTCCCTCATGCGTTCGCTCTTCGGCACCCGCAACCAGCGCATGGTCAAGCGCTACCTGCGCATCGTCGACCAAGTGAACGCGCTTGAACCCTCCATCCGTGCCCTGACCGATGCGGAGTTGCGCGAGCGCACCGCGCAGTTCCGTGCGCGTGTGGCCAAGGGTGAGCATGCCATGTCCTTCCGTCACGAGGTCTTTGCCGTAGCACGCGAGGTCATGGACCGCTCGGTGGGGATCCGGAACATCCTGAATCCTGAGCTTGGCTTCGATGCATCGACCTTGCCCGACGAGGCCCGTGCGATGCTCGAGGCGGCGCGCTCAGAGGCCGCGCACCTTCCCGATGCACCGGCCGAGGGTGACCTGCTCGGCTGCGCGACCCCGACACCGGCGTGGCTGACGATGGACCTGCCCGTTGCGCTCTACGAGGCCGTGCGCGCGGTGCTGCCGATGTCCAAGCCGCCCTTCCGGGCACGCCCGTTCGATGTGCAGATCGTCGGTGCCATCGTCCTCTCCGAGGGCAAGATCGCCGAGATGAAGACCGGTGAAGGCAAGACGATCGTCGCCCCCTTGGCGAGCTATCTCGCCGCCGTGAGCGGTCATCAGGTCCATGTCGTCACGGTCAACGATTACCTGGTGCAGCGCGACCGCGACTGGACCTTCCCCTTCTTCCGGGCACTTGGCCTGAGGGCTGGCGCGATCCACCCCGTTCACATGCAGTCGACTGACGGGAAGCAGGACGCCTACCGGTGCGATGTCGTCTACGGCACCACCGCCGAGTTCGGCTTTGACTACCTGCGCGACAACATGAAGCAGCGCACCGAGGATCAGGTGCAGAAGCGGCGCGACTTCGTGATCGTCGACGAAGTCGACTCGATCCTCATCGATGAGGCGCGCACCCCGCTCATCATCAGTGGTCCTGCCTACAACAAGACCCCCCGGTACGACTTGGCCAATCGGCTCGCACGACACCTCGTGGAGCGCCAGCAGGCCTGGAACGAAGCTGACGAGGCCGTGTCGAAGGCTCGATCCCTGGCCGCCGGCCTCGAGGGTGACCTTCGCAACGTGCGTGACGCATCGCAGAAACCCGAACTGCGCAAGCGGCTCGACGAGACTCGGCGCTCGATCCCACAACTCGAGGCTGAGCGCGAACGCCATGCCCAGTACTACGAGGTCGAGCTCGACAAGAAGCGCGCCACGATCACCAGTGCAGGCATCGCCGAGGCACAGCGCGTCTCGGGGATCGGTTCCTTCTATGTCGGCGAGAACATGGACATGCCGCACCTGCTGGAGCAGTCCGTTCGTGCGCACACGGTCTATCAGCGCGACCGGGACTACGTGATCGCCCCGGAGGATGGCGGTCAACTGGGTGTGGTGATCGTCGACCAGAACACCGGCCGCAAGATGGTGGGCCGCCAGTGGTCCGACGGCCTGCACCAGGCGGTCGAGGCGAAGGAAGGCGTGTCCATCAAGCAGGAAACGCAGACCATGGCCACGATCACGGTGCAGAACTACTTCAAGCTCTACAGCCATCGTGCAGGCATGACCGGGACCGCCGACACCGAGGCCGAGGAGTTCCATGAGATCTACCGGCTCGATGTCGTGAGCATCCCGACCAACCTGCCGATCGCCCGCGATGACCGTGATGACCAGGTCTATGTCAGCGTGAAGGACAAGTGGAGCGCGGTGATCGAGGAGATCCGCCATCACCATGACCTCGGTCGCCCCGTCCTGGTGGGCACGACCAGCGTGGAGAAGAGCGAGTATCTCGCTGCTGAGCTCCGCAAGCGTCACGGGATCCGGCACGAGGTGCTCAACGCCAAGCAGCACGAGCGCGAAGCCGAGATCATCGCCGGCGCCGGCCAGCTGGGTGCCGTCATGATCGCCACCAACATGGCAGGCCGCGGCACCGACATCAAGCTCGGTCGCATCGCGCGCGCCGACCTCATCGAGCATTGGAAGCGCCGCAACATCTGCCCGCGTGAAGCCACGGCCGAACAGACGGACGAGGCCGTCCTGGACCTGTGCTGGCGCCACCTTGCCGTGACGCAGGCCGGCGTCGAGCGTGCCGAGGCGGCATCACTCCCGATGGACGAGATCCAACTGCGCACGCTGCGCGCGTGGGCCATCGAGCATGCCGGCATGGCCGAGGGCGATGCCGGCAAGGCCAAACCCTCGATGCTCATGCGGGCACTCGACGGCACGGGGGCGTTCCAACTCCATCGCCTTGGCTTCCATGCCACCGTGGAAGCGATGGGCGGGCTCCACATCGTCGGCACCGAGCGCCACGAGAGCCGTCGCATCGACAACCAGTTGCGCGGCCGTTCCGGGCGTCAGGGCGATGCCGGCTCGAGCCGCTTCCTGCTCTCGCTCGAGGACGACCTCATGAAGATGTTCGCCGGTCCGGCCACCCTGCGGGCGTTGAGCGTGCTCGGCATGCGCGAAGGCGATGCCATCGAGGCACCCATGCTGACCCGCGCGGTCGCCCGTGCACAGAAGAAGGTCGAAGAGCGCAACTTCCAGATGCGCAAGAGCATCCTCGAGTATGACGAACCGCTGAATGTCCAGCGCGGCAAGTTCTACGGCCTGCGCCAGCGCATCCTCGAGGGCAAGGACCTCCGGTCGATCGTGCTCGAGTCGGTTGACGCATCGGTCACCGATGCCGTGGTCACCTACCTCGATCCACTGCACGCACCGCGATGCGTGAGCGAATGGGTCCGGGAGCACTACGGTGTCCACATCGAGCCCGACCGCTTCCGCGGCAAGGACCGCGACGGCATGCTCCGAGCGGTCCGGACCGACACGCATGAGGAGGCACTTGCGTCGATCGACACGGCGCTCAACGAGTTCCTGCCCGATGAGGACGCGGAACACCTCGACCCTGCCCTCCTTCGGGAATGGGCCAAGAAGACCTGGGACTGCGACCTGACGGAAGCCTCCCTCAACGGTGGGCGGCGCGAGGTCCGCACCGAGCTCGAGGCAGCGATGCGTGCGCGATTCGATGCGATCGACACCGCGGCGCTCGAACCGATGGTGGCCAACGACTGGAGCCGCGCCGAACTCGCACGCTGGTGCAGCGCGAAGTGGAACCGCCCGGTGACCGCGTCGGATCTGGGCACATCCCCGGACCCGAAGGAAGTCTCGGCGACCCTGCAGCGGCTGGCCCGCTCGATCCATGCCGAGCGCGAAGTGAGCTTCGCCATCGATGCATGGATCGACCGTACGGCAGCCATGCTTGCAGCACAGCAGCCGGGGGCACTCGAGCACTTCTGCGCTTGGGCGCAAGAGAGGTATGGCGTGGACTGGACGCCTGCAACGCTGCCTTCCACCGACCCACGCGAGATCCGCGAGCGGCTGGTCACGATCGCGAGAGAGCGCACTTCAACGGATCCGAAGCATCGCGAGGAACTGACGAACTTCGAACAGATGGTGCTCGTGCAGGTCCTCGATGCGACCTGGAAGGACCACCTGCACGCCATGGATCAGCTGCGCGACGCGATCGGCTTCCGCAGCTTCAGCCAGAAGGACCCACGCATCGAGTTCAAGCGAGAGTCGAGCCGGCTCTACGCCGAGATGGAACTCGCTGCTCGCGACCGGGTCACCGACCTGGTCTTCAAGGGCCGACTGCAGTTGGCGACGCCACGCCCGGCGCAGGCGGAACCCGCAGCAACCGATGCAACCGCGCAGGCGACGGCGCCGCAGATCCCATCTGCACCGATCCATTCCGTATCGCGAAAGCCCGTCGAAGGTGCAGCGATCGTCGGTCGCAACGAACCTTGCCCGTGCGGCAGCGGCAAGAAGTACGGCAAGTGCTGCGGTACCCGACAGAAGACCGAGGCCTGAACGCGCGCACGGGTTGCCAATGGTGCGGACGGTTCCTATACTCCCCGCCCCAACGCCTCGTTAGCTCAGTTGGTAGAGCAGCTGACTCTTAATCAGCGGGTCCAAGGTTCGAGTCCTTGACGAGGCATTCCGCGCGCGCCGCTCATGAGCAGGCTCGCAGCACCGGCAACATCATCACGGCCAGAAGCACCAGCGCCAGCAGCACACGGTGCTGGCGTCGCACATGGTGCGCCACCGGCGGCTCGCGGAGGGGACTCCCGGCAATCCAATGTCCGCATCCCGGGCAGATGTCGGCGTTCTCCGCCACCGCCCGTCCGCAGTCAGGGCAGAATCCCGGCCGCGGCCGTCCGAGCCGTCGGATGTCCTCGTGTGACGGCCCCTCGTCGGGATCGATGCGATGTGCCATGCAGCGCTCCGGGTACGACAACGCCCCCAACCGGTTGAACGATCGAGGGCGTTTGAACGAGGCGGACGGGACTCGAACCCGCAACCACCGGCGTGACAGGCCGGTACTCTAACCAATTGAGCTACCACCCCTAACCAGCGCCGAAGCGCCCCACGACCATGGCTGGCCGTGGACGGAGAAGTGTAGCGGCTCCCGTCGGTTCGTCAACCTCACCATGCCGATCGACGCGACCATGCCGATGGCATCCATCTGGGTCGGCAGGTCACTTGGCATCGAGCCAACGAGGCCCCCAGTGACTCGAGACCAGGATCGGGACTCGCATGGGAATCGCCTGCTGCATGCACTCCCGGATCCAAGGCTCGACCGCGGGGACATCGGCCTCGGGCACCTCGAGCACCAGCTCGTCATGAATCTGCAGCAAGAGGCGTGAGCCTGCCGAGATCGCAGGCAGCCCACGATGCACTGCAACCATGGCGACCTTGATGAGGTCGGCCGCGCTCCCCTGCACCACGGTGTTCACGGCGATGCGCTGACCGAGTGCGCGCTCGTTGCCGTTGCGAGATTGAAGCTGGGGAACCGGTCGGCGCCGACCGAGGATGGTGGTCGACCAGCCTCGCGTGCGAGCATCGTCGATGCATTGCTGCAGGAACGACTCGAGGCCGGCAAAGCGGGCCTTGTAGTCCTGAATGATCTCCTTGGCACGCGCCTGACTGGTGCCGCTCCCCATGCGCCGCGCCAGGCCGTGCGGCGTGATGCCGTACACGATGCCGAAATTCACCATCTTGGCTGCGTTGCGCTGCTCTGGCGAAACCTGCGATGGGTCAATGCCGTTGACCTCGGCAGCGACGGCCGTGTGGATGTCCTGGCCACTGGCGAAGGCGGCGCAGAGTGCAGGATCACCCGAGAGGTGCGCAAGCACACGGAGCTCGACTTGCGAATAGTCGCAGGCCAGGAGGACATGCCCGGGGCTCGCCACGAAGGCGGCCCGGATCTCGCGCCCCACCGGCGTCCGGATCGGGATGTTCTGCAGGTTGGGATCGGAACTCGAGAGCCTGCCGGTCGCTGCGCCGGTCTGGTGGAACGACGCATGGACGCGGCCATCGCGGGGATCGATCGCCTGCTCGAGGGCAACGAGATACGTCCCGACGAGCTTGGTGAGCTGACGATGCTCCACGATCAGCTGGGGCAGCGGGCTGGTGACCGATGGATCCTCAGCGAGCGTCTCGAGCACCTCGGCATCCGTGCTGGCACCTGTCTTGGTGCGCTTGACGATCGGAAGGCCGAGCCCGGGCGTCGCAGCATCGGGGGCATTGAAGAGCACCGCAGCAAGTTGCTTGGGGCTGTCCGGATTGAATGGCCACGGTGCTGCGGTCGCGATGCGCGCACGCAGGTCGAGGATCAGTGCCTCGAGGCGGGCGCGCTGTCGCTGGAGTTCCGCACCCTCCACGCGGATCCCGTTCCACTCCATCTCGGCAAGGACGGCCACGAGCGGGAGCTCCACCTCGTCGTGCAAGCGGCGAAGCCCTTGCGCATCCAGTTCAGGCGCCATGGCCTGATGGAGCCTGAGGGTGAGGTCGGCATCGGTGGCTGCGTACGGCGCCGTCAGCGAAGCCTCCACCCGGTCCAGCGTGCGGCGGTGCGGCCCGGTGCCGGTGATCGCTTCCATCGAGAGCTTGCCCTGGCCCAGGCGCTGCATCGCCACATCACCCAGACCATGGGTGGAACGCTCGGGCTCGAGCAGGAAGCTCTCGACCATGGTGTCGGCCACCAGTCCGCGTACATCCACCCCATGCGAACGCAGCACCTGCAAGTCGAACTTGGCGTTGTGCGCGACCTTCCGGACTGCCGGATCCTCGAGCAAGGGGCGCAGGATCGCGATCGCCCCATGGTTGTCCAGGTGTGCCGAGGGATCAGTGCTGCGGGTGGGCACATAGACGGCGGTGCCCTGCTCCACGCTTGCGCTGAAGCCCACCATGCACGGGGTCCGGGGCGGCTCTTCGTCGGTCTCTGTATCGAAGGCGAGCACGGCACCCTTCAAGCATGACGATCGCGCAGCATCGACCCAGGACGCAAGCGACGGCGAGTCGAGCAGCATCGTCCATGAGCAACTCGCCTGTTGCTGCACCGGCGCAGGCGGTGGATCGCCGGAGAGGCCCGCGAAGAGCGTGCCTTCCGCGCTGTCTTCGTGCGCCCTGGCATGCGCAGCGGGACGAGCAGGTCCTGGAGCCGGTGCCGGCGCAGCATGGCCACCCGGGGGAACTGCCGCACCATGCTCACGCAGCCACGCCATCCACTCCTGGCGCAGGCGCCCAAATCCGAGCAGTTCAAGCAAGGCTCCGAGTGCGGCGGCATCGACCGCGATCGGGTCGAAGCGGCTCCGATCCAACGACCAGTCGAGCGAGCAGTCATCCTTGAGCCGAACCAACGCGCGCGCCAGCCCAAGCTGGTCGCGATTCGCCTGGATCGACTCCCGCCGCTTGGGCGTGAGCTCGTCAAGGTGGGCGAGCACACCCTCGATCGATCCGTACTGGACCACGAGCTGCGCCGCGGTCTTGGGTCCGATGCCGGGAACGCCGGGCACATTGTCGACCGAGTCCCCCATCAGGGCGAGCATGTCCACGACATGCTCGGGCCGCACGCCCTTGCTGTCGAAGAGGCCATCGGCCGTGAGCTCCGTGGCCGTCTGGACGTCGTACAACACGGTGGAGCCATCGAGCAACTGCGCCAGATCCTTGTCCTTGCTCGCGATGCGGATCGCCACCCCAGGATGCCCCCTGCGGACCGATCGCACGAGCGTGGCGATGACATCGTCGGCCTCGACGCGCTCTTGAGCGAGCACCGGTATGCGCAGGAGCCGCGCCAACTCAAGACACCGCTCGACCTGGCCGTCGAAGTCCTCGGGGGGTGGCTCCCGATGCGCCTTGTACTCCGGGTAGAGCTCGGAACGGAACGTCTCGGTGTCGCCGCTGGCATCGATCACCAGGGCAACATGCGAGCAGCCGCCATCCCGCACGAGCTTGAGCAGCATCTGGCAGAAGCCATAGACCATGTTGGTCGGCTCGTTCGTGACCGGACTGTTGAGCCCCCCACGGATCGCGTAGTACGCACGGAAGAACTGGGCGTGGCCATCGATGATGCAGAGTCGGTCGGCCACGTCAGCCTGCCTCGCCGGCAGCGTGCAGTTCACGCAGGCGGCCAAGCAGCGCCGGACCAGGCTCGGCACCTCGACGTGCCATCACGGCTCGTACGGTCTGTTCGAAACGGTCCCATCGGTAGCGGGCCATGCGTTCCGGGGTGAGCCACGCGAAGCGATCCACGCAGGCTGGCGGACGATCGCACGCGATCATGGCCCCGGTCCCGAACGACGAACCAGTCGGGATCGCGACCATGATCCCGACCTTGGCATGGTCGGCCACGATGCCCCCGTAGAACATGCGCCCCGTCCGCTCGACCGAGGACGAGGCCTCGAGCCGCGTGGTGACTTCGCCGTAGGTGTTGAGGAGGTTGCTGCCCGTTGCACCGGCGCCGATGTTGACCCACTCGCCAACCAGGCAGTCACCGAGATGGCCATCGTGCACCTTGTTGCTGTTGCCGTGGAAGATCACCGAACCGACCTCGCCGCCGACCTTGCATCGCGGGCCGATCACGGAGTTGGCCTTGATGACGGCGCGCTCGGCCACCCACGCACCTTCCAGCACCGCGCACGGCCCGACGAGCACCGCTCCTGGGCGCACCGTGGCGCCACCGGCGACCACGACGGCACCTTGGGTGGCATCGATGACCACACCGGGGCATACCGTTGCGCTTGGCGCAATCTGCACCGGATGGTCGCCGAGGTCAGCACGCCGACCGCCCGTGCTCGCGGCACCGTGTGCAATCAGGAGCTCAAGATCGCTCGCCAGGCTGCTCGGCAAGAGATCGAGCGTGGCCCACGGCGTGCTGGCCAGCGCACGGCCATCCAGTTCAGTCGATCGCGAACCCAGCGCCCCTGCACCGTTGACGTGATCGAGCAACTCAGAAGCCGTGCAGCGGGCCGCAACCACCACACCATCCTGGGTGATGGCCTCGCCTGACGAAAGCTCCCCGACCGCTCGCTGCACTGCGCGCGACAGCGTGCAGCAGCCGTTGATCGCCAGAAGGTCACCATCCACGGGACCATGGGACTTCGACTGCTCCTTGACCACATCTCGCACAGCCGGCGCCGCCACGATCGACGGCTCCACGCCCCACGCCAGTCGGATCCGCTCGACACCGGTCATCGCGCCAAGTCTGTGCTCGGCGCTCGAACGCAGGTCGTCCAGGGGCCCCATGCCACGGACCGGCGCATCGAACAACGCCACCGCCGGGCCGCGCCAGGTGGATCCATCGAATTGCATTGGTGCACTGTATGGCGACTAGACCCGTCGCGCGACACTGCCGACGGGCGGGAAACCCCACCATCGTTCGACTCGATCCAGCAAGAGACTCACTGGAATGCCGAGGAGTGCCGTAGCACACGCTGCCCAGAACGAGCCCAGCATGGCGGCCCCCACCTTGCCCACGATCCAGGGCACGGGGTCGCCCAGCCACCCACGGACCGTCCAACTGGCGAACCAACCGACTTGATGGATGAGCAGCAACACGCCAGCCAGCACGCCAACCGCCACGGGATTGCGCTTGAACACCACACCCCGAAGCGGAATGGCGGCAGAAGCCGCAAGGAGGCAACCAAGGGTGTTGGGGCCAACCACCACGATCGTGGCGCCGCCTGGCACGGGCGTCGGCGAGACCAGGTCATAGAGCAAGCCCATGCCAAGCGCACCCCACCATGCCGCCAACTTGCTGGCGTTGAAGCAGACGAACGCCAGGACCACAGGGAAGAGCCAGGGCCGGGCGCCACCGATCGTGAGCACCTGCAGGAACGCGCTATCCAGGAGCACGGCCACGAGCAACGCGGCGATGAAGACCGGGCTACGCATCGTTGTCCTGCCCCGTCGCCTTGATCGTGACCTCGGCCAAGGTCCCCACATCGATCGCCGGCAAGACGATGGCCCGCCCGCGCAGGGGCTGCTGGTCCTTGCGGACCACCTCGACCACCGAGCCGAGCACCATGCCCTGCGCGCCCTTGGGCCAACTTGAGTCACGAAGCCGAACGAGCATGCCCGGCAGGACGCCACCATCCAGGGGCACATCGCAGGCCAACCGCTGGCCGCCGATCGCCTCCAACTGCACGGGCAGGCGGCGGCCCTTTCCAGCCTCATCGATCACGATCGAGGCGTCGATGCGTCCAAGCCCGCCATGACCGATCGGCACGAGCGTGCAGGTCAGCCGACCGGGGGCTGGGCCGACCCGACCGGCGAGCAGATCGCCCCGCACCATGGCGACATCACCGGCTGCCACGCCGAGCGCCGTGCCGGTCATGAGTTGCACAACACCCTGGCTCGAGGCGGGAACGGACATGCCCACAGCAGCGTCCACCAGACGCCACGCGCCGGAGGGATCGGCACGGCGAATGGCACCAAACTGATCGAGCTTGCGCTCCAGTTCGACGACTTCCTGACGGGCGGCGTGCCACTGGCTGCGGTAGGTATCACGCTCGCGAAGGAGCTCGCGCATCACCGGATCGAGAGGCCCCCGAGCATGATGGGGTGGCCGAAGCCACTCTCGCACGACTTGGAGCACATGCGCCGGAGGATTCAGGAGGGCCGTCATCACGCTGGACACATCACCCAGCACCCCACCCATGATCCTGGTCGGCAGAACCGACACGACCAAGGCCAGGACCACCGCGATGGTGAAGGGGCGATCAGCGATCCTCATCGAGCCTCCCATCCGTGATCATGCCGGCATGGACTGGTTGGGTGAGGCAGTGCCGGGCCGTACCGAGGCCGGCACTGGCGCGAGCCAACCGATCAGAAGTCGACGACGTCGCTCTCGAGCGTGTCCTTGTATGCCTCGAGGTTCTCCAGGTAGATGCTGGTCCCCTGCGCCACGCAGGTCAGCGGATCGTTGGCGACACGGGTCTCAAGGCCGGTGGACTGACTGATCACGCGATCGATGTTGCGCAGGAGCGCGCCACCGCCAGCCAGCACGATGCCGTTGTTCACCAGGTCGGCCGCGAGTTCAGGTGCCGCCTGCTCGAGCGTGTCCTTGCAGGCCTTGATGATCGCCGTGACTGGCGGCGTGAGTGCTTGGCGAATCTCGACGCTGTTGATGGTCGCCCTGCGCGGCATGCCCGTGACCGTGTCGCGACCGCGGACTTCCATTTCGAGTTCCTGCGCAAGCGTTCCGGCGGAACCGATCTCGATCTTGACGCGCTCGGCTGATTGTTCACCGATGATCAGGCCGTGGACATTGCGCATGTGATCGACGATTGCCTCATCGAAGTCGTCGCCGGCCACGCGCACGCTGACGCAGTGCGCAATGTCAGCAAGGCTCATGATGGCCACATCGGTCGTACCACCGCCGATGTCCACGATCATGCTCGCGGTTGGATCACCGATGGGCAGGCCTGCACCGATGCCGGCAGCCATCGGTTCCTCGACGAGGTAGACGCGGCGGGCACCCGCACGCTCGGCGCTGTCGAGCACCGCGCGCTTCTCGACGGCGGTGATGCCTGAGGGGATCGAGATGACCACCCGTGGACCGAAGAAGCGATTGGGCCCGTTCACCTTGCGGATGAAGTACGCGAGCATCGCCTCGGTGATCTCGAAGTCACTGATGACGCCCTCCTTCAGCGGTCGGATCGCAGAGATGGTTCCCGGCGTCTTGCCCAGCATCTCCTTGGCGGCGAAGCCCACGGCGCGACCATCGTTGAGCACCTTGTTGGTGCCCTTTCGAACGGCCACGACGGAGGGTTCATTCAGGACGATTCCCTGGCCCTTCACGCAGACGAGCGTGTTGCAGGTACCGAGGTCGATCCCCATATCGACGCTGAACAGGCCTAGGAACTTTTCGAGCAGCATGACTTCCTCCTTGAATGCGATGCACGCTGTCGTGCACCGGTGCTGCGCTTTCGCTACCGCCAGCCGTGGCGGTCAGAGCCCGAGCATGAACGAGCCTGAGGTCTCCTGATTGCGCATCGCGATGATAACGACCCCTGCAAGCAATGCAAGCACCGCGGTCGCCATCAGGACGGTGTAGATGTTCAAGCCGGCTGGTCGGGTTGCCTTGGGGTTCGCCATGGCTTCACTCCCCCTTGCGCGCCACGGCGCGCTGACCGGCGCGGACCTCACCTCGGCCTGAGGCATCCTCGAGCTCGACGATGCCCACGGCCCGGTTCACATCGACCCGGATGATGCGCAGATTGCCCACGAAGGTCGCGCCGTCGCCGATCATCAGGGTCCAGCCTTGGCGGACGCCGCTGGACGACCCAGCGTCGATTTCGGCATAAATGGCCTCTTCGGTCCGACGAACATCGATGATGCGGGCCACGAGGTTGCGGTCGGCGACAACGCGCTCGGCCTCTCCGGCGGCACCCAAGGCGGCAGCCGGACCGGCTTGGGCGGCTGGCGAGGCGGCGCGGACATCGGCTTGGCTCTTGAGTTCCATCAGCTTCTGGACCTCTTCCTCAAGGTCGCGGCGGGCCTGGACGGCATTCTCGTACTTGCTGGTCAGCGAGGCGAGCTCGCCCTCGGCTGCCGCCAGTTCACTGCGAGCCTGGACTTCCTTGGACCGGGCATCCGTGAGCTGGTCGGTGAGCTTCTTGACCAGCTCGACCTTCTCCTTGTCGCTTGATGAAAGGAGGTCCAATCCAGCCTGGAACCTGGCCTGGGCGACTTGGGAGTTGGCGATTTCGGTCTCGAGCGTTCGGACGCGGGCAACCTTGTCTGCGAGTTCGGACTGCATCGCCGAACGCTCGCCCTCGAGCTCCTTGATCCGGACTTGGAGGTCGGTCTCCAGGCGCGCCGCTGCGCTCTGCGCGGTCTGCAGCGAGGCATTCACCGAAGCCAACTCCGACTTGGCTGACTCAGCCTCGCCCTTGTAGGTGGCCTGGTTGGCACTCTGGGTCACGACCAGCGGCACCAGAGCCACCGAGAGCAGCGCGACGAGGACGACGAACACTTTGGAAAGGATGTGCACGGGGGCGTCTCTGGGGTGCGTGGGGCGAACGGGGCAACTTGGCTGCCGCGGAACCCGGTGAGGGTACGCCACCGCACGGCTTCGTGTCAATCGGTCGCGAGCCCACCAGAAGTCGAATCTTGGGGCGTGCAGCGCAGGATCGCCTGTGCCGCAGCGAGCTGGACAAGCGCGTTGGGATCGCGCAGCAAGGGAGCGATCGATGCCGCATCGGAGGGCAGCCCCCCGGTCCCCAGGGTGGCTGCGGCCTGCGCTCGGACCATCGGCATGCGGCTGGTCAGGAGCATGCGGGCCATGGCCAGGATCTCGGGGGTTCGTGCCGAACCCATCTTGATCGCGGCCTCCCCGGCCAGGAGTCGCACTTCGGCCGGGCGCTCGGTTCGACCGCGCGCGGCAACGATGCCAAGGAGCATCGCCTCGGATGACTGGTCCTTCACATTGCCAAGGATCTGCGCCCCCAAGCACGACAGTTCCGCCTGCTCACCGGGCGCCAGCAAGGCGGCACGCACGGGATCAAGTTGCGATCGGTCGCCGAGCTTGGCGAGCGCCTCGGCCGTCTGGAGGTCGACGATGCGCGCGCGCATTGGATTGGAGTCGTCGGTGGGTCGCTGCAAGGCGTCTCGAAGGACCTGGATCGCACTCGGATTGCCGAGTTCCCCAAGAACGAAGATGGCGATGCCGCGGATCGTCAGGTCCTTCGCGCCCGACATGCCGGCGAGTGGGGATTGGTCGGGTTGCTGGCCGAGCCGCTGCAGCGCGAAGATCGCACCGGCGCGGACGGCAAGGTTGTTGTCCTGCAGCAGTGGCTTGACGGCCGGCGCGAACAGGGCCAGGCGCGCTCGGCCCACCGACATGCACGCGGAAAAGCGCACCGCGGGATTCGGGTCGGCCAGGAGCGCACCGACCTGCTTCTTCAGCGTGGCTGGATCAAGGGTCAGCGCCTCGACCGCGTTGGAACGGAACTGTGGGTAGTCAGCGGCACACGCGGAGGTGAGGATCACGAGCGCCGCATCACGAATGCTCGTGCCCTCCGGGGCGGTGAAGGCCGGCTGTGCCGCGTGCACCGTGCTGGGCATGGTCGGATCCGGCGTGACGCTGAGCGATCGGGTGCTCCAGGTGCCGGAGACGGCGCTCGACTCCTCGGCGCCGCTGCTGCAACCAGCCAAGGCGATGAGCATCATGGACGCCGCCAGTCCAACCCAGCGACGCTCCACAGGAGCGGCAAGCACGCACATCAGGACGAGGCTCATGGCCGGGAGGATATCCCCCACCGTCATGACGAGCGTGCTGCGTCCATCGAGCGTTGGCGTCGCGACGAGCATGCCCGCGGACTGCGGTGCCAGCCGATCGATCACGCGGCCGCAGGAGTCGATCCACGACGACTCGCCGGTGTTCGCGACACGGACCATGGGCATCCTGCACTCGATGCATCGCCAGCGCGCCATCATCTCGTGATGCCGTCGTCCCGCATCGCTCGTGCCGAACCAGCCATCGTTGGAGAGATTGACGATGCACGCTGCCGGAACCGGATCGCGCACCATGCGCCGGACCACATGGGAGACCGTGTCCTCGAAACAGATGGGCGTCGCGATGCGGAGATCGGTCCCCGGCCATGCCATGTTCCGGGGCCGATCACCGGCCTGCATGTCGAAGCTCATGCCGGCGGCCCCCAGCGCGAGCAACCGATCCTCAAGCCAGTCCCAGGCGCTGATGTAGGGCATGCGTTCGCCGAACGGCGTGAGGTAGGCCTTGTCGTAGCGGTCCTTCACGGCGCCATCGTCGACCATGTACGCGGCGTTGAATTGACGATCCCAACCCCAGCGGGTTCCATCCTCGCGAAGCCCATCGAACGCCGGGCTCCCCACGAGGATCGGCCCTGCCACCCGACTGAGTTCGAGGACCGGCTCGACGAACCGGTCGCCGGGCCATGCCTGGGCACGCGCCACGGTCGCCACGGTCTCTGGATCGAGTCCGAAGCCCGGCACCGAAGTCTCCGGCCAAACGAGCAGCGTGGGCGGCTCGGTGGCCGATGAGGCCTTCGATCGAAGTGCCAGGACGGCCTGCGCCGAGAGGTCCAGCGCCTGCTGCATGTCCTTGACCTGCTGCTCAGGAGTCCAGCGGATCTTGTTGCTCGTCAGGACATCGGTCTGGACGGCCGCGATGCGCACCCGGGATGCATCAGGCGTGGTGGCGACGCGATAGGCGCCCCACACCGTCGTCAGGCTGACGAGCGCAATGGAGATCGCGGCCGGCATCCGCCAGAAACCGGCAACCGGAGCACCGTTGGCGCCCCGACCTGCGCACCCGCGGACGATGGTCTCCCCAACGATGGCCAGCATGAGGCTGATGAGGCCTACGCCGAGAAGGTCGGCCGATTGTGCCGGGAGCGTGGCATCGATCCACGCATGGCCTGACTGGAACCAGGCGTAGCCATCCCAGATCGGCCGTGATCTGGCCCACTCGATGCCAACGAGGGCAAGCGGGAAGCCAAGCCAAGTCAGGCGTTCGCCAAGGCTGGTGCGCAGCCGGGCGGCCAGGACGGGCACGAGTGCCGACCACATGGCCATGTACGCGATGAGCACGACGCAGCCGACGGTGGTGACTTGGTGCAGCCAGCCCTCGAGGATGATCCAGCATGGCAGCCAGCCGATCCAGCCGGCCACCAGTCTCTTCCACCACCGCATGGATCCGGTGGCTGCATGAGCGTGGCAGGCCAGCGCGGGGATGGACCACCACCATCCCATCTGGGAGAAGGGCAAGGCGAAGAGGAGCCCGGCTGCGAGCGACCAGCATGCCACGGCAACCATCGGACGTGGGGTGCTCATGCGCGGAGTTCCAGCCTTGGCGTGCGCAGCGTGCGCATCAGCCGGCAAAGTCGATGAGGCGGGCGATCTCGCTGCGGAGCGTGCTGCGATGCACGATCCGGTCGATGAAGCCGGCGTTCAGGAGGAATTCCGAGGTCTGGAAGCCGTCGGGCAGGTCCTGACGGATCGTCTGCTTGATCACGCGCGGGCCTGCAAAGCCGATGAGCGCCTTGGGCTCGGCGATGATGACATCGCCGAGCATGGCAAAGCTCGCGGTCACGCCCCCGGTGGTCGGATCGGTCAACACGCTGATGAAGAGCCCACCGGCCTCGTCGAGGCGGGCGAGTGCGGCGCTCGTCTTGGCCATCTGCATGAGCGAGAGGCCGGACTCCTGCATGCGCGCGCCACCAGAACATGACACGATGATCAGCGGCAGACCGTGCTCGAGCGCGTGAAGCGTGGCTCGGGTGATCTTCTCGCCGACCACACTGCCCATGCTGCCCGCGAGGAACGAGAAGTCCATGACGCAGACCACGACCTTGCGGCCCTTCACGAAGCCGGTTCCCGAGATCAGGCCCTCCGGCTGGCCGCTTGAGTGCTGCGCCGCCTTGATGCGGTCCGGGTAGGGCTTCATGTCAACGAACCCCAGCGGGTCGTTTGCCGTGAGGTCGGCATCCATGGGCTCGAAACTGCCTTCGTCGAGCAGTTGCGCGACGCGCTGGCTGCCGGAGATGCGCATGTGCAGATCGCACTTGGGGCAGACCATCAGGTTCGCCTCGAGTGCCTTGCGGAAGAGCGTCTCGCCGCAGCCATCGCACTGGGTCCAGAGGCCCTCGGGCACGGCGCGCTTGTCGCCAAGACCCTCTTCCTCCCAGGTGCGTTCACGCGATGCGGATGTCGACTGCTCTGCCACGATGACCTCCGTGTGGCCCGGATTCTAGCGTGGACCGACCGTCTCCCGGTTGCGACGACCGCTCAGTCCAGCATGGCACCGATGGCGGTGGCGTAGTCGTTGCTGCCGAAGATCGCGCTCGCGGAGACCAGCAGCGTGCAGCCGGCCGCACGACATGCATCGGCGTTCAGGGGTGAGACGCCGCCATCGATCTCGATCGGCCCCTGCCAGCCCGCCCGGCGCAGCAGCCTGACCTTGTCGAGCACCTCGGGAATGAACGCCTGGCCGCTGTATCCCGGATGGACACTCATGATCAGGATGAAGTCGGCTGCCTCGAGCAAGCCGGCATCGAGCGCATGCTCGACGGGTGTTGCGGGATTGAAGGCCAGCCCGGCCTTCATGCCCAGCGATCGCGAGCGCTCGGCGCACTCGCGCGGGTCGTCCCGGGCCTCCACATGGACCGTGCACCAATCGGCACCGGCCTTGGCGAAGGGCTCGATGAACGAGAGCGGGCGCTGCACCATGAGGTGCACATCAACGGGTGCCCGTGGCGCCGCACGTCGGACCGCAGCGCAGACCGCGGGCCCCATGGACAGGTTTGGCACGAAGTGGCCGTCCATCACATCGACATGGACGAACCCAGCACCTGCACCGAGCGCAGCGGCGATCTCCTTGCCCAGCTCGGCGAAGTCAGCACTGAGGATCGAGGCTCCGACCGCGACCCCGGAGGGGAACGCGAGCCGGCCGGGGCTCACTGGCCAACCTTGGCCGACGCGCCCTTGGCCTGCGACTGCTTGTACGCATCGAGGTCGGTCTTCAAGAACGGTTTCTGCTCGGGCGAGGCCTGGCGCCACGCCTTGTTCTGCAGGTCCACCGCAACCTCGAACTTGCCGGCAGCGGCGGCCACGCGTGCAGCGGACACGAGCACATCGGTCTTGGTACCACCCGAGGCCATCGCACCATCGATCATCACTTGGGCGGACTCGAGATCGTGCTGCTGCAGGCGAGGATCCTGCGCGATGAACACAGCGAACTCCGCGAGCGCGACCGGGCTCGAGGAGAGCTTGCCGGCGGCTTCGGAAGCCCAAGCCTTCGCGGCAGCGGCATCCATCTGCTGGTCGGCGAGCATTCGGTACTTGGCTTCCATCGCATCGACGAAGATCTCGGGCTTCAGCGCGATGCAATCGTCGATGTGCCTGGATGCTTCGCGCCAGTTCTTCTTCTTGGCGGCGTTGCGGGCGGCCTCGAGATATTGCTCGCCCTTGGGCGACAGCTCAGGGTCGAAACGCCCGGACAGGCACTTGCGGACGGCGGATTCGAAGCCGTCGTCCGTCGGGTGGCCGATCCACGCGACCTTCCCGTTGGTGCAGACGAATGCAGTCGGGATGCCCTTCTGGCCGGAAGCCTCCATCCACCTCCGGCTGACGCCGTCACCCGCCCAGCCCACGTTGTAGGTCATGCGCGAGCCCATCTTCTTGATGAACGGGTCGACCTTGCCCTTGTCCTCGGTGGAATCGATGCTGACCCCGAGCACCCGAAGACCACGCCAGGCGTTGGCCTTGGCGACCTCGTTGATGTGGGGGATCGCCTTCACGCACGGACCGCACCAGGTGGCCCAGAACTCGACGACGGTGACCTTGGCGTCGGTGAGGTTGGCCATGGAGCCCTGCATCATCTCGATGTTGTCGAGACTGGGCATGGCCGAGCCGACCGTGAGCTTCTCGGGTTCCTGTGCAGCAGCGAACAAGGTTGCGACACAGGTGAACGCGGCAATCGTGTGGGTCAGCATGGCGACAGATCCTTTGCGTTGAGTATAGACCGGAGTCGGGCGAAGTCAGGCATCCTGAAGTGCAGCGAGGCAAGCAAATGGCTTTCCTTCGAGCATCTCGAGGCTGGCCCCCCCACCGGTCGAGATGTGGGTGAATGCGTCGGCCAGCCCCGCCTGATCCACGGCACTGGCGGTGTCGCCACCCCCCGCCACCGATGTGCAGCCGTTCTTCGTGGCTTGCGCGACCGCGTTCGCCAGCCCGAAGGTGCCCGTGTTGAACGGCTCGGTCTCGAAGGCACCCATGGGACCATTCCAGACGATGGTCTTGGCAGACCGCACCGCAGCAGCGTATGACGCGAGCGTCGCGGGACCGATGTCCAGGCCCATGAGGTCCTCGGGGATCGCGCCCGTGACGACCTTGGTCGCGGTGCCTGCCTTGAGTTCCGCGCCACAGACATGATCGATCGGCAGGAGCAACGCGGTGCCACGCTCCTTCGCCAGGCCAAGGATGGTTCGTGCTTGCCCGACCATGTCCTGTTGGACCAGGCTTCGGCCGACACCGACCCCTTGCGCGAGCAGGAATGTGTAGGCCATCGCTCCACCAACCAGGATCGTGTCGACGCGCCCGCACAGGTTGGTGAGCGCAGCGATCTTGTCGCTCACCTTGGCGCCCCCGATGATCGCGACGAACGGCCGCTTCGGATGCTCGAGGACACCCTGCAGGTAGTTCAACTCCCGCTCAAGGAGGAGGCCCGCCACGCACGGCTTGGGGGCCATGGCGCGGGGCAATGCATCCATGCTGGCATCGGTGCGATGGGAGCAACCGAAGGCATCGTTGACATAGGCATCCGCATACGCCGCGAGCTTGGCAGCAAACGCAGGGTCGCCCTTCTTCTCGCCCTTCTCGAACCGTAGGTTCTCCAGCAGCAGGACCTGCCGAGGCTTGAGCGCAGCGGCGGCGGCGGCCGACTCGGGCGAGGTCGGGAGCAAGCCCGCCATCTGGACCGGGCCATCCATGTGCCCAGCGAGCAGCCGGTCGAGCAGGTCGCGCACGGGGCGTGCACTGTCCGATGCCTCAAACCCCGTGCCATCCGGACGACCGAGGTGACTGGCCACCACGACCGAACCGCCTCGATCGAGCACGCTCAGGATGGTGGGCACGGTCAGTCGCACGCGGCGGTCGTCGGTGATGTGTCCATCGTCGTCCATGGGCACATTGAAGTCGGCGCGGATGAACACGCGCTTGCCGGTCACATCAAGGTCACGGATGGTCTTCTTTGGCATTGGCTTGGCTCCGGGCAACAGAAGGTACCGTCCGCGAATGGCTGAAGGCCGCGTCATCGTGGTGATGGGTCCGACTGCCAGCGGCAAGAGCGCGCTGGCGCTCGCGCTGGCCCGCGCCGCCGGCTCGAGCGCCCAACTCATCAGCGCCGACAGCATGCAGGTCTACCGTGGCATGGACATCGGCACGGCCAAGCCGACCGCCGCCGAGCGGGCCGAGGTGGTCCACCATGGGCTGGACCTCGTCGATCCCTCGCACGACGGATTCACGGTCGAGGACTGGATCGAGCACGCCAAGGATGCGCTCACCGGGCTCCACGCCCAGCGCGGCGTGGCCATCGTGGTCGGTGGCACGAATCTCTATGTGAAGGCACTGCTGGAGGGCCTGTTTGACGGTCCTCCGGCCGATCCTGCGCTGCGTGAGGAACTCGCCTCGTGGGATCTCGATGCCCTGCGCAACGAACTCATGCGCATCGATCCCGTCGCTGCAGGGCGGATTCATCGCAACGATCGTCGCCGCACGATCCGCGCGATCGAGGTCCAGCGGGCGACCGGTACGCCCATCAGCGTGCTGCAGGCACAGTGGCGTGATCGACCGACCGCCCTGCCGGCGGGGTGGTCGCTCATCGGCCTGACCATGGGCGTCGAGGCCAACAACCGCCGCATCAATGCCCGGGTGCGCAGCATGCGAGCGATGGGCCTGGTCGACGAGGTCCGCTCGCTGGTCGCCTCCGGGGGGTTCGGTGCGCAGGCCGCCACGGCCGTGGGATACCGAGAACTCCTCGCGCACCTGCGTGGAGCATCGAGCGAGGACGATGCCTTCGAGGCCATCAAGATCGCCACGCGCCAGCTGGCAAAGCAGCAACGGACCTGGCTGAAACGCTTCGTGGACACGCCCGGATCGACCTGGATCGATGCCGGCGATGGGCTCACGGAGGAGCGCATGGCCGAGATCGCAAAAATATCTTTCGCGTGAAACGCTGGAGAAACAGGGCGCAAATGGCCGACGGCCCCTGCAACACGGTCACTCCCCGAGCCGTTGGTCGTTGACACCGCCTTCATGTTCTCCGTATCACTCCGCCCCCAACGATGGCCAGAGCACGCACCTCCTCATCGAAGCGCACCGGTTCCCGCCGCCGGGATGCCGGGCCCACGCCGACCCCCAAGGGCGCGTACCAGCTGGTGATCGTCGAGAGCCCCGCGAAGGCCAAGACCATCGAGAAGTACCTCGGTCCCGGCTTCGTGGTGAAGGCGTCCATCGGCCACATCCGCGACCTGCCCAAGAAGCCACCCAAGGGCGAGAAGCAGCCCGTACCCGGGGTCGATCTCGACCATGACTTCGCCCCCACCTACGAGATCGATGACGACAAGACCCGCACCGTGTCGGAACTGCGGCGGCTGGCCAAGAGTGCCACCGAAGTCTGGTTCGCCACCGACCTGGACCGCGAGGGCGAGGCCATCGCGTGGCACCTCACGCAGGTGCTCGGCGTCGAGCCTGCCCAAGCCAAGCGTGTCGTCTTCGATGCCATCACCAGGAGCGAGGTGCAGCGCGCCTTCCAGTCTCCACGCGCGATCAACATGGATCGCGTCGATGCGCAGCAGGCGCGTCGCATCGTCGACCGCATCGTGGGATACCAGGTCTCGCCGATCCTCTGGAAGAAGGTCGCCGGCGGCCTGAGTGCCGGCCGGGTCCAGAGCGTGGCCACCCGCATCGTGGTCGAGCGTGAACAGGAGATCCGGGCCTTCACCCCGAGTGAATCGTGGGAACTTTCAGCCTGCATGACCTTCGAGGTCGAGTCGGCCGTCGGCCTGCACGGTGAATGGGCCACCTTCCTGGCTCGCCGGGATGAACGCGGCCGTGCGCCGCTCGTCCGTGACCGCATGGCATGGCTCGCGGAGCACACGGCGCTGTCGTGCGAGCTCATCGAGGTCGGTGGCAAGCCGCTGCGCATCGAAGCCCCGAACACGAGCGATGCCGATCTTGCGCCCGATGCCCGCGCGGCGGCCGAGGCCGCCGGCTTGATCGATCTGCGCATCGACCGCTCCAGCGAGGACGCGGCCAAGGGACGCGCCCAGAAGCTCGTTCGCATCGTGGGTCAGCCCGATCCGGCAGCGCGCTACCGCGTCGAGTCGATCGATGTCACCCGCACGCGCTCCAAGCCATACCCACCCTTCATCACCAGCACCCTGCAACAAGCAGCGAGTGGCCGACTGGGCATGTCGACCGATCGCACCATGCGCGTTGCCCAGCAACTCTATGAGGGCATCGATCTTCCCGGCGAGGGCCGCGTCGGCCTGATCACCTACATGCGTACCGACTCGACGCATCTGTCGCGCGAAGCGATCGACATGGCCCGCCGATACCTCAAGGATCGTCATGGTGATCGCTATGTCCCCGATACACCGCGCTTCTATGCCAGCAGCAACGAGGGGGCGCAGGAGGCCCACGAGGCGATCCGTCCGACCGATGCCTTCCGGGAGCCCGATCGCATCGCGGGCGCGCTGACTGACGAGCAGCTCAAGCTCTACCGGCTGATCTGGTCGTGCTTCGTCGCATGCCAATCGACCGATGCCGAGTGGGACTCGACGGCGGTGCGCATGCGCCGATCCGACCGCGACACCGGTGCGGTCTTCAAGGCCAACGGACGCGTCCTTCGCTTCGACGGCTTCTACAGGATCAACGGACTGCCGAAGGACGACGGCGATCAGGTCCTGCCGCCCTTCGAGAAGGGCGCGATGCTTGCCCCGTTCGACATCGAGCCACGCCAGCGCTTCCAGGCGCTGCCGCCGCGCTATTCGGAAGCGACGCTCGTCAAGAAGCTCGAAGAGGAAGGCATCGGCCGGCCTTCGACCTACGCCAGCACGATCAACACGATCGAGGATCGCGGCTATGTGGAGCAGCAGGACCGGCGCTTCTACGCGACGGCGCTCGGCGAGGCGGTCACCGAGTTCCTGAAGGCAGGCTTCAAGGACCAGTTCATCGAACTCGGCTACACCCGGGGCATCGAGCGCGAACTCGACGAGGTGGCGCAGGGGAACGAACACTGGACGGACCTCCTCCACCGCTTCCACGATGAGCTCAAGCCGCTCCTGAGGACCGCAGCGAAGGCCGACCATGTGAAGGCCGCAACGCGCCCTTCGCCGTATGCCTGCCCGGTGTGCAGTCGTCGGCTCGAGTACCGCCTTGGCCGCACGGGTGAGTTCCTCTCCTGCAGCGGCTACAACGAGAGGATCCGAGACCCCGCCGCGGCCGCCAAGCCAGCGAAGAAGGCCTCGTCGAAGGCCAAGCGGAGACCGCCGAAGCTGGTGCCAGCGTGCTCGTTCGCCTCACCCTGCAATCGCCGAGGCGAACCGATCTTGGCCGAGCAACTCGACCTGCTCTCTCCGGCGGGCGTACCCATGGTCAAGCGCACGGGGCGGTTTGGCGACTTCCTGGTCGAGGACAAGCCGCGACCGGTCAAGCGCAAGGGCAAGAAGGCAGCCGAGCTTCCGACCGAGCCGCCGCCCTTCATCCTGAACCTCGATCGCAAGGGTGGACTGAAGTTCCCCTCGCCACCTCCTGTTGTGACCGACATCCCCTGCCCCAAGTGCGGCGCCGTCATGAACCTGCGTGATGGCAAGCGTGGTCCGTGGCTGGGCTGCAGCAACTTCCCCAAGTGCCGTGGCCGCGAAGCCTTCGCGAAGCTGCCCGATGAGAAGCGCAAGGCGCTCGAGATCGCGCTCGAGGAGCACATGCGTGGCCAGACCAAGCTCTCGCTGACGCGTCGCGATGGCGTGACCCCAGTCCCCGAGGGAACGCCACTGTCGGCACTCGCCATGGATGGCGGCGTCGCCACGCTGCCGGCCTGGACCGGGTAAGCACGCGCCCTCCGGCCGCCTCGGCACGCGTCCACAACGCTCACTCGCGCTCGTCCTCCCCCTGGGGTCCTTGCTGCGCGGACGCGCGCGACACGAGATCGCCCCGCGCTCGCGGTCAGTTCGCCGCGGTTCCCTGGCGCGGGCTCTTGGGCAGATAGAACATCAAGAGCATCATCAGGCAGAAGAGCGCGGCCCACATGGGCACCGTGAACATGGCCTTGTAGTCCTGCACGCCGTTGACCTTGGTGATGTCCGAGACCGCGCTGGCGATCTTGCTGCCGACGATGATGCCGATCCCGATGATGACGAGGTTGAAGAGACTCTGCGCACTGGCCCGGACATCGCCGCTGGTTTCCTCGTCGACGATCATGAAGGCGACGAAGATGAAGCAGCCAAAGCAGAGGCCGTGCAGCGCGATCCCGGGGATCACGAAGGCCATCGGGCTCATGCCGGCACCTTCGGCCATGCCCGGACCGTACGCAAACAGGAACATGCGCACGGCGTACGACGCCAGACCGATCGACAGGAGCGTCTTGCGGCTGTAAGTCGCCGCGAGGGCCGGGATGAAGGCGAGCACGACGATCTCGCTCATCTGGCCGATCGTCATGAGGCCGCCGCCACCGACGCCGAAGATCGAGTTCACGATCGTGCTGAAGCCATCCTCGGCATCACCCTGCAAGCCGCCGACGAAACCGCTGGTGTGCACGAAGTAGAACTGGTGGATGCAGCTCACGGGGACCGCGAGCATGAACAGGGTGACGAGCGGCGCCAGACGAACCTGCTGGATCGCCTCGCGGATGGCACTTTTCTGCAGGCCCGGCTGCGGCGGGGTGCTGGGAAGGACGAGCAGGCAGTAGAGCCCCATCGCCACCCCAAGGATGCCGGAGAGTCTGAACGCATCCGCCATGCCCGCGTAGTGCGCGGCATCGGTCGTGGCCTTGGCGGCGGCGGCGTCGAGCCCGGCGATCGCCTCGGCACCCGGAGTATGCATGCGCAGCAGCCATTGGCCGATGGCGATGCCGACCACGATCCATCCGACGGTGCCCCAGAGGCGAACCTTGCCGAAATCGCGATCCCGGTCGCAGTGGCTCAGCGCGAGCGAGTTCGTCAGCGGCAGCGTGGGCGCGTAGACGACGCTGTAGAAGAAGCTGAACCAGAGGAACTGGTCCACGGTCTCGATCGAGGCAAGCATCCACACCAGCACGCCGCCGACGATGTGCGCCAGGCCCAGGAACTTCTCGGTGTTGAAGTACCGGTCGGCGATCTGGCCGGCAATCCATGGTGCGAAGATCGCACCGAGCGCCCCGAGGGCGAACGCGTTGCCGATGTCGGCACCGGAGAACTTCAGGTGGTTGGAGAGGTACGGCCAGAGCAGCGGCAGCCATGCACCCCAGATGGCGTATTGCAGGAACATCATGATCGAGAGCCGTCCGTTGGCCGAGCCGTTCGCTGGGGTGGTCATGCTGGGTCTCCTGAGGCAAGCGAAGATAGCGGTTATGGAACCGGGCCGCCGTGTGGGGCTACACTCTCCGGCCCATGACACCGCGCAAGCTCACCCGTCAGGTCATCGTCGGTGACGACCGCGTCGGGCGCCTCCGCATCGGCGGCGGTGCCCCCGTCATCGTGCAGACCATGAATGCGGGCTATACGCACGACATCGACGCCTGCGTCGCCGAGATCAACCGGTATGCCAAGGCGGGCGCCGACATCGTGCGGGTGGCGGTGCCCGAGCGCAAGGACACCGAGGCGCTCAAGGAGATCATGCGCCAGGTGAGCGTGCCGGTCGTGGCGGATGTGCATTTCCACTACCAGCGCGCACTCGAGGCCGTCGAGGCCGGGGTCCACAAGATCCGCCTCAACCCCGGCAACATCAGCGACCGCGACCAGGTCAACAAGGTGATCGATGCCTGCAAGGAGCGAGGCATCCCGATCCGGATCGGCGTCAACGAGGGCTCGATCATCGAACGCCGCGACAAGGCTCGTCGCGCCGAGGAACTCGGCAAGTTCTTCGCCGGCCACAAGTCCGGCCACCTGCTGGCGCTCATGATCGCCAAGCTCGAGGAGTACCTCGACATCTTCGCCGAGCGCGACTTCCATGATGTGTGCATCAGCGCCAAGAGCATGGATGCCGCGCTCGTGATCGACATCTACACCGAGATCTCCAAGCGCTTCGACTACCCGCTGCACCTGGGCGTGACGCACGCCGGCACACGCGATTCCGGTTGCATCCGCTCGATTGCTGCGCTCAGCACGCTTCTGGCCAACGGCATCGGCGACACGGTGCGCATCTCGTACGCGAGCGATCACATCGACGAAGTCAAGGACGCCATCGAGATGCTCTGCTGCCTCGGGATGCGTGAGCGCAAGGGCGTCGAACTGATCGCGTGCCCGACCTGCGGCCGCATCCAGGTCGATCTCTTCACGCTGGTGAAGGAAGTGGAGAAGGTGCTGATGCCCGAGCTCGAGCTGCCCGTGAAGGTCGCTGTCATGGGCTGCATCGTGAACGGCCCGGGCGAGGCCGAGGGTGCGGATGTGGCGGTGTTCGCCGGTGACCGGCGAGGGATCATCTATGTGCAGGGCCAGAAGGTCGCCAATGTGACCGAGGAGGAGATCCTTCCTCGCCTGCTGCAGGAGTGCAAGGCGTTCGAAGCCAAGGTCAAGGCGGGCGAGGCGCGCCTGGGCGAGAAGCTCGTCGAGATCAAGCCGCCGGATCCGATCGGCGAACTCGGCAGCGGTGCCGCCAAGATCGCTGCGGGACAGGTCGCGCAGGTCTCGGTGGGTCGGACGGGCTGATCGGCCGGCATCCCGTCGGGCGTGAGCGTCCTGCCTGCGTCGCGGTCCTGACCGTTCTTCGCATCCGCGGCAGGTGATCCGGACATCGACCTGACCCGTGGGATGGTCGTGCGTTGCGGATTTGCGACTTCTCGGATGGCGGTGGCTGGCGTTTGGCGTAGGCTGCAGGCATGAAGCGACGCACCACCGGTCCCGCCTTCACGATCGTCGAGATCCTCGTCGTCATCTCGATCATCGGCATCCTGATCAGCCTGCTCACGGTGGGCATCCAGAAGGCCATCGAGACCGCCAAGGCGTCGAAGGACCAGTCGCGGGCCCGCCAGCTCATCATGGCGTGGCAGCAGTACGGCAACAACAACGGCGATCAGTGCCTGCCCGGGTACCTGAGCCCTGAGGTGCAGACCGCGTGGAAGGTCAAGTACCAGAACCAGAACGGCAACCAGCTCTCCCCGGAGCTCGCCCAGACCTACGGCTGGCGGCTGGCGGCCTTTCTCGGCTACGAGTACGACCCGTTCCTGGGCTATCGCGACACGGCCGAGACCAACCTTGATGAGTCGCTCTATTACAACGACATGGAGTACGAGCCCGCGCTGCCGGCGGAGTTCGCGACGATCACTGGAGCGAATGGTGCTGGGCTCGCCCTGCAACCGGGCTTTGGTTACAACGCCTACTACCTCGGTGGATGGTGGACGCTCCCCTCGACCATCGGGATCCCGGCCTATCGCTTCCGGGATTCGATCTATCAAGAGAACGGAGTCAATGTTCGCGGCAAGATCGTCGCTCGATCGATCGGGCAGATCGCCCGCAGCAGCGAGATGATCGTCTTCTCAAGCTCGGCACTTCGACCTGCGGGGATCTACATCGAAGACCACGACAGTTACCCCGGCGCTGCGTGGTCGGTGCCGCCGCACCTGGGCACCACGGAGATCTGGCGCATCGGTGGAGGGAATCTGCAAGGCATCGACCTGTCCATGTTCGGCGAGCAGGACGCGCTTTCGGCGATGCTTGCAGCAGCACCAGCTCCCGCGCCGATGCAGGCGGGCGGACTCGAGATCTTCGTTCAGGAGGCGGCACCCCTGCTGCGCTTCGGCGCCAACGCGACGATCTCCAACGCCGACGGCAGCACCGGACTCGTCACCCTGCGCGAACTGATGGACATGCGCCGCTGGGTCAACGGGGCGACAACCCCCAACTGGGCGCACGGCGATTGAAGTGACCATGCTTGCGCCACAGCACGGCGCGATCGACAGGGTCTTCCGCGGCGCGCGTTGCCCGACGGTCTGGCTCAGCGCATGCGCTCGATGCTGATCACCGTCACGTCATCGGCGTACTGGGTGCCGCCTGCGTGGGCTTCGAGCGTGGTCAGGATTCCCGACACATCACCTTCGACCGTCTCGCTGCGCGAGAGGACCTCGACGATCCGGTCGAGGCCGAGTTGCTGTCCATCGCCATCGAGTTGCTCGGCCACGCCGTCTGAGAAGACGACGAGCCGAGCACCGATGGGCCACGCCACATCGCTGCGGTCGTAGGACCAACCTGCCACGGCACCGATCGGAGGCCCACCCTCACAGGTCACCGCCCGCGGACCGTGGACCGGATCGACGAACACCGCGTAACCATGTCCAGCATCGATCACGGTCACACTGCCGGAGATCGCATCGAAGGACGCGAAGAACATGGTGGCGAATCGTCCGGCGCCGGCATGGAGGCTGACGAACTCCCCCAACCCGTTCACTGACTCCTGCAGCGCGCGACCGCAGGAGAGTTGCGCCGCCATGTGCGCCTGGATCGCACTCATGAGCATGGCCGCACCGGCCCCCTTGCCGCTGACATCGCCGAGATAGGCCATGAGACGCTCTTCGGAACCGTGCATCCCAACGATGTCGCCGGCGACGAACCGACCCGGCACGCTGGCAAGCCGATAGCGGAATCCGCCGAGTTCACCCTCGACCGCGGGCATCAGGCGTTCCTGCGCGCTCCGAGCCGCACCGAGATCCTCCACCAGCGCCCGACGCTCCGCCTCGGCTGCCTCGCGCCGGAGGTTCGAGACGCACATCGAGACGATCTCCGCAATGGCGCGGCAGAACGGCCCGGCATCGGATGCCGGAGTCTGGTCACCCGATGCATCGAGGTAGAGGAACGACTCCACGACGCCATCAATGACCACCGGTGCGCAGACGGCACCAACGACCTCGGCCATGATCAGGCTCGCCGCACCGGCAAGGTCCGGCTGCTCAGCGAGTTCGACCGTCTGGCCGCCGGCGGCAGCGTTGAGGAGCGTGCGACTGAGCGGTCTCGCCGCCGACCCCTCCGGATGGGCTGCGCGCACATCGACCCTGCCCGAGCCATCGAGGCCCCGGACGAGGACGCACCGGGCGAAACCGGTGGCCTTGACGAGTTCAGGCAGCACCGCCGCAACCACGGCATCCTCGGTGCCCGCACGCTGCAGCATGCCCACGATCGCGATGAGCGCATCGAGCCGCCGGGCCGCCATGGCGCCGCCGCCATGCACGATGCGTGCACGCGCCTGGCTTGCACCATCGTGAAGGGTCGAGCTGATCGACGGTGCCGACGATGCACCCTGTCGCTCCACGCGCAACGCCACGGGGCCGAGATCAATGCGCGAACCCGGTCGCAAGTGCACCGGCTCATTGGGCGCAAGCACCGCACCATCGACCTTCGTGCCGTGACGGCTGCTGAGGTCACGCACCGTCCAGGTGCCGGCCACCGCCTCGATGCGCGCATGGCGCCGACTGACCGCGGGATGATCGATGACCAGCGAGCAATCGCCGCCGCGCCCAAGCACGGCCCCAGCCTGCGGATCGAGCACGAGCGGTGGGGTGCCTGCTGGCAGGCCCGAGAGCACACGAAGCTGGAGCTCTCCCGAACTCATGGGACAAGAGCGGGAGCCGGATCCACCGCTGGCGCATCCGATGGGGCACCCTGCCGTTCCCCCGCCGACCTCGGCGACTTGGCCGATCGGCGGCCCGCCTGCTCCATCGCACTCCGCAATCCCCGCATCGTGGCCTCATCGACCCCGGCCCGACGGGGATCGGCGGAGAGCGTGATCGACCAGGTTGCTTCGCCGGTGGTGTAGCCCATGCCATGGAGTCGACGAGCGAAGTCCGCCATGTGCGCCGCGCCGTAGAAGATGGCGATGCGCTGCGGAGGTGCCTTGCCAAGGCGTTGCTCCAGATCCGCCCAGACCACCGCGTTGCGATCATCGAGGATGACCTTGCCCTCCTCGCCGAGCATGGCTCCGTCGGTCGCCACGGAACTGCCGAGGACCTGCACCATGAGCACCTTCACGGCTTCGCTCGCACTGCCGCCCGAGGCCGCGTCCATGAACTTCAGGATCGCCACGACGGCACCGATGGCATCAGCGCTGAGGCCGCCGCCGCGCAGGCTTCCCTGCACCATGCCGCCGGTCACGCCGCGCCGCTTGAAGGCCTCTTCAAGCTGGCCGAAGGTCATGTCGCTCACGACCCAGCCCGGCTGCGCATAGTCGATGCGGTCGAGCTGGAACTCAAGAGCCAGCATGCGGGCCAGCTCACGCTGAAGGCCATCGCCATCCGGCTTGGGTTGGCGCGAACGCTGCAGGAGCCGCAGGTCGGCCTCCTCGCCGCTGCCGCCGATGCGGCCGTCGGCACCCAAGGAAACCAGCGAGAACCCGTTGTCCAGCGCGATGATCGTCAGCGGTCGCCCCCAGGCATCGACGGACGCGGCCTTGATCCACGCCGGGCAGCGGGAGTCATCCTGTCTTGCGTACTCCGCCACACGATCAATGGTGGGAACCGCGCCATCAGCGCGCCAGGTGGCGTCGATGAGGTCACGCAACCAAAGCATGCTCGCCCGCGTGGAGGCCACCCGGGCAGCAGCATCATGGCCACCCGGCGCCGCAGCCCCCGTCGGATACACGGACTCGTAGAGCACGAGGTCGTGCGCGTCGAGGATCGCCTGCAATCCCTTGTAGTAGTCAGCGGTACCGATGTGCGCGACGCCCACGAGCGTGATCGATGGGGCACCATCTCGGGTGAAGGTTCGAGTCGCCGTCTCCAGCACCAACCTCCCGTCCGCTTCGGCGCGGGATGCGGTCCAAGGCTGGTCCGCTGCCGTCGGATGGCGTGCAGCCGCATCGTGCCCACGGACGGGACAACCCATCGAGCAGGTGACGGCCATTGCCCCCAGGACAGTTCTGACGGTGGGCATGCCGATCATGCGCTGAAGGCCTGCGAGGGAACTTCGGTCGGCTTCACCCCCCGCGCACGGCGCGTCGGGAAGCCTGTCTTGGCCGCGGCGATCAGCACTTCGAGTCGGCCCATCGCACGATCGGACTGTGCCTTGAACACCATGTAGGGGAAGAGCGTGACAAGCGCGACGACCAGTCCGCTCGCGGTGGCGATCAGTGCGACGGAGATGCCGTTGCTCACCAGGCGCGGATCGGCAAGGCTGTCCTCGCTGCCCAGCACGCCGAAACTGTCGATGATGCCCAGCACGGTTCCGAGGATGCCGAACATGGGCGCGCCCGTGATGATGGTGCTCATGAGGATGCTGAAGCGCTCGAGCCGGGGCCGCTGCGCCTCGACGACCGCCAGCGCATGGGCATCGTCGGTCCCCTGGTCGAGCAGTCCGCCTGCCACGTCGGCGTAGAGGTTGTCGCCCGCGCGGTCCATGCTGCGCACGCCCTCCTCGTCGGCGTTGCGCAGGCGCATGACGACGGCGTCGTACTCACGGATGCCGCGGCGGCCGTGCAGCCTGATCCAGAAGAGCGTGCGCTCCACGGTGACGGTCACGCTGATGATGCTCAGCACGAGCAGTGGCCACATGACGAAGCCGCCGTGGTCCATGAACTTCAGGAAGTGCTCTGCAGGTCCCATTCGGTGCGGCATCATAGGGACAGGGTCGCGTTACACTCGAAGCGTGACCACGACCACGCAGTCGGATGTGTTCGACCACCGGGACCTGGCCGCCATCGAGGCCCGGCTGGCCCACCATGTGACCCACGCCGACTATGCCCCGAACCTGCGAAGTGCCGTCGAGTATGCGCTCCTGGGCGGCGGCAAGCGCCTGCGCCCGACCTTGGTGCTGGCCTGCGCCCGCGCAGCCGGAGGTTCGATCGACCATGCCCTCGATGCCGCCGCGGCCATCGAGATGGTCCACGCCTTCAGCCTCGTGCACGACGACCTGCCGGCGCTCGACAACGATGACCTCAGGCGCGGGCGGCCGACCCTCCACCGAGCGATGGGCGAGGTCATGGCGATCCTGGCCGGCGACGCGCTCCTGGCGTTGGCCTTCCAGGCCGCGTCGGCCTCGCCACGCGGCGCACTCCGGATCGTGATGGAGCTCAGCCGCGCCACCAACGCCATGATCACCGGACAGGTGCACGACACACTCGGTGGCTTCCCTTCGGGCATGAGTGCCGTGGATCGGCTTGAACGGATCCACGCGAACAAGACCGGGGCGCTGATGGTCTGCTCCTGTCGGATGGGTGCGCTGAGTGCGGATGCACCGGAACCCCTCCTTGGGTTGCTGACGCATTGGGGGACCCTGAACGGCGTGATGTTCCAAGCGGTGGATGACCTGATCGACGAGACGCAGTCGGCCGAGCACGCCGGCAAGGCGGTTGGGAAGGACCGCGACGCGGGCAAGCTCACCTACCCCTCCGTGCATGGGCTGGATCGCACCCGAAGCGAGATCGAGCGCCTGCGCTCGGAGGCGCTTTCGGCCCTGGCCCCGCTCGGACCGGCCGGCGAACCGCTGGCGCGACTGACCGACTACCTCGCTGGTCGCACGCGCTGAGCGCGGGAATCGCGCCAATGGGCCCAATCCAGCGGTGTCCGCGCGGCGAAGGCCACTAGACTTCATTGTTCCCAAGTCCCCCATGGCCCATCTCCCAACCATCCAATCCCCTGCCGACCTCCGACGCCTGAGCATCGCCCAGCTGCAGGAACTTTGTGGGGAGATCCGTACCGCCATCGGCGACCAGGTCGCCCGCAGCGGCGGCCACTTGGCGCCCAATCTCGGCGTGGTCGAACTGACCGTGGCCATGCACTATGTCTTCGACTTCGGGCACGATCGCCTGCTGTTCGATGTCGGCCACCAGTGCTACACCCACAAGTTGCTGACCGGCCGCCAGCACCTGCTTCCCAAGCTGCGCCAGCGCGGCGGCATGGCGGGCTTCCCCGCACCAGTCGAGAGCCCGTACGACCTCTTCAGTGTGGGGCACGCAGGCACCGCCATCAGCACGGCCGTGGGCCTGGCGCGCGGCGACTCGCTCAACGGCGAGGGCTGGTCGCACGAGAACCCCACCGGCCGCCGAGTGGCGACCGTGGTCGGCGATGCGTCGATCGTCAACGGGCTGGCGATGGAAGGCCTCAACGGCGCTGGCACGCTCTCCAGGCAGTTCCTCGTCGTGCTCAACGACAACGGCATGAGCATCGCCAAGCCGCAGGGCGCGATCGCGCAGTACTTCGACCGCGTGCGCCTGTCGCACACCTACGGCGAGTTCAAGAAGGCCGCGAAGCAGCTCACGGAGAACATCCCGGGCGGACACCTTGCACGCGATCTCTATCACCGCCTTGGCGAGAGCAGCAAGAGCTTCCTCAGCGACGATGCATGGTTCGAGCACTTCGGCCTGCTGACGGTCGGCCCGATCGATGGCCATGATCTGCCCACGCTCATCGAGTTCCTCAACGAAGCCAAGCACACCGACCGCCCGATCGTGCTGCATGTGAAGACCATCAAGGGCAAGGGCTTCCGCTTTGCGGAGCAGGACTCCTGCACCTTCCACTCGCCCAGCCCCTTCACGGTCGCGGAAGGCGATCTTGAGAACGAAGGCTGCCGCGTCGAGATCAAGAAGGGCGGACGCTCCTTCACGGCCGCCTTCGGCGACGCCATGGTCGACCTGATGGCGCGTGACCCGAAGGTCTGCGCCGCGACCGCCGCCATGCCGGATGGCACGGGCATCTCGAAGCCGCTTGCCAAGTTCCCCGACCGCACCTGGGACACGGGGATCTGCGAGAGCCACGCGCTCGACATGATGGCTGGGCTCGCGAAGACCGGCTGGAAGCCCTTCTTCGCGGTCTACAGCACCTTCCTGCAGCGCGCCTTCGACCAGGCGTTCCAGGAAGTCGCGTTGCAGGGACTCGCCGTGCGCCTGTGCCTCGATCGCGCCGGGCTCGTCGGCGGTGATGGCCCGGTCCACCACGGGTTCTGCGATGTGTCGCTGTTGGCCACGCTGCCCAAGGCGGTACTCCTCGCACCGATCGACGAAGCCAGCATGAAGGCCGCGATCGAGTTCATGGCCGGCTACGACCAAGGCCTATCAGCCATGCGTTACCCGCGCGCCAATGTCGACATGCGCCTGGCCAACGACCCCTGCCCGGCTTTCCAGCTTGGAGTGGCTCGACCGCTGGTCGAGCCGACCGGCACGGATGTGGCCATCATCGCGTACGGCACGGTGGCCTTCGATGCGCTCGATGCGCTCCCGATGCTGCCGGAGTACCGCGTGGCCGTCTACGACGCCCGCTTCGCCAAGCCGGTTGACGCAGGCCTCCTGCGCCGCCTGATCCAGGCGGGTACCCCGATCGTGACCGTCGAGGACCACTCGGTGCGCGGCGGCTTCGGCTCGTGCGTGCTCGAGGCGTGCAACGAGATGGGCCTGGATTCATCCCGCATCGTGCGCATGGGACTGCCCGACGCGTGGATCGGTCACGGTGAGCGCGCCGAGCAGATGGCCGATGCCGGCATCGACAGTGCCAGCATCGCCCGCACGGTCCGCAGCCTGATCGACTCGCGTGGTTGCGGCGCTCCACGCCGGGCTGAACCCGCTGCGGGCAGTGCGCAGGCCACGGCGTCCGTCCGTACAATCGCCCCGCGATGATCATCGACGCGCACACGCGCACTTGGCCCAGCCTGGACAAGCTCGGCATCGAACTGTCGGCCTCCCTGCGGGATCTGCCGGGTTCCCTGCCCTTGGATGCCTCGCCCGCCGCGCTGGAGCGCGCGACGGAACCACTCGCGGGCGCCATCATCCACGGCTTTCGTGCTGATCGCCTGGGGGCGAACATTCCCAACGATGCAGTGATCGATGCGGTTCGCCAGGGCAACGGCCGCTATGTCGGGATTGCCGGCATCGACCCGACCAGCGACGATGCTTGGGATGAGTTCCGGCGGTGCACCGACCTTGGGCTGTTCGGGATCTGCGTGAGTCCTGCGATGCAGGGCTTCCTGCCCACCGATGCCCCCGTGATGCGGCTCTTCGAGCGGTGCGCCGCGGACGGCCTGCCGGTCTTCGTCAGTCGACCTGCTCCCTACACCCGCAACGCCGCCATCGGCAACGATCGCCCAACGGCGTGGACCGACACGATGCGCCAGTTGCCAAGGCTGAAGGTCGTGTTCTCCGGCATGGGCTGGCCGTGGATCGATGAGTGCATCGCGATGCTGACAGCCTTCGAGAACGCGTGGACCGACACGAGCGGCATCGTGAGCCAACCATGGATGCTCTACAACGCCATGCTCGGCGCCGTACAGCACGGCGTGGCCAATCGCGTGCTGTTTGCGTCGGGCTGGCCGTACGCCAGCCCCAAGGCAGCTGCCGAGGCGGTGTACGGGCTCGGGTCCTTCGCACTCGCCACGCAGCTGCCTCGCATCCAGCGCGTTGTGCTGCGCGAGATCGTGGAGCGCGACGCCTACAGCGATCTCGGCATCCCCGATCCAGCGTCACTCATCCGGCGCCCAGCCGACGCACGCTTTGGATTCCTCTCTCGCACCCCGGGAGCAACGCGATGAAGCGCTTCGCGTGGATCGCCCTGCTTGCTGCTGGGTGTGGAACGGCGGCACCGATCCAGGTCCATCGACTGGGCGGGGCCCCTGAAGTCCTCGGCCTCTCGCCAGTCGCCGCCTCATTCAGCGTCGAGGAAGCCGGAGCTTCGATCGTGCTCACGGACATCGAACCGTCACGCCTGGAATCCGATGATGCCGTCAGCGGGCAGGTTCTTCATGTTGGATTCCTCTGGAGTCCGCTGCCCGGTCGAACCGCCATCGATCCCACGAGCACCAATGTCTCATTGCGGCTCCTGGTGCTGAGCGATGGCGAAGCGGGCCTGTACGGCGGCGGCGGATTCGCAGCGGTCTCAGGCAGCCCTGAATCCGGCTCGATGTCGCTCGAGGTCGAGGGCTCGGACCTGCGACTGATTGCGCGCACGAGGGGATTCGTCGATCGGCTCACCCCCGCAGAGCTGCTCGGCGAGTTCTCCGTCGATCGCAACGAGGCGCAGGCCCGTCGCATGCGTCGGGCTGCCACGCAGCGCGTGACCAATGCGCTCGGTGCGATCCGATGGGTCGATGCGGGGACCGATCTGCCTGCCGGCGTCGAACTCGCTGCCACCGACGCCCGGGACTGATCCCGCTACGCTGCGGGAATGCCCAACCTCACGAACAGTCCTGCACCAGCCGCCAGCGGTGCGTACCGCACCGCCCCGCTCGACACGGACCGCATGCCGCCGGGCATCCCGTTCATCATCGGGAACGAGGCCGCGGAGCGCTTCAGCTTCTACGGCATGAAGACGATCCTCGCGGTCTTCATGACGCAGTACATGCTGAGCGCAACGGGTACCCCGAACTACATGACCGAAACGGAGGCCCGCGAGTGGGTCGCCTGGTTCGTGGCGAGCGCCTACTTCTTCCCGGTGCTTGGTGCACTCATCGCCGATGCGCTGCTGGGCAAGTACCGCACCATCATGATCCTGTCGATGGTGTATTGCCTGGGCCACGCCGCCCTGGCGTGCATCGACCTGCCCTCGGCAGCGCTGCAAGCCACGCTCGACCCCCGTGGCTGGCTCATGGCAGGCCTCTTCCTGGTCGCCTGCGGGTCGGGCGGGATCAAGCCCTGCGTATCGGCCCATGTGGGTGACCAGTTCTGCCGCCGCAACGGCCACTTGATGAGCCGGGTCTTCGGATGGTTCTACTTCTCGATCAATTTCGGATCGTTCTTCAGCACGCTGCTCACGCCCTGGCTGCTGAAGAACCACGGTCCGGGCTGGGCCTTCGGCATTCCGGGCGTGCTCATGGCGATCGCCACATTCGTCTTCTGGCTCGGCCGCAAGCGCTATGCGCACCTGCCTCCGCAGGGCTTCGCCTTCCTGCATGAAGCCACCGCGCCCGAGGGGCGCTCGGCCATCCTCCGATTGGTGATGGTCTATGCCTTCGTCGCTGTCTTCTGGTCGCTCTACGACCAGACCGGCAGCGCGTGGGTGCTCCAGGCCAGCCAGATGGACTGCAACTTCCTGGGCCGCCGTTGGCTCGAGAGCCAGATTCAGGCCGTGAACCCCCTCCTGATCCTCATCTTCGTGCCGCTCTTCGCGTATGTCATCTACCCCGCCATGGGCAAGGTGGTGACGCTGACGCCGCTGCGCAAGATCGGCATGGGATTCGCCCTGACGGTCGGCGCATTCGCCATCTCGGCCCATGCGCAGCGCCTGATCGACCAGGAGGAGGTCGCCTTCCGGGCGAGCGTCGCGCCGATCGTTGCCGCCGATGGCATCGACCTGGCCAAGACCACCGTCGCGCTCCGGGAAGTCGAGCGCAACGCCGCAGCCGCGGCACTGGAAGCATTGGGAACCCAGCCCGCAGGCACCGAACGCGATGCCAGGATGGCCGACACGATCGCCTCGGGAGGCATCGTCATTGGGAAGGATGGGTCCCGTCTGGACGCACAGTGGCCGAGCATCGCCTGGCAGCTGCTGGCCTACCTCGTGATTACCGCTGCCGAGGTCATGGTGTCGATCACGGGCCTCGAATTCAGTTACACGCAGGCGTCGGCATCGATGAAGTCGATCGTGATGAGCCTGTGGCTGCTCTCGGTCTCCGCCGGCAATGTGCTGACCGCGCTCGTCAACCGGCTCACGAAGGACGCCGACGGCAACAGCACACTGGTGGGAGCCGACTACTACTGGTTCTTCTCGGCACTCATGCTCGGCGCGACGCTGGTGTTCATGGTGGCGAGCCGCTTCTACCGGTACCGCGATGTGCTGCCTGCAACCAGCCATCCCGAGGCCGCCGACGGCTGATCCACAACCTGTAGTGGGTGCGCCGAAGCGACCACCCATCCATCGATCCGATTGAACGGAATCCCCGGCGAAACGCGCCGTTTTTTCAACACGCCCGTTTTGCGCGACCGATGCAACGGGCACGCCACAGGAGGCACCATGCTCGACAAGGACTACCTCATCGACGAGATCACCGACCTGAACCCGAGCGCAGGCCGCGACTGGCTCGAACTGTTCGACAGTGAGGATCTCCGGCGCTACCTCGACCACCTGCACCATGCCTGCACGCCTCGCGGCGCCGACAGCGTCTGGCTACGCGAAGGCGACACCCCGCCGGTCGTGATGCGCATCGCAGCCTGAGACCTACCGACAACCCCGCAACGAACGCGGCCCGCCACCATGGCGGGCCGCTGTCGTACGGTGGATCGATGGTTCCCCCCGAAGGGGCGTCGCGTCAGGTGCGCTGGTCGCGCATGTAGTCGGCCAGGCGCTTCTTCAAGAGCCGCAGCGCCAGCAGGCCCTTCACCCGGGCCAGCAGCTCGACCTTGTTGACGGGCTTGCTCACGAAGTCGTCGCAGCCGCACTCGACCGCACGCTCCATGTCCGAGACCTCGTGGAGCGCGGTGACCATGATGACCACGATGTCGCGCGTCGCGGGATTCCCCTTGAGCTTCTGGCAGACCTCGAAGCCGGACATGCGCGGCATCATGACATCCAGCAACACCAGGTCGGGCTGCTCGCGCCCGATCGAGGCCATGGCTTCTGCACCGTCGGTGGCGACTTCGAGGCGGCACGGGAGCGACTCCATGTAGGCCTGGATCAACTCGAGGTTCTGCTGGTTGTCGTCGACGATGAGCACCTTGCCGGCAGCCAGGTCCACCCCCGCCGCGGACGGGTCGAGGCCCAGGTCAAGAGCGTCGGATCCTTCGGAAGCCATGCGGCGATCCTAGCGCAACGCCCGGCGCACGAGGCTGATGGGGTGCGACGCGCTGCGTCCGGCAAGGTCCAGGACCTGATGGCGGCAGCTGGTGCCGGGTGCGCACACGAGGGACGCTGGCCGCGCCGCCACGGCCGGAAGCAGGTCCTGCTCGGCGATGCGAACCGACAGGCCCGCCGTGTCGGCGTCGTAACCGAACGCCCCCGCCATCCCACAGCATCCGGTTCCCAATTGCTCCGTGCGCGGATAGAAGCGACGCAGGAGCCCCATCGTGGTGGCACCGCCCCAGAGGGCCTTCTGGTGGCAGTGCAGGTGCACGGCGATCGACTCGTCGATGCCAGGTGCAGGCAACGGACGCTGCGGGTGGTCGGACCATCGGCGCTCGAGGAAGCCCTCGACCGAATCGACGAGCGACGCAACGGCTCGGGCATCGTCGGTCGACGCAGGCGGCAGCGACAGATCCTGCCAATCATCGATGACTGCGCTCATGCACGACGGCTCGAGCATGAGGACCGCGACGGCGCGCTCGCGCTCGATCGATTCGCGCAGCGCACGGGCGGTGCGTGGCACCGTCGAGAGCGCCTCGGCGAGCATGCCGGTCGAGATGAGCGACCGGGCGCAGCACCCGGCATCGGCAAGCACCACGCGGTAGCCGAAGGCGTTGAGCACGGCGACGGCATCCATCGCCACATCGCTCTCGCCGTACTGCGTGAAGCAGTCACCGAAGAGCAGCACCGTCGGAGCGTCGGTCGGTTGCGGCACGCCGCGCATGCGCAGCGCCGCATCCTTGCCGAACAGCGGCAGCGGCCGATCGGTGGTCAGACCGAGCACCGACTGCAGGAGTCGCCTGAGCGGCACGATGCCGGCCATGGCGTTGGCGATGGGCGCCATGCGGCTGCCGAGCCGCTGCAGCCCGCGTACGCGGCCACGGAGCCGAATGCGCCAAGGAATCGTGCCGCGCTCGGCAAACCCTTGCGCGGTGTACTCCGCCTTGATCTTGGCCAGGTCGACATTGCTTGGGCACTCGCTTGCGCACGCCTTGCAGGAGAGGCAGAGCGAGAGTGTTTCCTGCGTCGCCGGGTCGGACCATGAGGCGCGTCCATCACCGAGCTGGCCCGTGATCGCCAGGCGCAGCGCATTGCCACGGCCGCGCGTGGTGTGGCGCTCGTCCAGGAGGACTCGGTACGAGGGGCACATGGTGCCGCCCGGAGTGGTGCGCCGGCAGATCCCCGCACCGTTGCACTGCGAGGCTGCATGCTCCAGCCCCTCCTCGGCCGTGAACCTGAAGAAGGTCGCACGGGGAGGGACCCCGACGAAGGCATCATGCGGACGGACACGCAGATGCGTGGTGATCCGGGCAGGATCGGCATGGTCCACGATGTTGCCCGGATTCATCAGGCCATCCGGGTCGAACACCGCCTTCGCCGAAACCAGTGCCGAGCACACGGCATCGCCCAGCACGATCCGGAGGAGTGGGGTACGCACACGGCCATCGCCATGCTCCCCGCTGAGCGCACCGTGGTGACGCGCCACGAGCTCGGCCACCTCGACGGCGATGGCGCGCATGACCGCAAGGTCCGCCTCGTCATCGAGCGCGATGAGCGGCCTGATGTGCAGGCACCCCACCGAGGCGTGCGCGTAGTAGGCCGCCGTGGTGCCGTGCCGCTCGACGATCGCCCTGAACTCCCTCACGAAGGCGGGCAATCGTGAGGGGTCGACGGCCGTGTCCTCGACGAAGGTGACTGGCTTGCGCGCACCCGGTACGCCATGCAGAAGCGGCTCCCCTGCCTTGCGCAGCTTCCAAGCCTGCTCCATCGATGCTGCATCGACGCAGGTCCGGTGCGCGGCGGCGGGAACGAGGCTGGCTACCGCATCGCAACGCCTTCGAACCGCATCCAAGTCGTCCCCGAAGTACTGCACATAGAGCACCGCGCCGAGTTCACCCGCCCTGGGCTGCGGCATCACATGCACATAGCCCGCGTACTCACGATTGCGCAGGGCCATCTTGAGGATGACCTCATCGACCAGTTCGACCGCCGATGGCCCCGTCGCGAGCAGCGCGCTGAGACTGGCCAGGGCGTCATCGATCGAGGGGAAGCCGAGGATCGCCAGGCCGCGATGGGCCGGCCGAGGCACGAGCGCCAGCTCCGCACGAAGGACGGTGCAGAGCGTTCCCTCGGACCCGCACACGATGTGCGCCAGGTTCACGCGATCGAAGGTGCCAGGCGTGCTCGCACGGACCTGCTTGAGGAAGAGGTCAAGGTTGTAGCCATCGACATGCCGAATGATGGTGGGAATCCGCGCCTCGATCTCCGCGGCCACCGGCTCGATGATCGACCAGAGCCGCGCAGCGAGTTCTGCCTGGATCGGATCGTCCACGGAACCGCCTTCCCGCAGCCAGGTCACGCTCCCATCGGGCAGCGCGACGTGCAGCGCGATCAGGTTCTCGACGGTCCGGCCGTAGAGGATGCTGTTGGCCCCCGCCGAGTTGTTGCCGACCATGCCACCGATCGTGGCGTGGCTCGAGGTCGCGACATCGGGACCGAACATGAGCCCATGCGGGGCGAGCGCTGCATTGAGCTGGTCGAGCACCACACCCGCCTGCACGATCGCGCGGCGGGACTCGATGTCGATCGACTCGATGGTGCGGCAGTGCTTGCTGAAATCAATCACGACCGCTCGATTGACGGTCTGCCCAGCCAGCGCCGTCCCGCCCCCGCGCGGCAGCAGCGGGATGCCCCGCTCCACGAGCCAGCATGCCGCCTCGGCGCCCGCTTCCGTGGTCCGCGGCAGGACCACGCCCAGCGGCTCGACCTGGTAGATGCTCGCATCCGTCGCATAGAGCATGCGATCGTGGCGCGAGGTGAGCACCTCGATGCCCGGGACCTGGCCGGCGAGCTGCGCGAGCTGTTCACCCTCGGGAGCGGGCGCACCGTGGATCGTGAGCGACGCCGGGACAGCGGTCACGGCTTGTGGTCCGCAGGCAGCGGAACGCGGCGCGGGGCAGGGTCGAGTTGGTCGAGCAACGCCTTCAGCGAGGCCGCCATGGTGCGATTGGGCTTCGTGATGGCCACGGGCTTGGCCTCGACGGGGCGAACCTTGCCCGTCCACGACCACTCGATGACCTGCGATGCCTTCAGCGCCGGATGCGAGATCCCCTCGGGGAGCCGTCGCGCCACACGGACTCGAACCGGCAGGCCGGTCACGCCGTCGAACTGCACGAGCACATCGCCGCCGCCAGCGGCATCGATGAGCAAGACCTCGGTCCCCGCATCGGTGGTTCGCGATCCGGCCACCACGGCATCAGGAAGCTCATCCTTCCAGGCCGCGTCGGCAAGGGAACTGCCCAATCGAACCGAGGCCATGACGGGCAGGATGATCCCTGCTTCCGCGAACGATTCGCGGCATCCCTTCGCGCACTCGACGAGCGCCATCTGCCCGGGGAGCGCATCGATGGTCACGAAGGCCGTGTCATCAACCCCCACGACCTCGATGCCCCGCTCGCCGCGAAAGGACCAGGCGCGGGCGGCAGCGCGGGATTCCCAGCGCACCGTCTCGCTGCCTTCGCGAGCGGCGTTGGTCTCGGTGATGACGGCATCACCGAGCGCGCGGCACGCGGACTCGGCGCGCTCGATGGCCTTGGTGGCCGCGGCAATCGACTCCGGGGTGCGGACCGATGCATCCCAGCCATCCGCGTTCATCGCGGGCGGTGGGATCACGACGACAAGCGATGCGGCAACGGCGGCAAGCATGGTGTTCCTCCAACGACAGCGGGCGGTCCAGACCAGAGTCTAGGCCGCCCGCCTGAGTCGTGCGATCGATGCGCTCACTTCTTGGCGAGCAGCGCCTCGATCTCCTTCTGCAAGTCGGCATCGAGCGTCGGGGCGAAGCCCGAGTGGATCTTCGCGACCACGCCATCGGTTCCGATCACGACGGTCGCTGGGATGCCGTTGAAGCCGTATTGCTTGATGTACTCACCATTCACATCGCGCAGCGAGGGGAAGGTGAAGGCCTGCTTGGCCCAGAAGTCCTTGACCTTGGCGAGAACGGCTTCCTGCGGATCCTGGGGGCCTTGCTCTTCCCAGGTGTTGATCCCGAGCACCGTCACGGGGAACTTCTTCTCGCCGGCCCACTGGGCGACCTTCTCGATCAGCGGCAGGCCCTTGCGGCACGGACCGCACCATGTCGCCCAGAAGTCGATCACGACCACGCGTCCCTTCAAGGACGCGAGCTCGACGGACGTGCCGTCGAAGTCCTTGAGCGAGAACGCCGGAGCGGCGTCGCCGGTGCCGACGAGCGTTTCGAGCTCGCCCATGCTGGTCACGGCCTTGCGTTCCCCTGGGTTGAACGAAACGGTGCCGGACTCAGCCGACTTGGGAGCCATGGCGAAATCGATGCCCATCGTGAAGCCCGGAGGGGCGCCCTCGGGCGTGAAGACGAGCTTCATCGCCGACGGCAGGTTGGTCTTGGCATCCGTGACCACGAGCACATCACCACGCTCATCAGTGAACAGGATCTCGTTGCCGGCGTCGCTCGAGCGGAAGCCAGCGATCTTGGGCTCCACGAGCACCATGAGCTTCATCGCGCTGATCGGAGGAACTGAAGTGTCGCGGAGCTTGACATGCGGCATGGGCAGTTCAAGCCCCATGCCCGAAAGCGTCTTGGCCACGGAACCATCGATCGGCTGCGAGAGGTACTTCTTCTCATTGGACGGAACGACCATGTTGAGCTTGCCATCGACGGCGTAGATCCCCATCTGCTCGTTCTTGATCTGCATCGTGCCCTCGGGGCCGACCACGAGATCAAACGAATCATTCTGCTCGCCCATGGGCGTCTTCACGGTGTACGAGAAGGTGTCGGTCACCCACGGCGCATCACGGAAGGCCTTCACCATCGCGTCGAACGCAGCCTGGCCCTTGGCGACCGAGGCGGCATCCTTCTGGGTGTCGTTGAAGCCGGACGCGTTGGTGGCCGGCATCTGTCCGGCGAGCGCGCCGAGCGGATCGGCCATGGGGGCGTTGGGATCGGGTGCGCCGTCCTGCGCAAGGCACGGCATGGCCAGGCCGAACGCAAGGACCGTGGCAGCGACACGGGCAGTGGTCAACATCATCTGAGGCTCCATCGCGGCGCATTGCCGCTCAAGGGGGAACGCCAAGGTTGCCGCACACCGACACTGCCAAAGGCGAACATGATCGGAGCGCGGATGCTAACGCCCTTCCCGTGCGAGGGTTGACCGCATGAGGCAGGACCTCGAGCAAGGGCCGGAGCACGAAGGGCCGCTCCTCGAACCGCTGGTGCGGCACATGAAGACCGGGCTCATCGATGATCTGATCGGCAAAGAGGACCAGATCGAGATCCAGGGTCCGCGGGCCGTTGCGGATCGCTGGATCCCGGACCCGCCCAAGCCCTTCCTCGATCGCCAGGAGCAGGTCAAGGAGTGCGCGGGGCGCGTGCGTGGTCTCGATGACCGCGACGGCATTCAAGTACTCACGCTGCCCAGCCGGCCCCCCCACCGGCGCAGTGCGGTAGATCGAGCTCGCCGTCACCACACGGACGCCCGATGCAGAGTTCAAGCGACGCACCGCTTCAGCAAGAATCCACGCGCTGTCACCTTCGGGAAGATCGAGATTGCTGCCGAGGGCAATGCAGGCGGTCGTCGCCGTCATCCGACCTCCCACAGCAGCGTTCGCTCCTCGCGACCGATGATGGCCAGCCGCAGCATGACTTGGGCAAGCGCGGTGGCCCGATCACGGATCATGGTCCGATCGCCGGTGATGAGGAAGCGCCGAGGTCGCAACGACACCGTCTCATCGTGCACCTGGATCCAGACGGTGCCGACAGGCTTCGCTTCGCTGCCGCCCGTCGGCCCCGCCACACCGGTCGTGGCCACCCCGAACCGTGCGCCCGCCGCACGCGCTGCCGAACGCGCCATCGCTTCGGCGACCTCGGACGACACGGCACCGTGACGCTCGATGAGTGTCGGATCGATGCCGAGCTGCACCTTGGCCTCGTTGGCGTAGGTAATCCAGCCCGACCCGAACCACGAGCTCGACCCGGAGACGGCCGTCAGCGCTCGGGCCACCCCGCCACCGGTGCAGCTCTCGCAGGTGGCGACGGAGGCCTTCCTCTCGGTGAGCAAGGCACCGATCGATCCTGCCAGCGTGTCGGCATCGCGGCCGAAGCAGAGCGGCCCCCACGCCGCCTCGACCGCAGCGATGGTCGACTCGACCGAGCCATCAGTGCATGCCTCACCGGTCGCACGGATGCGCGCCGCGAGCGTGGTGCCGCTCACCGTGATCCCCACCATCGGATTGCGGCCGCGATCCATCATCGCTCCGAGCCGCTCGGCAGCAACGCTCTCGGGCAGGCCGCAGGCGAGCACCGTTTCACACCGCACCGGCACCTGACCGATGTGCGCACTCACCGCTCTAGCGACATGATCGCGCCACATGGGGTGCATCTCGTCGGGGGGGCCCGGCAGGCTTGCCACGAGCACGCCATCGAGCGTGCCCAGGAGACCTGGGGCTGTCCCGAGCGGATTTGGGATCATGCGCATCCAGGGTGGACGCAGGGCCTGCTTCAGGTTGCTGTCGGGCAGAGGACGCCCTCGCGCCTCGAAGCGCGCTCGGATCGCCACCTCGGCCTCGGGATCGTGCACCAGCCCCGGGCCGGCCAGTGCCGCGAGGGCTTCACGCGTCAGGTCGTCGGCGGTCGGCCCGAGCCCGCCGGTGATCACGATCACCTCGGCGCGAACCATGGCGCTGGCGAGTGCATCGACCAGCCCCCGCTCATCGTCACCCACGGTCGCGTGCAGGATCGGGACCACGCCAAGCTCCACCAGCCGCTGCGACAGCCACTGCGCATGCGTGTCAAGCGACTGGCCGAGCGAGAGTTCGTCACCAACCGAGAAGATGGCAGCCGTGGCCATGCGGCAAGCGTAGGGCGCAACCGCCCGATCGTGCCGAGGCTCCGTACACTCTTCCACATGACGCACGTGGCCGATCGATTGCTCTCCGCGGTCCAGCGCTGCGGCGCACCCCTGTGCGTGGGGCTTGACCCGGTGCTGGGCAAGTTGCCCGCGGCGCTCCAGACGCGGGGCGCCACCCGCCCGGCCTCGGCGATCGAGTCGTTCTCGCTCGCGGTCCTCGCGGCCTGCGTGCGTGTGGCCCCGGTCGTGAAGATCCAGAGCGCCTGCTACGAGCGCTACGGCGTCGATGGCATGAAGGCGCTTGCGGCCACGCTTGCCGCGGCCCGTGAGCATGGCTACGAGGTGATCCTCGATGCCAAGCGCGGTGACATCGGCATCAGCGCAGAGCACTACGCGGCTGCAGCCTTCGAAGCCGCTCACGCCGACTGGGTCACGGTCAACTCCTATCTCGGCGCCGACGGCTTGGCTCCCTTCGTCAAGCATGATCACGGAGCCTTCGCGCTCGTCCGCACGAGCAATCCCGGCGGCGACGCGCTGCAGTCGCTGCGGCTTGGCGATGGCCGCTCGGTCGCCGAAGCCGTGGCTGACCTCGTGGCCGACGCGGGCAAGCACACCATCGGTGGTGCGGGCTACAACTCCCTCGGGGCCGTCGTGGCCGCCACCAAGCCGGCCGATGCCGCGCGACTTCGAGGCCGCATGCCGCACACGCTGTTTCTGGTTCCTGGCTACGGAGCACAGGGTGGCGGCATCGCCGACATCAAGCCGTGCTTCAACGCCGATGGGCGTGGCGCGATCATCACCGCAAGCCGAAGCATCATCTACGCGTTCTCGAACGGCGGGGATGACTGGGCAGGCTCGATCCGTCGTGCCGCCGAATCCACGCACCGCGAGCTCGCAGAAGGGCTGCGCGCATGAACCTTCCACGGCTCCTGATCGGCGCCTTCATCGTGACGCTGGTGACGCTGCCCTTGGCACTTCGGCGCAGCGCACCAGGCGTCGCCAAGGGCGTGCCGAGCATCGTGGTCATCACACCCCACAACGAGCAGATCCGCCATGAGTTCGGCCGCGCATTCGCACGCTGGCACGAGCGCGTGCATGGCACGCCGGCAGCCGTGGTCTGGAGCACCCCCGGCGGGACGAGCGAGATCCGCCGAATGCTCCTGGCAAGCGTTGAAAACGACCTGCTCACCGGCAAGCCCGTGGGTGGCGATGCCGACCTGCTCTTCGGTGGCGGCAGTTACGAGTTCGATCTCCTGTCCAAGCCGGTCAGCGTGACGGTGGATGGCGAAGTGCGTTCCGCGACCGTGCTTGAACCCGTGGTGCTCCCCGAGGGCTTCCTCAACATGGCCTACGGCGACAACGACATCGCGGGCAATCAACTCTATGCACCGAACGGAGCGTGGTACGGCGCAGCGCTCTCGAGTTTCGGCATGGTCTACAACGCTCGGCTGCTCGAGCCGCTCGGGGTACCGGTTCCTTCGCGCTGGCAAGATCTGGCCGATCCGCGCCTGACCGGCTGGGTGGCGATGGTGAACCCCTCGCAGTCAGGTTCGGTGGCGACGGCCTTCGAAACGATCCTGCGTCGGTGCGGTTGGCAGGATGGCTGGCGGATCCTGCGTCGAGCCGCCGCCAACGCGCGCACCATCGCTGCATCGAGCAGCCGCATCCCCATCGATGTGGCCGATGGCGAGGCCGCGGTCGGCGTCTGCATCGACTTCTACGGTCGCTTCGAGGCCCAGGCACTGATCGATGACGCCCGCTTGGCCGGCAAGGAGCCTGACGGCCGCCTGGCCTTCGTCGATCCGGTTGGCGAGACGGCCATCGATGCCGACCCGGTCGCGATGCTGCGTGGTGCGCCGAACCCTCAACTCTCCCGCCGCTTCATCGAGTTCTGCATCAGCGACGAGGCGCAGGCACTCTGGCAACTGCCGCGCGGATACTCGGGCCGCATCGACGGACCGGAGCAGTATGAGCTCCGTCGGCTGCCAGCCACCCGGCGCTTCATCGGCCGATTCGTGACCGAGACGATCGATGGCATCGATCCCTTCGAGGTCGCTGCACCGCTCTCGAAGGACTCGAACATGCGCAGCTTCATCGGGCCGCTCTTCAGCGGCCTGTGCATCGATCATCACAAGGCGCTGCGTGCGATGTGGCGCCGGATCATCGAGCATCCCGCGTACCCCAAGCCCAAGCCGGGTGAGCACGCCGAACTGGTTCGCGCGGAGGAGGTGAGCGATCCTGAACTCAAGGCCATGCTGACCGCCTTCGATGCCATGCCGGTGCTCCCCGCACCCGGCGGCACCACCATGGCACTGTGGGATCCCGCCAACATCGCCACGCTGCGGACCGGTTGGCTGAAGGGCGAGTGGAAGGACGACGGTCTGTGGCCCGCTGGCGCTTCGCCGGCGATCGACCTGCGCCGACGCTGTGCAGCGTTGGTGGCCGAGCAGGCACGCTGGGTGGCGCAGGCAGCCGTGCCATGACGGCAATGGATCCGCGCCCGGTGCATCTGGACCTGGTCCGCGACGAGGCACTCTCGATCACCTGGGACGACGGTCACCTGAGCCGGCTGCCTGTCGCCCTGCTCCGACGCATGTCCCCCAGCGCCGACCAGCGCCAGTTGCGCGAGGAGATGGCCTCGAACCCGCTCACGGTGCTGCCCTCGCGGACCTTCGACGCGCCGATCCGTGCCGAATCGATCGAGCTCGTGGGCAACTATGCACTCAGGATCCGCTTCATCGACGGTCACGACACCGGCATCTACTCATGGCGGTACCTGCGGAGCCTTGATCCCCAGGGACCGATCGGCTGATGGAGTGGCTCCTCAATCCAGCCCTGCCGCGACCGAGCCGGCTTGGACTCCCAGCAGGCGCGTGCACCGCCCACGCCACGGTCGATGGCGTTCGGCTGAGTTCGGGAGTCGCGCATGTGAACAACGCCGAGTATGTGCGATGGGTCGATGAACTCGCCGCGCTCCACGCCGTCGAGCTCGGCCATGGACGGCCGGAGATGCTCCACACCGGCCGCATGTGGTTCGTGGCTCGGCACGAACTCGATTTCCGAGCCGAGTGCTTCGCGGGCGACCACCTGCACGCAGCCACCTGGATCGAGCGAGTCGATGGCGCGCGCGCCTGGCGTCGAACGGCAATCTGGAGGCCAACGGAACAGATTGTGCTGACTGCACTTACAGCGTGGGCTCTGGTGGATCTCGCCTCACGCCGCCCCGTACCGCTGCGCTCAATCAGGGGTGCAATCGCCACACCATGACCGGACCTGGGGTGCCGGGGGGGCGCAAATTTGAAGGTTGGGAGGGAGTGCTGACGAATAACACCGTGCAGCCAAGGTGCGCGCTGCCCAACCAAGCATCTTTCTCCCCTCCGCTCCGCTGACCCGATCCGTTGGGTCAGCGGAGTATTTCGTTGGCCGACCGGGTTGCCGACACGCGACCCCGCACGGATCATCCACCCATGCTTGCACTCCTCTTGGCGTGGATCTGCGTGCCACCCTTCACCAACGCCCCGGATGGCGGGGCGCGCGAAGGCCAGGTGGTGCAGGCACCGTCACCGAAGCGTGACCTGCGCCTCGCGATCCTGCCCGATCGCACCACGGGCCGCGACTGGGGACTGCCCTACCTCGACGCCGCGGTCGAGGACCTGAACCGGCTCAAGCCCGATGTCGTCTTCTGCGTAGGCGACCTGATCCAGGGCTACACGCGCCGACCCGAGGTGTGGCAGTCGCAGATGGATGCCTACCTCTCGCGCGTGAAGGCGCTCGACATGCCGTGGTATCCGACTGCGGGCAATCACGATGTGATTGCAGGAACGCGCGATCCCAACGACCGCCGTTTCGCCGAGCTCTATCGACGCGAGGTCGGCCCACTCTGGTACGCGGTCGATCTTGACCGGCTGACGACGATCATTCTCTACTCCGACGAGAACCTGGACGACCGTTCAATCCAGCTCGGCGATGAGCAGTTCACCTGGCTCAAGGGACAGCTCGATCGCGCCAAGTCGCGCGGTGTGCCGACGATCCTGCTCATGCACCGGCCGCTGTGGCGCTACCGTGAGGTGGGCTGGGACGAGCGCGTGCACCCGCTGCTCGCACCGTCCGGCACCATCGCCGTGATCGCGGGCCACTTCCACAGCATGCAACGCGATCCAGACCGCGACGGCGTGCAGTACCACATCCTCGGCACATGCGGCGGCGCGATCGACCAGCACCCGCTCACTGGCCAGCTCCAGCACATCTCGATGCTCGACCTCAAGGATGGAGCCGCCGAGGTCTGGCACCAATTCGCCGGCGCCACGCTGCCGGGCGACTTCATCGTGGCCGAGGACCAGGAGCGCGCCTTCAACCTCAAGCGCGACGCGAAGACGGTCACGATCGCCGGTTCGCTGGCGGAGCCCGGCCTTCGCGGCCTGGAGGATGCACCGCTCACGGTCACCGTCAGCAATCCGATCGATCAACCGATCACGGCCGTGGTCCGGCTGCGTGACGGCAGCGGCGAGGAGTGGATCGTGCCCGGCGAGCCGGCCGTCAGCCGGACGCCCCGAGACACGCACAACCCCGCGGTGACCGACCTGGACACCCCGATCACGCTCGACTCGATGGCGCCGGTCACGATCGCTCCGCGCAGCAAGGCCACGATTCCGCTGTCCATCGACTGCCCGGCGCTCAAGGATCCGCTTCGGGCCCCCGAAGCCGTGATCGAGCTCTCGTTCACCGACTCGAAGGGACGCACGGTCCCGGTTGCCGTTCGACGCCGGTTGCCGATCGCCCGCACGCTCATCCCCGGCGTTCCCATGCCGCTCGAGGAGTGGGAGTGGACCCCGTATGCCACCGACGACGCGCCGCCGACGATCGTCGCCGAACGGGCCGGCGAGTCGCTGATCCTGACGGTGCGGGTCCCCGACGACCGTGTTGCCGAGTCCTTCCCCGCGGCCACCAAGCGCCGCGACCGGGCCACGAACCCCCTGGTCGATGCCCTCGCGATCCGCCTCTACGGCGCAGGCGAGCCCGCATCGTGGACCTGGGAGCCCTCGACCGGCTCGGTGCTTGGGATGACAAGCGGTCCGACCTTCGAGCGCGTGCCATCAACCGATGGCTGGTCGGCACGATGCACGATCCCCCCCGGGCTCCTCAAGGGCATCCGTGGGATCAACATCGGTGTGGCCGACAACGATGACACCTTCCACACCCAGTGGAGGTGGCTGTCGCCAAACGAACTTCCTGCGGCTCTTGGCGTGAACCATCGCTGACCCCGCGTCGTCTTTCTGGTATCATGTCCCGCAAGGAGTTTACCGATGAAGAAGACACTGACCCTGTGCAGCATCCTCGGAGCATCCCTGCTGACCGCCTGCGGTGGCGGCGGCTCGTCGAGTACGGCAATCCGTGAAGATCAGAAGCGCAAGCCGCCTGCAGTACCCGTCCAGGCGCCCGACGATGCCTTCAACGCCAACCGCAAGCTCCAGTCATCTGACACTGCGCGAGGCGTCGAGCCCCCGAAGAAGGATTGATCGATCGCCCGACGGAGCGGGCCTGCGAGAGTTCCAACCGACGGCAACGCCCCGGCCTCGAATTCGGGCGTGGTCGTTCGTGGGGCCATCGTGGAACGGGCCGCCGCGGCTGCGGCAACTGGACCGATCAGGTCCCCAGCATCAGGTCGCGCAGGATCGCCAACCCCTCGGCCAACTGCGCATCGTTCACCGCGTACGAGATGCGGAAGTGCGTGTCGCGCGCACTGAACACGCCGCCGGGAACCACGAGCACACGCCGCTCGAGCGCTCTCTCGCAAAACTGCGTGCCCGTCATGCCCAGCCGCTCAGGCACAGGCACGAAGGCGTAGAACGCACCCTCGGGCTTGGGCAGGTCGACCACGCCGTCGAATGCCTTGAGCACCATGTCACGGCGGCGCTCATAGCCCGAGAGAGCATCCGAAAGGTCGCAGCGATGCGCGTGGGCCGCCGCCACCTGCAGCGGCGTTGGCGCACAGACATAGGTGTACTGCTGGAGCTTGGTCATCTGCTGAATGAGGTGGATCGGCCCCGCGGAGTAGCCCAGGCGCCAGCCCGTGCAGCCATAGGTCTTGCCGAAGCCGCGGATGACGAGCACATCCCTCGAGCACCGCGCCGGACTCGGCGCTCCGGGCATGCCATAGACAAACTGGTCGTAGATCTCGTCGCTGACGAGCTGCAGGTTCCGTCCTCGGCACAGATCGACGATGTCGCGCAACTCAGCCTCGGCCAGCACGGTGCCGCAAGGGTTGCTCGGGCTGCAGATGAGCACGGCCTTGGTCCTGGGCGTGATGCACCGCTCGATGCGGTCAGCCGTCATGCGGAAGTCCGGGTATGTATCGCAGAACACCGGCACGCTGTTGGTCATGTGGCACAGCTGCGGATAGTGAAGAAAGAAGGGATCGGGCATCACGAACTCATCGCCCGGATCGAGCAGCGCCATCGCCATCAGCAGCAACGCGCCACTCGTCCCTGAGTTGATGAAGAGGCCCAGCGAGCCATCGTTGTGCCAACCGAATTCACGCCCCACCTGCGCCCACGCCGACTCGAGGAGTTCGGGCACGCCAACCGTGAGCGAGTAGCCATTGCGATCATTGCGGATCGCATCGATCGCGGCCTGCTTCATCCGTTCGGGCACCGGGAAGTCCGGCTGGCCGATGCTGAGGTTGATGGGGTTCTTGAGCTTGAGCCCCGATTCGAGAATGCGTCGGATGCCGCTGGGCTGCATGCCGCGGGCGCGGTCAGAGATCAGGTGTTCAAGTGGGTGGCTCATGGGGTCTCCGAAACGCAGCACCCCCGGGAGATGCCGGGGGCGCGGCGAGTCTAGCGATGGGAGCCGTGGCTCACTTCTTCTTGTCGACCGGAGCTGCAACTGCCGTGGCCTTCGGATCGACGGCAGCCGTCTCGCCGGCCTCCTTGGCCTTCTTCTTGCCCGCAGCGGCCTTGATGCTGCGCACCTTGACCAGGCCGAGCGCGCAGTTCTTCTCCATGCTGAAACGCTCCTCGGCCGTCAGCTTCGCGATGCGCTCGGTGCGCGTGAGCACATTGCGGTGCTGCGCGAGGGCGCCGGACTTGGTCTTGAGGCTCGGGTGGATGCTCATGGTCGTGTTCCTTCAGTCGTTCGCGCGCGGGGCTCAACCCTTGTGCTTTTCGTAGTAGCAGTCGCTCAAGTCCGGGTTGCCCGCCTTGGCTGCCTTCCACAGGCGACCAACGGCCTTGACCTCATTCTTCAGCGCCTCCGCCGCCTGGTCCGACCCGGTCGTGGACGCGGGCAGGACGATGACTTTGGAGAGTCCGGCATTATTGCCGGAAACCTGCCACGCATCAAGCCCCTTGCTGCGCAGGTACGCGGCGAGCTCGCCCGCCGGCGCGGCCACGCCAGTCATGACCACCAGATAATTGAGCCCGACTTGGCGCGGATCGCCGCCTGCGGCTGCAGGAAGCGCGGGCCTTGCCTGGGATAACGCTGGCGTGGACGCAGGTGAACCCCGTGCCGCCGGCGGCGTGGTCGGCGTCGCGGTGCCTTGTGGAGGCGTCGGCACCGCGCGCGCGCCCCCATCGTTCGATGCGCCATCGCGCAGGAGCACGATGCCTACGACGACCACCGCAACGGCCACAAGCACGCCAAGGATCGCCCATGCCTTCCACGGCCGGCGGGGTTCGATGGCACCGCTCCCGAGCGAGAACCCCGGTCCTGCCGGTCGGGATGGCGCGGGATCTCCAACGCCCTTGCGCATGAGTTCATAGAGGGTCGCTTTGCCTCGGCGCTGCATATGGGGAATCGTAGCGATTCAGGCTGGTCTGAAGGGGCCCATCGCCATGACCTGGGCCATGGCTACCCCGCCATCATGCGTCAGCGACAGGTGAAGCCGTACCACACCCCGCTCGGCTGCCGTCCGCGCCACGGCCCCTGCCAGGCGGACCGAGGGTGCGCCGAGCAGGTCGTTGCTCACCTCGATCTCGGTCCAGCACATCCCATCCCGCATGCCCGTCCCGATCGCCTTGAGCACGGCTTCCTTGGCGGCGTAGCGGCCCGCGAGCCGCTCGACGCGATTGCGCGAACGCGCGCAAGAGGCCTGCTCCGCCCCGGTGTAGACCCGGTCGAGGAACGCCTGCCCGTGTTCACCAAGCATGCGCTCGATTCGAGCGCACTCGACCAGGTCGATGCCAATCCCGATCACCTCATGCATGCGCGGATCCTCGAGCCGTGAGCGGTCGATCCAGCCAGCGATCCAGCGTGGAGCGGATGCCGCCGGGCGCGTCAGCCCATCCGCGCGCGTCGATGACGGCATGCGCCCTGAACCCGATCGTGGCGAGGGTGGCGGCCAGGGCCAGCGCGTCGAGCCGTGCATCACCGGGTTGGAGAACAGGTCCGCGGTGACCACTGCGCAGGAGATCGACCAGTCGAAGCCCCGCCAGACGCGACCCGGCGCGCGCGCAGGCAGCATCCACCGACTCCCCGGCAGCCAACAGGACCGGTGGATCGATCGCGATCGCGGCAGCGCCATCGGCGTCGTGGCCTCCACCAAGCACCGCCAGCGTCACGCCGCGACGCTGTGCTTCGGCGATCACCGCCGTGCGCACGGCGAGCGCGGTGGCGTGGCCATCAGGTGCCGGCAGCCATGTCGTCACCGTGAGCCGACCGAGCAGTTCAGCCCATTCGATCGCTGCCATCAGCGCGTGCGCCGCCGTGTCGGCACGGGCGGGATCGGAGAGATGCTCCGGCGGAAGGATGCAGTCGATCCCCGTCGCCGCAGCACTCGAGGCGCGGACCGCATCACCGATGCCGCGGCGTTCGCTCCGGTCCATGGTGCGCACACGGGTTTGTGGCATGGCAACCGAGAGCTGGATCGCATGCGTGCCAACCGTCGAGCACCACTCAAGCGCCTCGGTGAAGGGCAGGCCAAGATGCTCGATGGCCACGCTGGGTTCAGGGATTGCGCTGGTGAGCCGGGTCAGCACGCGGGAAGCGTAGCGGCGTAGGCTTGGAGCATGAACCGAACGGTGCTGGCCGCGAGCCTGGCGTGGTGCATCTGGTGCTTGGCGTGCGCCGCGCCGACCCTGGTCGCGATCGCGGCGTTCACGGTGCTCAAGCGCATGGGGGCAGTCGATCCCGCTGCGGGCGCTTGGTTCGCCGACAACGCCGCTGCCTCGGGGAGTTTCGTGGCCGGTCAGGTTGCGGGTACGGCGTTCAGGGCCATGGCGTGGGTGAAGCTGGCCGTCGCGCCCGTGGCGCTCGTGCTTCTGGCCAAGTCCATGCTTCGCAGGCCCCGGTGGGCGATCGTGCTGCTGGTTGCCGCAGGCGTGATCACGGCGGCCAGCCATGTGCTCGATGTGCGCACCGCATCCGTCGGCGAGGCCTGGCAGGCCGCCGTGCATGCTGGCCAGCACGAGGGAGCATCGGTCCATGCGTCGACGATGGATGCCCTGCACCCCTGGGCGGAGCGCTTCAACGGCGCCGCCAGCCTGACCGCGATCGCTGCCGGTGTCGTGGCGCTCGCCCATGCCGCGCCCCGGCGCGCCGGTCCATGACGCAGCGGCTTCCTCGACCTGGTTCCGCCACGCGCACCCGTGCGCTTGAGCTGCTCGCTGCGCTCAAGGAGCGCTACCCCGATGCCGTGTGTGAGCTGACATGGGCCCAGCCGCACGAACTGCTCGTGGCCACGATCCTGTCGGCGCAGTCGACCGATGTGGGCGTGAACAAGGCCACGCCGGCGCTCTTCAAGCGCTTTCCCCTGCCGTGCGACTACGCACGCGCCACGGCGTGCCAGATCGAGCCCTTCGTGAAGAGCCTGAATTTCTGGCGCAACAAGGCGCGCGCCGTGCATGAATCGATGACGGCCGTCTGCGAGCGCTTCGGCGGCGAGGTACCGCGCACGATGGAGGAACTCCTCACGCTGCGCGGCGTGGCGCGCAAGACGGCCAATGTGGTGCTCGGGAACTGCTTCGCCATCAACGATGGCGTGGTCGTCGATACGCATGTCGGTCGGCTTGCCAAGCGATTCGGCCTGACCAGGCACGATGATCCGGTCAAGGTCGAACGCGACCTGATGGCACTCATCCCCCAGGAAGACTGGTGCATCGTGAGCCACCTCCTGATCGTCCACGGTCGTCGGGTCTGCAAGGCGCGCGGCAACCTCTGTGCCGACGACGCTATCTGCCAGCGTTGGTGCTCGGAAGCTCGCCGATCGGCCTCCACTCCGTCGTCCCCATCCCGCCCAGCGCGCTCACATACGAAGCGCCCTGCCCCGCGCGGCGTGGGAAGACGTGCGTGACCGGACCGGGCAGCCGCAGCGAGGCCACCTCGGCCACCCCAACCGCCGGGGGCTCGCTCCGCCGATAGACCTTCAGTCCATCCCGGTACACGACCCACAGGTCGGTCTCGACGATGGCCATCGTCGCCATGCCCGGCATGGTGAACTCCTGTCGCGATCCCTTCAGTTCCACGACCAGGCTTCCACGGTCCTCTCCCTCGATGCGGGCTTCACCCCCATCCAAGGTGAGTCTGTCGCGCGGCATCTCGCCGACCTGCAGCGTGCGCTGCACGAGTTCGCACTCGCCACCGACATTGTAGTTCCACACTTCGGTGGGCGTTCCCGCGAGGATCCGGCGCTGGTCGCTGAGCGCGATGACGATGTTGCCGGGTTCACGGTGGCTGCGATAGAAAGTGTCGCCGGGGCCCTCTTCATCGGTCTCAAGCCGGAAGAGCGATCGACCGAAGGCGCCATAGACGCCGTAGCGATTCTTGCCCAGGAGTTCGATGCCCACCGCACCCTTGATCTTGATCTCGAGTTCATCGGTCAGCCCGGTGGTTCCGAGCGACCAGGTGAACATGGCATCGGGCGTGAAGGCCCACGCACGGCCGCCGGCCGTCGAGAGGCCCAGGATGCCCCTGCCGAGGGCGACCCGCGAGACTTCAGCGAAGGCGGGATCGATGAGCACGACGGCCGAGCCGCGGCGACCCTGCTCCAAGAGGAGTGCTCCGCCCTCGGGACCCTGGCCCGGCTGCAGTGGGAGGATCGCGCTTGCCTTGATGCCCAGATCGGCTCCATCGAGGGTGCGCAGGTCGTTGCCCACGAGGATCACGAGTTCGTTGCCGACCTTGACGACCTCACTCGATGCATCGAGCCCGTTCAGGTACCGCTTGCCCGAGGGCAGCTCAAGCACGCCACCGATGCCGCTCACGAAGAGCCGGTCATCGATGACCGCGATTGCTTCGGGCTCGAGGCCCAGCGCAGCGGCGTCGCTCGTCTCGATGACGGCAAGATCCTTGGGATCGCGCACATCGATCCGGACCAGGGCGGTGCGCTCCAGGACCGCATACAGGTCCCCGCGCCAAGCCGCCAGCGACCTGATGGCGCCGCACGAGCCGGCCGGCATGGGCTCGATGGTGCTCAGGACATCACCCGACCGGGTGCCGAGGCTCAGGAGTCGATGCCCGAAGCCTTGGTACCAGCCGCCGGCGTAGCCCAGTGCGCACCAGTGCACGCCACCCACGGTGTGGGTGACCTTGAGTTCGCGCGGACGACGGTCGGTCCGATCCTCGCGGTCGTACTTGTAGGGATCCCCACAGCCCGCCAGGGCCAGTACCGCCAGCATGATCCAGTGACGCACCATGCCGGGAGCGTACCCGAGCGGTGTAGGCTCCCGGAGTGACCGGAACGCGACTCGAACTCCTCACGCGCATGCACGCGCAGGACCCTGCCGACGCCTTCTGCCGATACGCCATTGCGCAGGAGCACGCCAAGGCGGGCCGCACCGACGAAGCGCTGCACTGGTTCGATGCCACGCTCGAGGCCGATGCCGACTACTGCTACGCCTTCTTCCACAAGGCCAAGGTGCTGCAGGCGGCAGGTCGATTGGACGATGCGATCGCCACGCTGCGCAACGGCCTTGATCGTGCGCGCGCGAGCGGCGATGGCCACGCGGCCGGGGAAATCAGCGGACTCCTCGCGGAACTCGGAGGATGACCATGGCGACAACCCAGGCTCGAGCGACCGGCGCCGTGACCACGCGCGTCCTTGACCGCAATCCCAACATGGTCGCGCTGATCGTGGGCGGCCGCACGGTGGCTGTCCTCGGGCATGACGAGGTGCGCGCGCTCCGCCTGGGCGCCAGGCCTCGCTGGACCGCACAGCTCAAGGCTCGCGTCACGGCACTCGTGCAGCACGGTCGCGCTCGCGAGGCAGCGTTGCGCATGATGGCGCGACGCGCACACACGCGCGATGAACTCCAGCGCGGATTGCGCAAGCTCAAGTACCCCACGGCCTGCGTGACGGGCACGCTCGATGCCTTGGAGCGTGACGGCTGGATCGACGATGCGCAGTGCGCGGCCGCGCGTGTGGCGCAATGGGAGCGCACGACCACCGCCCGCAAGCCCCGCAGCGCCACCTGGATGGTGGCCGAGCTCGTCACGGCGGGGATCGAAGTCGATCTCGCCGAGCAGTGCGTGGCGCGCGGCATGTCGTCGGCAACCGAATGCCGCAGCGCCGAGGAAGCGCTGGCCACCGCGCTCACGGCGGGCAAGTCGCTGCGGGCGGCGTTGGCTGCCCTCTACCGCCGAGGCTTCGCGCCCGAACTCCTTGAGGAACTCGCCGTGCGCCACGAGGATCGCGATGGCGACTGAACTCGACAACCGTGGGCTGCCCCACGGCTATCCGTTCCAGCCCGAGTGGGAGGTGACGCCACGCCAGGTGCGGCAGGCGCGCACGGCTGGCGAGCCGATGATCCTGATCGATTGCCGGACGCCGCTTGAGTACGAGACGGCGCGCATCGAGGGCGCCCTGCTGGTGCCGCTGCAGGAGTTCAGCGAACGCATCGCCTCGCTGCGCGAGCACGAGGACCAGCGTGTGGTGGTCTTCTGCCATCATGGCGCGCGCGGCCTGCAGTTCACGGCGGCACTCCGTCACGAGGGCTTCAGCGATGTGCACAGCATGGCTGGCGGCATCCATCTCTGGAGCCTCGACATCGATCCATCAGTGCCGGTGTACTGACGGGGCTTACCGCCGCGTGCAGAAGATGATCGCGGCGATGACGCCGGGCACCCAGCCCACGAGCGTGAGCACCGTCGTCAGCACGATGGGACCACAGCCCTTGTCGAGCACAGCCGCAGGTGGCAAGAGGATGCAGACGAAGACTCGAAGCAGGCTCATGGTGTGTGCGCGTGAGCGCGGGGTCACGCTATCATCGGGTTCAGCACCGTGCCAGATGGCACATGCGCTTGCGGGCGTAGCTCAGCGGTAGAGCGTCGGCCTTCCATGCCGAATGTCGCGAGTTCGAATCTCGTCGCCCGCTTTCTCCCGGCCATCTCAGAACCCGCCGGGAACGGCCTCCGGCCCCCCCGTCCGCCGGCCAGGAGCCTAGATAGAACCCCTGATCAGCAGCCCCCGCCCTTGGAGCCCTCCCGGTCGTGGGCTATGGTGTGTGTGTAGGAACACACCATGCACACCGGGTCAAACCACGCCGTCC
>VGYB01000001.1 GCA_016873115.1 Planctomycetota bacterium | reverse complement strand
ATCGATGGCGTGGCCAAGGGCTGCGAGCAGGCCGGATGCGCGCTGATCGGCGGCGAGTGCGCCGAGATGCCGGACATCTACCGGCAGGGCGATTTCGACATCGCGGGATTCTGCGTGGGAGTCGTCGAACACAGACGGATCATCACGAGCAAGCTCGTGCGCAAGGGCGATGTGGTCATCGGACTGGCCGCAAGCGGCGTCCATAGCAACGGCTACTCGCTCGTACGCCGCATCGTGAAGGATGCGCGGCTCGACATGGATCGCGTGTATCCCGAACTCGGCAAGAAGCCGCTCTGGAATGTGCTGCTCGAACCAACGAGGATCTACGCCAAGCCGATCGTGAAGTTGCTGGCTGGCTACCGGCGCAAGATGGTGATCAGCGGCATGGCGCACATCACTGGCGGGGGCCTGCCGGGCAATGCAAGCCGCGCGCTGCCGAGCCACCTCGACTGCGTGATCGATCGAGCCGCCTGGACGCCGAATCCGATCTTCCCGTTCCTGCAGAAGCACGGCGGCATCGAGGACGAGGAAATGTTCCGCGTCTTCAACATGGGCATCGGCTATGTGCTGTTCGTACGGCCTGACTTCGCGAGGGCAGTGGTCAGGAAGCTCAAGCGCATGGGAGAGAAGCCGTCGGTGATCGGTTCGATCGAGAAGGGCACGGGCGAGGTGCGCTGGAAGGACTGAGCGGGTGGCCTACGCGCCGTCCCAGCGGCGCTGGCTCACGCGCCGTCCCAGCGGCGCTGGTTTACGCGCCGTCCCAGCGGCGCTGGCCTACGCGCCGTCCCAGCGGCGCTGGCGCTTCTTCTCGCCTTCGCGCTTCTTGGACTCCAGGCGGCGCTCGATCGAGCCGCGCGTGGGCTTCGTCTTGCGTCGCACCTTCGGCGGGATGCTCGCGCGCAGCACCAGTTCGCGCAGCCGCTCGAGGCAGGCATCCTTGTTCGCCTTCTGCGAACGGTGCTCTTCCGCCGTGAACCGCAGCGTGTCACCGTGCACCAGATGCGATCCTGCCGCATCGCGCAGACGCTCGAGGGCGCGCTCATCGAGTCCATGGATCGAGGCCAGCCTCACCATCAGCTCCGCCCGTGAATGGACCTTGTTCACATTCTGGCCGCCCGGACCGCCGCTGCGGCTGAACGAGAAGTCCAGGCCCGCCGGATCGATCCATGCACGCGGGCCGCAGTCAAATGCGTTGCCCTGACGCGCAGGACGGCGCGGCGGTGGAGCGCCGGGATCAGGACGCGGGAACATGGCGGCATTCTTGCAGGCCTGCGTTAGCCTTGCACCGTGGAGTCGATCACCCTCACGCTCGTCGCTGCCGTGCTCACCCAGTCCAGCACTGCGACGCCGGCAACGACAGGGGCGGCCGTGAACCCATCCTCGTCCGTCGTGCCCGCCGCGCCGGTCCTGCCGCCCGTCGCTTCGGAGGGAGCGCCGCATTTCGACTTCGCCGCACGCGCGTGGTTCGCGCGCCTCAACGGCACCATCAACGCGCCATCGTCGGCACCCCCCGTCACCATCGAGGATGACTTCGACCTCGACGATCCGCAGGTCGTACCGCTGCTGACCGCGACCGCACGCTGGGATGCCCTGGCGCTGGTGGTGAACGGCTTCTGGTCCTCCACCGATGGATCGACCTTGGCGCCCGAAGCAGGACAGTTCGGATCAGTGGCCTTCAGCGCCGGTGATGCGCTCTCCTCGAGTGCCGATGCCTGGGGCGTGGCGGGCGACATCGTCATCACCTTCTACCGGCCGTACGCGGCCGATCGTCATCCCTGGATGGGCGATGATGCACCGGCTGGCGCGAGGCGGCCCTTCGCCGACCTTCGCTTCAATGGGCTCGTGGGCGGTCATGCGGTCTCGTATGAGCAGTCCGTGACCGATCGCACGACGACCGCGAGCGATTCGATCGATCTCTCGGTGATCACGCCGGTCATCGGTGGCGGCATCGAGCTCGACCTTGACCTGCGTCGCAATGTCGACTGGCTCGGGCACCTTCGCATCGCCGCGACCGCCGGCTGGGGACCTGGCGTCGAGTCCGGCGATTCACTCTGGTTCGTCCGGGCGGATCTCTCCCTTGATGTCCTGCACAACCTGGCCATCACCGGCGGCTATCGCCTGCTCAACTGGGATGCCGCCGACCACGGCGACTCGATGAGCGGCAGCCTTCAGGGCCTGGTGGCGGGCCTCGAACTCCGTTTCTGAACACGGCCGCGGACATGCCACGGAAGAAGCCGACACTCACACCGCTCACGCCGTTCGGGCGCGCATCGATCCGGCGCTCGCTGCTCACCGTGCTGCCGGACCGGCTCTCGCGCGGGCGACTCGCTCGCGCGCACCTTGCGCAGCCAATCGTGCTGCGCAAGGTGCCGGTCTTCCTGCCGGGTGCACCGGATGCCCTGCACGGCCTGCGCATTGCGCACCTGAGCGACTTCCATGTGGGCGGACTCATTCCGGTCGAGCGCGCGCTCGAGGCGATTGAGTTGGCGCAGGGCGAGCAGACGGACCTCGTGGCCTGCACCGGCGATGTGATCGATCTTGAACTCGCCGGATGCGAACCGGTCTTCAAGGCCCTCGGGCGCATGACATCGCGCCTGGGCACCGTGATGGTGATGGGCAACCACGATCATCTCGAACACGCGGATTCCGTCGCGCGACATGCTCGGCGCAGCGGCATCCGCGTCCTTCGCGATGAGGTCGCACGGCTGCCGTCGGGGCCGATGGTGGCCGGGCTCGACTGGACCGTTGGTGTGCGCGATGCGCAGAAGCGGCTCAAGGCGATGCTCGATGGACGCAAGGAACTTCCACCGATCCTGCTGGCGCACCACCCGGCGGCATTCCGTGCTGCGGTGCAGCATGGCATCCCGCTGACGCTGTCAGGGCACACCCATGGCTTGCAGATCGGCATCTCGCGTGGTGCGGGCGACCGCAGCCGGCCGGCCAGGGGCCGTGCCCTGCATGACGGGCTCTATCACGATGGTGCGAGTTCGGTGTTCGTCACGCGTGGGGTGGGCAGTTGGTTCCCGCTGCGCGTGAACCGCCCGGCCGAGGTGGCGATCCTGGATGTGCGGGTGCGCTGAAGCGCACGGCATCGCGCCGTTTCGACGCGTTCAGAGCCCAATCACGCGCGCGATGAGCAGGCCGATGCAGAAGCTGGCGGCGGCTGCGATGATCTTGCGAAGCGTGTGGTGGATGTCGTACTGCTGCATGGTGCTGGCCTCCGCGCACGCCCAGTCGTGCGCTCCCAACCGTCCGATCCAGCACAGGGGAAGGCAAGCGTGAGGAGGGTATTTTCGCCCACGCTGTCAGCGCAGGTGCTTCTGGAGGACCTCGAAGTAGAGGTCCGACCGTCGCGGCAGGCCGTTTCGGCGCTCCCCGTAGGGGAACGGTTCGCGCTCACCGGTGGACTGATAGCCCCGGCGCCCGTACCAGGCAATGAGTTCGACGCGCTGACCGATGACGGTCATCCGTGCGCGGTCCATCCCCAGGTCATCACGGATCACGCGCTCGGCCTCGGCCAGGAGCTGGCGTCCGAGCCCGTCGCGCTGGCGCGTCGGCTCGACGGACACCATGCCGACATGGCCGTACCCCGATCCCCGATCGATGCGCACGCACGCCACCAGCACGCCATCAAGGAACGCCAACCTGATGCGCGAGCCCTCGCCACGCACGAGTTCACCGATCTCGCGCTCGTCGGTGCGTTGGCCATCGAGCAGGTCGGCTTCCGTCGTCCAGCCGGCACGGCTCGCCTCGCCGCGGTATGCCCGCTCGACGAGTGCAACGACCGAGGGCACATCTTCGGGGCCCGCGTCGCGATAGACCGGCATGACGCCCATGGCGTGCGTCAGGCGTAGTGGCGGCCGAAGCGATTCGCGAGGAACGCGTCGAGACCGATCTGTTCCTGGCGCACGAAGCCCTTGGCCGGCACGGTGCCTTCCTTGAGCATGTCCACCACGGCGCAGATGCCGGCGGCCGTCGTGACCTGGATCGCGGTCCAGTGGCGCCCACCGATCTCGCGGCTGAGCACGGTGCGCGCCCAGGTGCGGTCCATGAAGCGACCGCCACGCTGGCCGGCGGCGCTGACGAAGATCACCACCTGGTCATCATCGGTGCCGGGCACGGCTCGCTCGAGGATCGCCTTGAGTTCGTCGCGGTGCTCGATGAAGCGCAGGTCGTTGAGGAGGAATCGCATCTGCTCCGCATGGCCGGTGAAGCGGATCGTCTTGTAGTTCAGGTTGCGCACCTTGCCGCGGAGCGAGTCCGCCAGGGTGCCCAGGCCGCCCGAGGTGTTGAACGCCTCGTACTCGCAGCCCTCGATGTGCAGCCGCTCGACCTGCTCGAGCGGGGGAACCAGGCACATCTGCCCATCGACCAGCGCCTCGCAGGGATTGCAGTACTCGTTCACCAGGCCGTCGGTCGACCAGGTCAGGTTGTACTGGAGCACATTGCTCGGGGTCCGCGGCAGTGCGCCCACGCGCATGCGCACCGTGTCGACGGTCTCGAATTCGCGCAGCAGCGAGTGCGCCACGATCGTGATGAACCCGGGTGCCAGTCCGCACTGCGGGATGAACGCCGACGAGGCACCGTGGCTCAGCTGCATGACCTTCTTGGTCACGGCGACATCCTCGGTGAGATCGAGGTAGTGACAGCCGGCGTCCTTCGCGGCCAGCGCGATGCCCAGGTTGCAACGGTACGGCGCACAGCTCACGACGGCCCACGCACCCTTGAGGAAGGCAGCGAGTTCCGCGGGACTGCTGAAGTCCACGCGTCGCCCGTCGATCCGCTCGTCGCGTGCGACGGCAAGGGCGCTCGGTTCGTGGACATCGCCGATGCGCACGGTGTAGTCACCGCATGAGGCGAGGAAGTGGGCGGTCATGCGGCCGATCTTGCCGGCTCCGAGGATGGCGACATGGTGGGACATGGTGGTGGTGTCGGGTGGTGGGTTGGATGGTCCGGGGTCAGGTCAGTCGGGAATGGTCGCGAGTTCGCCGCGGACCTCGTCGATGAGGCTCGCCATCGTCTCGGGTCCGAAGTCGAAGCGCAGGCCGGCGGCCTCGAAGAGTTCCGGCAGCGGCTGGCTCGCGCCGAGCGAGAGGGCGCGCTTGTACGCCTCGAGCGCCGCACCGGCGTTGCGTCGTGCCTTCAGCCAGAGCTGGAGCGCACCGAGCTGCGCAATGCCGTACTCGATGTAGTAGAAGGGGTTCTGGAAGAGGTGCCCTTGGCGCTGCCACGCCGTTTCGAGCGCGCGCTCGCAGCCGGCCCAGGACGCATCGGCACCGAAGCGCCTGTTGAGATGGAGCCAGTACGCGATGCGATCGGCGCGCGTGTGGGTCGGGTGCGTGTAGGCCCAGTGCTGGAACGCATCGATCGTGGCGATCCAGGGCAGCAGCGTGGTGAGGCCCTCGAGCAGTTCGCGGCGATGGCGTCCGGCATCCTGCTCGGAGTAGAAGTGGCCCAGGTGCGGGAAGGTGAGCAGCTCCATGCTCATCGAGGCGACCTCGGCGAACTCGATCGGGCTGCCGCGGTAGGCCAGCAAGGGATCGTGCGAGCAGAGCATGCTGTGGAAGGCGTGACCGGCCTCGTGCACCATCGTGACGAGGTCGCGCTGCAGCCCCGCGGCGTTCATGAAGATGAACGGCTTGCGGCTGGCTTGGCGCTGGTACTGGTAGCCACCGGGCTGCTTGCCCTGTCGGCTCTCGAGGTCGAGGCATTGACCCGAGCGCATCGAGTCGAACAGCGGGCCGAGGCCGCCACCCATGTCGTGGAAGACGCGGCTGCAGCGGTCCACGAGCTCGTCGGCGGTCTCGAACGGCCGAAGGGCCGAGCGACCATGCACATCGACCTTGAGGTCCCACGGACGCAGCGTGTCGAGCTTCAGGCTCGTGCGTCGCTCCTCGTTGAGCTGGCGCATCAGGGGAACGCAGACCTGCTCGCAGGCCGCGTGGAAGCGCTCGCAGTCGGCGGGCGTGTAGTCGAAGCGATGCATGCGCTGGTGCTGGTAGTCGCGGAAGCTGTCGAAGCCGGCGTTCAGCGCCATGCGATGACGATGCGCCACGAGGCGGTCGTAGATGCCGTCGATCGCCTCGGCATCCTGCAGCCGACGGTCGGCCACGGCGCGCCAGCTGGCCTCGCGCACGCTGCGGTCGGTCACTTCGAGGTAGCGCGCCATCTGCGGCAGCGTCTGCTTCTTGCCATCGAACTCGACCGCCATGGCACCGGAGATCTGGCTGTACTGCTGCTCAAGCTTGGTGCACTCGGTCTGGATCTCGACATTCTCTGGACGGAAGAGCTTGACTTCCTGGCGCAGGCCGCGGAGCAGCACGCCGTAGCGCTGCTGGTTGAGGTCCTTGGTGAATGGACAGTCGACGATGCGACGGTCGAGCTCGAAACCGATGCGCTTGAGATGCGGGTCGACATCCTGCACGAAGTCGAGGAAGGCCTTGCGGCGCGGCTCGCTCTCGGTGTCGCAGGTCATGGCGATGTACAGGTTCGCCTCGGTCTCGGCGACCATCGCGTCGAGGTCGCTGCGGTCGAGGAGCAGCCGCTCGAGGCAGCCGGCACACTTCAGCGGGCGGTCGATGAGCGCGCGATACAGCGGCTCGAGCTGGGGCCACGACGAGGCGTCGAGGCCGGCGGGGACGAAGGTGCTCGGTGCGGAGGCCGCGGTGCTGCAAGGGGTCGTCATGGTGTTCGGTTCCGAAGCGGCGAAGTGTACGCAGCCCGGCCTGCGCGCCCGGCATGCGTTATGCGCAGGTGCGGCGCGCGGGCGGCGGGTTCCGGACGATCCCGCCGGGACCGCCGACCTGCGTGGCCACCGCCTTCACGGCGGCCTCGTTCACCACGATCCGGGCCACATGCTCGGCATGGATCGGATCATCACAGACGAGGAAGAGGCTGCTGCCGCTGCCGCAGACATGCACCGGCAGCTGGGTGACCTCGGCGATCTCGTCCATGGCCCGGCGCACCGCTTCGCTCGATTCACGGGCGGGCACGGCGAGGTCATTGAAGGGCTCGTGTGCCCGGATGCGATCTGCCGTGGCCAGAGCGTGGACGCGCGCGTGCTCGGGGTCGCCGGCATCGGGACGCATCGCATCGAACAGGCGGTAGACCTCCGGGGTCGGGCAATGTGCGTCGGGAAAGCACAGCACCACATGCACCTGGGGAACATCAGGCAGGGCATCGACGCGCTCGCCCACACCCGACACGATCGCGGAGCCACCCTCGACGAGAAACGCGACATCGCTGCCGAGATCGGCGGCGATCGCGCGCAGCGCTTCGTTGCCGAGCCTGAGGTCAAAGAGTTCATCGAGTCCGCGCAAGACCGCCGCGGCATTGCTGCTGCCGCCGCCGAGCCCGCCACCGACGGGGATGCGCTTCTCGACCCGCACGCGGACCGGCAGTTGCCGCCCGACAGCCCGCTCGATCGCCGCATGCGCCTTCCATGAGAGATCGCTGCGCAGCGGCCAGTCCAGGTCCGGGGTGTGGGGCGCATCGGTTGCCCAGACATTGGCGAAGAGCGAATTGCTCCCCGGATCGCGCCGGCGCAGGTAGATCGAGTCCCCCCAGCCGAGCGTGACCATCCACGACGACAGCGGATGGAACCCATCCGGACGCGGATGCCCCACGCTCAACGCCAGGTTGAGCTTTGCGGGAGCGTGCACGAGCAGGTCGTCGTCCATGGAATGCAGCATGGTAGGCCCTACACTTCACGGCCCATGCTCTGGCAACCGCCGCTGCCTGAACGCTATCGATCGATGGAGGACGGCGCGCTTGCGGCGGCCATCACGGCCCGTCGCGCCGAGCTCGGCACGCGGGTGCTGATCCTGGGCCACCACTACCAGCAGGATGCGGTCGTGCAGCACGCGGACCTGACTGGCGACAGCCTGAAGCTCTCGCAGATGGCCGCGGTCGAGGCGCGCCGGCGGGGCAGCGAGTCGCTGGTCTTCTGTGGCGTGCACTTCATGGCCGAGACAGCCGACATCGTCACGGACGGCACCGTCAACATCATCCTTCCGGATCTCGGCGCCGGATGCAGCATGGCCGACATGGCCGCGTGGGACGACACGGTGGCGTGCTGGGAAGCGATCGCCGCGGCGCATGCCGGTGAGCGCGTGCGGGTCGTCCCGATCACCTATGTCAACAGTTCGGCGGCGATCAAGGCCTTCGTCGGCCAGCATGGCGGCGCGTGCTGCACGAGCAGCAACGCCCATCTGGTCTTCGATTGGGCGCTCCGAGGCGGCGAGCGTCGGCTTGAGCGCGGCGAGCGGGTCAAGCTGCTCTTCCTGCCCGATCAGCACCTGGGGCGCAACACCGCGAAGACGCGGGGCTTCATCACCGAGGTCGATGCTGCCGCGGATTCCTCGTTGAGGGCGCAGTGCGCGCTCTGGCAGCCGCGCAAGGCCGGAGGCGGGCTCACCACCAAGCAGTTGCACGATGCCGATGTCGTGCTGTGGGCCGGCCACTGCAGCGTGCACAAGCTGTTCCGGCCAGAGCATGTGGCGTGGATCCGCGCGAACGAGCCCGGCATGAAGGTCATCGTGCACCCGGAGTGCTGCCAGGAAGTCGCCGACCTGGCTGACCTGAAGGGATCGACCGAGTACATCATCCGGGAGATCGAGGCCGCACCGGCCGGTTCCCGCTTCGCCGTGGGCACCGAGATCCACCTCGTCAACCGCCTGACGGCGCGCGCGGCCGAACGCGGCGTCGAGGTGCGGATCCTGTCGGACTGCCAGTGCCTGTGCACGACCATGTACCGCATCGACCAGGCGCACCTGCTCTGGGTGCTCGACGAACTTGCACAGGGCCGAGTGGTCAATCGGATCTCGGTGCATCCCGAGGCGCGTGCCTTGGCGCGACTGGCCATCGATCGCATGCTCGCGCTCGTGCCGGCCTCCACCCGGGAGCCGGTCGCCGTCGACTGATCGAACCCCGGCGTCGGCGAGCCGTACGATCCGGGCATGAGCAGGGGAGCTCCATCATCGCGGCGCGTGCGAAGAGTGGCGATCGCCCTCGGCATCGGGCTGATCGTGGCCGCCGTGCTGGTGGTGCTGGCGCCAAGCATCGTCAGCGCCACGATCCTTCGCAGCGTCGTTCGCGACCAGCTTGCGCCGCATGTCCGCGGCACGGTGGATCTGGTCGATGCGAAGGTGAGCTGGTCGGGACCTCAGGTGTGGCAGGTCCGAATCAGCGGCCAGCACGATGCGGTCGATGCCACGGTCAGCGTGCACAACGGGCTGTTGGCCTTGCTGCGGGCGAGCGAATCGCTCGATGTGCGCATCGGGGTGAGCGTGGACACGGCCTCGCGCGAGGATGGATCGATCACGCTGCTGGAGTTGCTGCAGCCCCCGTCCGAGGCTGCACGGACATCGTCGGCGGGGAGTTCAACATCGAGGGAACCGACTGCGCCGGTGTCGCTGCCCACACCCATGCGTGGCGCGAAGGTCTCGATCGATCCGTTGAAGGTCGTCATCAAGCCACTGGGTGCTGGGCGCACGGTGCGTGTGGAGGGTGCCAGTGCGACGATCACCTTGGGTGGCAGCGATGCCACCGTGAAGGCCAAGGGATCCACCACCATCGATGCCGAGCGCGGATCGTTCGAGGTCGACGCCACGCTGCGCAATCTGTTCGGTCGTGATGGCGTGGTGACACCGACGACGGCGGGCGTGGACCTTGCCGTGAAGGCCACGGCGCTGCCTGTTTCGGCGGGCGCCCAGGATGTGGTGGTGCGATCGCTTGACCTGACGGCAAAGGCCGAGAGTCTCGCGCGTGCGCTCGATGTCCAGTTCGATGCATCGCTCGAAGCGAAGGGCAATGCGCCGAGCACCGCCAGTGGCCGCGTGCGAGTGAATGGATTGCTCACGCCTGCGGGTGGACTTTCCTCCAAGGCCACGGCCGCAGGGCAGATCGCACTTGGCTCCGTGCCCACGGCCGTGCTCGCACCGTTCCTGGACGGGACTGGCCTCGATGCGTCGCGCGATCTCGGTGACACGGTGATCGCGACGCTGGATTTCAGCGGTTCTTCGGCCACCTTGGCGGCGCGGAGCGATCGCTTCACGCTCACTGGGACAGGGCGCCTTGATGAGGTGGCCAACCAAGCGATCGTGCAAGGCGTGGCGCTCGACACCACGCTGGCGAAGCCGCTCCTGCAGAACTTCGGTGTGCCGGCCATGAACGACGTGCCGCTGTCGCTCCGTGTGGAGCGAGCGATCGTGCCGATGGGCGAGCGTCCGCTCGAGGGCATCCAGGCGATCGCGACGGTCGCCATGAAGGGTGTGGTGATCGATGGCATCGAGCAGGCGAAGTCCGGCCTGGATCTCGGCGATGTCACGGTTGGGGTACGCACATCGCGACTGGCCGATCGCGTCCAGGCCGAACTCACGCTTGGCGGCGGTGTGGCGCAGGGATCGATCGCCGCATTCATCGTGCCGCATCTTGAGTCAGGCAGCGTGACGGGTGCGCGCGTGGAGCTTGAACGCTCGTCGATCGCTGCCATGGTGGGCAACGAGTGGCTCGATGGCACAGGTCTCACGCTTCGTCGCCCGGCATCGACCACGATCACGATCGATCGTGCTGCCTTCGCTGTCGGTGCTTCAGGGCCCGACCTTGCCACGGCGTCGCTGGTGGCGACGGTGGGCATCGAACCCCTCACGCTTGGCGGAGTGGTCGGTCCGGATGCGTGGCTCGATGTGGCGGCAACGACCGTCGGGCTCCGGTCGGAGGCGCTGTCGAAGGGCGTGCAGGTGTCCGTCGCGGGCGGCGCGAGCGGTTTCGTGGCGAAGGCCGACCTTGCCCTGGCTGGGATCGTCACGAACGCGGGGGCCGTCACGCTCGATGCCGCCCGAGCCAGCGGCTCGATCCAGGTCGATGCGATCGACCTGTCTCGGGTGCCGCATGTTCCCGAGCGCATGCAGCGGATGTCCGGGCTCGTGGGGCTTGGTCGACCGGTCTTGACGGTGCAGTTCGACGGGAACCGAGATGCCGTCGCGGTCCAAGCCGTCCTGAAGGGACCAGCCGCGGACCTGTCGGCGCAAGGGAAGTGGTCGCCGGAGCGGACCGTCGTCAAGGGCCTCAAGGGCTCGATCACGGTCGCAGACGGGCTTTCCGAGCTGCTCGGCATCGACGGTCTGCGGCTCTCCGCCCCCGCTCGGATGGCGGTGGGCTGCGACGAACTCACGCTCCTGACGCCCGCGCCGAGTCCGGACGCTGTTGAGGTCAAGGCAGAGAAACTGCAATTGGGGATCGATCGGCTGGAGCTGAGCGCGTGCCCGGGCTTGGACGGGAGCATCGTGCTCGAGCGGGTGGCGATCGATGGCACGGCGAATCGGACGGCATCGGGCGTTCTTGATTGGTCGGGCACGATCGCCGCCGCCGTGCCCGGCGAGGTCGAGGCCACGGGGCAGCTCGCCCTCGTCCTCCCCGGTTCGGGTCAGCCCTCCGGAAGTGCCACCGTGCGCGCCACGCTCCCGGTCGGAACCAATCTGCTCGGTCGGTTCACCCAGAGTCCGTACCTGCCCGCGGCAGCAGGCCCGGGCACCGTCGAGGTGACCTGGTCGGGCAAGGGTGGGCACGATGCCCTCGAGCTCACGGCCGCGCTGAGCCGGCTCTCCGCCACGGCGAAGGTCGAGCTCGATCCGGCAGCGGCGGACGAGTCCGCCCGTGCGCTGCGCATGCCGGCCGCGACGATCGCGTGCTCGCTGCCGCGCCGGGTCATGGATCGTGTGCTGGCCGGTACCGATCCGGTCGCAGCGGACTGGGCCGATGCGACGATCGTGCCGATGGCCGCCACGCTCACGGGGGTGCAGGCCAGCACCGATCGGCGCAGCCTCGCGCTGCATGCCGATGCATCCATCGGCGCCTTCACGGCACGACCGACCGAGTCGATGTCGATGGCTCTCGACCAGACGCGGCTCACGGCAGCGATCGCGTCGCTGGAGTCCGGCGCTCAACTGTCGATCACCACCGACATCGCCATCGACGGCGGCGCGTCGCATCCAGCAACGATCGACCTCGACCTGAAGGGCGACCTTCGGGGCATGCTCCATGACGACGGCGTGATCGACATGCGTGGCTCAAGCGTCAAGGTCTCGGCACCGGGTGCGCTGGTGCAGCCGTTCATCGCTGCCGCGCACACACCCGCTGCGGCCGCGTCGCCGAAGGGTGGTGCGTTCCAGGCGTCGGGCAGCGGGCGCCTCACACTCGATCCGAAGGCGCTTCTCTCGGCATCGATCGATCTTCGCCGCATCACGGTGCCTGCACGGCTCGCCGAGGCGAGCGTGGATGCCTCGATCGCGGTGGGTGCCATCGATGCAGCGTTCGGTGCCGTGGAGCTGCACATCGAGCGAATCGGTGCTGACCTCAGGGCTGATGCGATCGGTCGCTCGTGCGCATTCAACGCCACGCTGGCGTTCGGGGAGAAGGAGCGTGACGGCGCAGTCATCGCCAAGGGCACGATCGACGCGCTCGGCCGACCCGATGGATCGCTTGCGAGCACCGCGATGGTGGTCCGTGCGCAAGCGCAGGCAACGGACTTCCCCCTCGAGTGGTTCGATGCGCTTGCGGTGACCGATGGCATCATCGTTCGTGCGTGCGGTGAGCGTGCGGATGCGACCATCGAGGTGATCTCGCCAGTGCCGGGCACGATGGATGTCTCGGCCACCCTCGACACGACCTTCCTGGATGCGCGCGCGCCTCGGATCAAGGTGGCCGACGGCTTGGTGCAGGTCGACCCGGATCGGCCGATCGAACTCTCGCTCGTCCTCAACGATGCGATCCGGAGCGAGCTCCTCGAGCCCTTGAATCCGATCCTCTCCGACATCAAGGAGGCGCCTCCGGTGAAGGTGGCCTTGTCACGGCTGCGGTGGCCGATGGATGGCAACCTGGCTCGGCTTGAGGCGGATGCGCACATGGATGTCGGGGAGGCCAAGGTCGAGAAGTCCAACCAGCTGCTCGGCGTGCTGCAGGAATTCAAGTCGTCGGTCGATCCGATCGTGCCGGCGAACATCGGGCCCCTGGTGGCCTCGATCCGCGCGGGCCAGCTCACCTACAACGACTTCATCATCGGTGTGGATCGCATCGGCACGCAGTGGCAACTCGTGCTGAACTTCTCCGGGGACATCGATCTCACGCGTGATCCGGCCCGGGCACGCGCGATCAGTGCCCGCTATCCGGTGAGCAGCATCGTCCGGACCGTCGCGGGGGTCGCCGGTGGCATCAGCAGTCCGGTCGACGAGACGATCAAGGACATCAGCGACGCGCTGAGTGTGCTGCCGCTCGACCTGGGCAACCTGATGGCGCTCGAGATCACCTTCAGCGGCCCGCTCGGACCGGTGAACGGCAAGGAGGTCCCACTCGATGTCAGCGTCCGCCCCGTCGTCGGCAAGATCGACCCCATCGAGGGGGCGAATCGGGTCATCGACGCGCTCGATGGCCTGTTCGGCGGAGGCAAGAAGAAGAAGGGCCAGTGACGCGCGCGAGCGTGCCAATCACGGATCACATGGGCTTCTCGGCGATCGTCTCGTCGAAGACCTGCAGCAGCTTGGTCTTGTCGAAGATGAGCTCGCTGCGCGAGAGGCCGGTGACCTCGTAGTGGGGCGTGAGCTCGATCGCGTCGACCGGGCAGGCTTCCTCGCACATGCCGCAGTAGATGCAGCGGAGTTCATCGATGTCGAACTGCTTGGGGTACTTCTCGCGGTCCTCCCACGGGCTTTCGTCGGCGACGATGTGGATGCAGTTCGCCGGGCAGGCCGTGGCGCACATGAAGCAGGCCACGCAGCGCACGCGGCCGTCCTCGTCCTTGTTCAGCCGGTGCACGCCCCGGAAGTAGGGGCGGTACTGGCCACCCTCCTCGACCGGGCGATCATCGCGCTTCTCTTCGGGGTACTGGACCACCCAGAGCGTGTCCTTGTTCTTCCCGTCGCGTCCGATGTTCTGGAAGCAGTGGCGCAGCGTGGTGCCGAGTCCCTTGATGACATTGACCACGAAGAGGCTCTCGGTGGAATCGAGCCGCTTCGGGGTGACATCGACGATCTCGCTGTCGCGGATGGCCATGGCGGGGCGAAGTGTAGCCCGTCGCGCACGCGCGGCCCCCGGTAGGCTCATGTCGTGCCCGTCGATCCTGACATCACCCGAAAGAAGGCCGCCGAGGAGCGCGAGGAGATGCGCATCGGCCTGCGCACGATGGGTCTGGCCTGGGCGATGCTCTCGGAGGTGCTGGCGGGCACGGGCATCGGCTGGCTGGTTGACCATTTCTGGGGGACCGCGCCGACTGGGATGACCATCGGCGCCTGCATCGGCATTCTCGTGGCCATGTACAGCCTGATCCGGGGTGGACTGAGCATGAACGCGTACCTCGAGGGGCGTGGAAAGCCGATCGAGCGCCGCACCAAGCGGTCGGAGGCCGCTCCTCCGGAACAGGACACAGATGGCTGACGACCTCGTTGACCTTGAGCGTGACCCCCAAGGGGAACCGATCTTCGCGCTTCCCGGCCGCCACATCACGATCGGGCTGCTGTTGAGCGGGAGTATCTGCGCAGGTCTCGGTGTACTGGTGAGCAGCGTTCTGCTACCGCTCTTTGGATTGCAAGTACCTGATGGAACTTGGCTTGCAGCAGTAATGGGGGCATCGGCGGCCCTGATTGGGAATCTCCTGGGTCTGGCGATCCTCTGGCCATCGGCGAGGCGGCCGGCCAGCACCTGGACCTCTCTTTGGATGGCAGCAAGCGGAGTGCGAATCCTCGCCACGGGTGGTCTCGCCGCGTTGCTATATTTCCGCTCCCCCGGAGAGCCCAGGGTGTTCGTGCTTGTGACAGGTTTCACGTACTTGGCACTCCTGGTGGTTGAGACCGCCATCATTGCCACCGTGCTCGGACCAGTCCTCGGACGGATGCCATTGAAGGCTTCGGGGAACAAGAACTCCCCCTCAGCATCATGATGAACACCCTCCTTCTTGCTGCCGGCGACAATCCCCTGGCGCATGTCCTCGACCGGCCCAGCGCGATCACGGTTGGCGGCACGACACTTCCCCTCAGCGTCATCTCGCTGGTGGTCGGATCGATCGTTTGCATCGGCCTTCTTCTGCTGGCTGCGTCGCGCATCTCCACGGGGCCCGCGAGCGAGGGCAATGCACGATTCGTGACCAAGGGCCGCATCGCCCAGATCATCGAGGTGATGGTGGTGACGCTCCGCGATCAGATGCTCGTGCCTGTCATGGGCGAGCGTCTGGCCAAGCGCTGGGTACCGTTGCTCCTGTCGCTCTTCTTCTTCATCCTGACGCTGAACCTGTTCGGCTTGGTGCCATTCGCCGACCTGCAGGAATTGCTGCATGTCGTCATGGGCGACCATGCGGCCGCCGAGGCCGACATGGCCCACGCCTCGTCGAACGCGATCTACTTCGGTGGCACCGCATCAGCGTGCTTCTCCGTCACGCTCGGTCTTGCGGCGATCAGCTTTGTCGCGATCTGGATCCAGTCGTTCCGGGACCTTGGCGTGAAGGGCACGCTTGAGCACCTGTGCGGCGGTCACGATGTCGTGCACGGTCCGCTGGCACTCTGGATCGTCATCCCCATCATCTTCGCGGTCGAACTGGCGGGCATGTTCATCAAGCCCGCCGCGCTCGCCATCCGCCTCATGGCCAACATGGTCGCCGGGCACACCCTGATGGCCGTGCTCTTCGGCTTCGGCGCCGCGGTGCTCAAGGCCGGTGGACCGGCGTGGGCCGCAGGGTCGATCACCCTCGTGGCGGGATTCTTCGCGATCCTCATCACGTTCCTCGAATTGTTCGTCGCGTTCCTCCAGGCCTTCATCTTCATGTTCCTCACGGCTGTGTTCATCAGCCTCATGGCCCATGAAGACCACGGCCACGAGGAGCACGGCCATGACCAGGGCCATGACGGCCAGACGCACGCGGAGCCTGCTCCCGCGCACTGAACCGTCGTTGCTACACTTTCCCCCCCTCGGCCGTGGGTGCCGGGGGCACCGAGTTCAGCCTGCACGAGGCGCAGACCCACGGCGCCGTTGGAGCCAACCCAAAATGAAGCACATGACCCTCGCTCTCCTCACGTTCGCCGCCCTTTGCCTGTTCGGGGCCGAGTCGACGTTCGCCGCCGACAACGCCATGAATGAGGGTTCGGGCCTCGGCGCCGGCCTCGCCGCCGGCCTTGCCGTGGTCGGCGCAGGCATCGGCATCGGCCGCATCGGCGGCAGCGCGGTCGAGAGCATCGCCCGCCAGCCCGAAGTGGCTGGCAAGGTGTTCATGTACATGATCCTGACCGCAGCGCTCGTCGAAGGCGTGGCGCTCTTCGCGGTCGTCGTTGGTCTCCAGGCCTTCCCGTAACGATGGTGCAGGCTGGATCAAGCATGCCGGGCCCCGTCCGTACCGGCGGGTCCCGGCCGCTTGCCTGGCCGACCCTTCACCGAATGTTGGAACCCTGACCACCGAGGTATCCCGTGCTGATGCTTGCTGCCGACGCCAACCCCATGAGTGTGGAAGTCCTGCCGCTGGCCACCGCCGTCAGCGTGGCGCTGCTGACTGTCATCGTGCTCTCCGTCGCCGTGTGGCCGAAGATCGCCAAGGGACTCGATGAGCGCAACGAGAAGATCCTCGGCGAGATCAAGGCTGCCGAGGATGCCCGTGCGCAGGCCAAGGCTGCGCAGGAAGAGTTCGAGCGCAAGCTCATTCAGGCGCAGCATGACGCCGACGCCATGATCAAGGAAGCTCGTGGGCAGGCCCAGAAGGCCGCCGATGACCTTCGCGCGCGCAGCGAGACTGAACTGGCCGAACTGAAGAAGCGCGCGAACGCCGAGATGGACGCCGCACGCCGCCAGGCGGTGGCCGAACTCGAGGCCCACGCTGCCGAACTCGCCGTGAGCGTGGCCAGCAAGGTCCTCGGGCGTGTGATCGACGCCAAGGACCAGAAGGTCCTCGTCGAGCAGTCGATCAAGGAGTTCGCCAGCAGCGGCCGTTGAGGCCAGAACCTCCGAGGCAGATCATGTCCACGACCACCAACAGCGTCGGCCGCGTCTACGCGGAAAGCCTCTTCGAGCTCGCCTCGAAGCAGGGCGGCGACGCCGCCGCGCAAGACGCTGGCGATGAGTTGGTCGATCTCGTCGAGATCATCCGAGGCGATCGCCGCTTCGCGGAGTTCCTGCGCTCGCCGGCGATCGACACCGCCGCGCGCGAGACCGCGCTGCAGTCGCTCTTGAAGGGCCGCGTGAGCGACCTCGTGCTGCGCTTCCTCCTCGTGGCCAATCGCAAGGGCCGCTTGGGTGAGCTCGAAGCGATCTCCGATGCCTTCGCGAAGCTGCTCAACGAGCGCTTCGGCAAGGTCGAGGTCGATGTCTTCACGGTCGACGGACAGTTCGATGACGGCGCGCGCGCGAACCTCGTGACGACCCTGAAGTCGCGCCTGGGCCGCGATCCCGTGCTGCACCTGTACAAGGATGCGTCGATGGTCGGCGGCGTGAAGCTGCGCATCGGCGACCAGTTGATCGATGGCTCGGTGGCCGCGAAGCTGCGCCGCATGCGGCGCTCGCTGATCGAGGACGCCGGTGCCAAGGTGCGCGCCGACATCGGCCGCTTCCTGTCCTGAACCCGAACGAACCAACCGCCCGAGCAGGGCACGCAGAACCCCGAAAGCAGAGGTCCAACCGTGAAGATCAAGACTGACGAAATCACTTCGGTCATCAAGCAGCAGATCGAGTCCTTCAGCAGCCAGCTCGAGGTCAGCGGGGTCGGTCAAGTCATCGAAGTCGGCGACGGGATCGCCCGCATCTACGGCCTGTCGAGCGCGATGGCCGGCGAACTGCTCGAGTTCCAGTGCGTCGGCGGCAAGACGATCACCGGCCAGGTCATGAACCTGGAATCGGGTGTCGTCGGTGCGGCGCTCTTCGGCGATCCCACCCTCGTGCGCGAAGGCGACACCGTCAAGGCGACCGGTCGCCTGCTCGAAGTGCCCGTCGGCCCCGAACTCCTCGGCCGTGTGGTCGATCCGCTCGGCAAGGCGATCGATGGTGGCGCCCCCATCAAGACTGCGCAGACCGGCAAGGTCGACATCGTCGCCCCCGGCATCAGCAAGCGCCAGCCCGTGAAGGAACCGCTGCAGTTCGGCATCAAGGCTGTCGACAGCATGATCCCCGTGGGCCGTGGCCAGCGCGAGCTCGTCATCGGCGACCGCAAGACCGGCAAGACCGCGGTTTGCCTCGACTGCATCATCAACCAGAAGAAGTACTGGGGCACGCCCGACGCGGTCGTCTGCATCTATGTCGCCGTCGGCCAGAAGGAATCGACCATCGCTGGCGTCGTCGAGACCCTCAAGAAGAACGGTGCCCTGGACTACACGATCATCGTGGCCGCAGGCGCCAGTTCCAGCGCCCCGATGCAGTACATCGCTCCGTACGCGGGTTGCTCGATGGGCGAGTACTTCATGTGGAAGGGCAAGGACGCCAAGTACACCGGCCCCAAGCATGTGCTCTGCGTGTACGACGACTTGTCGAAGCAGGCCGTGGCGTACCGCGAGCTCTCGCTGCTCCTGCGCCGTCCGCCCGGCCGCGAGGCGTACCCCGGCGACGTCTTCTACCTGCACAGCCGCCTGCTCGAGCGTTCCACCAAGCTCAGCACCGAGAACGGCGGCGGCTCGCTGACCGCGCTGCCGATCATCGAGACGCAGGAAGGCGATGTGTCGGCGTACATCCCGACGAATGTCATCTCCATCACCGACGGCCAGATCTACCTGCAGCCTGAACTCTTCGCCGCCGGCGTGCGCCCCGCCATCAACGTGGGCATCTCGGTGAGCCGCGTGGGCAGCAACGCGCAGATCAAGGCGATGAAGGAAGTCGCCGGCTCGCTGCGCCTTGACCTTGCTGCCTATCGCGAACTCGAGGCGTTCGCCCAGCTCGGCACCGAGCTCGATGCAGCCAGCCAGCGCCAGCTCGATCGCGGTGCGCGCATGGTGGAACTGCTCAAGCAGGGCCAGTACATCCCGTTCGACGTCATCGACCAGTGCCTGGGCATCTTCGCCGCCAGCAAGGGCATCATGGACGATGTCCCCGTGGCGAAGGTCCGTCAGTTCGAGACCGACCTGCTGGGGTGGTTCCAGGGTGGCGGCAGCGCGCTGCGCGCCAAACTCGCCGAGAAGAGGTCGTTCAAGGGCATGGAGGACGAGTTCATCGCCGCCATGAAGCAGTTCAAGACCGGCTGGCGCGCCTGATCGCACTCATCGTCGGTCGGCGTCGTCGGTCTCGTTGATGGTCCCGTCTCCGGACGCGGCGCTGTCGGACTCGCCATCGTCGCCGGCCTCGAGCGCCTTCATGCGCTGCCAGTCTTCCATGGTGATGAGAACCTCGCGCGCCACGGAACCCTTGTGGTCGCTCAGGATCCCGGCCGCACCCATCTGGTCGACGAGCCGGCTGGCGCGTCCGTATCCGATCGAGAGCCTGCGCTGCAGCAGGCTCACGCTGCCGCGCCCGGTCTCGATGATGATCTCGACGGCGCGATCGAACATCGGATCGCGCTCGGCGCTGAACTCGCCGGTCTGTTCGGAGTCACCCGCCGCCTGGGCCTCGGCCTGACTTCGGATCGCGACGAGCGATCGCTCGAAGCTCGGCTGCGCGACATCCTTCAGGAACCGCGTGACATTTCGGATCTCGCCATCGGTGACCAATGTGCCTTGGCAGCGACGCAGATCGCTGCTCGACGGCGTGACGACCATCATGTCGCCCTGGCCGAGCAGCAGTTCGGCACCCTTCTGGTCGAGCACGATGCGGCTGTCCATCCCGCTGGCCACCCTGAAGGCCACGCGGCAGGGCATGTTCGCCTTGATGAGGCCGGTGACGACATTGGCCTGTGGGCGCTGCGTGGCCAGGATCAGGTGGATGCCGACGGAACGCGCCTTCTGCGCGATGCGCACGACGCTGGTTTCCACCTCGCGATTGGTCATCATGAGGTCGGCGAGTTCGTCGACCACGAAGACGAGGTAGGGGAACTTCTTCGGGATCCTGGCCTTGGCCTGTTCGTCCGCGTCGGCCATGTTCAGGCGCTCGAAGAGCTCCTTCTCGCCGAGGTCGTTGAAGGTCACGATGTCCTTGACCTGCGCGCGCTGGAAGAACTCGTAGCGTTCCTCCATCTTGGTCACGGCCCACTCGAGGATCGCCGATGCCTTGCCCATGTCCGTCACGACGGGCGCCATCAGGTGCGGGATGTTGGCGTACATGCTCATCTCGATCATCTTGGGGTCGACGAGCACGAGCTTGAGCTCGTCCGGGCGCTTGGTGTAGAGCCACGACATGATGATGCTGTTCATGCACACGCTCTTGCCGCTGCCGGTGGTGCCGGCGATCAGCATGTGTGGCATCTTGGTGAGATCGAAGACCAGTGGCTCACCGGCACTGTCCTTGCCCAAGAACATCGGCAGGCGCATGCCCTGCGACTGCCCGCCGGACATGAGTTCCTTGAGACGGACCTTCTCCTTCTGGCGATTGGGCACCTCGATGCCCACCGCCGTGGTGCCAGCCATGTTCGCGATGATGCGGATGTTCGGTGCACTCAGCGCGCGTGCAATGTCCTTGCTGATCGTCTCGAGCCGCGCCACGCGTGTGCCGGCGGCGAGCTCCACGGAATACAGTGTGACGACCGGCCCGCTCTCGATCCCGACGACCTCGCCCTCGATCTGGTAGGTCGCCAGCGTCTGGGTGAGCGTGGCGGCCTGGTCGCGGACATAGGCCTCGATCGTGGCACTGAAGTTCGACTCGGGCTCGTCGAGGAGCTCGATGCCCGGGAACTGGTAGCCCTCGTAGTTCTCGGCGCGCGGGATGTCCTGGTCGCGCACCACGGTCGGGGACGCGCCCGACATCCGCAGGGGAAGGCGGGCCATGCGCTCGCGCAGCTCCTCCTCGGTGAGCATCTTGGGTTCATCGTCGGCAGCATCGCCCTCGGGCCCGTCGGCATCGATCTCCGCAGCCTCGTCCTCGCACGATGACTCCTCGTTCCACTCGGTCCCGACCTCCTCCTCGTCGCGACCCGCATCGTCGGCATCGAGTACGGCCACGGCGGAGTCGTCAACCTCCGTTTCGATGGCAACAGCCTTGGCCTTGCGACGCATCGGGCGAGCCGTGGACTCGACCGTGGCCGGTGCGGTGCTGCCGCCGATGGTGGCCACGATCGGTTGAGGCCTGACCGTGACGCGTGCGACCAGGCCGCGCCAGTCGGTCTTCCACAGCGGTTCAAGGGCTTCACCCACGCGCGCGAGGGCTTTGGGCAGCATGCCGAGCAGTTCGTCGGCAGCCACCATCATCCCGAGCACGAGCGCGAGCAGCAGGATCAGGCTCGTTCCAATGCCGTTGAACCGCACCACGAGCTGCTGCGAGCACCACTGGGGGATCAGGCCCGCTTCTGCGCCTGCGAGCGGACCGAGCCGAGGGAACCAGGTGGCATGGAGCGCACTGAAGGCGATCATCGCGATCACTGCACCCAGGATGCGCACCATGGGGTGCGAAATCGTGCGACCGGTGAAGGTGGCCCAGAGTGCAATGCCCCCCAGGATCATGGGGATCCATGCGCCGAACCCGAATGCCTCGTACACCGTGAACGCGACCAGTGCGCCAACAGGACCCATCAGGTTCGCCGGCGGCTGGTTCCACGACGCGACCGTGCGGCTTGGCGCATCGGCAACATCGAAGGAGACCAAGGCAAGCGCCACGAGAACCCACGCTGCGAAGGCGGCGATCCAGCCGATCTTGCGCGTGAGCGGGGCAGGGGGGAGGTCGAGGACAGCGCGCCCCGTGGGGCGTGCAACAGCCGTAGGCGAAGTCCGTGCCATGCTGATTCATCGGCGTTCCGGGGCCTTGCCGATAAGCCAATTTGGGTGGCTTTCGCTACCTTCCCGTCGCATGCACTTCTGTCTCGTCGATCAGGTGCTCGAGCGGTCCGCCGACCGCGTGGTTGCGATCAAGACCGTGACCATCGCCGAGGAGTACCTGCAGGACCACTTCCCGAGTTTCCCCGTGCTGCCAGGCGTCTTCATGCTCGAGGCGCTGGTCCAGACCGGGCGCGAACTGCTCGCGGGGCGCGGATGCGGCCGGGTCGTGCTCGGTCGGGTGAAGGGGCTCAAGTACGGCAGTTTCGTGCGGGCAGGCGACACGCTGCGCATGGAGGTGAGTTTCGACCGGGAGACCGAAGGCGGCTGGCAGCTCAAGGGCGCAGCCACGGTGATCCGGTTTGGCGATGCTGCGCCGGACACGGCTTGCACTGGCCGCCTTATCATGCGACCTGTCCGAATTCCTGCACCGATCGGGTCCTGAAGGCCGATGTCGGCCCATTCACCCGCTCTGAGCATTGACCCCTTGAGGGAGGCCTGATGTGGCGTTGACGAGTGACGAGATCTTCAAGAAGGTTCAGGGCGTTCTGGTGGACGCCCTTGGGGTCGATGAGGGTGATGTCACCCCCGATGCCGTGCTGACCACGGATCTGGGGGCGGAGAGCATCGACTTCCTCGACATCACCTTCCGGCTCGACAAGGCCTTCACCACGCCGGATCGGCCCTTCAAGATCGGCCAGGGCGAACTCTTCCCCGAGAACCTGATGGCCAATCCCGACCTGGTCAAGGACGGCAAGTTCACCGATGCCGGCATGGCACTCCTGAAGGAGAAGATGCCCCATGTGAACTTCGCCGCCTTCGACATCGACCGGCGCGTCGAATCGGTGAGCGAACTCTTCACCGTGAAGAGCCTCTGCGACTTCGTCGCCCGCAAGCTCGGTCACTGACGCAGACCCGCACGGCGTGCGCTGCGCCGTGGCCGCAGGGAGCTCCACGAGGACAGGACGCCCGCCCATGCGATGGATGTGGATCGACCAGATCACGACCTTCGAAGCCAACCGCCGCATGGTGGCGGTCAAGAATGTGAGCTTGGCCGAGGAGCATCTGCACCAGCATTTCGCCGCAGGTCCGGATGGGCCGGCATGCCCCGTCATGCCCATGAGCCTGATGATCGAGGGCATGGCGCAGACTGCCGGTGTCCTGGTGGGGAGCGTGAATCGCTTCCGGGAAAAGGTGATCCTGGCGAAGGTGAACGATGCCCGCATCGATCGCGAGGTCATTCCTGGGCAGACGATCCGCTACGACGCGACGATTGAGCGCATGGACGCCGCCGGCGCCAGCACGATGGGCGTGATCGATGTGCTCGACCACCGCACGGGGTCATGGCAGCGCATCGGTGAGATCAGCCTGATGTTCAGCCACATCGATGCCAACCGCAGCGGCTTGCAGTTCCCGGAGCACAATTTCGTGTTCAGCGACAACTTCAGGCTGATCCTCGAGCAGTCGGGCCTGGGTTCGCTGGCCGATTGAGGCGACGCACGGTCCGCCCCCGCCCGGCAAGGACACACCAATGGAAAAGGCCTCGCTCGGGGAGGCACACACCGAGCAAGGCCGATCCAGGGTCCAAACAGCGTGGCGCCCGTGGTCCGTTCCCAACTGACTCCGGAGAGACCCAGCGGGCAGACTCACCCGCCACCCGCGGAAGGTCGATTCCAGACGCATGCGGTGCAAGCGCACCGATCGATTATTCTGCGCACCGAGCGAAAGACCATAGACTGCGCCCGTGGCACACCATCTGGCCGTCTTTACCGGATCCTTCGACCCGGTCACCTACGGGCATCTTGATGTCCTGCAGCGTGCGCGCGGCCTCTTTGACGAGATCGTGATCGCCGTGGGGCACAACCCCGACAAGCCCGGCGTCTTCAGCTTCGAGGAGCGTGTCGAACTGCTCAATGAGCTGGTGGGCGAGTTGCTGGCGACTCACCCGCGAGGGGCCACGGTGCGCGTGGCGCACTACACGGGCCTGACCGTCGACTTCGCACGCGAAGTCCGCGCCAGCGCGATCATCCGCGGCATTCGCAATGTCACGGACCTGAACGCCGAGTGTCAGGTGGCCATCACCAATCGCCAGGTCGCCGGCATCGAGACGGTCTTCATCCTCACCAGCGAGAAGTACGCCTATGCGAGCAGCAGCCTGATCCGGCAGATCGCCGCGTTCGGCGGCAGCATGGACACGCTCACGCCGTTCGTGCCTGATCGGGTCCAACGGGCCCTTCGCGCCAAGCTCGAGGACCCATCGAATCCGCTCGGACGCTTGCGCGCCGAGCAGGCCCAGGATTGATGGATCCCTGATCGACGACTCCCAGCCCTTGCGCAGCACCTCCCATGGCATCCCCATCGATCCGCGTTCTGTCGCTCGGTGCCATGTCCGGCCATCCGCTGTGGGGCGAGAAGGGCGATGTGCGTGCCGCGCACGCCACGACCACGCTCATCGAGGCGTCAGGTCGACGCATCATCGTCGATCCAAGCCTTCCCACGCAGGTCCTCGTGCCACGCATGCAGGAGCGCACCAACCATCCACCTGATGCGATCACCGATGTCTTCCTGACGAGCTTCCAGCCGATGCGCCGGCGCGGCATTGCGGTGTTCGACAAGGCCGAGTGGTGGATCACCGAACGCGAGCGCGAAGCATCGCAGGCGAGCCTCCGGGAGAGTCTTGATCAGGCCGAGGAAGCCGAGGACCACGACCTGATCCGCCTGGTCGAATCGGAGATGGCGGTGCTTGCGCGCTGCCGTGACTGCGAGGATCACCTGGTCGAGGGGGTCGATCTCTATCCGATGTACGGCGTCACGCCCGGGAGCGCAGGTCTGCTGGTGCTGGACGCATCGAGTGCCACCTTGGTGTGCGGTGACGCGATTCCGACGCTGGAGCATCTGGCGCAGGGCAAGGTCTTCAGCCCTTGCTGGGACCTCGAGGCTGCGCAGGAGAGCTTCCGCGAGGCGCTTGAGGTGGCCGATGTGCTTGTCCTGGGCCGTGACGGGATGGTCGTGAACCCCGTTCGACGGCTGATGTGATCGGGCATCCCCCGCCTACACTTCCCGCATGATCGAAGCGACCTCGACCGAAGCCGGAGAACGACAGCCGGTGACGATCCGCACCCTCCTGCGCATGATGCGCGCCGGGCAGCGCTTTGCGTGCCTGACCTGCTACGACGCCACGACCGCACGGTGGCTCGAGCGTTCGGGTGTGCATGTGCTGCTGGTGGGCGACACCGCGGCGGAGGTCGTGCTTGGGCTTCCGGGCACCGTGCATGCACCGCTCGATGTGCTGCTCGCGCTGACCGCGGGCGTCAAGCGCGGTGCGCCGAACACGGTCGTCATGGGCGACATGCCCTTCATGAGCTACCAGGCCGATGATGCGGAGGGAATCCGCAACGCAGGTCGATTCCTGACCGAGGGGCTGGCGGACCTCGTCAAGCTCGAGGTCGATCGATCCTTCGCGCCGCTCGTGTCGCGCATGGTGCGGGCCGGCGTTCCCGTGGTGGCGCACATCGGATCCCGCCCCCAGCATGCCATGCAGCACGGGGGCTATTACGCCGCGGGTCGCAGCGTCGAGAGCGCGATGGCGCTCCTGGATGATGCACAGTCGATGCTCGATGCAGGTGCCTCGATGCTCCTGGTCGAGGCGACACCCGCCGAAGTCACGCAGGCGATCGTCGAGCGATCCTCGGTACCCGTGATCGGTTGCGGGGCAGGGCCCGCGTGCCATGGACAGGTTGTGGTGCTGCATGACCTGCTGGGCATGACCGAGTGGCAGCCCGCCTTCGCGGCGCCCGCCTGCCGGCTTGGCGATGGACTCGTGCAGGCCAGCCGCGTCTGGTGCGAGCGCGTGGCCTCGAACGATCTTGGCGAGCATCCGATCGTGATGCCGCCGGAGCAGCTCGAGGCGTTCCGCCGGGCGCTGGCCTCGAGGAGCGGCTGATGTCGCGCATCTCGTCGCTGGCTCCCGCGGCCGTGGTCGCAGCGAGCTGTGCACTCGTGCTTTGGGCGACACCGAGGATCGCCCAGCGCGCGGTGGACGAGCGTACTGCCCTGCAGGCGGAGCAGTCACGCCAGGTGCTTGGCCGCCGCAATGTGCTGGCAGAGATCAGCGAGTCACAGCGTGAGCTTGCGCAGGTCGTCGAACCGAGCGTGGTGCTCGTGGAGAGCGTGATCAACGGTCGCGGCGGCCTGCGCACCGGCAGCGGGTGGGTCTACGACTCGGATGGCTCTGTGGTGACGAATGCGCATGTCGTCGATGGTGCCGGAATCGTCACGGTGCAGACGAGCAACGGAGCCGTTCTCTCGGCCGAGATCGTCGGGCTCGACCTCCGCACGGACATTGCGGTCCTGCGGGCCTCGGGAACCGGGCTCATGGCTGCCGAGCGCTCGCAGCGCACGCCCGTGCAGGGCGAACTCGTCTTCGCGTTCGGTTCGCCGTTCGACTTCCGCTTCTCGATGAGTGCGGGCATCGTCAGTGGGGTCGGCCGTACTGCAGGGCTCTCATCGATCGACTACGAGAACTTCATCCAGGTCGATGCAGCGATCAACCCCGGCAACTCGGGCGGTCCGTTGTGTGATGTGTATGGCCGTGTGATCGGCATGAACACGGCCATCGCCACCGGTCGTGGTGCCATGTTCAGCCAGGGGCAGTTCGGTGGGATCGGTCTGGCGATCCCCATGGACATCATCGAGAACGTGGTCGGCCAGATTCTCGAGCGGGGCACGGTCGAGCAGGGGTATCTGGGTGTGAACACGGTGTCGCTCCGGGAATTGCAGCAGCGGTTCTCGCGCACAGGCCGGAATCCGGATGCCGTGCCCGAGTTCATGATCCCCGCCATCGAGCAGTGCGAGCGCGATGGCCTGGCCGTGATGGCCGTGAGCGTTGGCGAGGCTGCCGAGCGGGCTGGGATCGATCCCGGCGATGTGATCCTGGAGATCAACGAGCGGACGGTGGTGACGATGGAGGCGCTGATGAGCCTGATCGCCACGCAACGACCGGGTTCATCTGCCCGGCTGCTCTTGTGGGAACCGCCCGAAGGCGATGCGCCGCCGACCGTGCGCGAAGTGAAGGTGGTCATCGGTCGACGGCCGGCCGAGGCCGACGCCGCCGCGCTGCTGTCGGCCCTACGCAAGGCTGGTGTGCTTGAACTCACCAATGCCACCGAGGACGCGTGCGCGGCGCTCGGTGTGCAGCACAGGCGTGGCGTCCTGATCGAGTCGGTCAAGGATGATTCCGAGGCCGCGGCATCGCTGCCGGAGGGCACGGTGATCATCGCGATCGAGGGGCAGGCCGTCTTCGGTGAGTCGGACCTGTACACCCGGCTGCAGCGCATCCTGTCGAACTCGTTCCCCGACATCACCCGTCGGGTGCAGTTCAGCGTGGTGCTGCCCGATGGCCGATCGCAGACCGTGGCGATCCCGATGCAGCCACCTGGACGCTAGGCTTGTGGCCATGTCCCGACCGATCCTCGAGGTGAAGGACCTGAAGGTCCACTTCCCGATCCGCCGCGGGTTGCTGCAGCGGACGGTTGGCCATGTGAAGGCCGTGGATGGGGTGAGTTTCACGCTCAACCGGGGCGAGACGCTCGGGCTGGTCGGCGAGTCCGGCTGCGGGAAGACCACCGCCGGTCGCGCGATCCTGCGACTGATTCCCGCCACCGGGGGCACGGCCAACTTCGACGGGCAGGACATCTTCTCGCTGGCACCTGAGGCCATGCGCACCCTGCGGCGCCGCATGCAGATCATCTTCCAGGATCCGGGCGGAAGCCTGAATCCCCGCATGCGCGTGGGCAACATCATCGGCGAGCCGCTCCTGGTGCATGGTCTGGCCACCGGCGACCAGCTTCGTAGCCGCGTCGAGGAACTGCTGGTGCGCTGCGGTCTCTGGAAGCAGGCGGCTGACCGCTACCCGCACGAGTTCAGCGGTGGCCAGCGTCAGCGCATCGGGATCGCGCGCGCGCTGGCACTCGACCCGGACCTGATCGTGTGCGACGAACCCACGAGCGCGCTCGATGTGAGCATCCAGAGCCAGATCCTCAACCTGCTCAAGGACCTGCAGGACGAGCGCGGGCTCTCGTACCTCTTCATCAGCCACGACATGGCGGTGATCCACCACATCTGCCACCGCATCGCGGTCATGCGCGATGGTCAGATCGTGGAGATGGGCACGCGCAACGAGGTCATCCGCTCGCCCAAGCAGGCGTACACCAAGGAACTGGTCGATGCGGTTCCCGAGGCGGATCCGCACCGCAAGCGCATCATGGCTCCAGCGGCCAAGGCGTGATGATGGAGCCGCCGGCATCCACCGCGGGCGGACGGCGGCTGGCGATCGTCTTCGCCGTGCTGTTCGTGCTCCTGAGCGCATTCGCGTTCGTCTGGGGTGGCATCGTCACGGCGGGCGTGCGCGAGCGCGCCGTGATCGCCGATCGGCAGCTGCGATCGACAGCCTGGCGCATGCTGTGCGCGGCGTCCGCCAGCGGCGCGTGGCCGAAGGACCTGGCGTCGACGGCGACCGTCGCCTGTGACACGCTGCCTGGAGGAGACGGGCGCTGGCCCGGGTCGCCCGCCGAGGCGTGCCCCGGGGGGCTCGAACCCTGGAGCGATGCCTGGATGGTGGTCCTGAGCCTCGATCCCAAGGGCGTGGGCGCACCGCGGCTCTCCGCCGGCGGCAAGGCCACCGGCATCGGCACGCTCGAGACCGTCAACGGTTGGATTGACGCGTATCACCAGGCCGTTTTCGCTGGAAATTCCGTACCAGCGACGCCGTGATTTCTGCGACACTTCCGGGGTCATGACGCAGCACATCGAGGTTGGAGAACGATTCACCCGCGTTGCGCCCGAGGGTCCCATGGTGGACGTGATGGGCGGCAACTCACGATGGGACATCAAGGTGCACGACCATGGCTTCGTGAGCCTGGTGGACTGCATGCCGCGCATGGTGCCCGAGGGCAAGACCGGCGACTTCGCCATTGTGCAGGCCGCGCGCGTGAGCTATGGCCAGGGCACGAAGCAGGTCAGCGAGGATCGTGGTCTCGTGCGCTACCTCATGCGCCACCGCCACTCGACACCATTCGAGATGGTCGAGTTCAAGTTCCATGTCGCCATGCCGATCTTCATCGCGCGCCAGTGGATCCGTCACCGAACGGCCAATGTGAACGAGTACAGCGCCCGCTACTCGATCGTGCCCGACCGGTTCTACCGGCCGAGCCCCGAGATGGTGCGCAAGCAGAGCACGAGCAATCGGCAGGGCGGCGACCAGCCGATCGACGCCGGTACCGCGGAGGACTTCCTTCAGTTGCTCGAGAAGGCCGAGGCCCACTACCGGGAGTACCTGAAGCTCACTGAGAAGGGCGTGGCGCGCGAACTCGCCCGCACGGCACTGCCGGTCAGCGTCTACACCGAGTGGTACTGGAAGTGCGACCTGCACAACATCTTCCACTTCCTGAGCCTGCGGATGGATCCCCACGCCCAGCAGGAGATCCAGGACTACGCGCGGGCGATGTACGACATGCTCAAGCCGATCGTCCCTCAGGCCTGCGAGGCGTTCGAGGATTATCGGCTTGAGGCCATGCACCTGAGCCGCCTCGAAATCGAGTCCCTGCGAACTGGCTCGCCGCTGGCAACGCAGAACAAGCGCGAGCAGGCCGAGTGGGACGAAAAGCGCCGTCGGCTTGGTCTCGCCTGAACTCCGGGGCGTTGTCCGGCTCAGGGAAGCCGTTCCAGGTCCGTCGATCCAGGTCAGTGGTCCAGGGAACCCATCCATGAAGAACCGAATGTCCTCTCTCGTCGGTGCCATGCTGGCACTCGTCGCCGTCCACGGTGCAGTCGCGCAGGCTCCCGCCAAGCCCGCGCTGGCCATCGCCCAGCCGAAGGTGTCGCCGGCAGCCACGGAGGGCGCCGCACAGCGTGATCAGCCCATCGAGCTCAGTCGGCTCGTGAACTCATTCGCCGCGCAGTTGATCCCTGAGTTCATGGCGACCGGACGATTCCAGGCCGTGGCCCGCAGTGACATGGATGCCTTGCAGAAGGAGCAGGACTTCACCGGCAGCGGCAATGTGGATCCCAACGATCCTGAGGCCGCTCAGCCGGGCCGCATCAAGGGCTCCCGGCTCCTGCTCGTCACGACGATCGATGACTTCCAGGATCGTGATGAGCGGGCGACCTTCCCGGGTGTCGATCAGGCGATGACGCGTCGTACGGTGCGGCTCACGGCGAGCGCGACCCTGTATGACAGCTCGACTGGTGCCGTGCAGGCAAGCGTGTCCGGCGAGGGCTCGGCCAACACGGTGCTGGCCGACCCGAGTGGCCGCGAGGTGCGCGGCGGTTCGGTCACCGAGCCGATGGTGCGCGAGGTGGCCGTCGCGTTGGCCAAGGATCTCGTCAAGCGCGTGGTCGCTGCGTTGCCAGCCGAGGGTGCGATGGGCGGTGCCGGTGGAGCGGGCAGCGTTGCCGAGCAGTCGGTGCCCGATCGCCCGCTGCGGACGGCAGTCTTCGTGAAGGATCGTGCCGCCGTGCCGGCGGACAAGGTCATGGTCATGAACGACTTCATCGTGGCAGGCCTCGATCCGCGGCGCTTCGCGGTGATGAGTCGCGAGGACCTGCTGAACGCCGTGGCGCGGTTTGCGATCCAGGGCGAGAATGCCGGCACCGAGAGCGATCCAGAGAAGCAACTCGACCGGATCCTGAGCGACGAGGCCAATGCGCTTTCGCTCGCTCGGGCGATGGGCGCCGACGCGATGCTGCTGGCGAGCCTCTCGTCGTATCAGCCTTCCTCCAGCGACTTCAAGGGCCAGGGCATCGAGAGCAAGGCCACGACCTGGACGCTCACCGTGACCTACCGGCTCACGGGCGTTGGCACCGGGTTGGTGTACGGCGCGGGCGTCGCGCAGCAGTCATCGATCGTGCGTGAGACCCCTGGCCTGAAGCAGGAGGTCAACCCGCTGGATGGTCTCATCCAGCGCTGCGGCGCACAGGTCGCGCAGGATGCCTCGACCAAGGCTGCCACGAGCGCTGCCTTCGCGGCCGCGGCATCGCCATCGAGCGGCGTGGTGGTCCGTGCGGTCATGCAGGACCTTCGCGTGCCGGGCATTTTCTTCGATCAGTCCAACGGCCAGTACGTGGTCTCGCGGACCGACTATGACCTCGCTCCCGTCGCAGCCACGGTCGAGGTCGATGGCTTCGTGATTGGCCAGCACGGGCAACCCCTCGACATGACCCCGGGCCCCCACAAGGTGCGTGTGAGTGGATCCGGCTTCGAGACATGGGAGCGCAATGTGCTGGTCAAGTCGGGCATGCAGCTTGAGGTCGGGCTCCGCATGACACCCGAAGCCTTCGCACGCTGGCAGGAACAGACTGCCTTCCTGGAGGGCCTCAAGCGTGGTCAGGCGCTCAATGACGCGGAGGTCGACCGCATCCGGGCCATGGCGGACTTCATCCGCAATTCGCGCATGGTCATCGATCAGCAGTCGGACATCAACGTCGACACCAACGAGGCGCCCACGCTCGTGCCGGCGCCGTGGTGGCCGTTCGGCGGCGGTGGTGCCGTGCCGGTTGTGCCAGTTCCCTGACGGGGAACCGAGCATGTCCCGACCGGTTGTCATGCACGGGATGCTCCCTGCCGCAGCGGCGGCGGCGATGTTGCTGTCGGCGTGCAGCCACAACCACCGCATGCGCGAGGTCGATACCGCGTTCAGCCAGGGCGATTGGACCAAGGCAGCCGATGCCATGCGCGAGGTCGAGCAGGAGTTCGCCAACGACGGCGTGAACGCACTGGTCTTCCATCTCGAGGCTGGTGAGGTCCTGCAGTCGGCTGGCGACACCGGCGGCAGCGTCCGCAGTCTTGATGCGGCCTATGCGATCGCGCGGCCGTACCTCGATGAGAAGGCCGAGGTCAGCATCAGCGCCGAGGCGGCAGCGCTCGTGACCAATCAGACCGTGCGGCCGTTCCGCGGACGCCCGATCGATCGCATCATGATGAATGCGCTGCAGGCGATCAACTACTGGTCAGTCGGCCGCGTGGCCGAGGCGGGTGTCGAACTCAATCGTGCCAAGCTTTGGCAGGACGATGCGGAAGAGCGCAATCACAAGCGCATCGAGGAGCTCCAGGCCAAGGTCGATGAGCGCGCACGGGCAAGCAGGTACAACATCACGGCGGCACAGCGGGACCCTGTGTTCAGTGCGCAGGCAAGCACGGCTTACGCGCCGGTGCGCGCCATGCAGGGCTACGCCGACTATGCGGTGCCGTATGTGACCTTCCTGCGTGGTGTCTGGTTCTGGTCGACGGGTCAACCCAGCGATCTTGACCAGGCGCGGCAGTCCTTCGGGCGCGTGGCGGGCATGCTGCCCGAGGCCGATCGGGCGCACGCGATGGCGGATCTCGCGATGGCCGAGGCTGCACTTGCGGGCCAGGGCATCCCCGACATGGCGTGGGTCGTGCTCGAGAGCGGACTCGCGCCCAGCCTGAAGGAACGGCGCATCGACATCCCGCTCTTCATCGCCGAGGTTCCCTATGTGGGGGCGGCTTTCCCCGAGCCGGTCTTCCGCCAGATGGGGCCGGCGGGCTTCACCGTGATGGCAGGGAATGAGAGCGTGCGTTCGTCGCTCCTCACCGACATCGATTCGGCCTGGGGGCGGCAGTTCAACGACGAGCTTCCCGCCATCATCACGGCCACGCTCCTCTCGAGTGCGACCAAGGCCATCCTCACCTGGCAGTTGCAGGAGCAGTTGGGGTCATGGGGTGCAGTTGCCGGTTCGCTCTACCAGGTCGGCATGAACAGCGCAGACCTTCGCACCTGGACCACGCTGCCCAAGAAGGTGCTCTCGGCCCGGGTACCGGTACCGCCGGACCGGCGCATCACCATCACGGTGGATGGCGGCGAGACCATCGGCCCACTCGAGTGCCCCGTCGGGCACGCCACGATCGTCCATTTGCGTGGAACGGCAGCGGGCCGTCCATGCGCCGTCCGTACACTTGGAGGCATCCCATGACCATTCGCACCCTCGCATCGCACGCCCTCGGCATCCTGCTCCTGTCGGCTGGCTGCAACACCACGAACACCTACACCTCCACCGGCAAGGGCGGCTATACGAGCGTCGTCACCAACGGCTGGCTGGCATACAAAGCCACCGTCGACAATGTGCGCGAAGGCCGGCTCGACGACGGCACCATGAAGGTGCAGATCGATGTCCGCAGCGACCAGCTGAATCCGCAGCGCTTCAACTACCTCTTCGAGTGGTACGACGCCCAAGGCATGAAGATCGACTCGGCCACGGCGACATGGCAGAACCGATTCATCAAGCCCCAGGAGACCATCACGCTCGGTGCCGTGGCACCGACCCGCACCTGCTCACGCTGGGTGCTCAAGCTCAGCGACGAGAAGCAGCCCTTCACCCCGAACAACTGACTGACGATCCCAGCATCTCAATGGAGCACATCATGCACCGAACCGCCATCACCATCCCCGTCATCCTTGCCCTGGTCGCCGGTTGCCAGAATGCGCGATACCAAGACCCTCAGGGCACCGCGCTGATCGTGAGCCTGAACAAGGTCGACATCCAGGACTTCGCGAGCGCGGCAGATGCCATGGTGAATTCCATGGTCGAGACAGGAGTGCTGTCCAAGGCTGCACACCAGCCTGCGCTGCTGGGGATCAGCAAGGTCGAGAACCGCACTGACACGCAATTCGACACTGACGAACTGATCAAGAAGATCCGTGTGGCGCTCCTCAAGGGTGGTCGCGCGCAGGTCACGCAGCAGCTCACGCTCGGCAATGTGAAGGAAGACCCGCTCGGGGACCAGGCGAACCAGATGAAGCGCTTCCAGGATGGCACGGACCGTCAGCCGATTGAGTTGCCTGACTTCACGCTCAGCGGCAAGATCCTCTTCGATCGGACGAAGGCAGGCAGCACCCGGCAGGTGGCCTACATCTTCCAGATGAGCCTGGTCGACACTTCCAACAATCGCGTGGTCTGGGAGGACGAGAAGACGATCGTGAAGCAGGGCAACCAGAACCAGGTCGGGTTCTGAGGCCGCCAGAGGCCCCGTCGGGGCTTGGACAGGTCGTCATGTTCGGCAACTTGCTTGTGGCAGCGTGCGCTCGTGGGGCGCAGGTACACCGCCGCAACCCGCTGACCTTGGGACAGTCGTCCAGATCGCCTGCGGCAAGGACCATGTCGTTGGCGCCGACCTCGCTCGGCTCCTGGCGGCGTGGTCGAGTACCGGCAACGGCATTGCGGCCGACTTGAATGGCGACGGCGTGGTCAATGGCATCGACCTGGGCGCCATGCTCGACGCATGGGGGCGTGCAGCGGCTGACGGCTCAGCGCAGCGCGTCCACGCGCGGGGTGACCACCACCAGCCCCACAAGGGGCTGCTCGGGCGCAGCCTCGAGTTGCGCGAGAACGATCGTCGTCGGTTGGCGGGCACGGAACAGTGCCCGTGGATAGGGCTGCTCGCCCCATTGGTCGCGCAGATCGGCAAGTTGGATGGTGACGGTGCCGCCGGCTGGGATCGTCACATTGTCCTTCACGAATCGGCGGTTCACCCAGAGACTGGCGTTGTCGTAGGCGACCGCGGTGCCGTTGGTGATCCGGATCGCGAGGTCTTCCTGCACCACCTGCATCTGCTCGACCGAGGATTGCACGCGACCGACCGGATAGGGCCGGGTCGCACGAGCAAGATCAACGGTGTGCACGCATCCGGCAAGCAGGGCGATCGGAAAGAGGATCAGGCGCATGACGGCAGTGTATCGGTGGTGACCGGTACGGCTCCTACACTGGCGGCGTGAGCGTCGAGCTGCATCCATCCGACCTGCCCCCTCGGCGGCTGAGCAGGCCCATCGCCGCGACGGCACGGATGGCCCGTGCCGACCCGCGGGTCGTCGCCCTGGTGCCGGGGTTCGACGCGCCCTTCTTCCAGGCGGGCCTTGCTGGGTACAGCGATGGTGCCATGCGGCTGATCGCGCGTGGCCAGGGGTGTCCATTCTGCGTGACGGAAGCCTTGCTCGACCGCACATTGATCAACGGCGGCAAGGGACGGCGCAAGGAAGACCCCGACTTGATCGCGACCGAGTGCGGCATGGGCGAGATCGAGGACAACATCGCCGCGAGCACCGACGACCACCCGATCGCGGGCCAGATCATGGGGACCACGCCGCATGAAATGGCTGAGGGCGCCGACATCCTGGTGCGCATGGGCTACGACCTGATCGATGTGAACATGGCGTGCCCGGTCAAGAAGATCAAGAGTGCTTCCCGTGGCGGTCACTTCCTGCACCACGCTGACGACGCCATCCCGGTGCTTCGGGCCGTGATCGATGCCGTGGACGGTCGTGTGCCATGCACCGTCAAGTTGCGCAGGGGATGGGATGACTCGCCCGAATCGGAACGGCGATTCTGGACGGTGTTCGATGCCGCGTACGAGTTGGGTTGCGCCTGGACGACCGTGCATTGCCGGACGGTGCAGCAACGCTACGAGGGGCCGGGGCGCTGGGAGTTCCTTGAGGACCTTGTGCAGCGCCGGCCGGACCGCATCGTCTTCGGCAGTGGTGACATCTGGACCGTCGAGGACATCTTCGCGATGCTCGATCAGTGCGGCGTAGCCGGGGTGAGCGTGGCCCGGGGCTGCATCGGCAATCCATGGATCTTCAGGCAGGCGCGCGACATGATGGCGGGCCGCGAGCCCACCGTCCCCTCGGTGGCTGAACAGCGTGATGTGCTGCTCGAGCACTACCGCTTGGCCAGCATCATCCACGGGGATCGGACCACAAGCCGCCACATGCGGAAGTTCGGCATCAAGTTCGCTGCCCACCACCCTGATGCGCGATCAGTGAAGGATGCCTTCATCGCGTGCGAGAGCGCCGAGAGCTGGCGCGAGGTCATCGAGCGGCTGTACCCAGTCCAGTGAGAGCAGGAGACATGCGCCGGGCGTGATGGGTTGTTCCGGATCGCCTGTTCGGGCCGCAGCTGCCCAGGGGCCCGAGATGGCCACGCTGGCACCGACACCTTCGCCCTCGATCGGGCTTGGAGCGACGATGCGTTGCATGGTTCGCCATCGACGACTTGGCCCATCGCTGCCCGGCCGACTCGATGTTCGCTTGAAGAGATAGACGGCACCCTGACTCGGTTCACCATCGGTGGCCGTCGGGGCACCTGCAATGATCCAGCCGCTCGACGCTGACACCGACAGCCCGACATGTTCCTCGGGATGGGTGAACCCCCACACCCGTTGCTCATCCATGAGCAGTCCGCTTGATGTGAGCCCGGCCGTGACGACACAACCGCGCCGACGCCCGATCGTCGATGGACTGATCGCACCACCATCGGCACGCGGCACACCCACGACAAGCTCATGGTCCGTCAGCGCGATCGACCAGCCGAGCCACTCGTTGGCAGCACGCGCACCAAGGCGATCCGTGATCACGGGAGTTGACTCACCGGCGGCAGCAACCATGCCCACATGAACGGCACCCCCACGAATGGACGCGGTCGCGCCTGGCTCCCATGGCGCACCCATGGCCATGATGGTCTCGCTGATGGCCACCGAGAAGCCAAAGCGGCCACCTTGGACTGGCGTGGGGGAGTGGAGTGCGGCACGATGATCGATGCCGGCGTCGGTGATGGCAAACAGATCTGCACGACCTTCCTCGAAGCCCGCTGAACCGTGGTCCCAGCGCGGGCTGCCAACGATGAGCCGCTGGCCATGCAGTGCGACCGAGGCCCCGAACTCTGCACCAGCTTGGAGGACCGGCGCATGGATCGTGCCAAGGTGACGCCACGCATCGCCCTGGTGCTGGAAGACATGGACTGCACCGGCAGCGTGCAGGCCCTCGACGGTCTCGCGCGGGGCGCCGATGGCGAGCAGGTCGCCATGGACGGCGATCGCACGGCCGAAGTCGGCGTAGGGATCGAGGAGAGGGTGCTCGATCGGCGTGTCGCACGACCAGAACTGTCCACTCAGTCGGGATGCATGGATGACCGGTGGCGTGACGCCAAGGTCATGGTCATGCCACGATCCGACGAACAGCCAGGTCCCGTGCATGGCAACCGTCCGACCCAGTGGAGGCGCATCGGGGCATGGAACGATCTCCTGATGGACCTGCCATGCCGTTGGGGCGGGCGGGGCCATGGCCACGGGGCCAAGCGGGGCCAGGGTTGTCCCTCCATGCGCCATGCCCCGATGGGTCAACGGTACGACGAGGAGTGAGAGCAGGATGACCGCGGCGCAAGGCCGTGGCCAAGACATGGAGTCATGACGCATGGAAGGTCCCCGGATGGAAGAAAGCCGCGCCCATCATCGCACGCTTCGCACGGCATTCCGGGAAAGCCGCCCGAACTTCGGTGCGAGTTTGTGCATTCGTCCACCTGCGGACGACGCATCCTCGGAACGGAACCCGATGTTGGCGTACATGACCGACGGGGTGATGCCGTTGCGGTTCGAAGCACGGCAGATGAGGGAGCCGCTCATCTGCGCGGCAAGGAAACCGCGAGAGCGCGAGCATCTGCTGCCGCGCTACCCTCTGGACCATGCACACGCGCGAGATCACCTACCACGACGGCAGCACCGAACTCCGAGGCTTCATGGCGGCTCCAGATGTCGGCACCAGGTTGCCCGTCGTCCTGGTCTTTCACGCGTGGCGCGGCCATGACGAGTTCGTGCGCGATGAGGCGCGCAAGCTTGCAGGCATGGGCTTCATCGGCTTCGCGGTCGACATGTATGGCACCGGCAAGCTCGGGATGACCAACGAGGAGTGCTCCGCGCTCATGACGCCATTCATGCAGGATCGCGCCTTGCTGAAGCGACGACTCGACGCGGCGTTCGCGGCGGCTCGCGCGATCGATGGCGTCGACGCCACGCGAATGGGGGCCATGGGATTCTGCTTCGGAGGGTTGTGCGTCCTCGATGCCGCTCGGCACGCTGCTGCGGGCCTGCGCGGCGTCGCCGCGTTCCACGCGCTCTTCACGCCGCCGCCAGCTGCGCCGAGCGCGCCCATCACGGCCAAGGTCCTCGCGCTCCACGGATACGACGACCCGATGGCCACACCCGACCAACTCGTGGCATTCGCTGCCGAGATGACGGCACGCAAGGCCGACTGGGAAGTCTGCGCGTATGGCGGCACGGTCCACGCCTTCACGAATCCGGAGGCCAACAACGCGGCATTCGGCACGGTCTACCAGCGGCGTGCCGACCAACGCTCACGCGAGCGGGCGCGCGACTTCTGGCGCGAGTGCTTTGCGTGATCGATCAGCGGCTCCCGGGAATCGGCGGGTCCAGCGCCAGGCGGCGACTCGGCCTCACGCAGTCCGCGCTCAGAATCGGTGCGTCCAAAGCCAGACCGCTGCAGCGAACTCAACCTCGCTCAGTCCACCGTCCCAGTTCATGAGTGTCTTCGCAGTCCCCGCTCCTTCGTAGAGCCGGCGATCGCGGCTCGTATAGAGCGTCTTCGCGGTGCCCGCGCCCTCGTACACGCGACCGTCCTTGATGGTGTAGAGCGTCTTGGCCGTGCTGGCCCCTTCATACACACGGCCATCGCGCACGGTGAGCAGGGTCTTCGCCGTTCCTGCGCCTTCGTAGACGCGGTCGCCACTGATGGTGAGCAGCGTCTTGCTGCTTCCGGCACCGTCATAGAAGCGCGTGGACGAGAGATTGAAGAGCGTTTCGGCTGACCCGGCGCCCTTTCGGAAGTGGATGGTCGACATCATGGGGGCACCAGCAAGGGGCTGGGTGCACGGGAGAAGCAGAAGCAGCGCAACGAGCAGGGCGAACGAGATCCGGGATCGCATGCCCATACGGTACCGGCGGTGCCGGGCAGATCCACTCCCGAAGTCCGGTCCGAGGGCGTGTGGTGCATTCGAGGGCCCTGAAGAGCACCCACCGCGCGCCACCCGCCGGCTCACCAACTCTTCTTGCCCCGGCGGCCTTGCTTGAAGCCCTTCTTGTGGCCCTTGACCTTCTTCTTGCCGCCGCGACCGCTCGTGAAGTCACGGAAGCCATCGCCGCGCATGCTCGGCATGGCGCTTGCAGCGCTCTGCAGCGTGCTCGTGACCATGAGCTCCATGCGCCGCGCGGCCGTGTCGATCGACATGATGCGCACGGTCACGCGGTCGCCCACGCCAATGTGCGCGCCAGATCGTTGCGAACGCAGGCGCCCGCTCGATTCGTCGATCTCCCAACGCTCGGTGCGGCCGCTGTTGGCCGAGAGCTCGGCACTCTTGGCGAAGCCGTCGACGAAGTACTTCTCGAGCGTGATGAAGAGGCCGTTGCCGCCCGGTGACAGTCCAGTCACGGCTGCCGGCAGTTCGTCGCCCATGTGGTGCTGTTCGAGGAACTGCAGCACCAGGAAGGTGCGCAAGTCACGCTCGGCGCCCTCGGACTGCACCTCGGTCGAGCTGCAGTGCTGACCGAACTCGATGAGCTTTTCCTCGGCAAGGACACCCGGGTCGCCCATGAGCCGCGCCGCGAGATCGCGCTTGCCACGGCCGCCGGGTGGATGCGCACCGTTGTCGGTCTCGGCGAGGTAGGCATCCATCGCGCGGTGGACGAGCAGGTCCGGGTAGCGCCGGATCGGGCTCGTGAAGTGGGTGTAGTGCTCGCTGGCCAGGGCAAAGTGCCCGATCATCGCCGGGCTGTAGATCGCCTTGCTCATGCTGCGCAGCACGGCGTAGTGCACGCTGCGCTCGGCGGGTGTGCCGCGGGTCTGGTCGAGGATCGATTGCAGGTCGTGCCGCGTCGGCTCATCCGGCAGGCGGCGACCCACCGTGCGGGCAGCAAGCCTCAGCGCCGTGAACTCCGTCGTCGCCGGCTCGGGGTGCACGCGGCGGATGAGCGGCACCGTGATGTCGGCGAAGGTTCGCGCGAGCGCCTCGTTCGCCTCGACCATGAACATCTCGATCAGCGTGTGCGTGAACGCTCCGTCCTCGGGAATGACATCGGCCACGCGACCGTCCGCGTCAAAGACGAGCTCGCTCTCCGGAAGGCTGAGCGTGACCATGCCGGCGTCGAGCCGGCGCTTGCGCAGCACCTTCGCCAGGCGGTCGCATTGCTTGAGCGCTTCGATGAGTTCGGGCGGCCACACGGGCTCGGTCTTCGCATGGCGCGCTGCTTCGTCGAGGTCGCCGTCGATCACCGCCTGCGCCTCGAGGTAGGTCATGCGCTTGCGGCTGCGGATCACGCTGGCGGCAAGACGCGTTCCCGTGATGCGCCCCTTGGTGTCCAGGTTCACGATGGCACTGCGCGTGAGCCGGGCCACGCCTTCCTGCAACGAGCAGACGCCGTTGGAGAGCGCTTCCGGCAGCATGGGCAGCACCCGCCGGGGAAGGTAGGTGCTGTTGCCGCGTGCGGCTGCTTCCTTGTCAAGGGGCGATCCTGCATGCACGAAGTGCGCGACATCGGCGATGTGCACGCCGAGGGTCCACTCGTGCCGCTCCTCGTCCCAGGCGATCGAGATCGCATCGTCATAGTCGCGTGCATCGGGCGGGTCGATCGTGAAGGTCAGCTCGTTCGTGAGGTCGAGCCGATCAGGCCATGAGCCTGCTTCCTGCTCGGTGGCGAACTCGCGCGCAAGACGCGCCGCCTGCTCGCTCACCTCATCGGGGAACGCCTCGCGCAGGCCGTACGACATGATGACGCTGCGCGTCTCGGCATCGGGCTGCCCCGCCTCGCCGAGCACCTCGACGATCGCACCCTCGGCCCAGCGGTGCTCGGTGGGGAAGCGGATCAGGTCGAAGACGACCTTCACGCCGGGCTTGCCGCCCTTGCTTTCGGCATCACGCACGATCACGGGGCCATCGAGCTTGCGGCCATCGGGCCGCACGATCCACTGGCGCCCATCTTTCTCAAGCGTGCCGGCGAAGCGCGTCTGCGCGCGCTCGAGGACTTCGACCACGCGTCCGCTTGGACGATCGGACTGCGATGGGCGGTCGTAGTGATCGGTCTTGCGTGAGACGCGCGCGCGCACCCGGTCGCCGCTGATGGCATCCATGGTGGCGCCGCCGGGCACGAAGAGGTCACCCTCGCGGGTGGGGCGCTCGGGCGTGACGAAGCCATCGCCGCGCATGGTGATGCGGATCCGTCCAGTGATCTCGTCGCCCATGCGAGGCAGGCGGACGGTGTCATCACCGGCGATCTCGATGGCGCCCTCTTCCTGCAGACCGAGCATGGACTCGCGGAACGAGGTCGACTCCGCATCGGGCACGCGGATCATGCGCTCGAGTTCGCGGAGCCGAGTGGGTCGATAGGCGGCGTGCGCCAGGTGTTCAAGGATGCGCGCGCGCCAATTGAAGGCCATGGAGTGAGGCTACCTGAAGCAGGATCGAGGGCCGGCCGATGCTCAGCGGCCCTTGCTCTTGCGCTTGCCCGTGGAGGGGCGCGCAGGCTTGGACGGGGGAGAAGACTTCGTTGCCGACGACATCGTTGTCGACGACTTCGTTGCCGACGACTTCGTGGCGTTCGTGCGACCGAGCTGCAGCACATTGCCGACGCCGCGGCCCTCGCGCGCATGATTCTTGCCACGACTCGAGGCACCCTTGCGCTCCGATGCGTCGCGAGCTTCGGAGGGAACCGTTGATTCGCCGCTCGTGCGTTCGCTCGCGTCGGGCTTGGTGCGCTGAGTGGCCTCGGTTGATCCGGAGGTGGGCGCGGCCTTGGCTCCGGCAGGCGAGTCCTTGGTCCCGGCTGCATCAACGGCGCCGTTGCCGGCGGTGGCATCCTTGCTGGCCGCCGCGCCAGTCGTCGCAGCGGCTGCGGGCACCCCGTCAGCCTTCTTCGCCTGCTCGTAATCGGCACTGCGGTAGTCGGTTTCGTAGAAGCCGCCGCCACGGAAGATCACCGCGCCGCCGATCCCGATCTTGCGTGCGACCTTCCGCTTGCCGCACCGTGGGCACAGGCGGATGGGATCGGCCGTGATCGACTGGAACGCCTCGAATTCATGCCCGCAGGCACTGCAGACATACTCGTAAGTCGGCATGCGTCACTCCGAGGGGCTGACCACGACCTTCGCGCTGCGCAGGATGTGGTCGCCGAGGCGATAGCCCGACTGGAAGCATTGCACGACGCAGCCCGGTGCGACTCCATCGGCGGGCTGCTGCATGACCGCCTGATGGCAATTGGGGTCGAAGGCATCGCCGCGTGCAGGATCGATGCGGACGATGCCATGCTTCTCGATCGCCTTGAGCAGTTCGGCGCGCAGCATCATCACGGCGGCAGCGAGCTTGGCCGGTTCCATCGTGGCCAGGTCCTGCGCGAGCGCCAAGTCCATGTGCTCGAGCACCGGCACGAGGGAATTGGCGACCTGCACGATGCCGGAGTGGCGTGCGCGGGACTCGTTCTCGATCGATCTTCGCTGGATGTTCTGCGACTCGGCCAGTGCACGCAGGTAGGCGTCGTGCTTGCGCACGAGTTCATCCTGAAGCGACTCGATGGTCGGTGCAACCGGCTCGTCGGGCGTGGCGTCGGGCGTGGCGTCGGGCTTGGGTTCAGTCGTGTCCATGCTCATGATCCCGTGAAGGTGTCCTTGATCTTGTCCCAGACGCTGCGCGAGCCCTCGTGCACGGGATCGCCCTCGATCGAGGCCAGTTCGGTGTACAGCTCGCGCTGTCGGGCCGTGAGCTGCTCCGGCACGCGAATGGTGAAGCCGACCACCAGGTCGCCGCGCCGCGACGAGCGAAGCGACGGCAGGCCGCGATCGGGAACGCGTACGAGTTCACCGTGCTGCGTTCCTGCCGGCACCTCGACCTCGACGGGGCCATCGAGCGATTCGATCGTGAGCGTCGCACCGAGTGCTGCCTGGGCGGGCGAAATCTCACGCGCCATGATGATCTCGTTGGCGTGCCGCGTGAACGATGCGTGCTCGTTGATCCGAACGACAACATGAAGATCGCCGCGTTCGCCCTGTCCCATCGGGCTCGCTTCCGGCGGCGGGGGTTCACCCTCGCCGGAGACGCGAATGAGCTGGCCATCGTCGATGCCTGCAGGGATCTTCACGCGAAGGCTGCGTCGCTTGCTCACCCGGCCCGAGCCACGGCAGTCTTCGCAGCGATCGGTGATGACCGTGCCGCGGCCGCGGCACGCGGGGCAGGTGTTGACCATGCGGAAGAGCCCACCGAGGCCGATCTGTTCGACCTGTCCCCGGCCGCCGCAGTGGGCGCACTGCTTGGGTTTCGTGCCCGGCTTTGCGCCGCTGCCGCCGCAGGTGGCGCAGATGTCGAGCCGCGAGAAGGCGACCTCAACCTCCTTGCCCTTCAGGACATCGGCCAGTTCGATCTCGACCTGCTCTTCAAGGTCATATCCACGCGCAGGGCCACGACGCGCTCGTTGCCTTCCGCCGCCGAAGAGCTCGGCGAACATGTCCATGATGTCGTCCGGACGCATCCGGTTGAAGTCATGGCCCGGTGTCCCACGGAGGCCTGCATGGCCGTGCTGGTCGTAGCGCGCGCGTCGCTCGGGATCGCCGAGGACCTCGTAGGCCTCGGCGCAAGCCTTGAACTCGACCTCGGCCTGGGCATCGCCTGGATTCCGATCGGGGTGCCACTTCATGGCGAGCCGACGGTACGAGCGCTTGATCTCATCGCCGTTGGCGGTGCGCTCGACGCCGAGGACCTGGTAGTAGCAGCGTTCGACGGCCATGGTGGCTCCGCTTCAGCCGCCAAGCGTGGCGGCGATGGAACTGAAACGGGGGGCCGGGGCCTCGCAGGCCCGGTCCCCCCGAGAGGCGCACGTCATCAGTTGACGCCGCCTTCGACCGGGGTGGCGTCGTCCTTGAGCTCCGTGATGAGCACATCGGTCGTCAGCATGAGGCCGGCCACGCTGGCTGCATTGAGCAGGGCGGTGGTTGCGACCAGCGACGGGTCGATGATGCCGTTCTTGACGAGGTCGGTGAACTCGCCCGTGCCGGCGTTGTAGCCGTAGCCACCCTGGCCGGTGAGCACCTTCTCGATGGTGACATCGCCGTCCTGGCCGGCGTTGGTTGCGATCTGCCAGGTCGGCGCGCGGAGTGCATCGGCCACGATGTCGAAGCCGAAGGCCTCGTCACCATCGGCCTTCTTGCGGGCTGCCTTCACGGCGGTGATCGCGCGCAGGAACGCCACGCCGCCACCGGGCACATAGCCCTCCTTCGCGGCCGCACGGGTTGCGTGCAGCGCGTCGTCGACGCGGTCCTTCTTCTCCTTCATGGCGATCTCCGTGGGAGCGCCCACGGAGATGATGGCCACGCCGCCGGTGAGCTTGGCCTTGCGTTCCTGGAGCTTTTCGCGGTCGTAGTCGCTCGTGCTCGCCTCGAGGAGCGCATCGATCTGCGCCACGCGGGCCTCGAGCTCCTTCTTCTTGCCGGCGCCCTCGACGACGGTGGTGTCGTCCTTGGTCACCACGATGCGACGCGCCTTGCCGAGTTCGTCCAGCGTGATGTCCGCCAGGTTGCGGCCGAGGTCCTCGCTGATGAAGTGGCCGCCGGTCAGCACGGCGATGTCACCGAGCATGGCCTTGCGACGGTCGCCGAAGCCCGGGGCCTTGACCGCACAGACCTGGAGCACGCCACGCAGGCGGTTCACGACGAGCGCCGCCAGGGCCTCGTTCTCGACTTCCTCGGCAATGATCAAGAGCGGCTTGCCATCGGTCGCGATCTTGTTGAGCAGCGGCAGGAGGTCAGGCAGGTTCGAGATCTTCTTCTCGTAGACCAGCACATGGGCGTTCTCGAGCACGCACTCAGCCTTCTTCGGGTCGGTCATGAAGTAGGGCGAGAGATAGCCCTTGTCGAATGCCATGCCCTCGACGTAGTCGAGCGTCGTGCTGGCGGACTTGCCTTCTTCGACCTCGACCACGCCCTCGGCGCCGACCTTGTCGATCGCCTCGGCGATCAGGTCGCCGATCTCGGTGTCATGGTTGGCGCTCACGGTGGCGACCTTCTGCAGGTCGGCCTTGCCGCGCACCTTCTGGGCGGAGCCGGTGATCGCATCCGCGGCGGCGCGGGCGGCGGCATTGATGCCGCGCTGCACGGCCACGGCGTTGGCCCCGCTGGCGATGAACTTGAGGCCGCCGTTGAAGATCGCGGCCGTCAGCACGGTGGCTGCGGTGGTGCCATCACCAGCGACATCGGCGGTCTTCTTGGCAACCTGCTGCACGAGCTTGGCCCCCATGTTCTGGAAGGGACCGGGGAGGTCGACTTCCTTGGCCACGCTCACGCCGTCCTTGGTGACATGCGGGTTGCCGAAGGACTTCTGGATGACCACATTGCGGCCGGTGGGGCCCATGGTGACGGCGACGGCCTGGGCGATCGCATCGACGCCCAGCTTGAGCTCGGCGTGGGCGGCGGAGGAGAACTTCATCTGCTTCTGTGCCATGTCTGGATTCCTTTGGGTTGCGGCTGGTTCAGGCTTCGATCACGCCGAGCAGTTCGCTCTCGCGGATGATCAGGTGCTTGACGTTCTTGATCTCGACCTCGGTACCGGCGTACTTGCTGAAGAGGACGGTGTCGCCCTTCTTGACGCCGGGCTGCATGCGCTCGCCGGAGTCGAGCAGCTTGCCCGGTCCGATCGAGACGACCTTGCCTTGCATGGGGCGCTCCTTGGCGCTTTCAGGAAGGAAGAGGCCGCTGGCGGTCTTGGTTTCGGCATCGAGGGGCTTGACGACGAGTCGATCTTCGAGCGGACGGACGGTGGACATGATGGTGTGCTCCTTGCGGTGGTGTCGTGAGGTGTTCTGGCGATGGTCGGTGACGGGATGTGGGCTCAGAAGCCCATGCCGCCGCCGTGATCGTGGTCATGGCCATGGTCGTGGCCCGTGCCCTCATCCTTGGGCTTCGGTGCCTCGACGACGATGCAGTCGGTGACGAGCAGCAGGCAGGCGACGCTGGATGCGTTCTGCAGCGCGGTGCGGTCAACCTTGGCCGGCGTGAGCACACCGTCCTTCAGCAGGCAACCGTAGCTGCGGGTGAGGGCGTTGAAGCCCTCCGTGTCCTTCATCTCGGTGACCTTGGCGACGACGACCGAACCCTTCTCGCCCGCGTTGTCGGCGATGGTTCGCAGCGGCACCACGAGCGCCTCGCGGACGGCATCGACGCCGAAGGCCTCGTCGCCCTCGAGCGAATCGCGCAGCTTCTTCAGCGTGGGCACGGCGCGCACGAAGCTCGTGCCGCCGCCGGGGACGACGCCCTCGGCGACCGCGGCGCGGGTCGCGTGCAGCGCATCCTCGATGCGGCTCTTCTTCTCCTTGAGCTCGGTCTCGCTGTGGGCGCCGACCTTGATCTGCGCGACGCCACCAGCGAGCTTGGCCAGGCGCTCCTGGAGCTTCTCGCGGTCGTAGTCGCTGTCGGTGCGCTCGATCTCGGCACGGATCTGCGTGCAGCGGCCCTCGATCGCCTTGGTGCTGCCGGCGCCCTCGATGATCGTGGTGTTCTCGCTGGTGATCTCGAGCTTCTTGGCCTGGCCGAGCTGCTTGATCTCGATCTTGTCGAGTTCGATGCCCAGGTCCTTCATGATCGCCGTGCCGCCGGTGAGGATCGCGATGTCCTCGAGCATGGCCTTGCGACGGTCGCCGTAGCCCGGCGCCTTCACCGCGCAGACGTTGAGGACGCCGCGCATCTTGTTGATGACCAGCGCGCTGAGTGCTTCGCCGGTGACGTCTTCGGCGATGATGAGCAGCGGTCGCTTGGAGGCGACGACCTTCTCAAGGAAGGGGACGAGCTTGGTGATCGAGTCGATCTTGTCCTCGTAGACCAGGACGAGGGCCTTGTCGAGCGTGACGGTCATCTTCTCGACGTTGGTGACGAAATTCGGGCTGAGGTAGCCGCGGTCGAATTGCATGCCCTCGACGACATCCACATAGGTCTCGAGGCCCTTGCCTTCCTCGACCGTGATGACGCCATCCTTGCCGACCTTCTCGAAGGCGTCGGCCATGATGGTGCCGACCTCTTCGTCGTTGTTGGCGCTGATCGCAGCGACGGCGGCGATGCCGCCCTTGATCGAGCTGACCGGCTTGGCCATGTCGCGGATGGTTTCGGTGACGCTGGTGACGGCCTTGCGCATGCCGCGTGCGACGGAGTTGGCATCGGCCCCGGAGGCCACATAGCGAAGCCCGCTGCGGAAGAGTGCCTCGGCGAGGACGGTGGCCGTGGTGGTGCCATCGCCAGCGTCATCGCTGGTCTTGCTGGCGGCTTCCTTCACGAGCTTGGCACCCATGTTCTCGACCTTGCAGCGGAGCTCGATTTCCTCGGCCACGCTCACGCCGTCCTTGGTGACGGTGGGTCCGCCCCAACTCTTGTCGAGGACCGCGTTGCGGCCGCGGGGGCCAAGGGTGCTCTTGACGGCACAGGAGAGTTTCTCGACACCGGCCAAGAGGCTCTTGCGGGCATCAACATCGAAGGTCAGTTCTTTCGCAGCCATGGTTCAGGATTCTCCAGTTGGGTGGTCGGTGCGCGGGCTCGCCCGCGACCGCGTGGCTGAGCAATCTGCGTGCCAACTGGCACGAATTCGAGGTCGCGGGATGGGCAAGGCCCACTTGGAGGGATTCAGAACTCCAGTATTATTGGATACAGACAGCAGCGCCCCCCAGCGTTCGAACTGCTGCCAAGTCGGCAGCGATCACTCAGGACGCGGATCCTCGGTCAGGACCTCGTGCAACGGCAACTGGATCGCCATCAGGCTGCGGGCGACCCAGACCGAGTTGGCGGCCAGATAGAGCATGCCCAAGCTCAGGAGTCCACCGACCACCAGCATCATGACGCGCACCATCTCCACCCAGTCGAAGTGTTGGCGTTGGATGAAGACAGCCTCGGCTGTGGCCAGGGCAAGGAGAATCAGCCCCGCCAGGCCCAGCAGATCCAGGTCCTGCCGGGCCAAGTGCGCTTCCCGGTAGGTCCGGCTGCGGCGTCCAAGCACCACAAACGCGTGCCGCAAACCCAGGGCGACCATGCACGCCAGCCCGGTCTCGGCTGCCAGGCAGGCGATGGACCAGCCACGGCCGACCAGAGGCGGTGTGAAGATCGAGAGCTCGCCGGTGATGCGCACTCCATCGATGGCCAGCCACACCGGAAGGCACCAGAGCGCACGAGGCACAAGCCTGCCGTACTCGTGAGCCAGGACATCGTCGCCCCGCGGCGACATGAGCCAAGCCCCGATGCACGACAGCAGCAATGCCGCGAATCCACCGATCGAGGCCATGAGCGTGGCCATGCGCGGCGTCTGCGGCGCACCCTCGGCGACGAAGGTCAGTGCGCGCGCGGCTCCCGCAGGACCGCTGAGGCAGGTCCACCAGAGCGTGAGTGCCACGCAGCAGAGTGCAAGGCCGATCGCCACGGACCATGGATGGCGCAGTCGCAGCAACCCGCGCACACCCGCATCCGTGCACTCGACCAGCGTGGTCATGATTGGCGTGCCGCACTCGGGGCATCGTTCCCAGGCAGCAACGCCCTTCAGGTCGTGACGGCACGCTCGACAGGGCAGGTGGATCCCGATGCGCACGGACATGGATGAAGCCTATCGCACCTATACTCGCCGATTCATGACACCCGTGAAGAAGCTGCGCGAGACGATCGGCACGGCCTACCTGGGCAACCGGCAGGCCGTCGATCGCCTCGTGACCTGCCTGCTCGCGCGCGGCCATGCCCTGATCGAGGATGTACCGGGTGTAGGCAAGACCACGCTGGCGAGCGCGCTTGCCCGCAGCCTGCAGTGTTCCTTCGGTCGGGTCCAGTGCACGCCCGATCTCCTGCCGAGCGATGTCACGGGTGCAAGCGTCTTCCTGCGTGACCGTGGTCAGTTCGAGTTCCGCCCGGGGCCGGTCTTCGCCAACATCGTGCTTGCCGACGAAGTCAACCGCGCCACGCCGCGTACGCAGAGCGCTCTGCTCGAGGCGATGGGCGAGGGTTCCGTCACCGTCGAGGGGATCACGCACCGGCTGCCGCAGCCCTTCATGGTGGTGGCGACGCAGAATCCCTATGAGTTCGAGGGAACCTACACCCTGCCCGAGAACCAGCTCGATCGCTTCCTGATGCGCGTCACGCTCGGCTATCCCAGCCCCGACGACGAAAGCCGCGTGATCCTGCAGCAGCCCGGGCGCACGGCGCTGCCGTCGATCGAGCCGGTCATGGATGCCGCGGGCGTGATCGCCATGCAGGAGGCGGTCGACTGCATCCGGCTTGCGCAGCCGCTGGTCGACTACATCATCGCGCTCGCGTCGGCCACGCGAGAGCACGAGGAACTCCAGCTGGGTGTGAGTCCGCGTGGTGCCCTCGCGCTGGCGCAGGTGGCGCGCGCCACGGCGTACATGGATGAGCGCGACTTCGTCACGCCGGAGGACATCGTGGGCAACGCCGCCGCAGTCTTCGTGCACCGCATCATGCCTCGCGGCTCGATGGAGTTCGGTGACACGCATGCGGCACGACGCATCGTGCAGCATGTGCTCGAGACCGTGCCGAGCCCGGCATGAGCGGCCCGGCCTCAGAGCAAGGCGATACCGGCTCGGCCCGCCGTGCGGTGGTCCTGCTCTCGGGCGGGCTCGACAGCGCCGTGACGGCGGCCTGGCTCCGGCACGAGGGATTCGCCGTGCATGCGCTGAGCTTCGACTACGGACAGCGCCACAGCATCGAGCTGCGGGCAGCAGTGCGTGTGGCCGAGCAGGTCGGCGTGGTGGAGCATGTCGTGCAGCGCATCGACCTGCGTGCCTTCGGCGGCAGCGCGCTCACGGCCGACATTGCCGTGCCGAAGGACCGCTCGCCGGCGCAGATGGCCAGCTCGATCCCGGTGACCTATGTGCCGGCGCGCAACACGATCTTCCTCGCCTTCGCGCTCGCCTTCGCCGAGGTCCGCGGTGCATTCGATCTGGGCATCGGCGTGAATGCGATCGATTACTCGGGGTATCCGGACTGCAGGCCCGAGTTCATCGCGGCGTTCGAGCGTGTGGCCAACCTGGCGACACGCGCGGGCGTCGAGTCCGGGCACATTCGTCTGCACACGCCGCTGCAGGAGTTGAGCAAGGCGCAGATCATTCGGCTCGGCCGCGAACTCGGCGTGGACCTGTCGCTGACGATCTCGTGCTACGACCCGGCAGCCGACGGTTCGCCATGCGGCCGATGCGATGCCTGCGAGCTCCGCGCCCGCGGGTTCGCCGAGGCGGGGTGAGCGTCACGCGCCGAAGGACGAGAGCAGCAGGCCGAGGTCGGTGCCATCCACCGTGCCATCGCCGTTGAGATCGGCGGCGCATCCGGCGCAGTCGCCCCAGGCAGCCAGCATGATGCCCAGGTCGGCGCCATCGACATCACCGTCGCCATCGAGGTCGCTGGCCGGGGTCTCGCACTCGTCGGGGATGAGGTCCCCGTTGGTATCGGTCGCGCTCGGGGGGGCGATCACGATCGCGCTGGGTCGTGGCGCATCCGCTGGATAGATGCGGTAGGTGCGCTCGGTGTACCCATTCGAGAGTGCGAAGCCATTGACCGTCGAGCTGCTGTTGGGCGCAGCCGCAAGGACCGCGTGTCCGTCACCGGCCGCACACAGGGCCACGACCCCGTCGAGCAAGAGTCCATTGTCGACATCCCACTCGCCAAGGTCGGTTCCGTCCACGGCGAGTTTGATGATGCGGTCGAGCGCCGTGGCCGCGAGCAAGATGGAGCCATCGTTCATCGCGAACGCTCCGCTCAGGTCGGGTGTCTGCGCGGAAAGGTCTGCCAGCACGCGCGCGGTTCCTTGCGGCCACGAGAAGGCCATCACGACGCCATTGCTCCGGGTCGCGACCGCCTCGTGAGTTCCGTCGGCCAGCCTGCGGAAGATGAGATCGCGTGCATCCACATCGGTGAAGGCAGGGAGCCAGTTCTCCGAGAGCGTTCCATCGAGCTCGTGCAGGCTGGTTCGACCGTTGCGCTGCATCACCGCGATCCTGCCATCGGGTGTGACCGTGATCGCGCGGAGCTGGTTCGCGAAGGCCGATCCCCAGCGCACGGCTTGGTTTGACGGCGATGAGCGGTCAAGCACCCATGCGCTCAGGCCTTCGAGGGCCAGCAGCCGTCCGTCGGGTGCGATGACGAGATCCTCGATCGGGGCGGTGCCCAGCACGAGGGTCCGTCGCAGCACGCCCGATCGCGGGTCGAGTTCGCGCAACAAGGCGTCATCTCGTGACCCGACCCAGCGGGACATCGAACCTTGGAGCTCGAGGAAGTCGACGATGCCGTCGCCATCACAGTCTTCGCAGGCGTCCGGTACGCCGTCACGCGAGCGATCGAGCGACATGTCCGCCAGCAGATCGTCGCTGTCGGCAAGGCCATCGCCATCGCAGTCAGGCTCACACGACTGGAGCACGAAGTCGCCGTTGGAGTCCGCAGCAGGGTCGAGCGCGGCATCGATCGCGTCGGACACCCCGTTCCCGTCGCAATCGGGTTCGCAGGCATCAGGACGGCCGTTGGCGTTGGCATCCACGAGGGCGCCGGCGGCGATCTCCACGGGATCGGGTGTCGCGTTGCCATTGCAATCCTGGCATGCATCGAGCAGGCCATCGCCGTTGAGGTCAAGCAGGGGATCAGCCACGATCTCCTCGGCATCGTCGAGTCCGTCGTCGTCGCAGTCGTGGGACAGGCATGGCGCCGTGGAGACGAAGGCCTTGATCGGATCGACGGTCCCCGCGTGGAACCGCAGGTCGATGTTCGAGCTCGCTCCGGAGACGACATGGCAGTAGCTCATGATCGTGCCGCGCTGGACGGTTCCCGACGCGCAGGCATCGATCGAGTAGTCGTGCGTGTGCAGCGTGCCGAGGTTGTGCCCGAGCTCGTGCGCCGTGACATTGATGTCCCAGTTGCCAGGGTTCGTCGCGAAGGCGTCGACGAAGCGGCCGTTGATGTACCCGTTGACGCAGTAGCCGTAGTCGGTGCAGGCTGAGTTCAGCCAGGCCACTCCCCCGTACGGAAGGTTGCGGCGACCGGTCAGCAGCGTGCACAGGTCCCGGTCGACATCGGCACCGTTTTCGTTCCACCAGGTGCGGAAGGGTCCGAGTGGATTGGGCTCGTTGAAGAGGTCATCGGCATCGGGTTGGAGCCGCACATAGGCCAGCGAGATCGTCGTGTCGCAGTCACGGCGGAAGATCGCCGAGACGGCCCCGACGAGCGTGGCGATGTACTCCGTGGCAGCCACGCCATCGCCGTTGAAGATGCGGAGGAACTCGAAGTCGCTGTCGACCGCGAGCTCGACGACCGGACGGGCACCCGGCACGATCACGCCCGTGCCCGCAAGGCTGCCGTCATGGCCGCCGTGATCCCCGGAACAGTCAGTGCCGCATGTCGGCACCTCGGGCGCGCTCGTCCCGGCGCTGCGCACGAACTCGACCGGACCGGAGCACAGACCGGGCGCATCACTGCCAGCGCGACGCAGCGTCCACAAGCCTTGTCCGGCGCCGAGGTCGATCGTCACGGCGATCCCGGTCGTGCCGACACCGATGTAGACGCTCGAGTGCGCATGACCGATCACCGATCCCTGCAGATGCACGATGTCGTGCAGCACCGTGGTGAGTCCTCCATGCTGCTGCCGTGTGCTGGAGCCGACCTCGACCACGGCGTCGTGGGCAACTGCCGGCATGGCGCGCAGCTCGACCGCGAGCGTCCCCAGCGGGCCGACCGGCAGGTCGGCCTGAAGCATGCCGCTCTTGATCGGTTGCCCCGTGGCCGGACCCGCACCGCGAACGGACCCAAGGAGGGCGTGGTGCAGGCCCGGTGCCGGGGCCAAGCGCCCATGGTCGTCTGGGATGAGCCACTGCGCGGGTGCGGGAGATTGATCGGTGCCGCACATCGCCGCGGCAGCGAGGAGGGCACTCAGGAGCGGCATGCCGCAACGCTACGCCGGATGCGGGGCCGGGCAACACGCTTCTTCCGGATTCCATGCTGTTCGGTGGGGCGCCAGGTCCGCGTTGGCGGATGTTTCGTCGCGCCGATGCCCACCGACAGGCCGCGTGGGCGATCAGATGTCGAGGTTCTTGACCTCGAGGGCGTGCTTCTCGATGTAGGCGCGGCGCTGCTCGACATCCTCGCCCATGAGCACGTTGAAGAGACGATCGCACTCGGCGGCCGCTTCCATGCTCACGCGCAGCAGCGTGCGGCGCGCGGGGTCCATCGTGGTCTCCCAGAGCTGCTCGGCTTCCATCTCGCCCAGCCCCTTGAAGCGCTGGACCTCGATGCCGCGACGGCCGACCTCGTGCAGCGTGTGCAGGATGCCGGGGATGTTCGCGACCTCGACGAGTTCGTCCTTCGAGGGATCCGACTTGGCGTTCGCGCGTCCGCCACCCACGGCTTGCTTGGGTTCCCCGTCGTCGTCGGGCTCGGTCGATGGAGCAGCGTCATCCGCCTTGGGCTTGGCGCCCTTCTCTGCACGAAGCAGCCAGCCGTACCGAGTGGGCAGTTTCTCGCCGGCCACGCTCTCTTCCTGCACGAGGGCGAAGTCGGTGATGTCCAGGCCCGACTGCGCGAGCTGGCCGAAGAGCCGCTCGAGTTCCGAGTTCTCATGCAGTTCGCGCATGCTGTCGGCGGGCAGGTTGCGCTTCTGCGCGACGCGAGCGGCATCGGCCTCGGTCCAGCAGAGCGCATCGCCGCCGCCCCAGCTCACGAGGAACCGCGGCAGGAGGCCCTTGCCGGTCGGGTCGTTGGCGCGTTCGGCGAGCAGCCGGGTGAAGACGATGCCGCGGCGCTTGCTGACCGTGACGAGTTCGTCGAGCCGGTGGAGCTGGCGCAGGACGCGCTGCAGGATGTCGCCCTCGATGGCACGCTCGATCGAACCGTCGGCTCCACGCACGACCAGCACCGCCCGCTTGAGTGCCAGGCCGGCGAGGGTGTCGCTCATCTGCTTGTCATTGAGCACATACTGCCCGGTCTTGCCGCGGCTGACGCGGTAGAGCGGTGGCTGCGCGATGTAGATGCGCCCTTGTCGGACGAGTTCCTGCATCTGCCGGAAGAAGAAGGTGAGCAGCAGCGTGCGGATGTGGCTGCCGTCGACATCGGCGTCGGTCATGATGATGATGCGGCCGTAGCGGAGCTTGGCGGGATCGAGCTCATCGGCGATGCCGCACTGCAGTGCCTGGATGAGGGTCTGGATCTCCTCGAAGGCGAGCACCTTGTCGAGCCGGCAGCGCTCGACATTCAGCAGCTTGCCGCGCAGGGGCAGGATCGCCTGGTGGACATGGTCGCGGCCGCCCTTGGCACTGCCGCCTGCGCTGTCGCCTTCGACGATGAAGATCTCGGTGCGCTCGACATCGTTGCTGGAGCAGTCGGCGAGTTTCTGGGGCAGGGCGTTGTCGCCGAGCGCGCTCTTGCGCCGGATGAGGTCGCGCGCACGGCGTGCGGCCTCGCGCGCCTCGGCGGCGAGCACGGCGCGCTGGCAGATCTTCCTGGCTTCGGCCGGATTGCGATCGAGCCACGCAGCGAGTTCCTCGCCCACGGCCTGGCTCACGAAGCCCTCGATCTCCTCGTTGAGAAGCTTTTCCTTGGTTTGGTTGTTGAATTGAGGGCTCGGCAGCTTGACGCTGATCACTGCGGTAAGGCCCTCGCGAAGGTCGTCGCCCGTCGGAACGAGGTCCTTGATCAAGCCCTTCTCGCGCGCATAGCCGTTGATCACGCGGGTGAGCGCCGTCTTGAAGCCGACCACATGGGTGCCGCCGTCCGGGTTGCGGATGTTGTTGCCGAAGGCGAGGAGGTTCTCGTTGGTGCCGTCGGTGTACTGGAGCGCGATGTCCGCGCGCAGGCCGCGCGCCTCGTCCACGCGTGCGATGCCGATGCAGCTCGACACCGTGGTGCGGCCCGAGTTGAGGAACTGCACATACGCGCGGATGCCATCCTGATCGCGGAAGGCGACATCGCGCACATGGCCCGAGGCATCGACGCGCTCGTCGACGAGGCGGATCCTGACGCCCGGGTTGAGGTACGCCAGCTCGCGAAGGCGGAACTCCAGCGTCTCGAACCGGAAGTTCGTATCGGAAAAGATCTGCGCGTCGGGCAGGAAGCGGATGGTGGTGCCGCGCTCGGTGGTCGGCAAGTCGGCACACACCTGGTGCAGGGGGTGCGTGACCTTGCCGCGCTCGAAGCTGATGCTCCACTGCACGCCTGCCTTGCGGACGATGACCTCGGTCCACTCGCTGAGGGCGTTCACGCACTTGACCCCGACCCCGTGGAGGCCGCCGGAGACCTTGTACGCGTTGTTGTCGAACTTGCCGCCGGCGTGCACTTCCGTCAGGATCACCTCGACCGCGGGGCGGCCGTTGATCTTGGGGTTCTCGTGCTTCATCGGGTCGACCGGCATGCCGCGGCCGTCATCCGAGACTGCGCAACTGCCATCGACGCCGATGCGCACATCGACGCTCGTGGCGAATCCGGCCATCGCCTCGTCAATCGCGTTGTCGACGCACTCGTAGACGAGGTGGTGGAGGGCGTTCATGCCCGTACCACCGACATACATGCCGGGGCGCTTGCGGATCGCCTCCAGTCCCTCGAGGACCTGGATCTCCTCGCTGGTGTACTTCTCCGGTGCGGCTGTGGTGGGTTCGGTTGGGGTGGTCTGCTCGGTCATGGACCCTGCGCCTTGGGGGCTGATTGTGGGGTGGAATGCACCCCACCGGGGAGCCCTGAAAGTGTACCGGAAAGGGGGGTGCGGGGCATCATCACCAGCGTCGTGCCAAGCCCGGAATTTCCGGCGCAAAGTCGGTGTCCGGGCGTGCGATGGCATGGGCTAATCTCTGAAGGCCACCGCTCGTCATGGACGATGAGATTGGGCTTGGACACGGAGGTCTGGTCATGGTTAGAGAGCAGCACGCGGCGATCGAGGGAAGGAGCCACGCAGGCGATGCCCGCGGGGCGACCGAGCCGTCCGTGCTCGATGGATCGCTGCCTCGATACGACTTGGTGGCCGATGGCGCTGCGTCGAGTGTGGCGCGTCGATCGATCCTCATGATGGGCATGGGCTTGCTGGCCGCATGCACCACGGCGCCGACGACCTCAAGCATATTCCTCGTTCCCGATCCCATCTGGCCGGATCCGGTTCGACCCGGCGGCCCGACCCCGCCCGTGGCGACTGGCCCGGCACCGGCGGGATCCACCTCGACCAACATCGCGCCCGACCTGAACGCCAAGGCCGTCGACGGGGTCATACCGCGCGCGCGCTGGGCTCGCGGCACGCCCGACACCAGAGACCTGAACAAGATGATCGTGCCGATCAAGTGGGTCACGATCCATCACGATGGCCTGGATTCGCCGATGATCGAGACCAGCATGGATGCTACGGCCGGGCGCATCGAGTGGATCCGATGCGGACATCGCGGCCGTGGATTCAGCGACATCGGCTACCACTACATCGTCGACCGCGAGGGCCGTGTCTGGGAAGGTCGCAACCTGCGCTGGCAGGGAGCGCATGTGTCCAAGCACAACGAGCAGAACATCGGCATCCTCGTGTTGGGCAACTTCGACATCCAGAAGCCCTCACCGCGTCAGCTCGATGGTCTGCGAGGGCATGTGCGCAAGTTGCTCGCGCAGTACAAGCTGAGCCGGGGCCGCGTCCTCACGCACCGTGAGTGGTCCGGTGCGAAGACCGCCTGCCCCGGCAAGCACCTGCAGACTTCAGTCAACGACGCGCGTCGCAAGAACACCTGGTGAGGTCGAGCGCACTGCAGTGCAGCCACGGTGCACGCACGGCCTGCCCCGATCGATGCGCCTCAGCGCCGGGTGTTGTCCTCTGATCCATCGGTCGGCTTGTCCGGCAGGCCCGCCGCTCGGCGAAGCCCCCGTTCGGCACGATCATCATCCTTCTTGAGCAGCGACTCGAGCTGGTCGTCGCCGCGCTCCTGCCGCTGCACGAGCTTCCACGCGAGCCACGCGACGGCAAGCATGCTGAGCGTCATGAGGAGCAGCGACCAGATCATGGGTTGGCCTCGTTGAACCAGGGTCTGAGTGCACGATAGGCCGCACGATGGCGATCCGGCAGCATGGCATTGCCACTCGATGGCGTGCACTCATCCTGATCGCGCAGGTGGCGCGTGGCGTGCGCGGCATCCTGCCAGCATCCGGTGCCCATGCCAGCCAGCAGGGCGGCGCCGTACGCGCCGCCGTCGGTGACCTGCACGGTGCTGGTGCGCACGGCGAAGGCGTCGGTCAAGAGCTGTCGCCACCACGCGCTTCGCGCACCGCCGCCGGAGAGACGGATCGAGCGCGGCGTGAGCCCGATCGCACGCATGGCATCGAGGCCATCGACGAGCCCCATCGTGATGCCCTCCACGACGGCGCGCAAGAGGTGGCTGCGCGTATGCGCCGGTGTCAGGCCGATGAACGCACCACGCGCGCGGGGATCGGCGTGCGGCGTGCGCTCGCCAGTCAGGTAGGGCAGGAAGACCAAGCCGTCACAGCCAGCGGGCGCAGCTGCAGCAAGCTCGATCATGAGTGGGTAGGCATCGACGCCGGCGTGCAGCGCGGCCTCGGCGAGATCCGGCGCGAGGGTGCGCCTGGCCCACTGCAGGCTCCCGCCCGCACTGAGCATCACACCCATCAGGTGCCATCGACCGGGTATCGCGTGGCAGAAGGCATGGAGGTTGCCATCGGGGCTCGCGCGCCATCGATCGCCCGCAGCGAAGACCACCCCGCTCGTGCCGATGGTGCAGCTCACCTGGCCGTCCTCGATGATGCCGGTGCCAAGGGCCTGCGCGGCCTGGTCGCCTGCACCGGCCACCACCGGAAGCCCGGCGGGAAGCCCAGTGGCCGCTGCCGCCGCCGCATTGAGCTGTGCGCACGGCTCGTGCGATTCGTGCAGCGAACCGAGCCGATCCATGGGGAGCGCGAGGTCGCGGCACATGGGTTCGCTCCAGCGTCGGTTCGCACAATCGAGCAGGAGCATGCCGCTTGCATCGCTCATGTCGGTGGCGGCGGTGCCTGTGAGTGCGAATCGGACATCATCCTTGGGCAGGAGCACATGGCGCGTCGCACGCGCGATCGACGGCTCGTGCTCCATGACCCACGACCACTTGGGTGCGGTGAATCCCGGCAGCAGGCGATTGCCGGTGCGCGCGATGAGTTCCGTGGTGCCGATCGAGCGCTCAAGCCGCTCGCATTGCGGTGCGCTGCGCTGGTCATTCCACATGATCGCGGGCGCAAGGGGTTCGCCATCGTCACCGACGAGGCACAGGCCGTGCATCTGCCCCGTCAGCCCGATCGCCTGGATGCCGTTGGCCCGCGGATGGCCGGCGAGTTCGCGCAGCACCTCGATGGCTGCACGGCGCCAGATCCTCGGATCGGTCTGCGCCCATCCTGCGCGTGGCGTGTCGAAGGCGTACTCGCGCGTTGCCGCGGCGGCGACGGCACCATCCGGTGCCACGAGCAGCGCCTTCATCGAACTGGTACCGACATCGAGCCCGATCAGCATCCGTCGCACTCTAGCGGCGCTCACCGGGCGAGGATGCGCTCGGCCGCGATCATGGCGGCGCCGTCCGGGCCGACGGTCGTCACGGTGCCCTCCACCACCACGCGCGCGCCAGGCTTGAGCCCACCTTGGCCGAGCAGCGTGTATGGAATCGGTCCGCCGTCGGCAGCATGCGCGACCACCGTGATGGACATCTTCCGGAGGTTCTCGCGCGGCTCGCAGCAGAAGTCCCACGGCGTCGTGCAGTGGTCGTCGCCGGGTGCATCCTCGCCGCACAGCTTCACGCTCGGATCGACGATCGTGACCATGGCCCGGTCCGTGAGGAAGGGATCCTTGCTTCCGCCGATCCTGCCCACCACGATCACACGGTCGCCCTCCTTGGCGGTCGGCTTCATGGTGCCTACACCGATCGGCTCGCCAGTCGGCATGCCGGCGAAGAGCGTTGCGGGGAAGGTGCCCTCGGGGGCTGCGGGTGCCGTGGACGCACCGTGGTCGTGCTGCGTGTGGGTGTAATCGTGTCCATCACCCTGTCCGCCGCATGAGGCGAAGAGGACGAACGAAGCCAGGATGAGCGAGTTGGCATGATGCATGGCGTGGATCCTTGGGAGTTGGTTGGGGTGATGAGCGTGTCGGCGGTGCGCCATGTGGATTGGCGTCGAGTCATGTGGTCCGGAGCGCCTCGGGCGTCGGCAGCCCGATCCAGCGCCAGGTGCTGAGGAAGGCGGCGACGATCGCCACGACGAAGCCGGTCGCCACGGCCAGGAGCGTGGACCGCGCATCGAACTGCAGCGCAAAGGTGCCCATGCTGAACTCGACCAAGAGGCCGCTCAGCAGCCACTGCGCGAGGAGCCCGCCCGCGGTGGCACCAGCGGCGGCGATGATCGTGCACTGCAGCAGGACATCGAGGATGACTGCATGGCGTGGATACCCGAGGGTCTCGAGCACGGCATTCTCGCGCACGCGCTCACTGAAGGCCGCGGCAAGCGCACTCGCACCTCCGAGCGCCGCAGCGAGGGCCATGAGCCCCGCGACCACAGCGACGAGCAGGCGCACGGGCTTGAAGAAGGCCAGCAGCGAGGCGTAATAGTCCAGCTCGGCAAGCACGGCAAGCTCAAGATCCAGCCGCGAGACCGTGAAGGCCTGCACATCGCCGATCGTGGCTCGGTCGAGATCGAGGATCACGCACGAGATCGTCTCGCGCCGCATGAGGGTGGTGATGTCCTCGAGCGGCATCCACCACTCGCCGTCGATCGTCGATCCCGGCGCCTGCATGGTGCCCACGATCGTGAGTGGCGTGCCGGCGAGCACGATGCGACTGCCGAGTGCGGTGGATGGATCAATGCCGAGCCGGCGCAGGGCGCTCGCTCCCGCGAGGACCTCGCTTGCCCCGCGCTCGGGCCAGCGTCCGCCGGTGATCCGCACGATGGGGTGGACCAGCAGGGCGGCCGGACCGATGCCGCGCACGAGTCCGTTGTCGCTCGTGGCCTCGGCGCCGTCCACCGCGATGGGCAGGGCCACATGGGTCTCGGCACTCACATGCTCCATGCCGGCCGTCCGCCGGATGCCCTGCACGCTCGCCGACAGGATGCCCGGCGCGCGTGCGCCGATCTCGCTGCGCTCGAGCGACTCCTCGCTGCCTGCACCCATGACGATCACGCGCGAAGGTGACGCCGTCGATCCAAGAGCCGCTTCCATGCCGCCGAGGAAGGCCGACGCCGTGGCGATGAGCGCCCCCGCAACGAGCGATCCGGCCAGCGCCAGCAGCGTACGGCTGCGACCACGGGCGAGCCCGCGAAGGGAGTATTCCAGCGGGAGCGTCGTCATGATGCGCCTCGCAGGAGGTCGACCAAGCGAGCGCGCGAGGCGGTCCATGCCGGGACTGCCGTGGCCAGCAGCCCTGCCAGGAGTGCCGCGACTGAAGCGATGATGAAGATGGTGGGATCCAGCCGCGGCGTGATCGAGATGCCTTCCATGGTGAAGGCCAGACCCGCGCGCGCCAGGCCGAACCATGCAACGCCTGCACCGAGCAGACCACCCAGTCCGCCGACCAAGGCCCCCTCGGCGAGCACGATGGCGCTGATGCCGCCATCGGTGAAGCCGAGCGTGCGCAGCACCGAGAACTCGCGCGATCGATGCCGCGTGACATTGACCATCGTCGTGGCGAGCAGGCCGAAGGCTGCGAGCACCGCACCGATCCCGATGAGCGAACTGAAGCCGGCAAGCGCCACCACATCGCGTGCCGCGCGTGCGACGAACGCAGTCTGCGGACGCGTGGCCGTGGGGGATTCGTCGGCCTTGAAGCGCTCGTCGATGGCCCGAGCGACCTCCTCGAGCCGTGCCGGATCGCTGACGGTCACGTCGAACTGCGTCACGATGCCGCCGGTGCCGCCGCGCGCGGCCCGTTCCTGCAGGTAGGCCAGGTGCGTGAGCGCGCTGTTGCGCCACTGCGGGTCATCGCTCTCGAGGATCCCGTCGATCACGACATCGATGCCGGCCGCCGTCAGGGAGGAGCCCACCTTCAGCCCCCGGCGAGCCGCGAGCTCCCGCCCGACCAGTGCACCATTGCCGTGGCTGGCCCAGGCGTCGAGCGAGCCAGCGACCAGGCTCGGTGCCATCACACGCAGGTCATCGATCGGCACGCCGCGGAAGGTCACCACATCGAGCGAGGCGCGGCAATTCGAGACGATGATCTTCACCGGCACGACGGCAGCCACGCCGGGCAGCTCGGCGATCTGCCGGTCGTAGCGCTGGGGCAGTGAGCTGGCGAAGGGGCAGAAGCGGTTCTCGCGGTAGACGATCAGCCGAGTCTCGCCGGTGCGCGTGGTGGTGGCGTCGCGCACGCCGAGATCGATGCATGCGATCACTGCAGCGAGGGCTGTCGTCAGGGCGACGCCGGCGACCAGCGCGACGGTGCGCAGCCTCTGGCGGCGTGCACTGCGGAGCGCGTAGCGGATCCTGCTCAGGAGCGCGCTCATCGTGCAGCCTCCACGGTGGCGAGTCGGCCCTTCTCGAGTCGCACGGTCCGCTCGGCCCGGCGGGCGATCGAGTCATCATGCGTGACCAGCACGATGGTCTGGCTTCGTTCGGCGTGGAGCCGTCCGAAGAGGTCCATGACGGCACCGGCGTTGGCGCGGTCAAGGTCGCCGGTGGGTTCATCGGCCAGGAGCAGCGCAGGCTGCGTGACGAGTGCGCGTGCGACCGCCACGCGCTGTTCCTGCCCACCGGAGAGCTGGCGCGGCAGGTGGGCATGGCGTTCCGCGAGATCCACCGATTCGAGCGCCTCGACGACGCGTCGGTGCCGCTCGGCGGCCGTGAGGTCATGCAGCAGGAGTGGCAGCTCCACATTCTCGTACGCCGACAGGACAGGCACGAGGTTGTAGAGCTGGAACACATAGCCGACATGACGCGACCGCCAGCCTGCCAATTGGTTGCGATCGAGCTGCGCAAGGTCGGTCCCATCCACGAGGAGCTCGCCGGAACTGGCGCGGTCGATGCCGGCAAGCAGGTTGAGCAGCGTGGTCTTGCCGCTGCCGCTGGGGCCCATGAGCGCGGTGTAGGACCCGCGCTCGATCGAGAGGTCGAGGTGATCGAGCACATGCACGACCTCGCCACCGCGCTGGTAGTCCTTGCAGAGCGAACGGCATTCGATGAGGCTCATGGGGTCTCCTCCCTGGGAGCGATGCGCGTGCCATCGGGAAGCGATGCATGCGATGGGTGCACGAGCACCTCCCCGGGCCGGATGCCATCGCCGCCGACCAGCCAGCCATCGCCCGTGTCGATCGCTTCGCCAAGATCGATGCGGCGCAGGACGCCGGCATCCATCACGAGGACGGTCGCGCGCGTGCCATCGCGTACGACCCAGTCGGCGGGCACCACCACCTGCGTGCGCACGGAAGCGGCGTTCGAACCAGGCACCATGATGCGCACGCGGGTGAGCGTGTCGGGGCGCAGCAGGCCATCCGCATCATCAAGGCCGATCTTGACTTGGAGCGTGTTCTTCGCGATGTCGGCCCTGAAGCCGCCCACGAGCACCGTGCCGTGGAAGGTCCGACCCTTGAAGGCATCGACCGTGACCTCGGCCAGCTGGCCCGGCAGCACGCTGCCGGCATCGGCGAGTGGCACATCGCAGCGCACCTGCACCATGGCGGGATCGAAGATCGCGAACATGGCGCCTTCGTTCTCCATGTCGCCTCCGATGCGCTCACCCGGTTCCACGCGCCGTTCGAAGATCACGCCATCGACCGGCGAGACCACGCTGCAGCGCTCGACATCGAGGACGGCACGCTCCCAGGCGCCACGCGCCATGACTTCCGAGCCCTCGGCGCGCGCGAGCTGTGCCGCAGCGAGATCGACATCGACCTGCGCGGCCTCGCCGACGCTGAGCCGAGCCTCGGCGAGCGTGTGCTGGAGCCGCGCTTGCGACGATTCGGCGCGAGCCATGGCATAGGCACCTGCGGCTTGCTGCTCGGCCTCCTCGAAGGGGCGCGCATCGATGGTGGCGAGCACCTGGCCGGCCTTCACGGCATCGCCCTCGATCGCGCGGACCGAGGTGATCGTGCCATCGACGAGCCCGGGGACGAGCGTGGCGTAGGGGCGTGCCTCGATCCAGCCCGGTGCCTGCACGATGCTGCCGGCGAAGGACGAGCCGAGTTCGCGCGCGACGGCACGCGTGACGGAAACGGGCTGCGGTCGGCCAAGCCAGAACACGATGAGCGCGATGGCGCCGCTGATCGCGCAGGTCCAGACCCCGACGGCGAAGAGCCGCGTCGCGCGGCGGTTTGGTGGCGGGATCATGGCGGCCGGTGATGGGAACTGGCTCATCGTGATGCACTCCGTGGTTGGTCGTCTTGGTGAGCCAGATCGATGCCGGCACTCGCGGCCACGCGCTGCGCGGCGGCGATGCAGGCCGAGGCATGGGCCATCAGTGCCTCGGTCTCGGCCCCGATGCGGGCCAGATGCAGTTGGTCGCGCTCCTTTACGGTGGCTGCACCGCGCTGGGCCAAGGCTCGTATGCGTTCCTGCTGGGCGCGCGCTGCGGCGAGCGTGGTGCGCTCGAGTGCGTCGGCGGCAGCACGCATCGATGCCTCGCGATCGATCGCGTCGGCGAGCCGCACGTGCGCTTCCTGCAGCGCAGCTTGGGCGCGAAGCCCGGCCGCCTCCTCGAGCAGCGTGGCGCGTTCGTCGCGCGTGGCACCCTCGCCACCGATGGGCAGGGCGAACTGCAGCACGATGGGGATCGCCCGCATGTCTTCTTCATCCTGCATGTAGCCGGTGCCGATGTTCGCGTTCTGCGCGAGGCCGGACCGGATCAGACCGGCCTCGATGCGAGTGGCCGCCGCAAGGGCGATGGCCATGCGTGCAGCGGGTGTCTCGAGGCTGCTCGACAGCAGTTCGCGCTCAGGCAGCGCGGGCAAGGCCGGCCGCTCAAGCGTCCAGTCGGTCCGGTCCAGCGCGCAGCCCATCGCCATGGCGAGCGCTCGAAGGCTGGTGATGTGAGCGGCGCGGGCCTGTTCGAGCTGAGCCTGCGTCGTGGCGAGCATCGCCGAACCAGCCTGATCGCGGCGAGCGGAGGCAAGGCCCTTCGCCGCCAGCGTCGATTCACGGTCGGCCTCCGTCTGTGCAAGGGACATTCGGAGGTGGGCCAGGCGCAGTGACTCCTGCGCTTGCCATGCCATGGCGTGACGTTCGCGCACGGTTGCGGCGAGCGTGGAGGCTGCATCGATCGCTGCAAGGTGTGCGGCCTGGGCACGAAGGCTTGCGGCCTCCATGCGGTCGTCGCGCGTGATGAGATCGGTGAGCGATGTGGTCAGCAGCGCGAGGACCGGCACGGTGGCCGTGTCCGTGATCGGGGCTCCTATCTCGAGCATCACCATCGGTGTCGGGCCGAGTGCCACGGCATCGACCGCGAGCGCAGCTTCGTGTGCCGCCAGCATGTCGGCGCGGAACGACGGGTTGCGCGCGAGAGCGGTCATCACGGCCGCGTCGGCCGTCAGAGGGCGATCGACCGGTGGTGCGCCGGTGTCTGTGGGGAGTCTCTTCGCGCCGCCATCGAGCGCAGCGCGCGCAAGGTCGCGCTCGAGCGAAGCGCGCGAGGCGTCGTGATGGTCGGTCGCGGTGCAGGCTGTGGCCAAGAGCGCAGTCACGAGCAGGACGGCGGGTGCTTGGACAGCCCGAAGCAGGGGCTTTGGCATGGTGATCCTTCGTATGGAGGTGCGAGACAGCGCCGCGGTCCCATCAGGGGGCGGCAACGATCAGCGCACCATCACACGGTCAGGATGCAGATGATGGGTCGGAATCGCCCCGGTGGCGGGTGCCACACGGTGCCAAGTTCGATCGAGGGATCGACCGATGGCAAGGCGATGCTCGGCATGTGCAGGAGCATGGTGCCGAGGTGATCGAGGTGGAACTCAAAGAGCGAATCCGGAAGGTCCTGGGCCGATGGGGCCGGCCCCTTGTTGCAGCAGCCTGCGCAGGAGCCGCCCTCGGTGGGGTCCTCGGGCGTGGAGTCCTCGCTGCCGGTGCGATCGCTGCAGCAGTCGCTCGCGGGTTCGGCAGTCTCGCAGCACGACGGCATGGCCTTCATGCCAAGGCTCGACGCCACGGCACGCCACTGGCAGCAGCACATCGCGATCCACATCGCGAGCAGATGGACGGTCAGGAAGCGCACGGCAGTAGTGTAGGTCTCCATGGACCACATGCAAGGAGTGCTGTGGGACTTCGGCCATGCTCGGCCGACGAATAATCACGCTGAACCGACATGAACCCATGTCCGGCGCGCTGTGCTGCGATGCATGGGGCGTCACCTGTGTTTGAGATGCACCGGCTCGTTCGGCAGGGTGCTGCCCTGTGTCGTCCTCGCTTGGGCCGTACGCTGCCTCCGTGCTGCCCGACCACCAGATGGATGCCATCCGCTTCGAGGAGTTCTGCAACGATCTCCTCCGCCCGCTCGCCATGCCCAGACGCGTGCAGCTTGGCGTGGAGGTCGCACACTGTGCCGAGCGCGTGGCGCCCACGGTTGCGCAGCGCGCGAAGCGGACCAAGGTCGCTCCGGGCTACCGGTGGGGGCCGATCTGGTCGACTGCGTGGTTCCGCGTCCAAGGCACGATGCCGCGAGAGTTCGCCGGTGAGCGCGTGCTCCTGCGCTTCTCCAGCGGTACCGAGGCCTGTGTCTGGATCGATGGAGTGCCGCATGCGGGCCTCGATCCCTATCACGACACGGCACCGATCGCGCCGCTCGTGTGGAACGACCGCTCGCGCGGCCGCACGGGCCAGCGGGTCGATCTTTGGATCGAGGCTGCGTGCAACCTCCCGCTGGGCGCCACGACCTTCTGGTGGGACCAGCCCGAGGTCCGCGCACGCTGGAAGGAACGCAAGCCTGGGCGGCTCGAGTGCGCCGAACTGGTCGTGCTCGATGAAGCGGTCTGGCAGTTCGCCGAGCGCTTCGATCTCCTGCGCCGCTGCCTGTGGCACGGGAACGCCGAGGATCCGCGGACGAATGACCTGCGTCGGGGGCTGGCATCCATCGTGCGTGCGATCCCGGCCGGGAGCATCTCGCGCTCGGTCGTGCTCGCCCAGGTCGATGCGCTCGATGCACTGCTGAAGGGTGCCGCCGATCCGCTGCATGCCACCACCTGCGTCCCGATCGGACACGCGCACATCGACACGGCGTGGCTTTGGCGGATCGACGAGACCCGTCGCAAGTGCGTGCGGACCTTCGCCACGGCGTTGCGTTCGATCGAGCGCTTCCCGGGCTTCACCTTCCTGTGCAGCCAGGCGGCGCAGTACCGCATGGTGCAGGAGGAGAGCCCCGCACTGTTCGAGAAGGTCCGCAAGGCCGTGAAGTCCGGCCGATGGGAGCCCAATGGCGCCATGTGGATCGAGCCCGACGGGACCTGCCCGAGCGGCGAGAGCTTCATCCGTCAGATCGTCCATGGCACCGGCTGGTGGCGCGAGCAGTTCGGGGCCGCTGCACCGCAGCGGTTCCTCTACCTGCCCGACACCTTCGGCTTCCCCGCATGCCTGCCGCAGATCATCGCGTTGGCAGGCCTCGACACCTTCATCACCAACAAGATGATCTGGAGCGGCACCAATCGCTTCCCGCATGTGACCTTCCGCTGGCGTGGGCTCGATGGCACCGATGTGCTCAGTCACTTCACGCCGGGCCACAACTACAACAGCGAGTTCCTCCCGAACGATCTCGTGGCGGGCGCGCGCCACATCGAGCGCCAGGATCGTGGGCGCGTGCGCGCCTACCTGCAGCCGTACGGCTGGGGCGATGGCGGCGGCGGGCCCGATCCGTCGCAGATCGAGCGTGCAGCGAATGCGCAGCGATCGCAGGGGCTTCCCGCCTGCGACCCGATGAAGGCAGGAGATCTCTGCGGTGAGCTGCATCGGCAGGCGCGCGCCAGCGAGCGCCGCGGTGAGCCGATCCCGGTGTGGGACGGCGAGCTCTATCTCGAGGCCCACCGAGGCACCTACACCAGCCAGCGCTGGATCAAGCAGGCCAATCGCCGCGGCGAGCGTCTGCTCCGTCAGGTCGAGATGCTCGCGGTGATCGCGCCGATGCCCCGGGCAGGGGAGCGCGCACTGCTTGCCGAGCTCGATGAACTCTGGAAGACCGTGCTGCTGCACCAGTTCCATGACATCCTGCCGGGTTCGAGCATCAAGGCCGTCTACGACGATGCGCGCATCGCCATGGGGGGCGCGCTCAAGCGTCTCGAATCCTTGCGTGACGACGGGCTCGCGCGCATCCGTGCGCGCGTGCCGGCCGCTGGCGAGGTGGTCTTCAACCCATCGAGCACCGCCATCGAGTCCGAGCCAGCCGGCGATGCCGGCTCCCACGAGCCGCGCATCCAGGAGATCCCCGAGTGCGGCGTCTCGGCCGTGCGCCGCACCAAGCCCGCGCGGGCCAAGGCCACGCGCACCACGCTCACGCTCGGCCATGATGTCGCCGAGTTCGACGCGCAGGGTCGCGTGAGCTGGGTCGAGCGTGACGGCATCTCCTGCACCGCACGCGAAGGGCATGGGCTCAACGAGCTCGCGCTCTACGAGGATCGCCCGCGCCGATGGGAAGCGTGGGACACCGACCGCGAGCATGCCGAGAAGCCGATCCCGATCACCGGCCGTCCCACGATCACCCCGGCCGTGCGCGGCGGCATACCCATGCTGCGGATCGAGCGCGCGCTCGGCCATGCGAGCCGCATCGTGCAGACCTGCAGCCTGCGGCCGGGCGAGTCGTTCTTGCGCATCCACACCCGGCTCGACTGGCGCGAGGAGCGCACCCTGCTGCGGGCACTCTTCCCGACCGCGCTTCGCAGCCGCACCGTGCGCTTCGGCACGCAGTTCGGCTGGGTCGACCGCGATGCGCATGACAACACGAGCTGGCAGGCCGCGCAGTTCGAGGTGCCAGGTCACGACTGGATGCTCATCCATGATGGCCAGGATGGCGTGGCGATCCTCGACGATGGCATCTTCGGCAAGAGCGGCAAGCTCGGCGCGATGGGCCTGACGCTTGTGAAGAGCCCCAACTTCCCCGACCCCACCTGCGACCGCGGCGTGCACGAGTTCGAGTACGCGATCCTGCCGGTGGGTTCCGACCCATCATCGGTCGCGGTCGAGGCCGAGTGGTTCAACAACCCGCCCATCACGGTGGCGACGGGTCGCGCGGGGGCGGCGGCCGCCGGCATGCACCCGGTCGGGATCCTCGCCTTCGGCGATGGCTTGCTCGAAGTGAGCGCGATGAAGCCCGCGGCCGATGGCAGCGGCGATGTGGTGGTGCGACTGGTCGATCACTCGGGCGCACCGCGACAGGTCCTGGTGTCGCCAACGATGCCGCACCGGGATGTGGTGCGCTGCGACTTCTTCGAGGCACCGATCGCGCGTTCGCGGCTCGCGCCGTGCACGGACCGCGATGGCTGGTGGCTCGGCATGCGCGCCTTCGAGATCGCATCGCTGCGGATCCGACGGGCGGGGCGTCGTTAGCATGGCTGCATGACGCTCGCGACCGTCGATTGGCTCATCGTCATCGGGTTCGTCGCGGCGCTGGCGCTCTCGGCCTGGAGCATGCGCGAGCATGCGCGCAGCGTGAGCGGGTTCCTGAGCGCGAACCGGCTCGCGGGCCGCTACCTGCTCACCGTCTCCTACAACATGGCGCAGGTCGGCGTGATCACGCTGGTCTGGTACTTCCAGCTCGGCTACGACGTGGGCTTCACGCAGTATTGGTGGGGCTACCTCGAAGGGCCGTCGCTGATCCTGCTGGCCATCACCGGCTGGGTCATCTACCGGTTCCGCGAGACCCGCGCGATGACGCTTGCGCAGTTCTTCGAGATGCGCTACTCCAAGCGATTCCGGGTCTTCAGCGGGGTGGTCGCGTTCGTGAGCGGCATCCTCAACTACGCGATCTTCCCCGGCGTCACGGCGCGATTCTTCATCGCCATGCTCGGCCTGCCTGCGGAGTTCACGGTCGCGGGCATGGCGATCGAGACCTTCCCTGCGGTCATGGGCGCGCTGCTGGCGTTCGCGGTCTTCATGGTCTTCGCGGGTGGCATGCTCGCGGTGCTCGTGACCGATTTCTTCCAGGGCGTCTTCTGCTTCTGCACCTTCGTCACGGTCTGCTACTGGGTGCTGCTCAAGTTCCCCTGGCTCAAGCTCGAGGAGACGATGGCCATGCTGCCTGCGGGCAAGAGCATGGTGAATCCGCTCGGGCTCGAGGATGAGGGCAACTTCAATGTCATCTACTGGCTCATCAGCGCCTTCACGCTCTTCTACGCGTGCCGCGCGTGGCAGGGGGACCAGGGCTACAACAGCGCCGCGCGCGATGCGCACGAGGCCCGCATGGGCCAGCTTCTGAATGGCTGGCGCTATCGCACGCTGATGCTCGTGACGGTGCTCATCCCGCTGGCGGTGCGCGCCTTCCTCACGCACCCGGACTGGGCCGAGGCAGCCGCGCCGCTGCAGGCCCAGATCGCCGCGCAGCCGACTGTGGCGCTGCAGGCCGAGATGCGCGTGCCCCTGGCGCTCGGCGTGATGCTGCCGACCGGGCTGCTTGGTTTGGTGGTCGCGGCGATGCTCGGCGCCGCGATCAGCACCGACAGTGCCTACATGCACTCGTGGGCAAGCATTGCCGTGCAGGACATCGTGCTGCCCTTTCGGCGCAGGCCGATGTCACCACGCGGGCAACTGCTGCTCCTCAAGGGTGCCGTGCTCGCCGTGGCCGCCTTTGCCTTCGTCTTCAGCTGGTACTGGCAGCCCAAGGAGTATGTCGCCATGTACGGCGCGCTGACCGGCAGCATCTTTGTCGCCGGTGGCGGTGCGGTGATCGTCGGTGGGCTCTACACACGATGGGGCAACGCCATCGGCGCGTGGAGCGCGATGGTTTCCGGGATGGTCGTGTGCCTGGTCGGGGTGGTCGCCCTCAATACGCCCGACGCCATGCTGGAGCAGTGGAGCTCGGGGAACGCAGCCTCGCTGCTCGCTGCCTCTTCGGCGGTCGCGATGTGGTTGCGCGCTCACTTCACCGGCATGGAGCTGAGCTTCGCCGCCATGATGGTCGCGTGCGCGGCGTACATCGTCGGCAGCCTGCTCGGTCGTGCGCTGCCGCAGCACTCACCAACCGGGTCACTCGCCGCCGATGGATGGTTCGACCTCGACCGCATGCTGCACCGGGGCCGTTGGCGCATCGAAGGCGGTGCCGAGGCCGACGCGGCGCCAACGACGCTGCTTGAGAAGCTCGGCTTCGATCGCCAGTACAAGGGCTGGGACCGTTTCGTCGCGGTCCTCACGCTCGCGTGGCCGCTGGCCTTCACGGCGCTCTTCTGCGTTGCCACGCCTTGGCTCCTCTGGCGCAAGGCTCAGGGCGAACCCGTGAGCGACGCGCAGTGGTCGTGGTACTGGGGCCTCTGGAGCTGGTTCATCCTGGCGGCCAGCACGGTCGTGATGGCGTGGTTCACCGTCGGCGGCCTGCGCGACTACGCACGACTGCGTCGCGACCTGCGGACCTATCGCCCCGACGAACGCGATGACGGCCAAGTGCACTGAGCGCCCGGCCGAACGCACGCGCGTGCTAGCGTGCGCACGCCATGATCCAGTCGATCGCAGGTGATGGTTGGACCGTTCGCGCGATCGCGTCCGCGCCAAGGCTGCCCGGCACGCCACACGGCCAGCCGTGCGACCTTGGTGAGCACGCCGCGCCCGAGGGCATCATGGGCGAGCGGTTGGCGGCGACCGTTCCAGGTTGCGTGCACGATGCCTTGCGCACTGCGGGCGTGATCGCAGATCCCGACCGCGGAGACGGTGAAGCGGCCCAGGACTGGGTTGGCCGAACCGCATGGGGCTGGCTCCGATCGGTGGATCTCGAGGAGAGCACACGAAGCCATGAACGCATCGACCTCGTCTTCGAGTCGATCGACACCTGCGGCTCGGTCTGGTTGAACGGTCGATGCTTGGGCCAGGTCGAGAATCAGTTCCGGCCTTGGCGCTTCGATGTGCGGGGCATCGTGCGCACGCTGGGGAACTCCATCGGCGTCGATCTGGACGGGCCGGTGACGACGGTACTCGCGCGCGCCCGCACCCTCGGCGAGCGGCCGGTCAACGGTGGCTGGACGCCGTATCCCTTCCTGCGCAAGAGTGCGTGCAGCTTCGGCTGGGATTGGGGTCCGAGGCTTCCCTCATGTGGCCTCGGTCCGTGCTGGATCCACGCGTGGAGCGTGGCGCGCATCGATCAGGTTCGCCCGCTGGTGACAGAGTGCTCGGCCGAGCGGGCGACCATCGAGGTCATGGTGGATCTTGAGTTCTCGCGCGAGGGCACTGCGCCGGATGGACTCGAGCTCGAGGTCGAGCTCTCGCTCGACGACGGCCGCTTGGTGCACGAGCGCATGCGCGTGCGATCTTCGTCGCCATCGATCACCATCAGCATCGACCGTCCGCCGCTGTGGTGGCCGCGCGGCATGGGTTCCCAGCGGCTGCATCCGCTCGCGGTGCGGCTGCGCCATGGTGGACATGCGCTGGACTCCTGGTCGCGCCGGATCGGCTTGCGATCGGTCGCGCTCGACTCCGCGCCCGGGCCCGATGATCCGGGGTCGCCGTTCACGCTGCGGGTGAACGGTGTGCCTGTCTTCTGTCGCGGTGCCAACTGGATCCCCGTTTCGCCGTTTCCGATGGCCGGTGGCCGGGAGCGGGCCCGCGCGCTGCTCGAGCAGGCGTGCGATGCGAACCTGAACATGCTGCGCGTGTGGGGCGGTGGCCAGTACGAGCCGCAGTGGTGGTACGAAGCATGCGACGAACTCGGGCTCATGGTCTGGCAGGACTTCATGTTCGCCTGCGCGACCTATCCGGAGGAGCAGCCCTACGAGGATGCGATCAAGGCGGAGGCACGGCATCAGGTCGCTCGCCTGAGTGCGCACCCGAGCGTGGTGCTCTGGTGTGGAGGCAACGAGGACATCCTCGCGTGGTTCTCGTGGGGTTTCCGTGAGCGCCTCAAGCCGGACCAGAGTTGGGGCCGCCGCATCTGGCTCGAGTGGCTGCCGGCGATCTGCGCCGAGCGGGATCCGACGCGGCCGTATTGGGCCGAGAGCCCATGGTCGGGTTCGCTCGAGGTGCATCCCAACGATCCCGATCGCGGCGATCGGCATACCTGGGACCTCAAGCTCGAGGCGTACCGTGAGCAGGTGCCCAGGTTCTGCAGCGAGTTCGGTCAGCAGAGCCAGCCCGCGGTCTGCACCTGGCGCGGAGCCGTTGGCGACGAGGCACTGCAGATCGGCCATCCGGCGATCGCCACCCGGCAGCGTGCGTGGGGCGGTGACGACGAGCAGTACGGCACGCTGTTGCCGCAGTGGTTCACGCCGACAAGGGACTTCGGGGAATGGGTCTGGCAGGGCCAGCTCCTGCAGGCCCGCGCGATGCGATGGGCCATCGAGTGGTACCGCGCCAACCGGCCGCGTTGCATGGGCGCGCTCTTCTGGCAGTGGAACGATGTCTGGACCGGTCCGAGCTGGAGCGTGATCGATGTCGCCGGCCGTCCGAAGCCCGCGTTCCATGCCGTGCGCAGCGCGTGTGCTCCGCGTGCCGTGGTGCTCGTGCCGCGCAACGGCACCACGCAGGTCCTGGCGATCAACGACACGGCAGACGAGTGGTCATCGACCGTCACGGTACGCCGGGTCGGTGCGGATGGACGCGCGATCCGCATGGTGCGCGTTCCGTTCGCAGTGCGGGCGGGATCGGCCTCGATCGTGTGCACCGCCGAGGACGCCGTGGGCGGGATTGCCGATGCAGCGTGCGAGCTGTTCATGGCCGACTGCGGCGAGGAACGCTCGATCCACCTCCCGCAGCGCGATGTGATGATGCGTCTTCCGTTCCAGGAACCGCTGCGCGAGTGCGTGCGCTCGGCATCAGGCGGTCGCCGAGAGACATGGCGCGTGACCTCGCGCGGGTTGCTGGTCGATGCATGGCTCGAGCCGCTCTGGCCGTGGGAGCGCACGCATGGCAACCTGCGCACCTTGCTCGACGGCGAGTCGATGGAGGTGGACATCGACTGGTCCGTGCCCTGCGCGGATGTCCCGGTGCGAACATGGGTCAGGTCCGCCAACGAGTTCGGCGGTCACCCCGTCGAGCCTCGTGCGTTCAGGCCGTGATCGGTCTGGCGGGGATGCCCGCTCTCGATCGATGCAATGTCACCGAATTCACGGAGGTTCTCCGTGAGGGCTGGATTGGGTGCCCGAGGATGCGTCCTTCACGGCCATGGGCGCGGTGTCCATCGGTCGGGGCGCATCGGGCGTCCGTGGCGTCAATCCAGCAGGGGGAACACATGGTGGCCAGCATCGAATCGATGGAGTTGCACGAGCCTTCGGGCGCGTCGCATGGAGGTTGGTTGGGGGGCGAGAGCGCGGGGCGCACGCCGGATCCCGCGTGGGGCATGGCGCTCGATTGGGCCAATCGCCAGCTCGACCCCGCGTCGATCACCAGGCACATGCAGTCCAAGCGCAGCGCACGCGAACAGGCCATCGACGAGCTCGTGGCCTTGGGCACACATGGTGATCGCATGGTGTGCACCATCATGCATGATGCCGAGCGCGCGCCCCTGACCACGAACCTTGCACAGGTGCTCTCGCTCGGCGTGGATCTTGCACCGCACGATCCTGCCTGCCCGCACGGTCGCCTGTGCCGCATGGCACTGGTGATCGCTGCGCTGGCGTGGCATGACATCTACTTCAGTTCCACTGATCATCTGGATGACGATGCATTCCACGACCTGCTCTTCACGGCGGTGCTGCAGGATCCCGTGCGCGACCTTCCGGGCGGTGCGCTCGTGCATGAGTGGGTGGATCTTGCCACGGCAGGGGGCGAAGGGCTTCGCGAGCGCTGGCTCTCGTGGTACGCAAGCGATGGTGAGCGTGCTGATGCGGCGGCCGATGGCGAACCCGTGCCGCCACGCCGACGACGCAATCCCTCGCGCGATGCGGCGTTGCCGCGGCCGACGAAGCCATGATGCAGGTCCGATGCAATGGGGCAGCGCAGAAAATCTGAACCTGGGCTTGTGTGGCCTCGTCATGGAATCGATGGTGACGGTGGAGGGAGTTTGAGGGACTCCGGTCGGCCTCTGCAACGAAGTGCCGCAGAACCAACAGCCGATCATCGGGGCAGCCGCTTCGAGGGGAAGCGGCTGGTCCCCTTTTTGCCAGGCCTACACTGCTGCCATGACCCACGGTTCCCGAGCGTCGATGACGCCCCGCGCCCATGTGCTCATCGGCGATGGCTGGCGTGAGTCCGACTCCACGCGCTCCTTCATGGCCGTCAGCCCGATCGATGATCAGGTCCTGACCGAGCTCTACCCCATCAGCACGGCGGCCGAGCTGTCGGCCATGGCCGCTGCTGCCCGCGCGGCCCAGCCAAGCATGGCCCGCCTGGCCCTGCACGAACCCGGACGGATCGGCACCTTCCTGCGACGCATCGCGGCCGAATTGGAGGATGCGAAGTCCGCAATCGTCGATGCGGCGCATCGTGAAACGGCCCTGCCTGCCGAGCCCCGCCTTGCCACCGTCGAGTTTGGCCGCACGCTGCTGCAGCTCGAGCAGGCCGCTGCATGCTGCGATGCCGAGCAGACGGCCGTCGATCGCGCCATGGCAGGTGATCCGGCGCTGGGGGAGCGACTCAGTTGGCGCCGGCCGCGGCGCGATGAGGCAGCAGGCGTTGCCTCGATGCTCGAGCCCCTTGATCGGCCGGTGCTTTCGATCGGCCCGAACAACTTCCCGCTTGCCTATCACGGCTGTGTGGGCGGCGACACGGTGGCAGCGTTCGCGAGCGGTCATGCGGTCATCGCCAAGGGACATCCACTGCATCCCGGCACCGGTGTGCTGCTGGCCGAGTGTGTGCACCGGGCGGTGCAGGCCACCGGCATGCCGTCGGGGTGCTTCCAGTTCATGGCGCATGCCGATCCCGCCGAGCTCGCCACGCTCATCGAGTCATCGATCGGGGCGGTGGCCTTCACCGGCAGTCGTCGGGCGGGTCTGGCGATCAAGGCAACATGCGATCGCGTGGGTGTGCCCGCCTTCCTCGAGATGTCCAGCGTGAATCCAGTCTGGCTGGTGGCCACGGATCCTGTGTCGGTCGATGCCTGCGCTGATGCGTGGCTGCAGAGCGTGACGCTCGGGGCGGGGCAGTTCTGCACCAAGCCTGGGCTGCTCCTGGTGCCTGACCGCGCCACCTGCGATCGCATCGTGTCGCGCCTTGCGCCACGATTCAATGCCCTCGACGATGCCACGCTGCTCAGCATCCACGGCGCTGGCGAGTTTCGCAGCGGTGTCGAGCGGCTCTGCTCGGCTGGTGCCGTCCTGCATACGGATCCATCGACGCGCTCGCCAGGCGGCGCCCGCGCACGGGCCGCCCTGTGCAGTGCGGATGCGTCCACGGCGCTCCGGGCCGGCATGCTCGAGGAAGTCTTCGGCCCCCTCGGTCTCGTGCTCTGGCTCGATGGAGTCACGCCCGAGTCCATCCATGCCGCCATCGGTGGGCAACTGACCACTGGCCTCTGGTGCGGCGCCGATCAACCGCAGGAGGCGGTGTCTTCATGGTTGGCGCGACTGCGGCCCGCCTGCGGTCGACTGCTCATGAACAAGATGCCTACTGGCGTGGCCGTGACCGAGTCCATGGTGCATGGCGGGCCATTCCCGGCGACGGGCTCGGCCGCGCACACCGCCGTCGGTCTTCCCACGAGCATGCTGCGCTTTGCCGCCCGGCGATGTTACGACGCCGTGCCGGTGCAGTTCAGGCCGCCGCTCCTGCGCTGAACGACGCGACCACGATCGGGGCAAGCGCTGTCGCTCACCCCCGCGCGTCCCAGGCCCTCAACAACTCCGCCTCGCGCTCGGCACTGATGCCCGGAGCACGCCCGCCCCACGCGAAGGTCGCCGGTCGCTCGGCCTTGGTGCGCTCGAAGTCGGCCATCGTGTCGCGCGCGGTCTCGGCCAGCGGTCGGCATGCGAGCCCTGCGTTGAAGGCCTTGGAACAGTTGGCGCGTCCCGATCCGGCGTGCTCCGGCGTCTGCGGGATCCAGAGCGGCAAGCCCATCCACGGTGCCAGGTTCTGCTCGAGCAGCCACTGCTCGTCGCACCAGATGAACTCCACGGGATCGCTCACCGTCGCCTTGATGCCCGCGAGCATCTCCTCGAAGTTGAGCGGTCCCTCGGGTCCATTGGCCAGATAGGTCCCGGCATGGCCATCCTCGACGAGCTTGAGCATGAACGCGGCAAGGTCACGCACATCGATGAACTGCACACGGACCTCGTTCGGCCGTGGCGCACGCGGGGCCAGCACACGACCGCCGCGCGCGATGCGTACGGGCCAGTAGGTGAAGCGCAGCGAGTCATCGCCGGGCCCCACGATGAGGCCGGGTCGCACGACGCATGACCGGTCGCGGAAGGCCAGATTCGCCTGCTGCTCGCAGAGGGCCTTCAGGGGGCCGTAGGTCTCGCCGGTCACCTGTTCCACCGTCGGATCGGGGATCGTGCCGACAGGCGTCGATTCATCGGGTGCCACGGAGTTGTCGGTGTAGACCGAGATCGTCGAGACGAGCTGGTACAGGTGCGTGACCGGCTCGAGCAACTCGGCGGATGCCTTCGTGATGCGCGGCACATACGACGAGTTGTCGATCACCGCATCGAAGCGAGTGCCCTCCTTGCGCATCGTGGTCACCAGGGACTCGAGCGACGCGAGGCCATCGCCCCGGTCCGGATCGCGGTCACCCTTCAGCTGGACGATGCCCTTGAACGCCTCGCCCGCGAAGCGAGCGGGGTCGGTCTTGCCCCGGTTGAAGAGCGTGATCGACCAGCCCCTGGCCATGGCCTGCTCGACGAGATGGGGGCCGAGGAAGCCAGTGCCACCGAGGATCAGGATGCGCATGGCCGCAGGCTACGCGTGGGCTGCGTCCTGTTGTTGAAGAACAGCAGAAACTCAACAGTCAAGCACGGGTCGTTCCGCCATGGCGGCCCTGATCGTGGCCAGCGCCTCGTCGCGGGCTCGCCCGGTGACCGGGAGCCGCGGAGCTCGCACTCGTTCGGTGCCCATGCCGACCTCGGACTGGACGAGCTTGATGAGCTGCACGAACTCGGGCACGGTGTCCATGCGCAGGAGCGGCAGGAACCATCGGTAGAGCGCGGCAGCCTCGTCGAGCCGACCGGCACGAGCGAGGTCGAAGAGCCGCACGCTCTCGGCGGGCAGCGCATTGACCAATCCCGCCACCCAGCCGACCGCTCCCGCAGCGACGCCTTCGACGAGCATGTCATCGAGTCCCACGAAGCAGGCCACGCGGTCACCGAGTTCGGCTCGCAGCGCGGTCGTACGACGGGCATCGCCGCTGGAATCCTTCACCGCGTGGAGGTTGGCGTGCCGCGCCGCGAACCCGGCCACCTGCCTGGCGTCGATGTCGACACCGTACGCGTGCGGGTTGTTGTAGAGCATGCAGGGCAGGCGCGTTGCAGCGAAGACCGCATCCATGTGCGTCTGGACCTCGGCCCATGGTCCCTGGTGCACATAGGGGGGCAGCACCATGAGGCCGCCGCAGCCGGTTGCCGCCGCATCGCGAGCGAGGGCAACGGCCTCGCGCGTGCTCGCGGAGGCGATCGCGGCCACGATCGGTACGCGCCCACCGACCGACTGCAGCAGCGTGCGCCACAGGTCCACGCGCTCGGCATGCGACAGCGTGCCGCCTTCACCGAGCGAACCGGGTGCGATGATCGCCGTGCACCCCGCATCCGCCAGCCACGCAGCATGGCGCGCAAGGAACGCGTGGTCGATCTCGTCGGCCGCGTCGAAGGGCGTGGTGATCGCGGGCATCACACCGCGCCACATGGCTTGCTCAAGGTGCATCGCAGCAGGCTACCGGGTCGTTGCACGATCCATGCGTGCTAGAGTCGGGCTCATGGACCGACGTGGCTACGTTCCATCTGCATCACTCGAGCGGCGACTCGGGCCGATCCGCGCCGAGTTCATGGCCGGGCGCCTCAATCGCGCGCTTGAGCTGGCCGAACTCGCCGTGCGTACCGATCCGCGCGAGCCAGCCTTCCTCAGCATCGCGGCGCGCGTGCTGGGTGCACTGGAGCGCCACGAGCGGGCCATCGCCATGGCCGGGCGCGCGCTGGCGATCACCGATCATCCCGAGCCGCGCATGGTCCGCGGTGATGCCTTGCGGTCCCTGGGCCGGACCGATGAGGCACTCGTGGACTTCGAGCGTGGCCTCACCATGGTGCCGCAGTCGCGTGAACTCCTGCTGGCACTCGTCACGACGCTCGAGGAGGCAGGCCGAATCGAGGAGGCGCGCGCAAGGCTCGGTCCACTCGCCACATCCCTCCCGTCCGAGACGGCGGCCGATCCACGCGCCGCCCATGAGGTCGCCAAGCTCGAGGTGCGCGACGGCAGGTGCGAGGCAGCCGTTGCGCGCATCGATGCGGCGCTCCCGGCCGCAGGAGGGGGCACCATCGCATCGACCATGCTGCTGCACCTGCGCGCCAAGGCGCTCGACCGTGCAGGGTGCTACGACGAAGCCTGGGCGAGCGCCATGCGGAGCCACGCGGAGCGCGGCATTCGGTTCGATCCCACCTCGCTCGATGCCGCGGCCAGTGCGACGATTGCACGATGGTCGCGCGAGGCCCTGCGTGAGCTGCATGGTGATGGTCTTGATGATGCGCTGCCCATCTTCATCAACGGGATGCCGCGCAGCGGCACCAGCCTGGTGGACCAACTGATTCACGCCCATCCGTGTGCGGCGGGTGTTGGCGAACTCGAGTTGCTCGAGCGGTGGGCGGAGTCGATCGGTACACCGGGGCGCCGCCCCGAGCCCGGGGTGCGGATCGGTTCGCGGTACCTGGCGGAACTCCGTCGGCTGGCACCGGGTGCCTCGCGCGTGGCGAACAAGGCCCTCGGGAATGCCGGCGTGCTCGGCCATCTCGCCACCCTGTTCCCGAAGTCCTCCTTGGTCGAGGTCGTGCGGGATCCGCGGGATGTAGCGGTGTCGTGCGTCTTTGGCACATTCAACGCAGCGCGGTTTCCCTGGACCGCCCGCCCGGAGTGGGTCGCCGCTGCATGGCGCGCCTCGCGACGGATGATGGAGCACTGGGCAACCGTGATCCCCCAGCCCGTGCTTCGTGTCCGTTACGAGGATCTGGTCACCTTCGGTCAACCGGAATTCAAGCGCCTGCTCGCGCATGTGGGACTGCCGTGGGATGCAGCCGTGGAGTTGTTCCATGCCTCGCGGCGCACGGTGCGCACCTTGAGTTACGACCAGGTGAGCAAGCCGCTGTACACCTCATCGGTGGGGCGGTGGCGGCATTATGAGCGCCACCTCGCCGGCATCGAGTGGCCTCAGGAGAGCATCGATGGGTAGTGCGGGTCGTACTGCACGCGGTGGATCAGTTCTTCCATGTACGCGATGCCATCGATCGCCGACTGCTCCGTGGCGAGCCCGCGCTCGACGATGAGCCGCGCCACGCGCACCGCGAGGAACGAACTCGTCTCGACGATGCCTGACATCGGTGGATAGATCAGGCCGACATCTAGATCCTGCGCCGTGACCCGCTCCGCGAGCGCCTCGGCAGCCACCAGGAACATCTCGTCCGTCACGCGGCGCGCACCCGTGGCATAGACCGCAAGACCCACCGCCGGATAGATGTAGACATTGTTGCCCTGACCGGGCACGAACAGCTGTCCATCGTGGTGCAGGGGCGCAAACGGACTGCCGCTGGCGAAGATCGCGCGGCCATCCGACCACTGGATCGCCTCCTCGGCGGTGCATTCGCTGCACGAGGTCGGGTTGCTGTAGGGGAAGATGACCGGCCGCTGGTTGAGTGAAGCCATCTCGCGGATGACCTCCTCGGTGAAGGCCTTCGCCACCGTGCTGACGCCGATGAGCACGCTCGGCCGCACCGCACGCACGGCATCGATGAGCGTGGTCGCGGTGCCGCCGGCGAAGGGGTGCGCATAGCGCTGCTGGTGGTCGGCAAGCCCCGGCGACGCACTCGTGATCAAGCCCTTCGAGTTCATGAACCAGCACCGTGCGCGGGCATCGCCTTCAGGCAGGCCTTCGCGCATGAGCTGCATGCAGATCAGGTCGGCGATCCCGACCGCCGCGCTGCCGGCACCGAAGAACAGGTATCGGTGATCGCGCAGCGACGATCCCGTCATGCGCGCCGCCCCGAAGAGCCCCGCGACCGCGACCGAGGCGGTGCCTTGGATGTCGTCGTTGAAGCAGCAGATGCGGTCGCGGTAGCGCTCAAGAAGCGGGATCGCGGTCTTGTTGGTGAAGTCCTCGAACTGGATGCACGCCCGCGGGAAGACCTCCTGCACCGCCTCGATGAACTCATCGACGAAGTCGAAGTACTCGTCGCCCGACACGCGCAGGTGGCGGGCACCGGGGTACAGCGGATCCGCGAGGAACGATTCGTTGTTCGTCCCGACATCGAGCACCACGGGCAGGCACACCTCGGGCGGAACGCCTGCACAGGCGGTGTAGAGCGCGAGCTTGCCGACCGGGATCCCCATTCCGCAGACGCCAAGGTCGCCCAGTCCCAGGATGCGCTCACCATCGGTGACGACGATGAATCGCACTTCCCGCTCGGGCCAGTTGCGGAGGATCTCGGCCACACGCCCCTTGCGGCGCATGCTGATGTAGAGGCCCTTCGGCCGGCGCATGATGTGGCCGAAGCGCTGGCAGGCCTCGCCCACGGTGGGCGTGTAGACCAGCGGCATGTAGTTGGGCAGATCGCTGCGCAGCAGGGAATAGAAGAGGTGCTCGTTCCGGTCCTGCAACTCGGAGAGATAGATGTACTTCTCGAGCGCCGTGGGCTTCGCATCGAGGTGTGCGCGCATGCGCAGGAGTTGCGTGTCGAGCCCCTCGACGCCGTCGGGCAGGAGGCCGGTGATGCCGAGGCGTTCGCGCTCGGCCTCGGTGAAGGCCGTACCCTTGTTGAGTCGCGCGGTGTGCAGGATTCGCCAGGCGTCGGGCGTGGTCATGGGGGGGGAACTGTAGTCCGGACCGCTACGATCCGCCGCCGTGACGCTGCCGAACCATGCCCCGCTGCGGCTGCGCTGCGTCGACAGCCACACCGAGGGTGAACCCACACGCACGCTCGTCGATGGCCTGCCGGGCCTGGCCGGCACCCCGTGCGAGGTGCGTGCGGCGATCGATGGAACCTGGGCGCCGGTGGTGCGGGCCATCATGCACGAGCCGCGCGGCTACGCGTGGCTCGTCGGCGCGGTGGTGCTGCCACCGACGGCGCCGGGCGCATCGTTCGGCGTGGTCTTCTTCAACAACATCGGCACGCTGGGCATGTGCGGCCACGGCACGATCGGTGTGGTCCGCACGCTGTCCGCGCTGGGTCGGCTTGCCGCGGGCGAGCACCTGATCGAGACGCCGGTGGGATCGGTGGTTGCGCACATGCATGCCGATGGTCGCGTGAGCGTGCGCAATGTGCCCAGCCGCGTCACGCATCGCCGAGTGGCTGTCGAGGTGCCCGGCCACGGCGTGGTGCACGGTGCCATCGCCTGGGGCGGGAACTGGTTCTTCATCTGCCATGACCATGGGCAAGCCATCGCGGCGGATCGGGTGCAGGAGCTCACCGCCTTCTGCGTGCGCGTGCGAGCCGCCTGCGACGCGGCAGGCCTTCGTGGTGATGATGGCTCGCCGATCGATCATGTCGAACTCTCGATCGATGCACACGATGCCGCCGGGCATCCGTCGCATCCGCTTGGTGACTCCGGGCAGCATGTCGGACCGGGCGCCGATGCCCGCACCTTCGTGCTCTGCCCGGGAGCGGAGTGGGATCGCTCGCCCTGCGGCACCGGCACGAGCGCGCGTGTGGCGTGTCTGGTCGCGGATGGCCGGCTCGCCCCCGGAGCGACATGGGTGCAGGAGTCAGTGCTCGGCACACGCTTCGAGGCGACCTACGACATGGTCGGCGGTGAGATCGTGCCCACCATCACGGGTTCGGCCCATGTGACCTTCGATGGCTGGATCGTGATCGATCCGGCGGATCCCCTCGTGCGGCTGGTCTAGCGGAGCGGTCAGGGATCGACCTGGACGAGGACGAGCAGTTCGCTCTCGATGTTGCGCTTGCTCACCGGATCGAGTGCCGTGATCACGACGGGCAAGATCGAGAAGCCGGCTGCCTGCGGCGAGGCCACGACCGTGAAGGCCACGGTGCGCAACTTGGAATCGCCGGTTTGGCCCACCATCGTGGCCGTGAAGCGCGGATCCACGCTGCGCACCGAGGTCACTTGAATCACGCCGAGGTTCTTGATCTCGATGTCCATGCCGACCACCGCACCAACCTTCACGCAACCGGCGTTCGCGCGGAACTCCGACAGGCTCAGCACCGGCTTGATCTGGGTCGTCGCATGCCGCACACGCAGGTCGATCAGCCGTGCCTCGGGGTGATCGGTCTCGATCACGAGGTAGGGCGGCACCTTGGGCAAGCGCGTGAGGTCATAGGCCACCTGGTACTCCGAACGGGGCGCATCCTTGGACGGATCGAACGACTCGATCATCGGCGGCTGGCCCTGCACGGCGCGCACAAGGAACGGCCGGCCGTCGGTCGACTTGAGCTTCACCATGCCGCGGACCCGCGACGGATCGCTGTCGGCATCGACATAGGGCACTTCCTTGCCTTGGACCATCGTGGTGGCCCGGACCGGGAAGGCGATCTCGCCAACCATGCGGAGCTCAACGACGTTGGGAATGCCCTGCAGCACCACATTCACCACGACCTGCTTCTGCCCCGTCGATGCCGGTGCACGCATGCTCGCGGGGACATCGAGCGTGGCGCCCGGCGCGATCACCTTGCCATCCAGATTGATCGTCGTGGTGCAGGTGCAACTGGGCTTGACGGCCATGACTTTCAGGGGAATGCGGCCGGTGTTCGTGATGCGGAAGGTGTGATTGATCGTGGAGCGGGGCGTGATGAACCCCAAGTCGACGGTCGCCTTGTCGACCGTCACCGAGCTGGCCGTGGTGGGCCCGGCCTGCCGCACGGCAGCCGGCGGATCAGCCACCGGCAGAGGGTCCCGCGCCGGCTCGGCTGCCGCAGTGGATGACTGTGCCGATTCAGGCGCAAGGGCGGCGGCTGCGTTCGGCGTCGAGTCGGATGCGTCGCTGCACCCAACGAGCATCAGAGCCACAAGGGCGATCCTCACGATCGGCATGATCGGACTAGTGTACGCATCCAATGAAGGCCATCGTCACCGCGCGTCGAGGTTCACCGGTCGCTCCGAATGTCTCCTGCATCGAGGATGCGGTCGATCCCGTCGCTGGTCCCGGTGAAGCCATCGTGCGGACCGAGGCCAGTGCGCTGAATCACCTTGATCTGTGGGTGGCCCGCGGCTTGCCGGGCGTGGACACCAACTATCCGTTCACCAGCGGCAGCGATGGATGCGGGATCGTGGAGTCCGTCGGCCCGGGCGTTGATCCCGCCTGGATCGGCCAGCGCGTGCTGCTGAATGCCGCCGTGGTGCAGCCGCACCGCAGCGTGCCCGGGTCCTGGCCTGCGGGAGAGGACATCGCGATGATCGGCGAGCACACCCCGGGTGCGAACGCTGCACGGTTCAAGGCACCGATCACCAACCTGCTCGAGGTCGGCCAGACCGATCCGATCGAGGCGGCCGCGTTCGGACTCACGCACCTCACGGCGTGGCGCATGCTCGTGACCCGTGCACGAGTGCAGGCGGGTCAGTCGGTGCTCGTGCCGGGCATCGGCGGCGGCGTGGCCATGGCGAGTCTGGCGATCGCCCGCCACTTCGGCTGCACCGTCATCGTGACGAGCCGTCATCGTGCCAAGCTCGATCGCGCGCTCGAACTCGGCGCACACCATGCCATCCTCGATGATGGCTCCGACTGGAGCAAGCAGGTGCGTGCGGTCACCGGCCGCCGCGGCGTCGATGTGGTGGCCGAGAGCGTGGGCAAGTCGATCCACATGGCGTGCGTCAAGTCGCTCGCGCGCGGAGGCACGCTCGTGACCTGCGGATGCACGACGGGGCCGGATGCGACGACTGACCTTGCCCGCGTCTTCTGGAACCAACTCAGCATCATCGGATCGACCATGGGCACGATGGAGGAGTTCCGGTCGGTGGTGAGCCTGCTGCGGGCCGGCGCGATTCGACCCGTCGTGGATCAGGTCTTTGCCCCCAGCCGGGCCCAAGCGGCGTTCGAGCGCCTTGAGGCGGGGGAGCAGTGCGGAAAACTGGTCATCGACTGGCGAGTGCGCTGAACGGGTCGGACTCACTGTCTGACGGCAAGGCCATCGATTATGTGCCATCGTTCCGCACGAACGGTTGTCCGGGCAGGAGCCCCATTGGGGGAATATGGCCGGAAATCATCGCGACCTACGAGATTGCGTTGGCCCCGAACGACGCTTGATTTCACCATGTAGAGCAATGGCACGCCGTACGCGTGCCGATGATTGGGCTGGCCGCGTGGCCAGTCGCCCCTTCCTCTCGGATCAGCACCATGCACCCAGGGATCATGAGCCTGTCCTCGATGACCGCACTTGGCGCTGCTTTGGCGCTCGCCCCCACGGCGCTGGCGCAGTGCGATTTCAGCATTCCGCCTGATGCCCTGTTCAACATCGATGAGTTCACGGGCACGGATTGCGCCGATCGTGACTACGCCGACGCCAACGGCGGCTGTGGCACCTGCGGCCAGCTGCTCCAGCCAGCCGGCAACATGGTCGATGGAACGATCCTGCAGATCCACGGCACGATTGGCTCGTATCCGGTCTCGACCACCGCGGGCCTCGTGGCCTTCCGTGATCTCGACTGGTACCTGATCGATGTCAAGGTCGCAGGCTTCATCGATCTCTCGATGGTCACCGAGAAGGACGACGGCAGCGGCCCCATCGCACAGAGCGAGTTCTGGATCATGCGCGGAGGTGATTGCCGTGCCGCGCATACGGTGTTCTCATCGGTGTCGGCGGAGTGCCCCAATGCCGGGCGCGTGTACCTGGAGACCGGCGAGCACCTGCTGGTCTTTGGCGCGCCGCTCGAACCGAATCCCCCCCCGCAGGGCCCAGCCGACTTCCAGTGGCCGTGCACGTCGAAGTACCTGGTCACCATCGAGTTCGCCGCCGTCGATGTGCCCAGCTGCACGACCGACGCAGGTCCCTGCCTCACGGCACATCAGACGCCCGGTTGCGCGGACCCCGCGTGCTGCAGTCCGGTCTGCGCCATCGATCCTGCGTGCTGCGAAACTGCATGGGATGCAGAGTGCGCGGCGAGTGCCGCAACCGAGTGTGAGCTCTTCGCGCACACCTGCTCAAGCCCGACTGGCGCACCCGCGAACGACTGCATCCTCTCGCCGGCATCGATCACGATCGGTTCGCCCCTGGTGGTCGACAACTCGAATGCCGGCACCGATGGTCCGATCGATGTCGAGTCGCCCTGCCAGTACGCCTGCGGCAAGGACCTCTGGTACACCGTCACGGCACCCGGCCGAGGCAACCTGACGCTTTCGCTCTGCGCCGGTGCGGCCGCGACCGACGACAGCGTGATCGAGGTCTACGCTCTTGGCTCGGGCGAGACCGTTCCCGCGATCACGCCCGAGTTCGTCGAGCGCTTGCCTGATGCCTTCATCGGCTGCCGTGACGACACCTGCAACCCGACCGAGGGCGGCGGACCGACCACGGTCTACCTGCCCAACTGCGAGGAGGACGAGCACTTCCTCGTCCGCATCGGTGGCTGGTACGACGAGGCCACGCAAGGGCCCGAGAGCGCGGATGAATTCTCGCTCACGCTGGTTCCCAGTTTCGAACGCGTGGTGTTCGACACCGGACCGCAACACTCCGTCAAGCGTTCGGACACCGGTGACCTGGTCAACCTGGGCATCACGAGCGGATGCGTCAATGCGACCAATGCGCAGCGCTGGCTCGCGCAGGCGTTCTTCATGCCAGCGACCGACCCCGGTTTCTCCTCATGGCGCGTGCGCAAGCTCGTGGTGAAGGGCTTCATCTCGACGCAATACATCCCGACCACCACGCATCTTGCCTGGACCGTCTGGCGCCGCACAGGATCGAATCGACCCATCAACGGCGATCAGGTGCAGTCGGGCATCGTGCCGCTGCCGACGCCGTACAACGAGAACGCCGATGACACAGGGAGCCTGTCGACCTACGAAATCCCGGTCGATCTGCTGCTCGAGCCGGGTACCTACTTCCTGAGCGTCTGGGGCGCGAACACGGTCGGCTCCGCGAGCGGGACGTGCGACCCAGCGTCACCAGCGGCCTTTGCGTGGTTCGTGAGCGCATGGGGAAGCGTCGACCAGACGAGCCCCGGTGAGGCCGTGCCGCTCTCCGACTCCGCCGGCACCTACATGTGGCGCTCGTCCATCTTCCCCGGCACCATCGTGCAGGGCTTCCTGCGGGTCGGTTCCGTGACGAACTACGGACCCCCGTGCGTCACCAACGATGTCGCGCCGTACTGGCTCAACACATGCTTCCGCATCATTGCCGAGAGTGGTGCGATCGCCCAGGGATGTCCGGGTGACTACAACGGCGACGGGCAGCGCGATGGCGCTGACCTCGGCCAGTTGCTCGGTGCGTGGGGAACCGAGGACCCGATCATCAACCTGACCGGAGACCCGGTGGTGGATGGTGCGGACCTCGGTGTGTTCCTGACGAGTTTCGCGGTCCCCTGCCCATAACACGGACTTCTTGACGATCCTCCCCGCGTGGGGGCACGGGGGATTGCCTTGTGCGCGTCGTTGTGGAAGGACCACGCAGGCTCCGTCGCGTGATGCCTCGCCGGTAGCATTCACCGTCCCACGGAGCACCTGTGAATCGATTCCTTTCGGCACTTGGCATCTTCTTCGCGGTCGCGGTCGTCTTCGCGGTCGTGGGCGGCGGTGAGTTGCTCGCCATGCTGCCCAGCTTCGGCGGCGGCGGCAGTGGAGTGGAAGTCAGGCTCGAGGATGCCGCGGTGCGGGATGTCGTGCAGACGGCGAGTGCGCCCGGGTACATCGAACCGATGATCAAGGTGGACATCTCCGCCGAAGTGAGCGAGCGCATCGTCGAGTTGCCGTTCCGCGAGGGGCAGTCGGTCCGCAAGGGCGATGTGCTCGTCCGGCTCGACGATCGTGACCTCTCGGCGCGTCTGGCGGCAGCGACGGCGCGGCTCGAAGCCGAGCGCGGTCGGTTGGGCGCCGAGAAGGCCCGGCTCGACGGCCCGCGCATGCAGCTGCAGACGGCCAAGTCGGCGCTCGAGCGCCAGGAAGCCCTCTTCCGCTCGGGCGACATCAGCCGGCAGGCGCTCGAAGAAGCACAGACCCGGGTGCAGGACATCCAGGCCGGACTTGCAGCCAGCGAGCGCACCATCGGCGTCATCGAGTCCAGTGTCGCGGCGAGCGCTGCAGACATCGAGCGGGCGCAGCGCGACCGCGAGCGCACGGTGCTGCGGAGCCCCATGGACGGTGTGGTGATCCGCCTGAATGCCGAAGTGGGCGAGCTCGTCGTCGTGGGCACCATGAACAATGCCGGCACGGTCATCATGACCGTGGCCGATCTCTCGCACATGCGCATGGTGGCTGAGGTCGCCGAGGCCGACATTGCGCGCGTGAAGCTCGACCAGCTGGCCGAGGTGTTCGTGAACGCCTACAAGGATCGGTCCTTCAAGGGCACGGTGGCCGAGATCGCCATGGATCGCTCCAATGCCGGCCGCTCCGCGACGATCTCGGCCAGTGGCTCGACCGGTGGCAGCGGCACCTACAAGGTCGAGATCGATCTGGCGCTGTCGGAGCAGGACCAGCTGCTGTCCGGGCTGGCCGCAAACGCCGACATCCAGCTCGCCACGGCCAACGGGATCGCGGTGCCGACCCAGGCCGTGGTCGAACGGAAGCTCGACGACCTGCCGGCGTCGGTCCGGGACGGTGCATTGGTGGACCGCACACGCAAGGTGGCGAGCGTGGTCTTCGTGGTGGAGGGCGGGGTTGCGCGGGCCATGCCCGTCCGCATCGGCCAGAGCAGCCTCACCGACACCATCGTGCTCGAGGGCATCTCCGCAGGTGATCGCGTCGTGGCGGGCCCCTACAAGGCGCTTGACACGCTGCGCGATGGGATGCGCGTGACGGAAGCGGCCGCGACCCCGGATGGCGGCGCGTCCATCGAGGTCAGGATCGGCACATGATCCGCGTCACGGGCCTCCACAAGACCTACCGCGTCGGGGACGACGAGGTGCGGGCGCTGCGCGGCATCGACCTGGCCATCGGCCGGAACGAGATGGTGGCGATCATGGGTGCCTCGGGCAGCGGCAAGAGCACGCTGATGAACATCGTGGGTTGCCTGGACCGTCCGACGCGCGGCGAGTACGAGTTGGACGGCAAGGCGGTTGCGCGGATGGGATCCGACGAGCTGGCCTCGATCCGCAACGAGAAGATCGGCTTCGTCTTCCAGAGTTTCGAACTGCTGCCGCGCCAGACCGCACTGCAGAACGTGGAGATGCCTCTCATCTACGCGCGCGGCGGCGTGACGCGCCGGGAGCGGGAGCGGCGGGCTTGTGAGTCGCTGGCGCGCGTCGGACTCTCGGATCGCCTCCATCACCGACCGAACCAGCTCTCGGGCGGGCAGAAGCAGCGCGTCGCGATCGCGCGCGCGATCCTCAACAATCCCGCGATCCTGATGGCCGACGAGCCCACGGGCAACCTCGACTCGGCCACCACCGCCGAGCTGATTGCGGTCTTCGGCCGCATCCATGCCGATGGCCAGACGATCGTGATCGTGACGCACGAGAACGAGGTCGCTGCGCACTGCCAGCGGGTGGTGCGCCTGCGCGACGGGCTGATTCTGAGCGACCTTCCTGCGGTCGAGGACGAGGCGGTCGGTCCCATCGCCCGTCAACTGCGCGAGCGGGGGAGCGTGCCGTGCTGACGCCGCAGTTCTGGATCCAGTCGCTCTGGCTGGCGTTCAGCCAGATCTGGGCGAACAAGACCCGCAGCGTCCTGACGGCGCTGGGCATCATCGTGGGCGTGGCGAGCGTGACGGCCGTGATCGCGGCACTCGGCGGCCTGAAGGCCAAGGTGCTCACGGAGTTCGAGAGCTTCGGCGCCAACCGCGTCTTCATCTTCCCCAACCGGCCCGGCGATGCACCCCGCAACAAGTACCCGTGGGACAGCGTGCGGCTCAAGCCCTCCGAGGCGATCGAACTGCGCGACCAGGCGACCTCGCTCAAGGCGCTCACTCCGATCATCGAGATCTCCGGCGCGGTCGAGAGCGACACGAAGAAGCTCGATTCGATGCAGGTCGTTGGCATCTGGCCCGACTGGCACCCCGTCGAGGGCCGGCGCGTCATCATGGGCCGCGCGTTCGGGCAGGTCGACGAGGACAACGCACGCCAGGTCTGCCTCGTCAATGACCGTGCGATTGAGGAGCTGCGCCTTCCCAATGATCCCACCGGCACCACACTGCTCGTCGCGGGACGCAGATTCCTCGTCGTGGGCGTGGTCGAGACGCTGCAGTCCCGGATGTTCGGCTTCGAAACCCAGGCGAGCGAGGTGTTCATCCCGTTCTCGCTCGCGATGAAGCTCACGCCCGACCGCACGCCGTTCATCCGCTTCAGCGCGCTGCTGAGGGACGCCGGGCAGGCCGAGGAGGCGATCGCCGAGTGCCGCTTCCTCCTGCGCAAGGCGCGCGGACTGCGGGCCAATGAGTCCGAGACATTCCGCGTCGAGGCGATCGATCGCTACATCGAGCAGTTCAAGACGCTCTCGGCCGGGATCACGGCCGTGGCAGGGGGGATCGTCGGCATCAGCTTGCTTGTGGGCGGCATCGGCATCATGAACATCATGCTTGTTTCGGTGAGCGAGCGCACGCGCGAGATCGGCTTGCGCAAGGCGGTCGGGGCGACCGGTCGCGCGATCATGGTGCAGTTCCTCCTCGAGGCCGTCGCGCTCTGCTTCAGCGGCGGCTTCGTCGGCGTGGCCTGCGGCAAGCTGATGGCCTTCGGGCTCACGCACATTCCCGGCGCGCAGCTCGAACAGGCCAGCGTGCCGTTCTGGGCCGTGCTCGGCAGCTTCCTGTTCAGTGCGGTCGTCGGCGTGCTGTTCGGTCTCTTCCCGGCCATCAAGGCAGCCCAGCTCGATCCGATCGAGGCCCTCCGCCATGAGTGACCGACTCCGACTGGTCCTGCTGGCCTCGCTGATCGCGGCCGGATGCAACGGTCGCGACTATGTCGATGCGCCGCTCCTGCCGGAGGTGGATCCGGCGCGGCTGGCCCATCCACCGGTGCTGAAGCCCGAGAGCGAATCAGCCACGACGCCGGTCCAGCTTGAGACCGCGGTCGATGAGGCCAGCAAGCGCGACTACTCGGCGCCGGCGTATCCCGAGCGTGCCACGGTCACGCTCGCCGATGTCCGCCAGTGGTCGCTCGAGAACAACCTCGATGTCCGCGTGCAGCAGTTCAACCCCACGCTCGGCGTGACCGCACTCGATGCGGAGATTGCCAAGTTCGAGGCTGTGCTCCAGGCCAGCTACACCTACGACGACAACACGCTGGTCGAGAACCTCGAGGCCGGCGACTCCACGGCCAACAATTCCGGTTCGCTTGGGATCGACTTCCCGCTCGCCACCGGTGGTGTGCTCAGTGTCGGGACGCTCTTCAATCAGGCGGACAGCCTGCTGTCGGATGAGCCATGGGAAGCGGGCTTCCAGCTCGATCTGTCGATGCCGATCCTGCGTGGCTTCGGGCTGCGTGCCAACACGGCGAGCATCGTGATTGCGAAGATGGAGTCGCAGCAGGTCGATGCGCGCACGCTGCTCGAGACGATCCGCATCCTCGCCAGTGCCGAAAGGTCCTACTGGCAGCTCTATGCGGCACGGCGGATCATGGACGTGCGGGAGCGACAGCACGCCTTGGCCGAGGAGCAGCTCGCACGGGCACGCCGCCGCGTGGACCAGGGTGAGGTCGCGCCGATCGAACTGCTCCGCGCCCAGAGTGGCATCGGTCGCACCATCGAGCAACTCATCGTGGCGGACAACCAGTTGCGCCTGCGGGCCCGCGCGCTCAAGCGCTTCATGAATGCGCCGCAGTTCCCGGTCGATGGTCCGACCATGCTGGACCCGACCACGCCCAGCGAACCGCTCGGGCTTGATCTCGATGCGGCCAAGCTCACGCGCATGGCGCTCACGAACCGCATGGAGCTCCTTGACCTTGAACTGCAGCTGGCCATCGATGCCGAGCGCGTGGCCCTTGCCCGCAACGAGGCGCTGCCGCTCTTCACGATGGACTATCAGTATCAGGTGCTCGGTGACGACACCGGCCTGGCCTCGGCCTACGGCAGTCTGGGCGATGCCGATCCCTTGATCGCGAGCGTCAATGCGAGCATCCCGCTGGGCAACGAGGCGCGACGCGCTCTCCTGAGCCAGGCGATCGCGCGACGGCTGCAGCGCTTGGCCACCAAGGAAAGCCGCGTCCAGACGATCACCCAGGAAGTCCATGACGCCGTCGACAATGTGCGTGGCGCATGGCGGCGCGTGGTGGCGGCACGGCTCGAGGCGAGCTTCGCCGACCGCACGCTGCTCGCCGAGCAGCGGCAGTTCGATGTGGGGCTGCGCACGAGCATCGAAGTGCTTGACGCGGCAGCGCGCCTGGCCGATGCCCAGTCGCGCGAGGTCGAAGCCGCGGCGCAGTACGAGACATCGCTGGTCGACCTCGCGTTCGCCACCGGCACCGTGCTCGGCGAAGCGCAGGCCACGATGCCCGGACCGATGCCAGTGCCCGATCCCGATCGCACGCACGACTGGGAGCGGTGAGGATCGTTCGGATGCGATGTGCCCACGGCAAGCCACCGCCGTCGAAGCGACCATGCGCAAGGCGACACAAACGACAGCGCCCTCCCGGATGGGGAGGGCGCGATCATTCCTTGGGCGGAGCTCCGCACTCGGTCACCGGGCGGCCATCATGGATTCATGACGACTGCTTGGTGCATCGTGCAAAGCGAATGGACCCGGGGGGAGTTGAACCCCCGTGCCGAACCAGCGGCCATGCAGCCTCTACGCGTGTATCCACCTCTTCCATCTCGGTCCGCGCCGCTGCTGGGTGGCCGCATGGCGTGGACCATGGCATGCGAGTGTCAGCTCCCGGAAGCATGCCAGCCCCGGGAACCCAGCCCGATGTGTTTCGGCGCCCCCCTCATCGGACGTCAGGGGTTTGCCGTGCGGCACTAGTTAGGCCGCAAGAGCGTACTGCGTGTTGGCAGTCGTAAGTGTTGCATCCTTTTTACGTGGCCGGGATGCTCCACGACGCGCCACTGCATGAACGACATGGCCGGTCGAAGCCAGGTCGGGCCCGAATTGCCAAAGAGAAGGCATCGTACGGTGTCCGGGCGGGGATGCAACGGATGGCCCGGAACTTCGTTCGGATTGCCACGGAATCCAACGATCAGCCTGGGCGCACTGTGACACGGTCCGCCTGCATTCCTATGCTGTCGTCATGAGCCGAAGCCTGTTCGTCACCGTCGCGCTCGCCGTAGCCGTTGCCGTGTACGGCGCGTTCGCCGCTCGCGAAGGCATGCGCCGGGGCGTGATCGTCGATCTGCCGGCTGCATCCACGAGCACCACGCCACCGAAGGCCGCGGGCACCACCATGAAGCCATCCACGACCAAGCACATCTATTCCCGCGCCGGCTGGGATGTCACCCCGTACTCCAAGGCCAAGGTCGACGAGCTCGCCGCCAAGCTCACGCCGGAGCAGTTCCGCATCACCCAGAAGTCCGGCACGGAGCCGGCCTTCTGCGGCAACCTGCTCGACAATAAGAAGGACGGCAGCTACTGCTGCATCGTCTGTGGGCTGCCGCTCTTCACCAGCGCGCACAAGTTCAACTCCGGCACCGGCTGGCCGAGCTTCTACACGACCTTCGATCCGCTGCATGTGACCGAGCGATCCGACTCGAGCCACGGCATGGAGCGCACCGAGATCAACTGCGCCCGATGCGGCGCGCACCTGGGCCATGTGTTCGAGGATGGCCCCCGTCCCACCGGCTTGCGCTACTGCCTGAACAGTGCGAGCCTGCAGTTCGTCGAGAAGGGCCAGCCGTGGCCCGCAGGAGGAGAACCCGTGAAGACCGAGACCGCCTATTTCGCCGGAGGCTGCTTCTGGGGTGTCGAGCACATCTTCCAGCAGGCTCCTGGCGTGATCAGCGCCGAGAGCGGCTACCAGCAGGGCAAGACCAAGGACCCGACCTACAAGGAGGTCTGCAACGACACGACCGGCCACGCGGAGAGCGTGAAGGTGGTCTACGACCCGACCGTGATCGCCTACCGCCAGTTGCTCGAGGGCTTCTTCCAGATGCACGATCCGACGACGCTGAATCGCCAGGGTCCCGATGTCGGCGAGCAGTACCGCAGTGCGGTCTTCTGCACGAGCCCGCAGCAGCTCGAGCAGGCGAAGGCGTTCGTCGCCGACCTCACGGCGCGCAACGCGTTCACGAAGCCGATCGTCACGCAGGTCGAGATGGCGCGCGAGTTCTACCCGGCCGAGGAGTACCACCAGGACTATGTCGAGAAGACCGGCCGCGCGTGCCACAATGTGAACCCGTGGCCTGCGATCTTCGGAACCGCCGCGGGCGGCAAGCCGAGCCACTGATCGCGAACGAAGCGGGTGCATCGCACGAACGGTTGGCCGATCGACCGATGGTGTCGCGGCGCCCTGACCGTGGGCGGATGTGGGCAGGCGGGCGACCTGACCCCGGTGACGCCGCGTGCTAGCGTGCACCGATGATCGTGACCACGCTGATGATGCTTGCGCTCGCGCAGGCTTCGGCCGCGCCGCCCGAAGGGTCCATGGCCGCGCGCCTCGCGGCATGGCATGAGTTGCTTGCGGCCGAGCCGCACATGGCCGGCACGCCGGGCGATGCCAAGGTCATCGAGTCGATCGCCAGCTCGTTCCGCGACCTCGGCCTTGAGGTCGAGGTCCATCCATTCTGGGCGTACCTGCCGCGGCCGCGCGAACCGATCGTCGAGATCGTGGCGACACCGGCGGGCATGCCGCTCGCCGAGCCGACCGCGCCGGGCGCGCGTCGCGGCGTGATGCGGCTCGCCGTTCGCGAGGAGAACCTGGCCATCGATCCGCAACTCGCGCATGCCGGGCTCACCTTCGCGTGGAACGCCTACAGCGGTCAGGGCGACGCGACCGGCGAGGTCGTCTTCGTGAACTACGGCACGCGGGCCGACTTCGCCCGGCTCCGCGAGCAGGGGATCGATCTGAGGGGGAAGGTGTGCTTGGCGCGCTACGGCGGGAACTTCCGCGGCTTCAAGGTGAAGTTCGCCGAGCAGGCGGGAGCCATCGCGATGGTCATCTTCACGGACCCAGCCGACAGCGGCCCCGCGAAGGGGGCGACCTGGCCCGACGGTGGTTGGGCGAATGCGAGTTGCATCCAGCGCGGCAGCATCAACACGCTGCCCTACTCGGGCGATCCGCTCACGCCCGGACGCGAGGCGACCGAGCATGCCGAGCGGCTCGATCCTGCATCGGTCGGATTGCCGAGGATTCCCGTGCAGCCCATCGGCTATGGTGCAGCGCGCGAGATCGTGCGCCGCATGCGCGGTGCGCCGCTCTTCGATCCTTCATGGGCCACGGGCTTCGAGGGCCCCACGCTGCTCACGGGTGGCCCTGAACTGCGCGTCAGGGTGGCGGTGGCGCATGAGCCCGCCGTGGTCCAGTCAGCCAATGTGATCGCGCGCTTGCCGGGTCGCGTTGCGGACGGCGGCCTCGTGGTCGTCGGCTGCCATCACGATGCATGGGGTTTCGGTGCCGCGGACCCGCTCGCTGGCACGATCGTGCTCATGGAGGCGGCGCGCGAGTGCGCGATGCAGGCCAAGGCCGGACGCGGCCCGGCGCGTGACACGCTGTTCTGTGCGTGGGGCGCCGAGGAGTTCGGCATGGTCGGCAGCACGGAGTGGGTTGAGCGCGAGCGCGCGATGCTCGAAGAGCGCTGCGTGGGCTACATCAATCTCGACATGGCTGCGATGGGGGTGAACTTCGGCGCGTCGGCGAGCCCATCACTCCGGGGCATCGTGCAGGATGCGGCCAAGCGGGTGCCGAGCGCGGTCGATCCCGCTCGATCCCTCTTTGACCTGGGCGCCAAAGATGGTGCGCTTCCGCTGGGCGATCTTGGTGGCGGCAGCGATCACCAGCCGTTTCTGTGCCATGCCGGTGTGCCATCGATCGGCCTTTTCGCAGGCGGCTCGCAAGGGACGAGCTACCACTCGAACTACGACACGCTGCTCTGGTATCGACGCACGGTCGGCGCCGACTACGCGGGAGCGTCCATGCTCACGCGCATGACGGTGGCCTTGGTCGATGCACTTGGCACGGGCACTCCCGAGCCGTGGCGCGAGTGCGCGGCTGCCGCTGCCGGGCTCCGCTCCACCGCCGCGCGCCTGTCGCCCGATGCGTCCGCACGGGCCCACACCCTCGCCGACCGCTTCGATGCGCTCGCGGGAACCATCAAGAGGAGTTCGCCCACCCAGCGTGAGAGGGCCCAAGCCGTGCAGCAATGCTGGATCGATCCTGCCGGATTGCCTGGTCGGCAGTGGTTCCGCAATGTGTTTGCCTCGAATGACCGCGACTCGGGCTACGGAACATGGGTCTTGCCTGGGCTGCAGGCGGCGGTTGCGGACTCGGATCCGGCCGCTGCCACGGCATCGATGGACCAACTCGGCGCGGCCGCTGATCGAATCGAGGCGGTCCTGGCGCGTCCATAAGCCGGTCCACAAGCCGCTTGGCGAGCCCACACAGGGGTGCAACGGAGCCGAATCGCGCACAATCGGGTGGCGTTCGCCCTGGAGGGGCGTATAGTCAAGTCGCTTGGCAGCACTCGGCTGCCTGTTCACGCTTCCCCACAGAACGACCCATGCACACCACCATCGCTGCACTGTCCGTCCTGGCTGTCTCGGCCTCCGCACTAGCTGGCGTCACGCCAATCAAGCCGAAGCAGGTCATCGGCACTGGTCTCGTCTACCCGACCTGGATCGGCCACGCGCCCGGCGACGCGACGCGTCTCTTCGTTCTGGAGAAGGCCGGTCGCGTGCGCATCATCGATCTTGGCGCGACCCCGACGCTCCGCGCGACGGCGTTCTTGAACATCGATCCGATCGTGACCGGCGGCGCGTCGACCAGCGATGAACAGGGGCTGCTCGGCATGGCCTTCGACCCCGACTACGCAACCAACGGACAGTTCTACGTCTACTACACCGGTACGGGGACGAACAATCTCGCGCGATACACGGTCTCTGCCGACCCCAACATCGCCAACCCGACCGGCGTGGTCATGATGACTTGGTCGGATCCGTACACCAACCACAACGGCGGCGACATTCACTTCAAGCCCGGCACGCGCGACCTGTACATGGGCACGGGCGACGGCGGCAGCGCCAATGATCCCGGCAACGTCGCCCAGAACCTGAGCAGCCGACTCGGCAAGATGCACCGCATCACGCCGACTGTCGGTGGCACTTCGCCCTACTACACGATTCCAGCCAGCAACCCCTTCATGGGTGGTGCGACGACCGCTGATGACACGGTCTGGTCATACGGCCTGCGCAATCCGTGGCGGTGGTGCTTCGACAAGGCCAATGGCGACATATACATCGCCGATGTCGGCCAGAACGCCGTCGAGGAAGTGAACTACGAGCCCAACGGCGCCGCGCCCGGCCGCAACTACGGATGGCGCTGCACGGAAGGCACCTCCTGCACGGGCCTGTCAGGCTGCACCTGCAACGGCACCGGCCTGACGGCCCCGGTCCGCACCTACGCGCACAACACCGCTGGCGGGTACAGCATCACCGGCGGTCGCGTCTATCGCGGCTGCGCCATGCCCGACATGCAGGGCATCTACTTCTATGTCGATTACGGGTCCAACAATTCATGGTCGTTCCGCATGGTGAATGGCGTCGTGACCGAGTTCATGACCCGCAACGCAGAACTGGCCACCTCCGTGGCCAACCAGACCGTCAATCAGATCGTTGCCTTCGGCGAGGATGCCAAGGGCGAACTCTACATGGCCGACCACGGCGGGCAGATCTACAAGATCATCCCGGCGTCCGGCGAGGTGACCTGCCCGACGCCGAACCCGAATGACCTGAACGGCGACGGCATCGTCGACGGTGCGGACCTTGGCATTCTGCTCGGCAACTGGGGCGGAGCGGGTTCGGGCGACATCGACGGCAGTGGCCTCGTCGATGGTGCCGACCTCGGCATCCTGCTGGGTGGCTGGGGCGCCTGAGCGCGCTTCCTACTCGCGATCACACGCGGGCTCGGACCGATCGGTCCGGGCCCTTTTTCTTGGCGCGATGTCCCGAGGGCCTTCGCTCCGAGGCGGCCATCATGGGCCGACGCGTCACGCTTCCGTGACCAGCGGGATTGGCAATCAGTGCGTGTCTGGTCCGGCGGCCTTCGCGCGCGCGGCCTTCGACTTGCCCACGATGTTGAGCGTCTCGACGCCGAGGCTGAAGGCCATCGCGAAGTAGATGTACCCCTTCGGCACATGGAAGTGCAGGCCCTCGGCCACCAGGCTCATGCCGATCAGGAGCAAGAAGCTGAGGGCGAGCATCTTCACCGTCGGATGGCGATGCACGAAGTCACTGATGCGCCCGGCGAACATGAGCATGACGATCATGGAGATCACGACCGCGAGAACCATGACCGTGATCGATTCGGCCATGCCAATCGCCGTGATGACCGAGTCGATGCTGAAGACGATGTCCATCAGCATGATCTGGCCCACGATCAGACCGAATGTGCCGCCGTGGCCCGCGGTCAGCGCATGCTCGCTGCCTTCGACGGAGTGATGGATCTCCTTGGTGCTCTTGGCCAGCAGCACCAGGCCGCCGACGAGGAGGACGATGTCCCTCCAGCTGGGTGCGATCTCGTGACCGAACGCGCCGAAGGTGGTCACGGGCTCGGTCAGTTTGGCGACCCAGCTGATGCACATCAGGAAGGCCACGCGCATGAGCAGGGCACCGATCAGGCCGATGCGCCGCGCCTTGGGCTGCTGGTCCTTGGGCAGCCGGCCGCAGAGGATCGCAATGAAGACGATGTTGTCGATGCCCAGGACGATCTCGAGCGCGGTCAGCGTGACGAGCGCGATCAGATGCTCAGGCGTGAGGAGCGACGCAAGATCGATGAAGGCAAGCATGCAGGGGCTTACACTACCGGCATGCGTCTTCCCTTGATCGTGATCCTGGCCATCGGTTCGTCGGCTTGCGGGCGGGCTCCCGCGCCCGCCGACGCTGCGCGACCGGCGGCGGCCACTTCCGCACCCAGTCCAACTGCTCCATCGAGCGATCCTGGAACTCCCACCTCGGCGACGATCGCACCAGCGTCCTCCCCGGCACCGGCCGTCGCGCAGGCCCCACCACCGCGCGCTGGTGCGCAGCAGAGGCACCCCTTGGTCGTCGAACCACCGATGGTCGACTTCGGCGCGGTACCGCCGGGGGCACGCAAATCGACCACCTTCACGCTGCGCAATCCCACCGGCTCGCCGCTGAAGATCATCGATGCCAAGCCCAGTTGCAAGTGCACCGACATCACCCCGCTCAAGGGCGTGACGATTCCTGCCGGCGGCTCGGTCGAGCTGCAGGCGACCTTGGCCGTGCCGCGCACGCCCGGCAAGAAGGATGCCAAGGTCATGATCGTCGTCGAGCAGTACGGCATGACGGTCGCGCAGATGGAAGCAACCGCCACGCTGCCGATCATGGCCTCGCCCGAGTATGTGGAGGCGCTCAAGGGCGTCGCATCGGGCACCTTCACCTTGGCGTCCGGCGATGGCGCGCCATTCAGCGTGATTGGCTCGTGGGGCCTTCCCATCACGGAAGCCCAGCCGGGTGCGAAGGCATCGCATGTGATGACGTGGACCACTGCCGGCGTGAATGGACCGCTCCCGCAGTGGGTCGTGGTGGCGACCGATCGTGCCGATGCGCCCCTCGTGGCCCTGCGCATCCGCCATGAGTCGACCGGCACGCTCTTCGACAAGGATGCACGCGAGGCCCGCCAGTGGTTCTTCGCGGATCCGCTCGTCGTGGCAGGCCGCATGGACAGAGGTACCAAGCAGCAGCTTGAACTCGATCTTGAGAGCACGAACCCGGCTGCGCGCCGCATCCCGGTGCGGGAAGGCTGGAATGCCGTGACTGGTGCGACCTGCGTGCTCGGTGGCTTCGTCTGCACGCTCGCCGAGTCCAAGCTCGATGGCGACTTCGTCCGCGTCAAGATCGACTTCATGGTCGACAAGGCGCCGTCGGGGCTCTCCGTGGTCCCCGTGACGATCACGACGGCGACCGGTTCCGGCGTGATCCCCGTGGCGGTGCTCGTTCCGTGAGCGTCGTCCGCGTCGATGCGCGCGATGCCGCAGCGGTCACCGAGGCATTGCTCTCGGCGGCCGAGTGCATGCGCACCGCCGAGGGGCGACGCGGGGCAACCCAGTGGATCCCGTCGCGCGGCATGCTGCTGGCAACCGGCGACCTGCATGACAACCTCGCGCATCTGCAGGCGGTCCTGCAGCTGGCGCGTCTGGATGCATCGCCGGACCACCATGTCATCCTTCACGAGTTGATCCACGGCGAGTCGCTCACCGGCGGCATGGACACCAGCTACCGCATGCTCGTGCGCGTGGCTGAGCTGGTGCTGGCGTATCCGCTGCAGGTGCATCCGCTCCTGGCCAACCATGAGCTTGCGCAACTGTGCAAGCTGCGGATCTCGAAGGGTGCGGGCGAGCAGGTCCAGCTCTTCCTCGATGGCCTGGAGTGGGTCTTCGGTGACGAAGCCCAGCAGGTGAGCGATGCGGTCGATCGATTCATCCTGGCCATGCCGCTCGCGGTCCGATCGGCGAACGGGCTGTTCTGCGCACACAGCACGCCGGCTCCCTTCGAGGTTGAATCGGCCGACATGAGTGCACTGGAGCGTGAGCTCGATCGTGCCGGGTATGCCGATCATGACGGCCTCGCGTGGCAGTTCACTTGGGGCCGGGGCCAGACCCCGGAGAGTTCGCTTCGTGTGGCCGAGCGGCTCGGCGCACGACTGATGGTGTGCGGTCATGCGCATGTGGAGCAAGGTGCCGAGGCTGTCTCGCCTGAACTCCTGATCCTCAACAGTGATCACGCGCGCGGCGTTGCCGTCGAGATCCCGCTCGAGGGCCCCTTGCCGCCGGCGACCGATCTGGCTCGCGAGGCGGTCTTCCTTGCCACGGTTGGTTTCGAGGGATGACAGCAGGCCTGGCCATCACCGGCTCGCAGCGGTCCGTCGGCGTGGCGGCGTGGCGTGAAGGCAGCCCCGTGTTCGCCGTTGATCACGACGATCCCTCTCGAGAGCGTGACTGGCTGTGGCCGTCGATCGACGAAGCCTGCCGCGGTGCGGGTGTGGTGCCGGCCGAGTTGACATGGGTCGCCGTCGATGTGGGGCCCGGTGGATTCAGCGGCCTGCGCACCACGATCGCCGCGGTGCAATCGATCGCCACCGTGCATGGGCTGCCGTGCCTGGCGGTGCCTTCGGCGCTCGTTGCCGTGCATTCGACATGGCCTGCGGCTTCGACGGACCTGCCCACTGAGGCTCACGCCGTGCTTGCCGTGAAGGGCGCGACCGCCTGGATCGCCACGCTGACGCGCGACGAGCGTGGTTGGTGCCAACGCGCTGCGTCGTTGATCGGCTGGGAGAGCTGGCTCCCACGACCGGGCTCGGTGGTGCTTGCCGATGCCCACTTCCCGGCGGTGCTTCGTCAGTCGTGCGATGCAGGCGGGGTGTCCATGGTCGAGCCGATCTGGACCGGAGCAGGGGTGATGCTGGCGGCGCAGGGGCTGTGGGACAAGGGGCACCGCGTGCCCCCGGCTGCGCTCGGTCCCGAATACGCACGCGAGCCCGAGGCGGTCACCCTCTGGCGGCAGCGGCACGGCGGATAACAGCGCCGGTCTCGCGCCATTTCCTCGTTTGCGCTTCACCCGTCCCTCGGGGTGGACGATGCATGCGCCGAGGACTTGCCATGGCCACTCGCGAACCCGCCGCGTCCATCACCACCGATGCCATCAAGCGATTCGGCACTGCGCGGATCGTGCTGTGCGGCTCGCGGGCGGATGCGTGGACGCCGGTCGTACGCGGGGCAGGGGGATGGAAGACGCACATCGTGTCCGCCGCTACGGTGCGCGAGGCGCTCACACTGCTGCGCGAGGGGCCATTCGATCTCGTGGTGATCGATCTGGACGGCGTTCGTGCTGCACGCGCTCGGCTCCTGCGCACCATCCGTGCCCTGGCACCCCATGTTGGCATCGTGTGCATCGCCCGCACGGCCGACCGTGACCTGCTGCTTGCCGCGCTGCGCGAGGGCGTGGTCGATGTGCTCAGCGGTGCGGAGCACGAGTCCGAGTTCCGTGCACGCATCGCCCTGGGACTGGAGCAGGGCGTCGCACGCCGGTTGCGCGAGCGTCGCCTGGGCGTGCTCGAGTCTGCATGCCGCCGGCTCAGCCGAGAGCGTGAGGCCCTGAACCGCCAGCTCGGTGGCGTGGTGAGCGACCTGGCACAGGCGCAGGAGCGCATTGAGGAGCGCGTGGCGCTGGCTGCGGCGGCAGCGGAGCTGCGGGCGATCCTGACGCTCGAGAGCGATGTGGATGCCATGCTCAAGCTTGCCGCACAGGCCTTCGTGCTCCGACTGGGTGCTGCGAACTGCGCCGTGTTCGTCGAGCGTGGCGAGGGCAAGTACGACCTCTGCGGCTACCTGCGGGATGATGTGTCGCGCTCGGCCGTCTGCGGGATGCTCGATTCGATCGCGGATGACTGGTGCGCATCGCTCGCGATGCACGGTGCGCCGCTCATCTTCGATGGCACGACGCCACCTCCCGAGACCTTCCGTCGGTTCCAGGGGCTGCTCCCCGGGCGGGCCGTATGCACCGTGGCCTGCCGAGAAGGCGCGATGCGCCCGGCGGTCCTCGTGCTCTTCCGCGATGCCGATCGGCCGTTCTCACCCGACCTTGCGCCACTTGCCGATGCGCTCGGCGAGTCCGTGGCGAGCAGCCTGACGCGGATCAAGCGGATCCAGTCACGCGCGAAGGATGGCCCGAAGGGGAACGATCACGGCAAGGCCGCGTGACCACACTCAGTTCGTGTGGTCCGGCTCGAGCCTGGCCAGGATGGTCACGCCCCCGGTGACACGGTCGCCGACCTTCACCCGGACCTCCACGGCTTCCGGCCGAGGCAGGATGAGCTCAGTCGTCGAGCCGAATTTGATCAGCCCGAAGCGCTGGGCACGGTCGAGCCGATCGCCGGTTGCCACGGCACACACGATGTGGCGGGCGATCGCTCCCGAGACCTGGCGGATCCCGACCGGATCGCCGCTTCCCGTGCGCAGACGGACCGTGTTGCTCTCGTTCACACGCGCGCTCTCCTCGGTACGCGCATCGAGGTACTTGCCCGGTCGATGCTCGATGGCCTCGACGACTCCCTCGCAGGGCGCACGGTTGATGTGCACATCGAGCACGCTGAGGAAGATGCGCACGACCGTGGCCGGTCCGCTGATGGCATCGTGCCAGGGTAGGGTGAACACGGCGCTGACCTTGCCATCGGCAGGGCTCACCATGTCGGCGGGGTCACTGGTGGCGGGACGACGACCGAGCGGGTCGCGGAAGAAGGCCACCACACCAAGCCAGAGCACCCCGATCACCGCGTAGAGCGCGGTCGGCAAGGACCACACGAAGACACCAATGCACAGGAGTGCCGCGATGGCCGTGGCGATGCCCCACTCCCGCAGGCCGTACCTGCTCAGCAGCATCGATCGATCACTCGGTCGCCTTGCCGATGAAGAAGCCGGCAACGCCGAACACGACGACTGCACCGGCAAGACCGCCGACCCAGATCATCATGTCGCCCTTGATCATGCCGGTGAGTGTGGGCGTGCCGCCGAGCGAGGTGTCGATCGCGATCACGAGGCAGATGGCGAGGCATGCAGCCGCGCCAAGCATGAAACCGACCGTTGCACCACTCCACGCACCGCTGACTTCCTCCAGTACGACGGCCTGACCGACGCCGAAGGTGCCGATCGCCGCGGCAGGGGTCTCGCCTTCGCCCTCGGCGCCCGCGCCGACATCGGCGAAGAGGCCACTCGCAGCGTTGGGAGCGGAGTCGTCCGCCGAGACTTCCTCGAAGAGCTGGAGGCCCGCTGAGCTCTCGTCGGCGGCATCACGCGTCATATCGAGCAAGCCGCTGCCCGAGCCGACGGTTTCGAGGTTCAGGCCGCTGTCGCTCAGGCCGCCGTCGGGAGCAATGCCAGAACTGGTCGGCGCACCGCTGTCGGCCAGGCCGATACTCGGTCGCGCACCGCTGGCCGCACGACCAGGGTTGCTGTCAGCAAGTCCCATGCTTGGCGCAGGAGCGGGGCCACTGTCGGCAAGTCCCAGGCCACCCAGAAGATCCTCATTGCCGCCGTCCACGGGCGGCGGGGGTGCGCTGCCACCAGCGCCACTGTCGGCAAGTCCCAGGCCACCCAGAAGATCCTCATTGCCGCCGTCCACGGGCGGCGGGGGTGCGCTGCCACCAGCGCCACTGTCGGCACCTCCCAGGCCACCGAGCAGGTCGTCGTCGGCAGGGGCTGGGGTCCGCATCGGTGCTGAGGAGGGGGCCCCCAGATCGAGATCAAGATCCAGCCCAGCGCCATCAAGCGCCGGAATGCCTGCATCGCTGCCACTGAGCGGCAACTCAAAGCCGCTGCTGCCGCCGCCGAGGTCGCCAAGTTCAAGATCGAGACCGTCATCGTCGGTCTGTGCGAGTTGGTCGATATCCGCCGCCTTGAACTTGATCTGGTCCTTGTCCCGGAACTCCTGAAGCTGACCCGCCTGGGCCATCTGGAGGAGTTCGGCAGGCGACTTCTTGAGCTTCGCGGCGGCCTCTTCGAGCGAGTAGAACAGGCGTGACATGGACCTTCCTTCAGTCAGCGGGCGAGCCACGGGGCGGTGCAGCGGCACCGATTGTGGTCACGCCGGGCGTGGGGAACGCCAAGGTAGCGCAAAGGCCGGGTCGGCGCGAGGTTCACCCGCGGCAAAGTGGCTCTCGGCTGCGATCGAACGGTGGTTCGTGGAGCATGCGCGAGACCTCCCATGGCGGTGCGAGCGGAGCGGTTATCGCGCCCTCGTCAGCGAGTGCATGCTGCAGCAGACGCAGGTCAGCCGAGTCGTCGAGCGGTTCGAGGCGTTCGTCGACCGTTGGCCTACCGTGTCGGCGCTGGCATCCGCGACCGAGGGCGAGGTGCTCTCGATGTGGCAGGGGCTTGGCTACTACCGGCGCGCACTGCGGTTGCATGAGGCAGCCAAGGCCTGCGTGGCGCGGTTCGGCGGGAAGGTCCCCAAGCGCGCGGCCGAGCTGGCCACCTTGCCGGGGGTCGGCCGGTACACCGCGGGGGCCGTCGCCAGCATCGTGCATGGTGAGCGCGCGGCCATCGTCGATGGCAATGTGGCGCGTGTGCTGCTTCGGGTGCATGGTCGCGCCCTCGACCCGGCCGCGCGCTCCACGCAGGAGTGGCTCTGGTCGACAGCGCAGGACCTGGTCGAGCGGGCATCGTCGGCGGCGACCCTGAACGAGGGACTCATGGAGCTCGGCGCGCTCACCTGCACCCCGAGGGCCCCGCGCTGCGGCGCGTGCCCATGGCGCCCGCGCTGCATCGCCCATCGTGATGCCACGGTCGATCGCATCCCCACTGCGGTTGCCAGGACATCACGCCCGACCGTGCATTGGGAGACGCTGGTCATGCAGGATGCGCGTGGGCTCGTCCTCGACCGCCGCAGCAATCGAGGCCTCTGGGCTGGGCTCTGGCAAACGCCGACGATCGAGCATGCCTCGGCGGCGGCGCCACGCGCGTTCGACCCCAAGACAGCATGGCAGGGAGTGCGCGGCATCGTCGAGGCGGGGGCGTTCACGGTGGTGACATCGCCGCGCAGGGTGGCCTTCAGGGTGTGGGTGGCGGAGCCACCGCGGCGATTGGCCCGTGGTTGGCAGCGCGTTCTGCCCGAGTCGCTCGGTGAACACGCCATGTCCAACGCGATGCGACGGGTGCTCGAGACGGCATCGTCCGTCAGGCCGACAGCAGGCGCTCGAGCAACTCGCTCACGCGCAGCAGGCGGCTCTCGGCGAACGCCGGTGCCTGCAACTGCACCCCGACCGGCAGCGCATGGCCGCTCGTACGGTCGGTCCCGCCGGGCAGGCTGATCCCGGCGATGCCCGCGATGTTCGTGTTCACGGTGTACACATCGTTCATGTACATCTGGAGTGGGTCGGTCACGCCGCCGATCGCGAACGCCGCGGTGGGCGCCGTGGGCCCGAGGATCATGTCGCACTGCCCGAAGGCCGTGTCGAACTCCTGCTTGATGAGCCGGCGGATCCGCAGGGCCCGGTCGTAGTAGGCGTCGTAGTAGCCGCTGGAGAGGACATAGGTGCCGAGCATGATGCGGCGCTGCACCTCGGCACCGAAGCCCTCGCTGCGGCTGCGCGCATAGAGCTCCTCGAGGCCCTCGCCGGCACGCTGGTCCGCACGGTGTCCGTAGCGGATGCCATCGAAGCGTGCGAGGTTGCTGCTCGCCTCGGCGGGAGCGATGACGTAGTAGGTGCTGATGCCGTGGTCGGTCATCGGCAGGTCGATGTCCACGATCGTGGCACCGGCTGCGCGCAGCAGCGCGAGTGCCCGATCAAGGGCTTCGGCGACCGCCGGATCGTTGTTGCGCAGGTACTGCGACGGCACGCCAATGCGCAGTGCCTTCGGATCAATGGGTGGGGTGGCCTGCCAGTCATCGACCGTCACGGCGGCGCTCGTCGAGTCGTGTGCATCGACACCGGCCATGACGCCGTAGGCCAGGGCCGCGTCGCGCACCGTGGACGCAAACGGCCCGATCTGGTCGAGGCTGCTGCCGAAGGCCACGAGCCCCCAGCGGCTGATGCGGCCGTAGGTCGGCTTGAGACCGACGATGCCGCAGAAGGCCGCCGGCTGCCGGATGCTGCCGCCCGTGTCCGAGCCCAGCGAGAGGTCACACAGCCCAGCGGCCATGGCGGCCGCCGAACCACCGCTCGAACCACCGGGGGTGCGTGTGGGATCGTGCGGATTGCGCACCACGCCCCAGGCGCAGGTCTCGCTGCTCGAACCCATCGCGAACTCATCCATGTTCGTCTTGCCGACGATCACGGCACCGGCACCCACGAGTCGCGTGACGACCGTTGCATCGAAGGGTGACCTGTAGCCCTCGAGCATGCGGCTCGAGCATGTGGTCTGGCCGAGGGTCGTGGCGATGTTGTCCTTGACCGCCACGCACACCCCCGCCAAGGGGCCCGGGTCGTGGCCCGCAGCGACCATCGCATCGACCGCCGCGGCGCGTTCGAGCGCGGCCTCATGGAAGACCTCGTGGTAGGCGTTGAGTCCGGCGTTCGCAGCATCGATCGCATCGAGCGTGGCGCGTGCATGATCGACGGCACGCAGTGCACCGGAGCGGATGGCTGAGGCGACGGCGGTGGCGTCAGGGCGGCTCATGCGCTGTCGCCTCCGAGCACCTTGGGCACGGCGATGAAGTCACCCTCGCGAGCTGGTGCGTTCATGAGCACTTGGTCGACCGTGAGCACCGCGCCGGGCTCATCATCGTCGAGTCGATTGACCGCATCGAGCGGATGGGCCATCGGCTCCACGCTGGCGGTCTCCACTTGGCCGAGCCGCGCGATGTGCGAGAGCACCGAGGCCAACTGCGTCCGATACGACTCGACGGTGGCCTCGTCGAGGTGAAGCCGCGCAAGGCGCGCCACATGCGCCACATCCTTGGAACTCAGGCTAGCCGGTGATTCAGCCATGCGAGCGCGGAGTCTAGTGGCGTCGTGCAACCGCATGACCACATCGAGCGAAGTGGGATGGACTACGATCCCTTCTCCGCCATGGACGACCACGACCACGATGCCCCGTTCGCGCCCCGCCAATCGAGGCTGGATCTGGTGCGCCGAGCATGCCTCAGCCTGGGCATCGTGCTGAGTGCGATGGTGCTCGTGATGTGGATGGTGCGCACGCGCCCGGTTGCGGCGAGCAAGGCCCCCGACACGCGCCCCGTACCGATCGCGGTCATGGAGGTCTCGCCGATGCCGACGATGCGCGGGATCCGTGGATTCGGCACCGTGCGCGCACTCGAGTCGGCCGATGTTGCGGCCCGCGTGGATGGCGTGGTCGTGGCGCTCGGATCTGGAGTCCGCGAAGGCATGCGTGTGGAGAAGGGTGCCGTCCTGGTCGAACTCGATGGCGACGATGCCCGCCGGCAGTTGCAGGCGGCACTCCAGTCGCTCGCGGCGCTGCGTGCGCAGACGCAGGGACTCGACATCGAGGAGCGCGCGCTCGCCGATTCGCTGCGTCTGGCCGACGAGGAGCTCAAGCTCGCGCGCGGGGAGGTGGCGCGCGTCGAAGCGGCCTTCGCCGATGGCGTGGCGCTGCAGCGTGAACTCGACCGGGCGAAGTCGGCGGTACTCGCTGCCGACCGTGGATTGTCGATGGCGCGCGAAGCACTGGAGATGGTCGCTCCCCGACGCGAGTCCCTGACGGCCCAGGGCGAGGCCCAGTCCGAGGCAGCGGAGCGGGCGCGGCTTTCAGTCGAGCGATCCACGATCGTGGCACCCATCTCGGGCATCCTGCAGTCGCTCCCGGTCGAGCCCGGCGAGATTGTTGCGCCGGGTCGCATGGTTGCGCGCATCGTCGAACCGTCCCGCCTGGAAGTGCCGATCGCCCTGCCCGCCTCCAGTCGTGGTGCCTTGGCTGTCGGCCAGCGCGCCCAGATGATGGACGCCTCCGGCACCATCGTCGAGGGATTGCTCACGCGCCTCGCACCGGAGGATGATCCGGTGGCGCGCACGCTCGTGGCCTGGGCCGAGCTGCCGGGAGGTTCTGGGCTCGTGCCGGGCTCGTTCGTCGAGGCCACGGTCCTCGCGCCGGATGCGACACCGCGCACCGTGGTGCCGCGTCGCAGCGTGCGCAATGATCGCCTGCTGCTGGTCGAGGATGGTCGAGTGCGATGGCGGCCCGTACGCATTGCCTATGCGATCCGTCGTTCGCAGCCTGCATCCGGGATCGATGATGTCGAGTGGCTCGCGCTCGAGGAACCGCTGCCGCACGGCACGCTCGTGATGCTGGATGCCGCGCGCCGCATCGCAATTGGTGCGCGCGTCGAGCCGCTGCGACCGGGCGAGTCGGCGGCCAGCGTGGTCGAGCCCAAGGGCCCGCCCGGGACAGTGCCGTGATCGAGGGAATGATCCGCTTCGGCATCCGCAACCGCGTGCCGGTCACGCTGGTGATGTGGGCCCTGGTGCTCGGTGGCGTCTGGAGCGCGCTCACGATGCGCCGGGAGTTCTTCCCGGAGATCGATCCCGACGCGGCGCAGGTCGTGCTCTCGTATGCAGGCGCAAGCCCGGCCGAGATCGAGGAGAGCCTCGCGCGCAAGGTCGAGGACGCCGTGCGTGAGGAGGACGGTGTCGAGAAGGTCACGACGAACATCGTCGAGGGCGGTGGTGCGGTGGTCATCAAGTTCGGTGACGGGATCGACATCGACGAGAAGCTCGAGGACCTGCGCACGCGCATCGATGGCCTGCAGGACCTGCCGCCCGAGGCGGACCGGCTGAAGGTCATCGACTGGAAGCCGATCCTGCCCGTCGTGCAGGTGGCGGTCTACGGCAATGTGGACCCGCGCTCGATCAAGACCGCGCTTCGTGAGGTCGAGGATGACCTGCGCGGATGGCGTGGCATGGGAAGGATCCTCGTGGCGGGGCTGCGTGACGACGAACTGCGCGTGGATGTGCGCGACGAGGAGCTCGTGCGCCATGGCATCCCGATCACGCGCGTGGCCGATTCGGTCGGCGCGTGGATGCGCGAAGTGCCCGGCGGTGCGGTGCGCTCGTCCGACGGCGAGGCCGCGGTGCGTACGCGCGGGATCGACGAACGCGCGCTGGCGATGGAAGGCATCGTGCTGAAGGCGCTCCCTGACGGCACATCGGTCACGCTCGGCGATGTCGCGACGGTCGTGGAAGGCTTCGCCGACGACATCATCGGCTGGCGGTTCCAGGGCGAGCCCGGTGCGAACCTCACCATCCTGCGTGAGGTGGGTCAGGATGCCGTCCGCATGGCGGAGTTCACGCGCGGCTACGTGGCGGCCCGCTCTGGGCAGACCATGTCGGCCAGTCCGCTCGACCGGCTGCTCGACAGCCCGCGACTGCAGGGATGGGAGGCTGGCCTTGCGCGTGGCCCCATGCCTGACGGCGTGGGCATCGCCAAGCACAACGACCTCGCGCGCCTGATCGAAGGGCGCATCGACCTCGTCACGGAGAATGCGTGGCAAGGCGCCGTGCTTGTGTTCCTCACGCTGCTCCTCGGCGTCTCGGTGCGCAGCGCGTTCTGGGTGATGAATGGGATGGTCGTGGCGATCTTCGGCACGATCCTGCTCATGAACCTTGCGGGCGTGACGATCAACATGCTCACGATGTTCGGGCTGCTCATTGCACTGGGCATGCTCGAGGACGACGCGGTCGTCTTCACTGAGTCGATCGATGACATGGCACGGCGCGGTGCCGAGCCCGAGCGCGCAGCGGTCGAGGGCACCACGCGCATCTTCTGGCCGGTGTTCGCCAGCATCCTCATCAGCATCGTGGCGTTCGTCCCGCTGGCACTCGTCAAGGGCACGATCGGCGACTTGCTGAGCGACCTGCCGATCGTGGTGGCGGTGGCGCTTGCCGTGAGCCTGATCGAGACGAGCTGGATGCTGCCCAGCCACATGGCGCACTCGATCGCGCTGTTGCGGCAGGGGCACCGTATCTGGCTCGACTCGGTCACGGCGCCGTTTGATCGCTGGCGCGACGGACGGCTGTGGCCGTTCCTCGAACGGCGCTACCGGCATGTGGCGACCTGGGCCGTCGACCATCGCTGGATGACCATCAGCGTCGCGATCGCAGGTTTCATCGTCAGCGTCGGCGTCGTGCTCGGCGGCCGCGTGCCGTTCGAGTTCCTGCCCAGCGACGACACCGAGAGCTTCTTCGTGGACTTCCGCCTGCCGCTGGGCTCGAGCATCGAGCGCACCCGCACGATCGCCACGCGCATCGAGTCCGCGGTGCAGCAGCAACCCGAGGTTCGCGCCGCGATCACCCTCACCGGATTCACGATCAACTACGAGACCGGCAGCGCGAACTCGATCAACGGCAATGTCGGACAGGTCTTCGTGCAGCTCGCGCCGGTCGAGGAGCGCGAACGCCGCAGCGGTGAGGTGGCCGACTCGATCATCGCCGCCGTCGGCGCGATCCCCGAGATCGAGGATCTCCGGATCACGCAGGTCACCGGCGGGCCGGCCGGTGCCGACATCACCTACGAGTTCTCCAGCGAGGATCCTTCGATCCTCGCCGGCGCCGTCGACCGTATGAAGCTCGTCATGGCCGGAATCGACGGGATCGTCTCCATCAATGACGACGACCTCTCGGCCGCGCCCGAGATCCAGGTGGAACTCAAGCCCAGCGCAGCAGCACTCGGATTCACGCCGATCGACCTGGCGCAGCAGGTGCGCGGTGCGGTCTATGGGCTCGATGCCCATGTCTTCACCGCCGATCGCGAGGATGTGGATGTCCGCGTGCGCCTCGATGCGTCGACGCGCTCGACCCCGACCTTCACCCAGGACCTGTGGGTGGTCTCGCCGACGGGCCTGCCCGTACCGCTCGCCGAGGTGGCCACGGTACGCGAGGGAGTCGGACATGCGCAGATCCGCCGGACCAACCGCCTGCGCACGGTCACCGTGACCGGCGATGTGCGCGAAGGCGTGATCCCCGAGCAGGTGGTGGAAGCGCTCGCACCGACACTGTCTGCGATCGTCTCGGACACGCCTGGGTTGGTCGTGCGCGAAGGAGGCCGGCAGAAGGACCTCACGGATGCGTTCAGCACGCTGCCACGCGCCGCACTCACGGCATTCCTCCTGATCTATGCCATCCTCTGCTGGCTCTTCGGTTCATTCGTGCAGCCCTTTGCCGTCATGGCCACGATTCCCTTCGGCGTGATCGGTGCGGTGTGGGGCCACGCGATCATGGGCTACGAACTCACGTTCCTGAGCCTGATCGGGATCGTGGCGCTCTCGGGGGTCGTGGTGAACAACGCCCTGGTGCTGGTCGGGTTCGTCAATGAGCTCCGTGCCAAGGGCATGGTGCTGCACGATGCCCTGATCGACGCAGGGACCATGCGCCTGCGCGCCATCCTGCTGACCAGCATCACGACGGTCTTCGGGCTCGCACCGCTCATGCTCGAGCAGAGCTTCCAGGCCAGGTTCCTGATCCCGATGGCGATCAGCCTCTGCTTCGGGCTGCTGAGCGCCACCATGCTCACGCTGCTGCTCCTGCCGGCGCAGCTCCTGGTGGCCGACTCCGTCGGGGCATGGTGGCGCAAGGTCCTCGCGCGCAGCGGGCTGTCGGGCGAGGGCGCCTCGATCCCGGGCTGAGCCGCTAGAGTTCCGCGCATGGCGCGCAGGTCCAACACCGAACCAACGCTCGTCGCCGGCATCGATCTCGGCGGCACCAACATGAGCATCGGGATCGTCGATCCCAAGGGCCGCATCGTCGGCATATGCAAGCGCAAGACCAAGGCGAACGAGGGCAGGGATGTCGTGCTCGACCGCATCGTCGAGGGCTTGATGCGTGCGTGCACCGAGGCGGCGATCGAGCCATCCGAGCTCGCCGCGGTCGGCATCGGTGCGCCGAGTGCGATCGACTTCGATCATGGTGTCGTGATCAATGCCGGGAACCTCGGCTGGAAGAACGTGCCGCTGCGGGACCTGCTGCAGCAACGCCTGGATGTGCCGGTCGTCGTCGACAACGATGTCAATGTTGCTGCGTGGGGCGAGGCCACGCTCGGCGTCGGTGTCGGCAAGGGTGACTTGCTTGCGGTCTGGGTGGGGACTGGCGTAGGTGGCGGGCTCATCCTGAACGGTGGCCTCTGGCGCGGTCCGTTCTGGACCGCGGGTGAGATCGGCCAGGTCATCCTGCAGCCAGGCGGCGCGCCCGGCCACAGGACCGTCGAGGAGTTCTGCAGCCGCACGGCGATCGTGCGCAGCATGGAGACGATCGCCGGCTTCTATCCCTCGAGCCGGTTCCACAAGGTGCGTGCCGACAAGGAGGATGGACCGCTTGGATCAGGGGTGCTCCGCGACCTGTATGCCGAGGGTGACGAGCTCACGCAGCGCGTGGTCAATGCGAGTGCCGAGTTGCTGGGTCTGGCGATCGCGAATCAGCTCACGGTGCTCAGCCTGAAGACGGTCGTGCTCGGCGGCGGCGTGGTCGAGGCGCTCGGCAAGCCCTATGCCGCCAAGGTCCGTGAGAGCATCGTCGCCCATGTCTTCCCATCGACCCTGCGCAAGGTCGATGTGCTGGTCACGCAGCTCGAGGACAAGGCCGGCGTGCTCGGCGCCGCGATGCTTGCGCGCTCGGGGCGCTGACCGCGATCAAGCGGGGATGATGCGGCGTGCGTGTTCGCCGCGGAGTACCGAGCGCTGCCGGCTCAGAGCGGGCAGGGCACGCCCCAACGGGTGAGCAGGGCGCCGAGATCCGCGCCGTCGACCTCGCCATCGTTGTTCATGTCACTCGGTTCGCCGGCGGTGGCCGTTCCCCAATTGGTGAGCATGACACCAAGGTCGGAGCCGTCGATCACGCGGTCGTCGTTGATGTCGCCCGCACACGGCGGGAGCACCCGCAGCAGGGCTGTGGTGTGATTGCCGCCGACACCCAGTCCATCGACGGGATCGAGGTCGGAGGGGAGCGTGCACTGGCCGTAGGTGTTGCGGCCCCAGCACTTCACGCCGTAGGTGCTCGTGAGCACCACGGTGTGGTAACCATCCGAGGCGATCTGGATGATCGGGCCCAAGTTCGTCGGCACGTTGAGCTGGCCGTAGACGTTGTCGCCCCAGCACCGGACGTTGCCGTTCGTCTGCACCGCAGCGGTGTGGTAGTAGCCGGCGGCGATGCCGACGCACGGTCCCAGGTTGCTCGGCACCACGGTCTGGCCGGCATCGTTGAGTCCCCAGCAGCGCACCGTGCCGGCGGTGTTCAGGGACACGGAGTGGTAGCCGCCGGCTGCGATGCGGGCGACCACGCCGAGGTTCGTCGGCACGTTGCACTGGCCATCGAGGTTCGCGCCCCAGGCCCGCACCACGCCGCTGGTGTTCAGGGAGAGCGTGTGGTCGAGCGAGGTCGCGATCCAAGCGACCACGCCGAGGCCGCTTGGCACCGCACACTGTCCGAAGTCATTGAGCCCCCAGCACCGCACGGTGCCGTTGCTGATGAGTGCGACCGAGTGGCCGAAGCCGCCGGCCACGTCGACCGCCACGCCCAGATTCGTGGGCACGCTGGTCTGGCCGTAGATGTTTTGGCCCCACGCACGCACAACCCCGTTGTTCTGCAGCGCGATCGTGTGGTTCGTCCCCCCCTCAACCCACGCCATGAGCGGCAGTCCCGAGGGCACATTGCACTGGCCTGAAGCGTTGTAGCCCCAGCAACGGATGCCGCCTTCGACACCGGCGTGCGTGACGGCGGCGAGCGCGGCAAGTGATCCGATGGCGACGATCGTGTGGAGGGCGTGCATGGTCAGGCCGTGACGGTACACCACATGCGCGGACGCACCAATCGAGTCATGGGCAAAGGCCTCGAAACGCAGGGTCGAGGCGTCAATTCAGGCCTCCAACACGCGCGCAGGGGGCCGATCGGCCTTCGATATGGTGACCTTGAGTCCGGGAAGCAGGCGCTGCAGGCGCCGCGCGAGCACGCGCAGATACGGCCGTTCGGTCTCGGTGTGCCCACACAGCAGCACGCTCGTACCGTGTGCCGCGGCATCAAGCCGATCGTGATGCTTGAGCTCGCCGGTGATGAAGAGCGTGGCGCCTTGCTGGCGTGCACCGGCGAGGAGTTCGCCACCGCTGCCGGCGCACAAGCCGATCACGGCGTGGCGCTGCGATGGCTCGCCTACAAGCTCGACATGCCTCAAGCGCAGGCCAGCCGCGAGTGCGCGTGCGATCGAGCGCGAGGTCATCGGCGTGCGAAGTCGCATCAGCCGGCCCTGCCCGGCACGCGGCATGGGAACCGGTGCGAGAGCCTCGATGGTGAAGGCGGGCTCCTCGTAGGGATGCGCGGCGCGGATCGCCGCCACGACCGCCGGCAGGTTCGCCGCGCTGCAGACCTTCTCGAGCCGGCATTCGGTCACGCGCTCGAGCGTCCCGCGCGTCCCGACTCGGGGGCGTGCCCCTTCGCCCGGCATGAAGGTCCCGCTGCCCAGCACTTCGAACGAGCAATGGGTGTACTCGCCGATCGTGCCGGCCCCGGCGCGCGCCATGGCCGTGCGCACGGCATCGACATGCTCGATCGGCACATGCACGGTGACCCGGTGCGACTGGCCGGGCAGTGTTGTGGCGGAGGGTTCGAGCGGCGTCGACTGGCCCTCGCCGACCACACTGCAGAGGAGATCGTTGACGCCACCGTCCGCGGCATCGAGCGCGGTGTGCGGCGAGACCAGCGCGATGCCTGCCCGTGCGGCACGCAGGAGCAGGGCACCCTGGGGGCTGCCATCATTCAGTTGGCGCAGCGGCGCGAAGATCGGCGGGTGGTAGAGCACGATCGCCTGCGTGTTCAGCCGAATCGCCTCGTCGAGCACATCCCCGGTCAGGTCGATGGCCACCAGCACGCGCGAGCAGGGCTGCGTTCCCGAGCCCAGCACCAAGCCCACATTGTCCCACTCTGCCGCGAGGGATCTCGGGGCGATGTGGTCGAGCGCTCGGAGGAGGTCGGTGGTCAGCATGATGTGCATCTTCGCGGGAACTTGGCGGTTTGGGCAAGCCACCCCCGGGTTCAGATCGTAGAGTGCATAGGTGCACGGAAGGGGCAGGATGCCCGCAGGTGGTGCACGCAGGAGGCGCTTCATGGGTGGACCTCGATCTGCCGGCCGAACCCCGTCCGCAAGCGCCAGCCCCGCATCGGGCCGGCACAGCGAGGAACGCCGGCAGGTGCGAAAGCACTTCGTCCTCGACACGAATGTGCTGCTGCACAACCCCAACGCCATCTTCAAGTTCGATGAGCATGAAGTGGTGATTCCGCTGATGGTGATCGAGGAGCTCGATCGCTTCAAGAAGAACAACGACGAGACCGGGCGCAATGCTCGGCAGGTGATCCGTGCGCTCGACCGGTTGCGTGAGGCAGGACCGCTGCACGAGAGCGTGGTCTGGAACGAGCAGGGTGGCAGCGTCAGGATCATGCGGTTCGAACCAGCTCCCAGCTGGGAGCTCGCGTCCGACAAGGCGGACAACAGCATCATCGGTGTGGCCCATGCGCTGCACGCGCGTGGGCTCCGCGCGATCTTCATCAGCAAGGACATCAACGCAAGGGTGAAGTGCGACGCGCTGGGCGTCCCCGCAGAGGACTTCGAGGCGGACCGCATCGAGAGTGACTGGTTGCACCCGGGGTATGTGACGCTCGCGGTGCCGCCTGACCTGATCGACGACCTCTACGACGAACGCCAGCTCCCGCTGTCGCGACTCGAGTCCTTTCCCAGTGTCGCGCCCGATGGCACGGCGCAGGCCACGACCACGATCCTCGCCAATCAGTTCGTGGTGCTCGCCGACTCGACCGATTCGTCGCACACAGGACTCGCGCGGCGGCTGACCGACACATCGCACCTGATCCCCGTCACGGGTCCCCGCAAGCCGGTCTTCGGTGTCCTGGCCCGGAATGTGCAGCAGACCATGGCGCTTGATCTCCTGCTCGATGACGAGGTCAAGGTCGTGAGCCTGATCGGCCCCGCGGGTACGGGCAAGACGCTGCTGGCGATTGCGGCAGGGCTGCAAAAGACGCTGCGCGAGGAGCGCTTCGACAAGCTGCTCGTGGCGCGCCCGATCATGCCGCTCGGCCGCGACATCGGCTACCTCCCCGGCGACAAGGACGAGAAGCTCTCGCTCTGGATGCAGCCGATCTTCGACAACATCACCTACCTGCTGAGCACGCGCAGCGGGGGTTCCTCGGAGCCAGACAGCAAGAGCACCGAGCAGCGGCTCGACCAGCTCGTCGCAGGCGGGAAGATCGTCCTCGAGCCGATCACCTACATCCGTGGCCGCAGCATCCCGCACCAGTTCATCATCGTCGACGAGGCGCAGAACCTGAGCCCACACGAGGTCAAGACGATCGTGAGTCGTGTCGGTGATGGCACCAAGATCGTGCTCTGCGGCGACATCGGGCAGATCGACAGCCCGTACCTCGATGCAGCGAGCAACGGCCTTTCTCACCTCATCGAGCGCATGAAGGGCCAGCGCATCGCCGGCCATGTCACGCTCTCGAAGACCGAGCGCAGCGAGCTCGCGAGTCTCGCAGCCGAGATCCTCTGAGCGGCTCGGCGGCTCTGGAGCGCGGCCTGCGGGGCGTCGGCGTGATGTTGGACCTGCCGTGCGTGGCCGACCGGCATCGCTCAACGATGGCTCGGGTCCCCAGGCAGCCGCCTGGTGCCGACCGCCAGCAGTGCGACGGCCGCCTTCTCGTGGCTCTCCCTGCACTCCCGGGTGGGGTCGGAGTCCGCCACGATGCCGCAGCCGGTCCAGTACATGAGTTGCGTGCCGCCCTTGACCTCCTGGAGAGCAAAGGTCCTGATGGCCACATTGAGCACCACGGCGCCATCGTCGCCGAGCCAGCCGAGCGCGCCGCAGTACGGGCCGCGCTCGAACGGCTCGAGCTCGTCGATGATCTGCATCGCGCGGACCTTCGGTGCACCCGTGACCGAGCCCGGCGGGAAGGTCGCGCGCAGGAGTTCCGCATGCCCGATCCCGGGCCGCAGCGTGCCTGAGACCTCGGCAACGGCATGCTGCACGGTGGGATGGCGCTCGATCGAGCGAGGCTCGCTGACGCGCACGGAGCCGATGGAGCAGACGCGGCCGAGGTCGTTCCGCATGAGGTCGACGATCATGTGGAGCTCGGCGCGCTCCTTGTCGCAGCGTTCGAGTTCGTGGGCACAGCCGTCGGACGCGCGCGTGCCCTTGATCGGGCGTGTACGGACCGTGCGCGTGCAGGCATCGACCGACAGGAAGAGTTCAGGCGAGACGCTCAGCACCGCGCGCCCCGAACCCAGCTCGGCGTAGGCACCGTACCGCGCGGGAATCCGATCGAGTACGCCGAGCGCCCACGCGCGCATCGGCATGGGCACGAATCCCATCCACGCACGGGCGATGTTGGCCTGGAAGATGTCCCCGGCGCGAATCAACTCACGCACGCGCAGGATGGCAGCCGCGTAGTCAGCATCGCTCGTCTGCGGTTCCAGCGTTCCAGCCCGGGTGGCGGGCAACTCGGCGATGGGTGGCAGCCCCGGGCTCGTCCACGCGCGCTGCTCGTGATCGAAGGCGTGGACGCAACGGGCGCGCAGCATCGTGCCGTCGCCAAACGGCGACTCGTGGCGCACACCAGCCGCCCTCGCCGTCGGTTCGATCGTCGCGCCGAGTCCATACGAGAGGCTCGCGATCCAGCCGCCGCCCTCTCTGCGCTCGGACACCTGCAGGGTGTTCAACAGTCGTTCGCCCATGCCGGTTGCCGCGTGCACCGTCTGCTCGACCTCGACGAGCGTGCTGGTGCGTGCGTGAGGGCCACCACCACCACTCGAGAGGATCGCCAGAGGCCTCGTGGCGGCGCAGCCGCAGGCCCGGCGAATCGGCTCGTCGAGGCTAGATGACACGACCACGGCCATCGCACGATCCTAGCGATCCCGGCAGGCGGAATCGCTACACTCAACGACCCGCCCGGGAGCGGTCCTGCTGCAGGATCCGCGTGCCCGGGTGGCCACCGGCGAACCAACCAACAAGGCTCCACACCATGCCCCCGAGCACCCTGCGTCGTCGTCCCGCCAAGAACGCGAAGGCGGCCAAGAGCGCCAAGGCGTCCAGGCCTGCCAAGGCCGTGAAGGCCTCGAAGCCGACCAAGGCTGCGGCCAAGGGCGTGCGCGGCTCGGCTGGCGGCACGCCGAAGTCCGGCAAGATGGTGTTCTACTTCGGGCGGACCAAGTGCGAGGGCAAGGCCGAGCAGAAACTGCTCTTGGGTGGCAAGGGCGCCAACCTCGCCGACATGACCTCGATCGGCCTGCCGGTGCCACCCGGCTTCACGATCACCACCGACACCTGTGCGCGCTACTACACCGAGGGTCGCCGCCTGCCCAGAGGCCTGATGGACGAGGTGCGCGGCCACATCGCCGCGCTCGAGAAGGAACTCGGGAAGAGGCTCGGCGACATGCGCAACCCGCTGCTGGTCAGCGTGCGCTCAGGCGCGGCCGTCAGCATGCCGGGCATGATGGACACGGTCCTCAATCTCGGACTGAATGATTCGGTCGTGCTGGGTCTCGCCGAGAAGACCGGCAATCGCCGATTCGCCTTTGATGCATTCCGTCGCCTGATCAACATGTTCGGCGATGTCGTGATGGGCGTCGATCACCACCACTTCGAGCGCGAGTTCGATGCCATCAAGACGAAGTACGGCGTCGCCAGCGACACCGATGTGCCGACCGTCGGCCTCGAGGAGCTGTGCCTCGCCTACCAGCGCGTATACCGGGAGCATGTGGGCGAGGAGTTCCCGCAGGACCCGATGAAGCAGCTCGAACTGTCGATCGAGGCCGTGTTCAAGAGCTGGAACGGCGACCGTGCCATCTCGTATCGCAACATCAACGGCATCAAGGGCCTCAACGGCACGGCCGTGAACGTGCAGGCCATGGCCTACGGCAACATGGGCGATGACTCGGGCACTGGCGTCGCCTTCACGCGCGACCCGTCGACCGGCGAGAATGTCTTCTACGGTGAGTTCCTCGTGAACGCCCAAGGCGAGGATGTGGTGGCGGGCATCCGCACGCCGCGTCCGATCAGCGAGATGAATGACTGGATGCCTCCGGTCTACAAGCAGCTCCTGAAGGTGCGCTCGATCCTCGAGAAGCACTACAAGGACATGCAGGACATCGAGTTCACGGTCGAGAAGGGCAAGCTCTTCATGCTCCAGACCCGCAACGGCAAGCGCACCGGCACCGCCGCGGTGCGCGTGGCCGTGGAGATGGTGAAGGAAAGGCTGATCGACGAGAAGACCGCGCTCAAGCGCATCCCTGCCGGCGACCTGACGCAGCTCCTGCTGCCGAGCTTCCAGGCGAAGGACAAGCACGGCGTGACGGTGCTCACCAAGGGCATCGGAGCGAGCCCGGGCGCAGCCACCGGCAAGCCGGCCTTCACGGCCGCCGAGGCCGTGGAGCGCGCACAGGCGGGCGAGCATGTGCTGCTCGTGCGCAAGGAAACCAGCCCGGAGGATGTCGAGGGCATGCACAAGGCTGTTGGCATCCTGACGAGCACCGGCGGCAAGACGAGCCACGCAGCGGTGGTCGCGGTGGGCTGGGGCAAATGCTGCGTCGTCGGCGCAGGCGAACTCTCGATCGACACCGAGGCGGGCACGCTGACGGTCGCCGGCCGCACCTTCGGCCGGCAGGATGTGCTCTCGATCGACGGCACGACCGGCGAGGTCATGCTCGGCAGCGTGACGCGGACGGTGCCTGAGTCGCTCGGAGGTGACTTCGCCACCATCATGCAGTGGGCCGACCGGCATGCGCACATGAAGGTGCGCACCAATGCCGACACCCCAGCAGATGCACGCCGTGCGCGCGAGTTCGGTGCCGTGGGCATCGGGCTCTGCCGCACCGAGCACATGTTCTTCGAGGGCGAACGCATCAAGGCCGTGCGTCAGATGATCCTGGCCACGGATCGCGGCGCACGCGAGCGCGCGCTCGCGAAGCTCCTGCCGTTCCAGCGCGAGGACTTTGTCGGCATCTTCACGGCGATGGCCGGGTACCCGGTCACGGTGCGCCTGCTCGACCCGCCACTGCACGAGTTCGTGCCGCACGAACACGCTCAGCAGGAAGAGCTCGCTCAGGAGGCTGGCGTCCCGGTGAGCGAGGTCAAGCGCCGCGTGTCGCAGCTGCATGAGCACAACCCCATGCTCGGCCACCGTGGCTGCCGACTGGCGGTCACCTATCCCGAGATCCTCGTCATGCAGGTCCGCGCCATCGTCGAGGCGGCGCTGCACTGCATCGAGCAGGGCATCGATGCCCAGCCCGAGATCATGATCCCGCTCGTCGGAACGCGCCGCGAGCTGGCCAGCCTGCGCGACCTGACCGCGCGCACGATCACCGAGGTCTGCTTGGAGCGTGGTGTCAAGGCGCCGAAGATTCCGATCGGCACCATGATCGAGATTCCGCGCGCCGCCGTGACCGCCGACGAGATCGCCGAAACGGCCGAGTTCTTCAGCTTCGGCACCAACGACCTCACGCAGATGACCTTCGGGTTCAGCCGCGATGACATCGGCTCGTTCATGCCGGCCTACATCGAGAAGGGCCTGCTCGACAAGGATCCGTTCCAGTCGATCGACCAGGACGGCGTCGGGCAACTCGTCCGCATGGCGTGCGTGAAGGGCCGGCAGGCCCGCGAGAAGCTCAAGCTCGGCGTCTGCGGCGAGCACGGCGGCGATCCGGCGAGCATCAAGTTCTTCGGCTCGTGCGGGCTGGACTATGTCAGCTGCTCGCCGTTCCGCGTGCCCGTGGCGCGGCTGGCCGCGGCGCAGGCCGCGTTCACATGACGCGGATCGGCACGGTTGCCGCGCTGGTGGCCACGAGCTTCGTGGCCGCCTGCACCACGGGCGGCTCCTCGTATGTGGTGCCCGCGCCTGTGCCGACGCAGGCGATCGCCTACGCGCCGCTGACCTACGACGCACCGTTCGTTCGCGTCCCCCCGGTCCTGGATGGCCGTTTCGACGCCGACTGCGCGTGGTCGGCGGTGCCGTGGTCGACCGAGTTCGTCGACATCGAGGGCCCCGCGCGTACGGCACCTCGGTTCCTGACCCGGATGAAGCTGTGCTGGGACGAGGCGTTCCTGTATGTACTGGCCGACATGCAAGAGCCCGATCTCTGGGCCACGCTCACGCGCCACGATGAGATCGTCTTCCGCGACCATGACATTGAGGTCTTCATCGACCCCGATGGTGACACGCGCGAGTACTACGAGATCGAGGTGAACGCGCTCGGCACGGTCTTCGATCTCTACCTCCACACGCCCTACCGTGCGGGCGGCCCCGCGGACCATGGATGGGATGCCGTGGGCATGCGGCAGGGGATCGACCTGCGCGGCACCATCAACGACCCGCGTGATCGCGATGATGGATGGTCGATCGAGCTGGCGATTCCCTGGGCATGCCTGCAGCCGATGGGTGCGCCCCGAACCGGCATCAAGCACCAAGCCGTGTCGTTGCCGCCGCGCGAAGGCGATGCCTGGCGCATCAACTTCAGCCGTGTGGAGTGGACGCTCGAGGTGCGTGATGGGAACTATGCCAAGGTGCCCGGGCGCCCCGAAGACAACTGGACCTGGACCCCGCAGTGGGAAATCAACATGCATGTTCCCCAGCACTGGGGCACGGTTCGATTCACCAAGGAGCAGCCTTGAACAGTCCCACCAGCATGGACATCACCGCGCGCATCATGGAGCGCCTGGGCATCACGCCTGTCGATGGTTCGCTCTACCACCAGTTGCTGCCGCGCATGCTGCAGGCGGCGCAGCTCACGGGTCTTCCCGATGACCAGCGCATCGTGTTGGCGCAGCCCAAGAGCGAGATCACGACGCACTTCCCGGTGCTCATGGATGACGGTTCGTACCAGCTCTTCACGGGCTACCGCATCCAGCACAACAATGCACTCGGCCCGTTCAAGGGCGGCCTGCGCTTCCACCCGCACACCAATGCGGAGGACCTCAAGGGTCTCGCCATGCTCATGACGCTCAAATGCAGCCTGCTGCGCCTGCCGTTCGGCGGCGCGGCCGGCGGCGTGGCGTGCGACCCGCGGCTCCTCAGCCGCGACGAACTGCAGCGCGTGGTGCGCCGCTTCGCCAGCTCGATCAGCCACCAGATTGGTCCGGACCACGATGTCCCCGGCCCCGAGGTCGGCGCCGACAGCCAGACCATGGCATGGTTCGTCGACACGATTGCGCAGACCTCGCCTGAACCCACGCGCCAACTCATGACCGCGAGCGTGACCGGGAAGCCGCCGGAGATCGGTGGATATGCGGGGCGCGACACGGCCATCGGCCGAGGCTTCATCGCCGTGCTCGAGGAAATGCTGCCTGACTTCGGCCGCGACCTCGACGGGCTCCGCTACACGCTCTCGGGCTTTGGCCGCGTGGGCAGCCAGATCGCCCGCTTCATGCACTCCCGCGGTGCTGTCCTGGTGGGTGTGCACATCCGCAACGGTGCGCTCGTGAATCCCGAGGGCATCGACCCGATCGCGCTCTGGCGCCACCTCTCGACCGTGGGCGGGTCCAACGGCTTCGCTGGTGCGAATCCGGTGGGCGAGGAACCGTTCTACCGCACGCCTGCCGACCTTCTGATCCTGGCTGCAGGTGAGCGCACACTCGATGCCCAGCGTGCAGAGTGGGTCGCGCCAACCCTCATCGCCGAGGCCGCGAACCTGCCGTGGACGCCCGAGGCCGATGACATCCTGGCTCGACGAGCGATTGATGCGATCCCAAGCGTGCTGTGCAACTCGGGTGCGGTCGTCGGCAGCTACATCGAGTGGGTGCAGAATCGCGCCTGCACCAGCATCACCCCGACGGAGTTCGACGAGCGGCTGCAACTGACGGTGTCGCTGGCGTCGCGTCGGGTGAAGCTTGCGCGCATGCGCTACGAATGCGATTGGCGCACCGCGGCGTACTGTGCGGCGCTCGACCACCTCGGTCGCGTCTACGACCTCCGAGGCTTCTTCCCCTGATCCTGCCGGAAAGGACCCAGCCATGGCCACCATCTTCACCCGCATCATCCGCGGCGAGATCCCTTGCCACCGCGTCCATGAGGATGCCCATGTCTTCGCCTTCCTCGACATCGCGCCGCTCGCTCCAGGCCATGTGCTCGTGGTGCCACGGCAGGAGGTCGAGTTCCTGCACCAGCTCGATGAGGCGCACGCAGCCGCGCTCGGTGCTGCACTGCCCAGGGTGGCACGCGCGATGCTCGCGGCCACCGGCGCCACGGCCTACAACCTGCTGCAGAACAACGGTGCGCTCGCGCACCAGGCCGTTCCGCATGTGCACATGCACCTGATCCCACGATTCGAGGACGGCCGCGGTCTGGGCATCGGTTGGCGTTCCGGCCAGATCGACCACGCCGAAGCCGCCGCGCTCGCGGCACGCATGCGGGAGTTCGTGGCGTGACCGTGCCCGCCTGGACCGACGCCTGCGAGCGCGAGGCGCAGCGGGTCGTCCATGCATCACTCGCCGAGGACCTTGGCGAGCGTGGTGACCTCACGAGCGCCTTGGTCATGCGATGCCGCGGGAAGGATGCGGCCACGATGCGCACAGCCGTCGTGGCGCGCGAGCAGGGTGTCCTGGCGGGGGTGCGCACGGCAGGCATCGTCGCGTCGGCAGTGGGTGCAACATGGGAGCCGTTGCTCGACGATGGCAGCCCGCTGGTTCCCGGATCCGTGGTCGGGCGCCTGCACGGCCCATCGGCCGGCGTGCTCGCGGGCGAACGCACACTGCTCAACCTGCTCGGGGTCCTGTGCGGCACGGCGACCGTGACGCGTCGCCATGTCGACCTCGTCGCTGACACGCGCGCGTGCGTCTGCGACACCCGCAAGACGCTGCCGGGACTGCGACGCCTGCAGAAGTTCGCGGTCGCCTGTGGTGGCGGCACGCCGCACCGCATGGGGCTGCACGACGCGGTGCTCGTCAAGGACAACCACCTCGCCGGGCTCGACCCTGCCGGCATCGCCGATCTGGCCAGACGATTGGCGCCCGAAGCCCGTTCCGCCGGTGCAGCGTTCATCGAGTTCGAGGTCGATGGCCTCGACCAGCTCGACGCGTTGCTGGATCTCCCTGCGGGCATGATCGACATGGTGCTGCTCGACAACTTCGACACGGCGATGCTTCACGAGGCCGTGGCCCGTCGTGGCGCGCGTGCGCCAGGGCTCTTGCTCGAGGCAAGCGGTGGCGTGCGGCTCGAGACCATCGCCTCCATCGCGGCGACCGGTGTCGATCGCATCTCGGTCGGTGCGCTGACCCACGGCGTTCGATCGCTTGACCTGGGCCTGGATGGGGTGGCGTGAGCGATCCTGCGCCCATCGGCATCGAACACGGTGAACCGCGCGGCACCGCCTCGTTGCCCATTGAAGCCTGGCCAGACCGGCTCGATGCAGCGTGCGCCGGCCTTCGCTTCCTGCACCGCTCGGTCGTGGTCCGCGAGACCGGCTCCACGCAGGACCTCGCGCGCAGCCGCGCCGCCGGCGATGTGGTCGTGGCGTGGCGGCAGACCAGTGGCCGCGGCCGCGAGGGACGCACCTGGCAGGACACGGGCGTGGACGGTGTTGCAGTGACCGTGGTCGCGGCGGTCCACGGACCATGGATTGCCCTCGCGGCGGGAGTTGCCGCCGCCGAGGCGATCGAGCGCATCGCACCATCGGTCACGGTCGGCCTGAAGTGGCCCAACGACCTCATGATCGAGGATCGCAAGGTCGGTGGCGTACTCATCGAACGCGACGGTGATGCATCGTTGGTGGGGATCGGGATCAATGTGACCCAGCAGTCGTTCGAGGGCGACCTCGCGGCTCGTGCCACGAGCCTTGCGCTGTTGGGGGTTCGCATCGATCGCATCGCACTCCTCGAGGCGCTCGTACCGGAACTCGATCGCCAGCTTGCCGCTGGCCAGACTGCGGCCATCGAGGCCTTTCGGCGCCGCGACATGCTGCGGGGGAGAACGGTCCGCATCCGTGCAGCCGGCTCCATCATCGAGGGCGTGATCGAGTCGATCGATCCGCTCGCGGCGATCCGGATCCGTGCGTCCGGTGGGGTTCATGTCGTGGATCCATCGACGGCACGGATCGAGTGTTTCATTTGAGTGGCGGTTGCTCGATCGCGGCCGCACTGGGCTAGACTCATTCGCATGCTGCGATTCGTGATGGCGTTCCCGCTCGTGCTCGCGCTGACCGCACACCCGGCCATGGCCCAGACACCGGGGCCGGTCCAGGCCACGCAAGTTGCTCCCGGCGCCGACACGCCGTTGAACGATGACCTCCGCACCGTGATGAGCCCAGACCTGCGCGGGCCGACTGGATTCCGCCAGGTGTATGCCATTCAGGACTCGAACGGCAACACCAAGTACATGCGCGGCAATGGTGGGCTCTACATGGTCTACGACCGCGGCTCGTATGTCGGCTACGGCAATCGCTACTACCAAGTCACACCACCCGGTGCGACCTACTACATCGGATCCGGTTCGCTGCAGGAGGCCATGGGTCAGCCACCCACCGGTGCGCGTCGTGGCGTTGACCTGATTGCGAGGGACGCGCCACGGGGACTCGGGCGGGGCATGATCGCCGGTGCGCGAGGCTCAGCGGCGCAGCAGCCTCCGCTTGTCGCGCCAAGCCAATCCGGGAGTCCGGCACAGGTCGCCGTGGTGGGTTCCAAGGAACCGGTCGCCACGGGCGGCGGCGTCATGGTCATGCCGCTCGCGCGCCTGACCAATGGTGCTTGGCCCTCGTCCATCGATGTGCAACTGGATGATGGTCGTACGCTGCAGGCGCTCGTTGCGGTGCTGGAGAACGTGGCGGATGGACGCCGCACATCGTGGACCCGTGCACTCCAGCTGGCGGCCGTCACGCCGATGGCTGCGTGGTCGAGCCGAGAGGAGCCCGACCAAGCTGGCCAGGTCATTGCGCTCCTCGAGATGCCGATCGGGTTCCGGGGCAAGATGACGCTCGGTGCATCCTCGCTCCAACCGCGTTGGATGGAAATGCAGGAGCGAGGTGGGCAGGGGGTCGCGGCCTTTGAACCTTTCGCACTCGACACGCCCGACCTGGGTGCGCCGAACGAGTGGTTCCGGGTGGCGCTCATGGCGCGTGCCCAAGGCAAGGCACCGCCGGAACCGTCGGGAGGTCCGGCGGATGCGCTCTTTGCGCGTCATGTGGCGTACCTCTGGATTGCCGCGCTCGATCGACTTGAGCGCGCTGATGCCGCCTTGGCAGCGCGGGCACGCGCGCTGGTGACCGGTTTGGCTCGTGGCCGAAGCCCGCTGGGCCGTGACCTGTCCATCGCTGCGTGGCTAGCTGATGAGGCGCTCGAGGGTCAGCTCCTCGATCTCATGCTCGATCCATCGCTTGATGACCGCACGATGGTGACGCAGGTCGATGGGTGGCTCTCCACGCGGCTCTCGCCGCTGGCATGGGTCGAGTCCGACGGCGGCGATCAGGTCACGATCGGCTTGGCCAATCCACTGTCCGAGGCGCAAGCCGTCACGATCGAGTGGCTCACGGGTGCATCGCAGGTCGAGAAGGAAGTCCTCGGTGCCAACGAGCTCCGGTTCGTCACGCTTGCACGCCCCGATCCATCGAGCGAGACGGCTTTGCGCCTGGCGATCACGGCGGGCTACGCCCGCAGCGTGCTCACGGTGGCTCCTGGCCGGTTTGCGGTCGTGCCGCCAGGCCTGGCGCTGCGTCAGTTCCTGCCGGCCGCGAGCCTCGCCGAGGTCCGCACCGGATGGCTCGCCCCGGTCCCCAGCGGCTGGCAGACGACGGCGAGCCTGCGCCGGACCAAGGACGGATGGGAAGTCTTCATCGAGGCGCTCCGACCGGTGTCGGCGCGGGGCGATGCCGAAGACTTGGTCACCGTCGCGGTCGGATCACGGCCGGCCATCGAGATCATCGTGAATTCGCGAGGCCTGGCCACCGATGGCCTGCGCAACGCACCCAACGGCGATGCCCCGACCGTGCTCACCATGGACTTCAGCGATCGCTGGCGCGCCACGGTCCGCTTGCCGGCATCGTGGGTCGGCACCGGACCGATCCTGCCCTTGGGCGTCCAGCGCAGCTGCCGGATGACCGACCTGCAGTGCGCTGGCCTGCCGGCGATGCCGTGGCACGAGGGGCCGTGCATGCTCCAGGCCGATCTGTCGACCTGGCCGAGGTGATCGCCGATACTGGACATTCGCGTCGCGTTGACCGGCAGCGCCACGCCCGGGCCTCCCTATACTCGGGACCATGGCTCGCCAAGGAAGGCCGCTCACCAAGGTCGTTGCGCTGCTCAACCAGAAGGGCGGCGTCGGCAAGACCACCAGCACGGCGAACCTCGGCGCGGCCTTCGCGCGGCTCGGCAAGCGTGTGCTGCTCATCGATCTTGATCCGCAGAGCAATCTCTCCATGCACTTCGGGGTCGAAGCGGAGCCCACGCAGCCGAGCGTCTACGACCTGTTCGTCGGCGAGAACATCGATGCAGCGTCGGTCATCGTGCGTGCTCGCGAGGGACTCGACTTCATGCCGGCGGTCACGGAACTCGCACTCGTCGAGGGCGATCTGGCGCAGCGACCCGACATGCAGCGCACGCTCGAGCGTTCCGTGGCGCCGGTCGCCGGCAACTACGACCTCATCCTGCTGGACTGTCCGCCGAGCCTTGGTGTGCTCAGCGTGAATGCCCTGACGATGGCCGACGAAGTGTTCGTACCGATGCTCGCGCACTACCTGGCGCTGCGCGGACTCGAGAAGCTCCTCGAGACGGTGCACATGGTGTCGCAAGGCCTCAACCCCCGTCTGCGCGTGACGGGCATCCTGCTCTGCCAGCACGAGCAGCAGTCGCTGCACGGTCGTGCCGTCATCGACGAGATCGCCGGGCAGCTCGCGCGCTACGAAGGCACAGGCCTGCCGTGGGATGGCTGCGCGATCCTGCAGCCTCCCGTTCGCCGCAACATCAAGCTCGCCGAGGCACCGAGTTTCGGGCAGACGATCTTCGACTATGCCCCGCAGTGTCCTGGTGCCGGCGACTACATGCAGATCGCGCTGCACCAGTTCGAGCGCTGGTGGCCGAGCGTGGCAGAGCCTGCGCCTGCACCCAAGCCCCGTGCCAAGCGGACGAGGGCCGTCCCCGCAGGAACGCAGACGCAGGATGCCCCTGCGGCCGGGGCATGACCCATGCAGCCTGGTGCGCGCGGCACGCTGTGGTGGCGCGCACTCGCATGGTTGGCGTTGGGCATCGTCTTCACCGCCACGCACTGGCCCAACCTGCACATCGAATGGCCCATGCGCGGAGGCGACAAGGTGCTGCATGCGATCGCCTTCATGATCCTTGCGCTCATCTGGTGGCCCACGGGCTTCATCCGCAGCGTGCCCCTGTTCGCGCTCGTGGCGGCGTCGTGGTCGATCCTTGATGAAGCGTTGCAGGCACTGCCGATCGTGCAACGCCACGCCGGCGTCGAGGATGCCGTGGCCAACCTCTGCGGCATCGCCATCGCCATGCTCGTCATCATCGCGCTGCAGCGGGATCCGCGCACTCCCGGCCACGCAGTGCGCGCCTTGGCGTGGCGCATGGTGATTGACCGACCCCAGGCCTGGATGGCCTGCGCCGCGAGTTCGGCACTCGGGGCGATGGCCGGCGGCGTCATCCTGGTCACCACACAGTCCTTGCTCCGACAGCCGATCAAGCCGATGCACAGCGCACTGATCGGTGCCACGCTCGGCGTGGCCGTGGCGCTGCATGCCACGATCATCGTGATGATGCGCTCGATGGAGGCTCGCATCCGGGCGCAACGATGCTGCCCGACCTGTGGCGCACCGGGGGTGGATGGTCCGGCCTGCGCTGCGTGCGGGGCTGTCGTGCCCACTTCGACGTGGATGGTGCCGTTCGCGCGCTCCATCGGTGGCGTGCCGGATCGCCACTGGATCCGCGTCGGTCTCGTGCCGGTCAGCATCGCCGGCGTGGTGCTGGTCCTCATCATGGCGGTCTCGATCGCACTCTCGATCCGTCGGATCGAGGCCCTTGAGCCGTATCTGGGTATCGAGGTCGATCCGGGCATGCGCCTCATGCTCGATGCCGTTGCGCTGGCGGTGGCGGCAAGTGCTGGACTGTGGTGGTCGCGACGCGCAGCAGTCCGGATCCGCGCGAAGGAGGGCATCGAGTGCCTGGCCTGCGGGCACGACCTTCGTGGCGTGGTGCCGGAATCCGGTCTCGGACGCTGCGGGGAATGTGCGGAGCCGTTCCGGGTTCAGCCGGCCGGATCCGTCCGGCAGGAAGGCTGACGCATGGCGGGGTTGATGTGACGGTGATCGGCGGTGGACATGCAGGCGTGGCGTGCGCAGCGCGTCGAGCACGCCTTGACGCGACAGCATGCCGGCGACCGACCGCCCGAAGTCGCGGCTTCACCGCCGGTACCCGGTCCTCACTTGGTGGTTGACGGGCTGGCCGCCGGCGTCGTGGTGCCCCGCGTCACCGTGACGATCGCCTGGCCCATGTCGGGGTCGACTCGGTCGGCCCGAACCTCGTAGCGCACCAGCCGGTTGTCCTTCGTCAACTCAAGGCTGGCATCGTTGCTGGTCCCACTGGGGCCGCGAACCGACCATCCATTGGCCCCGGCTGCGCCAGCGATCGCCTGAGACTGGGCCAGGGCATCGGTCACCTTGCCGCGCGAGACGAAGGTGCCGCGCATGAGCCGGCCATCCTCCCGCTCGACGCCGATCGACTGCACGCCAAGCAGGCCCGGGACCTGTGGGATGTCGCTGTCCATCAGCGTGGGCGGGGCCGAGCAGGCGGCCAGGAGAACCGTGATTGCACCAAGCGCGCGCTTCATGCCGATCACCCTACCACATGGCCGGAACGCTCGAACGAGACTCACGGACCGTCAGCCTGATGACGATGGCCAGCCGGGTGACGGGTCTCGCCCGCGAAGCGGCGATGAGCCGTCTCTTCGGGATGAGCGCGTTCACCGACGCGTTCTTCTTCGCCTTCCAGCTGCCGAACCTGTTCCGGCGCCTCTTCGGCGAGGGTGCCCTGAGTGCCGCGTTCCTGCCCGAGTATGCACGCCTGGACCGCGACGACCCGGCCAGCGCCCGGGCGCTGTCGGCGCTGGTCCTGGGCCGTTTCGCCGTGGGGATGACGGTGATCGCCGCGGCGGGCATCGTGTTGCTGCTCGCCGCCGAGGGGCTGCTCGACCGCGAGGACGCCGAACTCGTGCAGGAGCTCATGGCCATCATGCTGCCGTACATGCCGATGGTCTGCCTCGTCGCACTCGCCGGTGCCGTGCTGCAGGTCCGCGGCGTCTTCGCCACGACCGCGGCTGCCCCGATCATCCTCAACCTCGGCATGATTGCGGGAGCATTCGCCGGTGCGCATCTGCACGGTGTCGACGGTCCTGATGCGTTTCGATCGATCGCGTGGGCCGTGCTCATCGCGGGCATCCTTCAGGTTGGCTGGAGTGCCCTGGCGCTCCGCCGGGCGGGGGCCTGGCCCGGGGGACGCACGGATGCCGCGGCTGCGTCGTTCCGCACGGTGCTCGCTCGTTTCGTGCCCACCGCGCTCGGGCTTGGCGTGCTCCAACTGAACACCTTCATCGACAGCCTCATCGCGAGCTGGCCGTCGGTGGTCGGTCCGACGATCCTTGGTTACGAGTACCCGCTCAAGGCGGGCGCGCAGACGACCCTGAACTTCGCGCAGCGGCTCTACGAATTCCCGCTCGGTGTCTTCGGCATCGCCATCGCCACCGCGATCTTCCCGCGGCTGGCTGCAGCCAAGGATGACGAGGCCTTCGGCGACATCCTGCGGCGCGGCGTGCGGCTCACGGTCTTCATCGGCATGGGTGCGGGCACCGGACTGATGATGGTCGCCGTGCCGCTCACCGCGACCACCTTCCAAGGCGTCGCCTTCACCCCTGAAGACACTGATCGTGTGGCGGCCGCGTTGTTCGCCTATGCGCCGGCGATCTGGGCGTACAGCGCCAATCATGTCCTCACGCGAGCGTTCTACTCGCGTGGTGACCTGCGGACGCCGCTCCAGGTGAGCCTGGTGATGGTGGGCATGAACCTGGCCCTCAATCTCGTCCTGATCTGGACACCGCTGCGCGAGACCGGGCTGGCCTGGTCGACGGCGTTGTGCGCGGTGGTGCAAGCCGTGGTGCTCGCCCGGATCCTGCGGATCCGTCACGGGCAGGGGATCGATGCTTCGGTGCTGCGTTCAGCGCTCCGTTCCATGCTGTGCGCTTGCGTGATGGCGGCGGTGCTGTGGGCGGTCGATCTCGCCGTCGACCTCGGCGATGGCTGGACGGCGCGTGCCTTGGAATTGGCCATCCTCACGACCACCGGTGCACTTGCGTACCTCGGCTGCGGCGCGCTGCTGCGCATGCCGGAGATGAACTGGGCGCTCGGCCGGTCGGCCTGAGCGCCCATCGCGGGCTCCCGGATCCGTCGGAACGGCGGCCTGTGCCGGTCACTTCATCGGCAGCGGTGCGAGCGTCATCGGGTCGCGCAGCGGCAAGTGCTTGGTCGGACCAAGGTCCTTCTCGAGCATGGCCATCGTCGCGCGTCCGCCCTGGTCGCCCTTGGCGATCTCGTCCCACTTGCCGACCACGAGGATCGTGACCTTCGAGGGGTCGAGGTACTTCTGCGCGACGCGCTGCACATCGGCTGGCGTGACCTTGCCGACCTTGGCGCGGAAGGTCGACCAGTAGTCGCCGGGGCGCTTGGTCCACTCATCGGTCATGAACACGCTGAGCGTCGCATCGCGGCTGCTGAAGGTCTCGGGGAAGGTCTCGATGAAGGATTTCTTGGCGGTGTCGAGTTCCCCGGCCGTGACCGGGTTGGAGCGGATGCGGGCCATCTCCTCGAGCACGAGCTTGGCGGCCAGGGCGCAGGTCGCGTTCTTGCTCTCGAAGCCCGCTGCCCACTGGCCGGGCCACCAGACCTCGGCGCTGAAGCGGCTCCCGGCGCTGTACGCCAGACCCTCGTCGGAGCGCACGCGTTGCGTGATGCGGCTGGTGAAGCCGCCCCCGCCGAGGATGTCGTTCATCACCAAGAAGGCGATGTAGTCGGGATCGTCCCGGGTGATGGAGGGCAGCCCGATGGTGAACTTGCCCTGCGGAATGTCCTTCTCGACGTGATAGATGCCCGGGACGAGCGTCGCACCCGGAACGGGCGGATTGGACTGTTCGCGTCCGGCGGTCCAGCCTGAGAAGGCCTTCGCGAGCTTCTCGAGCATGGCCTTGCGGTCGAAGTCGCCGGTCACGGCGATCTTCATGTTGCCGGGGTGGAAGATCGATGCTGCCATGGCGCGCATCGAGTCGGCGTCGAAGCCCTTGAGGCCGGCCTCGGTCATCTGCTGGCCGCGGTAGTGGGACTCGCCGTAGCTCAGTCGGCGCCATTCGGCACCCGAGATGGTCGTCGCGCTGTCGTTGCGCTTCTTCATCTCACTGAGTGCCTCGGCCACGGCGACCTCAAGCTTGGACGGATCGAAGCCAGGCGACTTGAGCATGTCGACCAGCAGCGCGAGGCTCTCGTCGAAGGTGCTCGAGAGGCAATTCAGCGTTGCGGACGAGGTCCAGTCGCTCGACGAGATGCCGATCTCGGTCGCCAGGAAGTCCAGGCGCTCATCGAGGTCGGACGCCTTCATCGAGGCCGTTCCGCCCAGGCGCATCTGGCTGGCGGTCATCCCGGCGAGGCCGGTCTCGCCCGCCGGATCCAGGTTGCTGCCGCCCTTGAAGGTGATCACGAGATTGATCAGCGGGAACTCCTTCGACGGGGCGAGGAAGACCGGCGTGCCGTCAGGCAGCGTCGTGCGGTACTCCGACGGGCTCGGCGGGTTGAAGGCGAGCGGGGGATAGGCGATGTCGCCCGGGTGGCGCGGCAGGTCATCGGCCGTGAACGCGAGGCAACCCAGCGCGAGCGCGCCGATCGACAGGGTGGTGGTCAGGTGCTTCATGGTGTGTGGTCCTGTGTGTGGAGTCGTGTGGTTCACTTCGCGGCCGGGGCAGCGCCCTTCTCGAGTTCGGCGATGCGAGCGAGCATCCTGTCCTTCATGAACCCGATGAACGGGCGCATGGGCTCGGGGGCCGCGGCGGCCTGGGCATCGAACTGCGCGACGCCCTCCTTGAGCTTGGCCAGGTCAGTCTCGGCGGCGATGCGCTTGAGGGCCTGCTTGGCCATCGCCTGCATCTGCGGAGGCAGTGCCGCGAGCGCCGGGTCAGTGGGCTCCTCCGCGGTGCTGCCCGCGGGGGCGGCCTTCCGGATGTAGGTCGCGACGCTGCGGTTGGTGATGTCGAAGTACTTCTTCGCCACCCGCTGGATGTCGGCCGGAGTCACGGCGAGCAACTTGCCGCTCTGGGCGTTGACCTCGCGCCAGTCACCGAGGGACGCGCTCACGCCCAGTTGGAGCATGATGAAGAAGTTGCTCCGCAAACGGCGGTACTCATCGGCTGCGATGCCGTTGCGCACCTTCTGCAGTTCCTGGTCGGCGACCGGCTCATCCTGCAACCGCTTGAGCTGCGCGTACCAACCGTCCTCGAGCTGGCTCGGCGTCGCCTCGCCCTTGACCTCCGCACTGAAGGCGAACGCACCTGCGTACTTGCGCGAGTCCTGGCGCGCGCCTGCACCCGAGGCCACGCCCGAGCCCTCGACCATGGATTTGTAGAGGCGGCCCGTGCGGCCGTTGAGGATCTGCGACATCACCTCGAGCGCGTACGAATCGGCGTGCTGGAAGGGCACCGTGTGGTAGCGCACCTCGACCTGCGGTTCGGTCTCGGCCTCGGCATTCATGCGCATCTCGGCGAGTTGCTTGACCTCGAGCGTGACGACCGGCGGCGGCGTCGCGCCGCGCTTGAGCCGGCTGAAGTATCGCTTGATCATGGGCTTGACCTTGTTGGCATCGAAGTCGCCGACGATCACGCCGGTCAGGTTGTTGGGGCAGTAGTAGGTCTGGAAGTACCGCTGCGCCTCGTCCATCGTGTAACTGTTGAGATCGCTCGGCCAGCCGATCACCGGCCAGGAGTAGGGGCTCGAGAGCCAGAACATGGCCTCGAACTGCTCGTCGAAGGTGCCCGTGGGCGTGCTCTCGGTGCGGAGACGGCGTTCCTCGTGCACCACATCACGCTCCGAGAAGAACTCACGGAAGACGCTGTCGGTCAGGCGATCCGACTCCATCCAGCACCAGAGTTCCATCTTGTTGCTCGGCACATTGATGAAGTAGAAGGTCTGGTCGTAGCTCGTGAACGCGTTCATCCGGCTGCCGCCGCCGGCGGTGTACAGCTGGTCGAACTCGTCCTTCACGATGCTGCCCTGGGTCTTCTGCTCGGCCTCGAGCTTGGCGATCTCGGCTTGGGCGGCCTTCATGGCGTCAGCATCCTTGGTCGGATCCATCGAGCCGAGCTTGGCCTGCAGCGCGTTGATCGCCGCGGTGTTGGCGCGGCCCTGCTGGGCGTCCATGGATGCCTTGAGCTCGGCGCGCAGGCGCTTGAGTTCGGGCGTGTCGTTGGCCGGGTTCCACGGATCGTCGATCTCACCGCGGTAGTAGCGGGCGTACTGGTCGCCCCAGATCAATTGGTTCATCCGGTCACGCAGCGCCTTCTGGCCGGTGCGGAACTCCTCGTCGCGCTTGGGGTCGCGCGTGGCGACCGTGTTGGTCCCCTTGAACATCATGTGCTCGAAGAAGTGGCTGATGCCGGTGATGCCGGGTCGCTCGTTCGCGCTTCCGACCTTCGCCACCCAGCCGGCCGAGACCGTGTTCGGCTGGTCGTTGCGTGGCACGAGGAGGAACTCCATGCCGTTGTCGAGGGTGAAGACTTCCACGGGAAGCTGCTGCGCGGTGGCGGCGGCAGAGACGACGAGCGCGAGCGCGCTGCTGATCAGGTTTCGCATGGGGTGCTCCAGGGGGGCGGACCGGGAATTGTACGCGGGTCAGACCAGGCTCCCGGCGGGGTGGAACGAAGGCAGAGCACCCCAAATGGCATTGTTTGGCGATCCCGGCCTTGTGCGGGGTCCGCGGCGGTCTACTCTTCCACCATGAGCTCACGGTCCCTGTGTGCCGGCGTTATCGCCACCTTGATGGCATGCCTGCCTGCGTCCGCGCAGCTTCGGGTCGTGAACTACAACATTTCGGCACTCGAGGGGAGTGCATCGGATCTTCAGGCCGTCTTCGCGGCGTGCCATGCCGACGATGCGATCGGACCTGCCCAGCCCATCGACATCATCTGCTTCCAGGAGTGCACACAGGCTGCGGTCGGTCCGCTCGGCACTCTCTTGGCCGCTTCTGCGCCCGTTGGTGTGAGTTACACGCTGGCGACCTACACGACGAGTTCATCGGAAGACAACGCGACGGGTGCGCAGGCTCTCTTCTACCGAACGGGCCGCCTCACGGAGATCACCAGCGGTCACCTTGATCTGGTCACTGGCGGTGGCCGAAAGAGCGATCGCTGGCTGCTCCAGCTCAGCGGCTACACGAGCACGGCAGCGCGGCTCTATGTGTACAGCTCGCACCTCAAGTCCAGCACTGGCAGCGCGAATGAAGCGGAGCGCTTGACCGGCGTCACGACGCTGCGCAACAACGCCGACACGCTGCCTGCCGGCAGCAACATCATCTTCCTCGGTGATTACAACATGTACACCAACACCGAGTCGGGATACGAGGCGATGACGACTGGTGGCGTGCATCCGGCGATCGATCCTTGGGGCACGGCCAACTGGACCGGCGCGTCGAATGCGATCAAGCACACCCAGTCGCCCCGGCTGACGACCTCGAACCTCGTCGGTGGGGGCGTGGATGATCGATTCGACCTGCAGCTCTTCACCGCTGCGCTCAATGATGGTATGGGGTTGGCCTACCTCCCCGGCACGGTCCGCACGCTTGGCAACGATGGCAATCACTACGACATTGCCATCAATACCGGCAACAACACCTACTACCCCAGCAACATCGCTCGCAGCAACGCGCTCGCCGATTCGCTCCACGAGGCGAGCGACCACATGCCCTTGATCATGGAGTACCAGATTCCCGCGGCGATGTCGGCCACCCTGCAGGCGCTTCCGCCCCGGGTGCTGGTCGGTGCCGCCGTACCCGTGCGAGCGGTCGTGAGCAATGTGGCGAGTTTCGTCTGGGCAGCGGGGATCGACGATCTTCCCTTCTCGGTGTCGGGTTCGCAGTCCGTGGTGGGTTCGGCCAGCGGCCAGGCTCCGCTCGCGCCGGCCACCGCGATCGGACAGCTGGCGCTCGACACCTCGTCGGCCGGAATCGCCTCGGGCATCGTCACGGTCTCGACTACGGCGCAGGCGGCCGCGAATCCAACGATCCAGCTCCCGGTCTCCGTGCAGGTGAGTGCACACGCCAATCCGTCGTTCTCGACCACGGTCGATCAGGACACGCGGGCCCTGGCTTGGTCCTTCGCGGTCGGAACCGCCAACGCCGAGATCGATGTCACGATCGCCAACTTCGGGTTCGCGGGCACGGCGTCGCTGCTCCTCATCGACGGCACCACCTCGTCGGGCCAGTCGATCTCCGCGGTTGCGGGCATCGGCTCGCAGGTGGGCGCAACCCCGGCCACGATCCGGCTGCGGCTTCCGGGCAGCGCCGCGATGGCTCCAGGCTCGTACCCGGCCACCGTGCAGGTGCAGTCAAGCGACGAGAATCTCCCGGGCCGCCAGTTCTACTCAAGCACGATCAATGTCACCATCACGGTCGACGGCGCCCCGCGCCCTGAAGACATCAATCAGGACGGAACGGTCGACGGCGGCGATCTGGCTCTGCTGCTCTCCCAGTGGGGCGGTCCTGGCGACGCGGACATCGACGAGAACGGTCTGGTCGATGGCTCCGACCTCGGCATGCTTCTCTCGGCGTGGGGTTGAAGCGTGCGTTGTTCTTGGTCCATGGTGCTTCTGGCGGCCTTGCCCTGCATCGCCGTCCAAGCCGACTCGATCCAGCTTGGCTCGGCGGCCGATGCCACGCTCATCGAGGATCCCACCGGCGAGTATGCCCTCGGCGCTGCCTACAACGTCTACGCGGGCCGTGTCGGCGACAATGGAGGTGCCACCATCCGCCGCGGCTTGATGCGCTTCAACTTCAGCGCGATTCCGGCGGGCAGCACCATCACCAGCGTCACGCTCCGGCTCTCCATGAGCCAGACGCAATCGGGTTCGCAGACCGTCGGCCTGCATCGCTGCTCGCTGCCGTGGACCGAGGGCACGGCCTTCGCGTTCGGTGGAGCGGGTGCCAACGCTGGCATCGGCGACAGCACCTGGAACTACCAGGTCTACCCGACCGTTCTCTGGCCGACGCCCGGTGGGGTGTTCACGAGCACGCCCAGTGCGACCAAGAGCGTCTCGTCGGTCGGGTTCTACACCTGGAACTCGACCGCTGCACTCGTGGCTGATGTCCAGGGCTGGATCAACAATCCCTCGTCCAACCACGGTTGGGTCATCAAGGGCAATGAGGCCACAGCGACCACGGTCAAGCGGTTCGATGCGCGAGAGGCTTCTGCCAATCAACCGCTGTTGGTCGTGAACTACCTGCCGCCATCGAACCGACCAGCCGACCTCAACTCAAGTGGCGTGGTGGATGGCGCGGACCTGGCGATCCTGCTTGGACAGTGGGGACAGGGGGCCGTCAGTCCGGCCGACCTGAGCTTGAACGGTGTGGTGGATGGGGGTGATCTGGCCATCCTGCTTGGCGACTGGGGCTGAGCAGGTCGCGCAGGGGGAATCGTTCGGATCTCCGGGCACTTCGGGTACCGTCTTGGGACCGAGGTGAACCATGCCAACCATCGACGAGCGGGTCCAGCAACTTGAAGCCACGGTCGCACGCCAGCGCACGACCATGAACATCCTCGCGGCGCTCGCGATCGGGGCGTGCGTCGTGGCCTACACCGCGTCCAACCGCAGTGAACTCCGGGTGCGCAAGCTCGAGATCGTCGATGGCAACGGGATGGAGCGATTCATCGCGTATGCCGCCGACAACGGCGATGCCTCGACCGAGTGGTACGACGCCAATGGAGCCCTTCGCCTCGACGCCTTCACCACCGGTGAAGGCGATGCCGCCATGCAGTGGAGCGATGTCTTCGGGGGCATCCGACTCGATGTCTTCACGCTCGCCAGCGGCCAGTCGAGCATGCAGTTCTTCGATCAGGACCAGTATCGGCGCATGGACATGGGCACGCTCGAGAATGGCCAGGCCAGCCTGCAGTTCTTCGATCGAACCGGTCGCCGCCGCTTGGATGCGTTCACGCTGCCCACGGGTCAGGCCAGCCTGCAACTCTTCGATGTCGGCGAGACCCGGCGCGTCGACCTCTCCACCCTGCGCGATGGCCAGGCGAGCTTCAAGATCGCCGATCGCTCCGGGCAGGATCGCCTCGATGCCTTCGTGCTTGGCGACGGCAACTCCAGCCTCAAGTGGATCGATTCCGGAGGCCGCGAGCGCATCGACGGTTTCACGACGCCGGATGGCCAGGCGAGCATGCAGTGGTTCGACGATCGCGAGCGTCGCCGCATGGACATCTTCACGCTCGCTGACGGCCAAGCCAGCCTGCAGTGGCTCGACACCGCCGGCAACCTCCGCATGGATGCCTTCACGCTCTCCGATGGGGGCGCCAGCATGCAGTGGTACGACACCAATGAGACCGTGCGCGTGGATGTCTTCACGCTCGCCGATGGCCAGGCGAGTCTGCACTGGCTCGACCCCGAGGGTACCCGGCGGCTCGATGGCACGACCCTGCCCGATGGCCAGTCGAGCCTGCACTGGTTCGACGGTGCGGGTCGCCTGCGCATGGATGCGTCGACCCTGGCGGACGGCCAGGCCAGCATGCAGTGGTTCGACACTCGCGAACGCAAGCGGCTCGACGCCTTCACGCTCACTGACGGCGTCGCAAGCCTGCAATGGCTGGATGGCGGCGAGAATCGCCGACTCGATGCGTTCACGCTTGCGGATGGCCAGACCAGCCTGCAGTGGTTCGACCAGGGTGGTGCGCGCCGGATCGATGCCAGCACGCTCGCGGGGGGCCAAGCCAGCGTGCAGTGGTTCGACACCAACGAACGCATGCGGATCGATGCCTTCACGCTGCTCGACGGTGCCAGCGGCAGCGTGCTCTACGACGCGCAGGAAAAGCCGCGGGCGGGTTTCGACGTGAATCCTTCGGGCAAGGTCGGCGAGGTCCGCGGTCGCTGACGATCGCGAAGCGAGCCCAACCCTGCGCGGCGAGCCACGCAGTCGGCAGATCCCCAAACGACAACGACCCCGCCGAGTGGCGGGGTCGTTTCGTAAGGCCGCGGTGGGATTTGAACCCACGAAATACCAGATTTGCAATCTAGCCCCTTAGGCCACTTGGGTACGCGGCCAGCGTTGCTGGCGAGCCGATATAGTGGCATGCCGATGATGGCGCGTCAACACTGGTCGCTGGTGCAGTACGCGGTTATCGCGATCGGCTCAGCAGCGTCAGCTCAAGTTCCCGCGAGCGCTCCAGCAGCGCCGCCCGCTGCGTCGGCACCATCCGCTTCCACGGCGCCGGTGAACGCCAACATCACCTCCACGGCGAGCCGGTCGCGTCCACCGCTCCTGCCTGATCGCAGCGATGTGGTCGGTCTGGTGGTGCGAATCGAGCGGACCGTCACGGGCGGCTTGGTGGCGATTCCCCAGCGCAAGTACCTCGGTACCGTCGAACGCCGTGCGCCGCTCTTGCCCAGCCCGTTGCTCGCGGACTTCCGCGCTGCCATGGCCCAGGCCAGTGGGCCGGTCTGGTTCCGGCTCAATGGCATCATCACGACCTACCGCGGCATGAACTTCATCGTGCCCACCTTCGCCACGCGCCTCGATGGCGAACCGCCCATGACGGCGCAGGTGACCATGGTGCCGCCCGGGGGAAGCGCACCGGTCGATGTGGCCCGAGTGGAACGCACGCCTAAGCCCACGAGTCCGGCTGCCACGGGCACCACCGCGCCCGAGCACGCTGCCAGCTCTGTCGAGGCGCGACTCGACGCGGCGCTCGGCGAGGGTGCGAGCGCCCCCGAGGATGTTGCCGCAAGGCTTGAGCGCGCGCTTGAGCAGCGCGCGGGAACCGCACCAAGGAGCGCGGCGGTCGCCAACCCGGGTGGCCCTCCACCGACTCCGGTCCGGTCGCTGCAGCGCCAACGATGCACCATCGAGCGTGATGCGCTCACGGGCGCGTGGTACGCGCTGACCTTCGACAACGACCTTGGCCTGCAGCGACGCATGCAGTTCGTGCCATGCGCGGCCGTGCAACGCATGGAAGAGGCTGCGCGGATCGCTCCGGTTGGTACGGCCATGCTCGTGAGCGGAGCGTGCTGGGAGGCCGATGGTGCGCTCTGGCTCCTCGCCGAGCGTGCGGAGCGGCTCACCGCCGGTCGCGGCATCACGCCCTGATGCAGTCATCCGAGCGCTCTCGGCCCAAGGCACGAACCGCGGGCGCACGCCTGCTACAGTCCACTCATCATGGCTTACCCCACCGTCACCGTCGAGACTGACCACGGAACCCTTGAACTCGAGCTCTGGAACGATGTGGCCCCCGGGCACGCGGAGAACTTCCTGAAGCTCGCCCGCAAGGGGTTTTACGACGGTCTGGCCTTCCACCGCATCCTTCCCGGCTTCGTGATCCAGGGCGGTTGCCCCAAGGGTGACGGCACGGGAGGCCCCGGCTGGACCATCAAGGCCGAGTTCAACGATCGCCCGCATGTTCCCGGCGTCCTGAGCATGGCGCGCAGCGGTCATCCCGACAGTGCCGGCAGCCAGTTCTTCGTGTGCCTCACCCGTGAGCACTGCCAGCACCTCGATCGCCAGTACACGGCATTCGGGAAGATCACCAAGGGCATGGATGTGGTCGAGAAGCTCGCTGCCACGCCGCTGCGTGATCGTCGCAACGGCACGCCGGAGAAGGCACCGCGCATGACCAAGGTGACCGTGAACATGCATCAGCCGGCCGGTCGCTGATGATGGAGGTCGCACCAGATCGGCTCGAGTCGATCCGTCGGGCCATCCTTGCCTTCCGCGATGAGCGCGACTGGGCGCAGTTCCACGATCCGAAAAACCTCGCGCAAGGGCTGGCCATCGAGGCTGCCGAGCTTCAGGAAGTCTTCCTCTGGAAGACGACCGATGAGTGCAAGCGGCTCGATGCCGCGGCCGTGGCGCGGGTGCGCGAGGAGGTCGCTGATGTGTTCCTCTTCTCGATCCTCCTGGCGGATGCCTTCGACATCGATCTCGCCGAGGCAGCGCAGGCCAAGATCAAGCGCAACGCCGAGAAGTACCCCGTCGAGAAGGCGCGTGGCCGCCGCGACAAGTACACCGAGCTCTGAGCCTGCCGGTCAGCGCGTGTCGCGTTCGGGTGGCGGCGCTGTGGCGCGATCGATGCGCTGGCCGGTGCGGTCGACCTTGGCAAGACGCGGCGGGGCCGGCACGAGCTTCATGGCTTCGATGCGCGGTGCCTTGACGGGCCGTCCGGTCGCGGGATCATCGATGGGCAGTGCAGCGATCCGGTTGATCGTCGAGGCGCCATCGATCACATAGGCAAAGGCGCAGTATTGGCCATCGAGCCGCGATGTGCCCTCACGCGAGAGTGCGATGAAGAACTGGCTGCCCGCGCTGTGGGGTTCGTCGGCACGAGCCATGCCGACCACGCCGTAGTCGAAGGGCAGCGAACTCGGCTCAAGCGCGACATTGAAGCCAGGCGTGCCGTTGCCTGAGCCGTGCAGATCCCCGCCCTGGATCACGAACGGATGGCCCTGCGCATCCTGCGGCACGATGCGATGGAAGCTCGTGCCGTCATAGAACCCGTCCTCGGCGAGTTGCAGCGTCGTCCACACGGTGCCGGGCGCGACATCGGGGGCGAAGGCGATCCGGATCGGCCCCTTGTCGGTGTCGATGATGGCATCGCGTTCGGGATAGATGCGCCAGCCCGATGTGACCACGGGATCGCCAGCGATCCAGGTGGGTGCAACCGATGCGGCCTCCGCCTCACACCCCGGCAGCACGGACGAGCCCCAGCCCACCACCTTGGTGAATGGACCGCGTGCGCGTGGGCCGGTGGCGCGGATCGTGCGGCATGCCGGTGCAGCACGGAGCGGCTCGAGGACCAATGGTGAACCGACGGCTTCCTCCCCGATGAACGCCTGCACGAACACCGCCCGTTCAGGAGCCTGAGCCGCCGTGAAGGCATCGCGCAGGTCGACGGCGGGCGCGCCGGGAATCACCGCTCCAACCCTCTGCCCGATCGAGTCGAGCACCTGGACCGACAGCCCGGGGCGCGCCGATCCATCCACCTCGATGGTGATTGGTGCGTCGGGTGCGATGTAGCGCCGGCTCGGCCGGAGTGCGACATCGACGAGCGGACGCGGTGGGTCAGTGGCGAACATGAGGATGGTGGCGAGGCAGATCGGGTCCATGGGGCCTCCGGCGATGCCTCGTATCATGCCACGAATGGCCCCGACGCAGATGCCCGCGATCGCCTCGACCCGGCTGATCATCGGCCTTGAGATCCACATCGAGCTCGCCACGCGGACCAAAATGTTCACGCGGGCGCCGAGCCTCGCCCACCCCGGCCAGTATGACTCGTCACCCAACACGCTGGTCGATCCCTTGGTGATGGCACTGCCGGGTGCGCTGCCGGTCATGAACCGCCGCGCCGTGGAGATGTCGATGAAGGTCGGGATGGCCCTGGGCTGCTCGATCGCGCGACGCTGTCGCTGGGACCGCAAGAACTACTACTACCCGGATCTTCCCAAGGGCTACCAGATCAGCCAGTACGACCGGCCGCTGTGCACCGATGGCGCCTGGAGCCTCGAGGGCAGCGGTCGCCGCATCGGCATCATCCGCGCGCATCTTGAGGAGGACACCGGCAAGCTCGGCCATGAACTCCCCGGTGGTCATGAGTACGAGGGTTCACTCGTCGACCTCAATCGCGCGGGTACGCCGCTGCTCGAGGTTGTCACGGCGCCCGACTTCACGACGGCGGACGAGGTCGTGCAGTTCGCGCAGGAACTCCGCGATCTCTGCCGCTACCTGCGCGTGACCGAAGGCATCATGCAGAAGGGCCATATGCGGTTCGAGCCCAATGTGAACCTGGCGATCACGCTTGCCGACGGCACCGAGGTCCGCACGCCGGTGGTCGAGGTGAAGAACCTGAATTCCTTCCGTGCGCTCAAGGGCGCGATCGAACATGAGGCGGTGCGGCAGGTCGAGGCATGGCAGCAGGATGGACGCGTGATGGGCCGAGGCATGAAGGCCACACGCGGCTGGGATGATGTGCGCCTGATCACGGTGCTGCAGCGCGAGAAGGAAGACGCCCACGACTATCGTTACTTTCCCGATCCTGACCTCGTCTGGGTCGAGGTCGATGATGCATGGCTCGCGCGCGTGCGTGGCGAGCTCGTCGAACTGCCCGCCGCCCGCGCACAGCGCTACCTCGGCAGCTGGGGGCTCGCCCGCAAGGATGCCGAACAGATCCTGGCCGAGCCTGACCTCAGCGACTTCTACGACGCGTGCGTGGCCCACGCTGGCAGCGTGCCGGCTGCGGCGCTGGCGATCGCCAAGTTCCTGCTCAATGTCGGCATGAAGCACGCCAACGAGCGCCAAAGGCCGCTGCACCGAGCGGGCATCACGCCGCTGCAGGTCGCGGGGATCATGGCGCTCCGCGACGAGGGAACCATCAACGCCGGCTCGGCCGACGCGCTCTTCGGCATGCTCTGTGACGGCGACGATGAGCCCCGCGCCGCGGCCGAGCGCGCCGGCATGGTGATCGTGCGCGACGACAGTGCGTTGGATGCCTGGGTCGACGCTGCTCTCGCGGCGAATGCCCAGGCTGCCGCAGACCTGCGTGCGGGCAAGATGGCGGCGATGGGCCGCATCATGGGTCATGTCATGAAGGCCTCGGGCGGGACGGTCGATGCCAAGACCGTCCAGGCGCGCGTGATGGAGCGCGTGGGGAAGGGCGCATGATGCACCGATCGCCACAGCTCGACCACGACATCGAGCGGGTGCTCGTGGACCGCGCGGCGATCGAACGGCGCGTGGCCGAGCTTGGCGCCCTGATCGCCTCGGACTACTCGGGCCGTGAAGGTCGCTTGCTGCTGGTACCGGTGATGACCGGAGGCCTGGTCTTCGCCGCCGACCTGATGCGGCAGTTGCCGCATCGGCTACGGCTGGGCCTGGTCACGGTCTCGAGCTATCCCGGCATCAGCACCGAGAGCAGGGGTGCGGCGATCCGTGGTGCGCTGCCTGCCGGCCTCGAGGGCGCGCACGCCCTGATCATCGATGACATCCTGGACACGGGCCGCACGCTCTCACTGCTGCGCCATGAGATCATGGCCAAGGGTGCAGCGAGCGTCGCCACATGCGTCCTGGTGCGCAAGGACAAGCCCGAGGCCATGGCGACGCCGTGCGAGTACACGGGCTTCGACATTCCGGACGAATTCGTGGTGGGCTACGGACTTGACTACGACGACGAGTACCGCAACCTGCCATACATCGGCGTGCTGCGCCGCGAGGTGATCCGGTGAGTCCGCAGGCTCCGGCCGCGGAGTTGGCGCTCGAGGTCGTCGCGCATCCGGGTGTGCAGGAGTGCCTGGATGACGGCGAGATCATCCTGCTTGCGGTCAAGCCGTCGGCGCTGCTCATCCCGCTCGTCAGCGTGCGGGTGTCGTGCATGGGGATCGTCGTCGCGCTCGGCCTGCTTGCAGCGACCGCGGATTCGAGCGTGCCCTGGGATGCGTCCCATGCCGTCGCGGCAGGTGGCGTGATCGTGGTCGCACGGCTCGCGTGGGCAGCCAGCGACTGGTGGAGCCGCGTGTATGTGCTCACGGATCGCCGGGTCATCGTGCGTTCGGGCGCCGTGCCGCGGGTCCAAGCCATGCCCCTGCGCGATGCCGAGTGCGTGGATGCCGGCGCGACGAAGTCCGAATGGCTGCTCGGCCTGGGCCATGTCGCGATCCGCCGCTCGCCCCGCGCGCCGGCCAGGCTGGCGTGGACATGCGTGCACGATGCCGCCAAGTGCCGCAAGGCGATCCACGAGGCCCGACAGCGCTACGCGCGCTGATCGCGAGGACGGCATCACGGCTCGCGGCTTCGCACCGACTCGCGCATCGCCTCAAGCGCCGCACGGTCCTCGTCGGAGAGGCCTTCCGGGACGTCGATCTGCACGATGGCGAGGAAGTCACCCGATGCTCCGGTGGCTCGGCGCACACCTTGACCGCGCACACGCAGGCGCTTGCCGCTCCCGGTGCCGGGCGGGATCGTGAGCATGACCGTGCCCTTGAGCAGGGGGACATCGATCTTCGCGCCGAGTACCGCATCGAAGATCGAGATGTGCACCTCGCGGAGAATGTCGTCACCGTCGCGACGGAAGTCCGGATGGGTCGCGACCTGAACCGTGACGATCAGGTCGCCCGCAGGGCCGCCGTTGCTCCCGGGCTCACCCTGACCGCGAACGCGCAGCTGGGTGCCATCCTCGATGCCAGCAGGAATCTGGACATCGAGCGCATGCTCGCCGCTGCCGATGCCATGACGCCCACCAAGGATCGATACCTGGAACGGCACGGTGATCTCGGCGTGGCGATCCTGACCCTTGGAGGGTCCGCGCGATCGGCCCCGCGCCCGTCCGCCACCAGCCATGCCGCCGAAGATCTGCTCGAACATCTCAGGGTCGATCTGCGATGGATCGAACCCGCCGAAGCCGCCCCCGAACGGCTGGTCGGCCGCTCCTGCACCGGCACCGCCTTGGAGCCCCGCGTGGCCGAACCGGTCGTAGCGGGCTCGCCTGTCGGCATCGGACAGGGCGTCGTACGCCTCCTGCGCCTCGGCGAACTTCGCAGCGGCTTCGGGAGTCTTGTTGATGTCGGGGTGCCACTGTCGGGCGAGCTTGCGGTGCGCGCGACGGAGCTCGTCGGCGGACGCGTCACGCTTGACCCCCAAGACCTCGTAGTAATCGCGTGGCATCGTCATGAGTATAGATTTGGCGCGAGGAGCACACCCCATGCCATCCGACTGCCAACCACGCCACCTCTCGCTCAGGGTGCTGCCAGCCGCGGGCCAACGGACGGCACCGGTGAGCAGGATGTCCCGCAAGCGCTTCACCGTGCTGCTCGTGGTCCAGGCGCTGATGATCGTGCATGTGCTCCACTGGCTCTGGGCGGAGACCACGCTGGCGCCGATCGAGCCGAGCGAGACGATGGAAACCGTCAAGCACGGCGTGATCACCGTCGGCACGATCTTCTTTGCGCTTGCCCTGGGCAGCACGGCGATCCTGGGACGCTGGTTCTGCGGCTGGGGGTGCCATGTGGTGCTGCTGCAGGATGCGTGCGCCGCGCTGCTGGCGCGCCTGGGCATCCGCCCGCGGCCCTTTCGCAGCCGAGTGCTCCTCTGGCTGCCCTTCCTCCTGGCGCTGTACATGTTCGTGTGGCCGCTGGTCTACCGGCTCGCTCTGGCCCCGATCATGCAGCCGGACCTGACCTGGCCCGGCTTCAGCATGAAGCTGGTGACCGACGACTACTGGACCGCCTTCCCTGGCTGGGCGGTCGGGATCCCGTTCCTGCTGGTCTGCGGGGCGCTCACGGTCGTCTTCCTCGGCAACAAGGGCTATTGCACCTACGCCTGTCCCTATGGCGGTTTCTTCGCACCGCTCGATCGCTTCGCGCGCGCACGCATCCGCGTGAGTGATGCATGCGATCAGTGTGGCCACTGTACGGCGGTCTGCACGAGCAATGTCCGCGTGCACGAGGAAGTTCGCGACTTCCGCATGGTCGTCGACAGCGGCTGCATGAAGTGCATGGACTGCGTGAGCGCGTGTCCCAAGCAGGCGCTCTCGTTCGGCTTCGGTGCAGGGCCGGGCCAGTCGGTGCCCGCGGCGGCCAGGCTCTTCGATCTCTCCATCGCCAACGAGGTCCTCATCGCCGCTGTCGGTGGCGTGTCGTTCCTGGCCGCGTATTCGCTGCTGCCCTTGCTCTTTGCAAGCGGGCTTGCGGCGTGCATCACATGGGTCGTCTGGACTGGGTGGTGCGCGCTTGCGTCGCGCGATGCCTCGGCGCTTGGGGTGGTGCTGCGCCAAGCCGGACGACTGCGTGCTGCCGGCGCCGTGGCGGTGATCGCCGCGGTGGGCGCGCTCGCCGTGGTCCTGCCGACTGCCGCTGCTGGCGTGGCTGCGTGGACGGCGGATCGACTGGATCGCAAGGTGCTCGTGGCCGAGCAGATGGTCTTCGATGCCGACGGTGTGCTCCCGGACCGCGAGACCCTCGAACTCGTCGATGCGGCCTCGGCGTGGTACTCGCGCGCACGCTCGATCGGCCAAGGGGGATGGGCCGTGTTGCCATCGCGGGACCGCGAATTCAGCATGCGCCTGGCGTGGCTCGCTGCCGTGAAGCGTGATCATGCGCGCGCCCTCGAACTGCTGCAGGCCATGCATGCCGAGGCCACCAACGAGATCATCGCCATGAGCGTGGCGCGCATCCTCCGCGCGGCTCGCCGGGGCGATGAGTCGCGTGCCTGGGTCGCGGACGCGTTGGCCGGGCATCCGGCGTGGGAAGCGATTCGCGAGGAGGAGATCCTCTGGCTCATGTCCGAAGCGCGCAACGAGGAGGCCATCGAGGCAGCCCGCGCCTGGGTCGCGGCGCGTCCCGACAGCCTGAACGGGCTCCGGCGCTTGAGCGTGGTCCTGGTCGAGCGTGGATCCGGCGATGGCGAGGTCCACGAGGGCATCGCGCTGGTGGATCGCACGCTCGAGCTGGCGCCGGGCAATGCCGGTGCGATGCTCGTCAAGGCCAACGGCCTTGCTCGTCTCGGGCAGAACAACGCGGCGGTCGCCACCTTGCAAGAGGCTGTCCGCATGGCTCCGGCCGCGCGGGGTCTCTGGGAGGCACTGGCCGATGCCTGCGCGCGTGCCGGCCGCGAGATGGAGGCGCAGGCGGCGTTTGCCGAGGCCGAGCGCCTTGCCGCCGAGGAACAGAAGCGGCTCGAGGCCGAACTGCACCGATGACACGCGCCGAAGCGGCGGTGGTAGAGTCCCCGACCCCATGCCGAGCGCACTGCTCGACATCCTCACGCCCGCGACGATCCGTGTGCCGCTGAATGCATTGACGCGGCAGGATGCGATCTATGAACTCGTCGACATGCTCGCTGCGCAGGGGGACATCGGCGATGCCGTGGTCCTGCGCGATTCGGTGTGGGAGCGCGAGCAGCAGCGATCGACGGGCATCGGCGAGGGACTCGCGATTCCCCACGGCAAGTGCCCCGGTACACGGGCGGTCCGGTTGGCGATCGGCCGTCCTGCGCAACCCATCGATTGGGATGCGATCGATCATCGCCCCGTCAGCCTGGTCTGCCTGCTCGTGAGCCCGCCTGACCGCATTGCTGAGCACATCCAGGCCCTCGGCCGGATCAGTCGCGTGATGTCCAACGCGGCATTCCGCGCGCAGTGCTACGAAGCAGCAAGCGCCGAGCGGATGTACGAGCTCTTCGCGGCCGTCGAGCGCGGCGCTTGAGCTGCATCGAGCGCTTCGCCTCGCTGCAGCATGGCGCGGCCGGGCCCGATCGATGTGATTCGCCGTCACGAACCCAATAGCGCGTGATAGGAGCCATTGCGTACGGCATTCGCCGGCGAACCGGGAACGCCCACGGGAGCCATCGCCTCGTCATGCTCGACGCGCCACTTCAGCCTGCGCGAGAGCCACTCCGCCTGCGAGCGGTTTTCTGCCTGCTCCAGACTGCAGGTTGACCACAGCAGTCGCCCCCCGCGGGCCAGGAGCGGCGCGTGGTCGAGCGCAATGCGCTGCTGCAGCTCGACCAAGCTCGCCAGGCCCTTGGCACTGAATCGGTACTTCGCCTCGACGCGCCGGCAGAGCACGCCGGTGTTCGAGCAGGGAACATCGAGCAGGATCAGGTCGAAGCCCGCGCCGAACGAGGCCAGCTGCTCGGGGCCCACGACCTTCACGCGCGGGTGGCCCTTGAAGCGCTGGCGCAGCGCCGCACGCCGAGGCCCATCGACATCGGTGGCCACGATCTCGGCAGCCGGATGGGCCGATGCCAACTGCGCCGTCTTCGTGCCTCGTCCGGCACACGCATCGAGGATGCGTGCGGGTTGCAGATGCCGAGAGGCATCGATCGCACGCGCACTCGCCGGGTCCTGCACGCGCGCCTCGGGGTGTGCATGCAGGGCCACCATCAGTTGCTCGTGCCCGCCCTCCCACACCATGAAGCCGGGGGCGTCGTGCGGCGCCATCGGCCAGGGCTCCTTGGTCGTCGGATCGACCGCACCTGCCGGGATCCCGGTCACGGTCAGACCTGGCTGCACGAGCGACTGGACGGCCAGCGCGACCGCAGGCTCGAATCCCTTGGTGCTCGTCCAGTGTTCGAAGAGCGCACGACCGATGCTGCACTGCGCCGACAGCCGCTGGACCTGACTCTCGGGAAGGAGTGCATCGTTGAGGAGCCGCACGCGCCCGTCGGACAAGGGCAGTGCATCGCGGCGTTCGCGCCAGCGCGCGGCATCCGGGTCCTTGGCCTCGAGCAGGCCGCCACGGAGCGCGATCACCTTGCGGAGCACGGCATTCACGAAGGCCGCCGGCCGGGCGTGCACCTCGAGCTTGGTCCATTCGACGGCGTCGTCGACGACCGCGTGGTCAGGCAGCCGATCGTGCACGAGCAACTGTGCCGCACTGCCCATGAGGACACCGCGGACCTCGGGCTGCACTTCGTCAAAGCGCCGCGTCACGCACGCACTGAGCACAGGCGCGAGCGCGCGCCAGTGGCGGAGCGTGGACTGCTCGATCGCTCGGGCGAGTGCAGCATCCCGCGGCTCAAGCCCCGCGGGTGCATCATCACCGAAGGAGAACTCGGGATAGTCCGCGGCGTGGCGCGCCAGTCGACCGAATGCCGCCGCCCGCGCTGGGCTTGCGCTCACGCCCGCACCATGCGCCGGGCTGCCTTGGCGAGCTTCGGCGCCACATCGGTGCGTTCCCAGGTGAAGGTGCCCTTGCCGCCCTCACCGGGTTCGCGGCCGAAGTGGCCGTGATAGGCGGTGGGGGAATAGATCGGGCGCAGCAGGTCCAGCGTCTGGATGATGCCGGCTGGCGTCAGGTCGAAGTGCGAGCGCACGAGCTTGGCCAGCGCCAGGTCGCTCACCTTGCCGGTCCCGTGGCTGTCGATGAGCACGCTCGTCGGCTCGGCGACGCCGATCGCGTACGCGACCTGCACTTCGCAGACATCCGCGAGGTCGGCCGCCACGATGTTCTTCGCGATGTAGCGCGCCATGTAGGCAGCGCTGCGGTCGACCTTGCTTGGGTCCTTGCCGCTGAAGGCGCCGCCGCCGTGGCGGCCGCGCCCGCCGTAGGTGTCCACGATGATCTTGCGGCCGGTCAGGCCGCAGTCGCCGTGAGGCCCGCCGATCTCGAAGCAGCCGGTCGGGTTCACGAAGACCTTGATGCCGTCGTGCCACCGGTCGCCGAGGACCGGCTTGATGATGTGCTTGGTCACGGCGTCGTGCAAGGCATCCTGGCGGGTGTTCCAGTCGGGAGAGTGCTGCGTCGAGAGCACCACATTCTCGATGCGGCGCGGGTTCAGCCCGTCGTACTGCACGGCGACCTGGCTCTTCGCATCGGGGCGCAGGCCCTTGATGATGCCCTTCTCGCGCACTTCGGCCTGACGCGCCACCAGGCGGTGCGAGAGCGAGATCGGCAGCGGCATCAGCGAGCGCGTCTCCTTGCACGCGAAGCCGAACATCATGCCTTGGTCACCGGCACCCTGGGCCTTCTTCTTCTTGCCGACCTTGGTATCGACGCCCTGCGAGATGTTGGGGCTCTGCGCGTGCAGCGTCACGACCACGCCGCAGCTGTCGGCGTCGAAGCCGACGCCAGCCTCGGTGTAGCCGATGCGCTTGATCGTGTCGCGCGCCACCTTCTGCACATCGACGAAGCCCTTGGTCGTGACCTCGCCTGCAACCACCGCCAAACCAGTGGTCACCAGCGTCTCGCAGGCCACGCGGCTAAGGGGATCCTGGGCAAGCATGGCGTCGAGGACAGCGTCCGAGATCTGGTCGCTGACCTTGTCTGGGTGACCCATGGAAACGGATTCGCTGGTGAAGGTGTGCAGTCCGGCGGGCATCTGGGGTCCTTGAGAATGCAGATAGCGGTCAACTTTGGGCCCGTCCTTCCGAATCAACGCTTGGCGTGGAGCCGGGCGGATGGCACGATTGGGGGGCCGGATCCTAGTCGGCAGCCGCCCGGGCGTGCGCTTTGGCGGCGACCTACGCTTTCCCGGAGAGTCAATGCCCGCCTTGGCGACCATCATCCTCACAGCCGCCATCGCCCAAGCGCCCGTCAGGGCGCAGGCCAAGGTGGCTGCGTGGGCGTGGGAGCCGGGCCCAGCGGTCCAACAGCTTCCGGAGCGCGCAGCCGCGTGCCTCGATGCACTTGGTGGTCGCGTGACCGGCAGCGCGGGTGCCGCCCGAGCCATGGACCCCGTGGCCAGTCGCATCGGCCTTGATCGCTGGATCGTGCTCGAGTTTCCCAACGGCACCGAACCCGTTGGTGCGTGCGCCATGCTCGCTGGATCCTGGGAAGGCTTCGAGGTGGTCGAGCCCGATGGTTCAGGGTCGCTCGCCGATCTTCCCAATGATCCGTCGTTCCCGGAGCAGTGGGCGCTGCGCAACACCGGACAGTCCGGTGGTGTGCCCGGGTCCGATGTCAACGCCGTGTCGGCGTGGAGCCAAGCGTCATCGACTGGCCTGACCATCGCCTTCCTGGATGGTGGCGTTCAGCCGCTGGCGGAGTTTGGCAACAGGATCCTGACAGGCTGGAACGTGCCGCAGCAGTCCACCGTGACCACGGATACCTGCGGCGGCCACGGCACGCATGTCACGGGCATCGCCGCTGCCACAGGCAACAACGCCGCGCTCATCGCTGGCATGTGCTGGGATGCCAAGATCCTGCCGATCGTCGTCGTCAACCCGTGCACCTTCTTCGAGCAGTGGGTCGCAGAGGGCCTGGTGTGGGCCATCGACCATGGGGCGGATGTCGTCAACATGAGCCTGCAATCCAACGCCGGCGGGCAGTTGCTGCGTGATGCGGTGCTCTACGGTGAAGCGCTCAATGTGCCGATGGTGGCGGCCACGGGCAACAACAACCTGCCTGCGCCTGCGTTCCCCGCGCGCTGGCCGGAGACGATCGCGGTGGCGGCCACCACCCACCTCAACCTGCGTTGGGTCAACTCGAACTACGGAGCCGAAGTGGATCTTGCTGCACCGGGCGAGAATGTGCTGAGCCTCACGACCTCGGGTGGCGTGATCACCCGAACCGGCACCAGCATGGCTGCACCGCATGTCGCCGGTGCCGTGGCCTTGATGCTCGGGGCCAATCCGAGCCTGACGAACGCCCAGGTCCGGTCGATCTTCGCGGCCACCAGTGTCGACATGTTGCCTGCCGGGGTCGACGAATTCACCGGCGCAGGGCGGCTCGACGCGGGCGCGGCCGTCGCGATGGCCGCTGCGCTTGCGCCTCCAGTGGGCGATCTTGACGGCGATGGTGATGTCGATGGTGCGGATCTCGCGATCCTGCTCGGGGGATGGGGCGCGTGCGGGTCCTGCGCGTCGTGCGCAGGTGACCTTGATGGCAACTGCGAGATCGGCGGATCGGACCTTGGCATCCTGCTGAGTTCGTGGAGCCCGGATTGAGCACCGCCGAACCCACCACACCGATCCGAGTCGAGCTCAGCCGGATCCTGATTCGCGAGATGGCCGACATGCAGGTTGTGGAACTACGCGATGTGGCGACCGGCCGATCGTTCCCGATCGTCATTGGTCTTCCCGAGGCCTACGCGATCGAACGACGCTTGAAGGGTGAGGAGCCAGAGCGACCGCAGACCCACGATCTCCTGGATCAGGTCATCACCGAACTCGGGGCACGGCTCGCGCGCGTCGACATCATCGACTTGCGGGAAGGCACGTTCCATGCCGTGCTCACGCTGGAAACGGCCCAAGGCCCCGTCGCCCTGGATTGCCGCCCAAGCGATGCCCTGGCGCTCTGCGCCGATGGCCGCGCCGAGATCTGGGTCGCCGAGTCCGTGATCGAGCGCGCCTCGAGCGGCGACACCGCCCAAGCGTTCCCCTTCGTCGCCGACGAGGACGACGATCACGACGACTGAGCGCGCGAGACTGCGCTTGCGCGCGTCCTTGCGGTCCCTCGGGTCCCTGCCGCGCGGACGCCCACGCTGCGCCCGGCTCCGCGCGCGTTCCTCATCCGTTGCTCGGCTGGGCTGGCTCCCGCCGTGGTTGGGAACCGCTCGTGCCGCCTACGCGATTCCCCAGGCCGCGCAGCGAGGGGCGGTTCGGGCGCTCCGGTCGAGCGCGACCGCGTGCCGCGCACGAGCAGGTTCACGATGTGCCCTGTTCGTCCGCGCGATCCGCCGCGGTGCCTTCGGTCAGCTGGTCGCCCAGGAGTTCCTTCAGCACGACCGTCGCGAACGCGCCCGCAGGCAGATCGAACGCAACGCGGATGTACGGGCCGTGCTCGTCGAAGCCGCCTTCGCACTGCGCATTCGTCACGGCCACACGCAAGGGACGACGCGCGCCAGTTGGTGCCAGCGCACCGGACGCGAAGAGTGCGGGATCGATCCCGAAGTCCGCACACGCGGTGCGTTCGATCTCGCCGGGCACGCCCTCGGCGGGACCGAAGTCGCAACCCGGCATCAGCCCGCTGGGCGAGAGTTCGAACGCGTGCAGTCGCGGCAGCACATCCGAGCCTGCCTCGAGCATGGCCGCACTGATGCGGAACGAGCGACCGCTGCGGTGGTGGTACGCGCGGTCGCCATCGAGCAGTGTGCCGAGGGTGCCGGCCTCGAGCCGGCGCAGCACCGTCCGATTGAAGACGGCCGACTGCAGGGCAGCGATCCAGAAGTCGCGCACGATGCTCCCGCCTGAGAGCACCGCGCACTCGGGCGACTTGCCCGTGATGAGCGTCCGAAGTGCCGAGCGCTCGGCATGGTCGTTCCTGCCCCATTGATCGAGTGCCGCGGCGAACTCGCCGCGCGCGAAGAACTCCCGCCGCTCACGCTGGCGCTCCGGGAAGACGGTCCCGCGCAGCCCAAGGAGCTCATCCAGCGCATCCTGCCATCGTGCGTGAAGGACATGCAGCCCCATGATGTGGTTGTTGCCCCGGTAGCCAAAGCGCTGTGGACCATAGAAGTCGGGTACCCCGATTCGCGCGAGGTCCTTCAGCCGCGACCAGACCACGGTGGCCTTCAGCGGATCGAGACCGCGGATCCTGATCGCGAATCGATTGCCCGCAAGATGCCCGCGCCGCAACTTGTTGGCGTGCCGCGTCATCCAGAGGAGCATGACCTGCGGGTGCTGGAGTTGCACCGCTGCCGGCTCACGCCCCGGCAGATGGATGCTGACCGTCTGCCGTGTCACGGCACGGCGGTCCTTCATGCCGGCAAAGCCGATGGCCGAAGCAGGCACATTGAAGTGCCGTGAGAGGATCGAGACGAGTTCGACATGCTGGACATCCTGCTTCTGCACGCCGACATACACATGCTCGCCCTCCCCGCTGGGCTCGTACAGCGGGAGTTCTTCGACGAGGAAGTCCTCGGGCCGCTCCCTGATGCGGCCGCCGAGGGTGCCTGCGGGGAGCAGCCCGCGCGTCGGCAGGGGCGATGGCAGCAACGACCCGTGGTCCGGCCGGGGAGCTTCGGTCACGGCTCGCTCCGCACGGGTACGCCCAGGTGCACGAGATGGCCACGCATCTGTGCTGCCGTGTGGCCATCGTGGTCGATCCGGCACGCCTGCCATCCTGCAGCGCGCGCACCTTCGCAGTTCTCTGCCATGTCATCGAAGAGCAGGATGCGATGGGAGGGCAGGCCCAGCACACTGGTGACATGCGCATAGATGGCGGGTTCCGGCTTGGACAAGAGCAGTTCATGCGAGGCCATCCGATGCTGGAGGCGGCGCAGGGCGGGGAACTCGCGGATCATCCGCTCCCAGTGCAGGCGGTTGGTGTTGGAAAGACAGCCAGTGACGACACCGAGCCCATGCAACTCGTCGATCAGTTCCACGGTTCCGTCATACGGAGCGTCCACGATCGCCTCGAGCAGCGCGCGGCCTGTGGATGCCGGCGTTCCAGGCTCGAGCGACGATGCCCAGACGGATTCGCAGGTCTCGAGCGAATGGTCGCCGCGCTGCCAGCCGTCCAGTGCGATGCTCCGCGCGATGCACATGGCGGGTTCGAGCGATCGCGGTGTAGGCGCCATTCCGATGGCCGTGCACTGCGCTGTCCAGTCGCGACGGATGCGCACGAGCACGCCGCCGAGGTCGAACATCACCGCGTCGATCGCGCGTTCAGGCATGACTGATGTTGTACCTCGCGATGCTGGACGCGATGAGGCAACCGCCCGGGAACAGGAACGGAGCAGAAGCGATGGCTCTTGCTCCGTTCGAGATGCTCGTTGCGCTCAGCGCCGACGGCGAGAGTTCAGGAGCGAGCCACCGAACATGAGAACGATCGCTCCGGGTGCCGGGACATCCGGCACATCGGGACTATCGGGATCATCGGGGTGATCCGGCCAGTCCATACCACCTCCCGGCGGATCGGGTAAATTTGAATTCGGATTCGCGGGATCTTCGGGATCCGTGTCATCCGGCCAATCCGGTCCGTCAGGGTCGGTGGGGTCGGGTGGATTGACCGGGTCTGGATCCGGGTCTGGATCCGGGTCTGGATCCGGGTCTGGATCCGGGTCTGGGTCTGGATCCGGGTCTGGATCGTCAGGATCGAACGGCGGTGGGGAAAGCAGCTGTTGGCGCCGTGTGCTTGTGTTGGCCTGTGACGATTGGTTGAGCGGAGCTTCGCTGCGCGTCGCTCCTGAACGCGCGGCTGTCGAGGCAAAGCTGATCTCGCTGAAGTCAAAGCCGGCGTCCACGCCAACAGTCGCAAAGGTGGGGTTGCTGCGTGACACGAACCGTGAGGCGAAGATGCTGCCCGCGTCTGCATCCTGGAACGGTCCGCGACCAGCGAAGGCCACGTCATCTCCATTGATGCGACCATCGGCCGATGACGCGGTCGAGAGGGGGGCGGTGATCTGAAGCCCGATGACCGGGGCATCAAGTTTGACGCCGAACTCAGTCAGGTCGAAGCCAATCGCCACGACCGGCATGACGCGCCCCCCGAACGACACGGACTCGCCGATGGCGCCGGTCGCAATTCGAGCTGCATCGAGCGTGATGGACTGCTCGGCGTACTTCGGGTTGGCAAGCGTTCCCCCGATCATGACCCGGATCACCGCGCCAACCGCCGGAGCTGGTCCGGCGAGGATGATCTCGGGGAAGGCATCGGCCCCTGAAGAGTCGTCGAAGATGGGCGACACGAGGATCGAGTGCTCAAGTGTGCTGCCGCCCACGACGCGAATGCCGTAGTGGACGTTCGGGCTGGCCATGGCGGCGCCGGGTGTGATGGTCTCGTCCAAGTCCTCGCGGCCGTCGGAGACTGCGGTCGACAGAATCGTTCCACTGGCCGACACGCCATCCTTGGAGTTCACGCTGACCCATGACCCGTCCGGCAGCTGCACCTTGAGCAGGCTTTCGGCTATGGCCTCAGTCACCCCGAACGACACGAGGCGATCGCCGATCCAGCGCTCGGAGATGATGCCGTTCTCATCGATGGGCTTCGGGGGCTGGTCGGACGTTGGAGCCTGCGGGCGCGTGATGAGGTCGGCGGCTGCCCACTCACCAACCGACATCGCCAACGCAACAGAGGCGCCTAGGCACAAGGCCAAGCGCCACGACATGGCGATGCGAGAACGATGTTGTTCCATGCCCTCTCTCCCTCCGCACGGGCCTTGAGCCCGGTCGTCCTCTACCATCGGTTACGCGGGGTGCCCCCACAAGTTGCGGTGAGGGATATCTTTCGGCCAAATCCGGTTATCGGGACACTTGCGCGGCCCGTCGCTCCAACCGCCGGCGCCGGAAGAACATGCGGAGTGCCTGTGCGCATGGCCCGCTCAGGACCCCGGCAAGGACTGGGCATCGATGGTTGAGCCGGGTGTCCTGCGGCACATTCATGAGGCTGCCGCACGCCCCGGCCTTGGGATCGCTCGCTCCGAACACGATGCGTGCCATGCGTGCGTTGACCAGGGCGCCCGCGCACATGCTGCATGGCTCAAGCGTCACGGCGATGGAGCAGCCTGAAAGCCTCCATGATCCCAGGCGCTCACCAGCTTGGCGCATCGCCACCACCTCCGCATGGCCTGTCGGATCGGTCGATGCTTCGCGGTTGTTCGCGGCTTCCCCGAGCACCAGTCCGTCGCGGTAGACGACGGCCCCGACGGGAATCTCTCCTTGATCGGCCGCCGATCGGGCCAGATCAAGGGCGCGTCGCATCATGAGCAGGTCGGTCACGGTCGTGCCCGGCGGGAGCCGTCGCCGACGTCGCCTGATCCTGGATCGGTGGATGCGCATCAGCGTTCGTCGGAGCGTTCGTCACCATCGCCACGGTCGAGCCCGACCAGTCCGCGCGTCACGGCACCACGAGCCACTCGGCTTGCTGGTGCGAAGACCAGCAACAGGATGCCGAGTTCGTAGAGCAGATACAGCGGTCCGGTCAGCAACAGCAGGCTCACCATGTCCCCGGGCGCCACGATCGCTGCCACGACCAGCGCCCCGAAGAACGCGAACTTTCGCCAACGCCGCAGCATCGGTGCATCCACGAGGCCCATCCAACCCAGGAGCAGCGTCACGACCGGCACTTGGAAGCCCAGGGCCACGCCGAGCGCCAGCATGATGATCAGGCTGATGTAGTTGGACAGGTGATAGACCTGCATCAGCGTTCCGGGGCGGACCATGGGGAGGGACAGGATCTCGGCCTGGGTGCCCAAGTCGCCGTAGGGCACCGCCACGCGCACCGTGTGTTCGGTGGTGTTGACCCACGAACTGCCGGGTGCCGGTGAAGCCGGGTCAATGGAGAGGAGCGGCAGCGTGGGGCCGACCGCTTCGCTCGATGGCGTGATCTCGACCAGCGTCGGGATGTTGCCGCTCATGGCGATCAGCCCGCGCAGCATCAAGGGAAGGATCGCGAAGTACATCAACGCCAGCCCGCAGGCTGCCAGCACCGTGCTGAGCGGCACGAGGAAGTGCGCAAAGCGTCGCTCGTGTGCATACAGCCCGGGCGAGATGAATCGCCAGGCTTGATAGAGCACCCACGGCAGGCTGACCAGAATTGCACCGATCAGCGAGAGCTTCATGTCGATCGCGAGCGCCTCGATCGGCGACATGACTTGGAGCTGGGCGGGCAGGCCTTCGGCGCGCAACGCCTCAAGCACTGGATCCGTGAGGATGGCCCTGATCCGGGGCGCCACGAAGAACAGGCCGATCGCCAAGGGGAGGGGGACCAGTGCAGCCAGGAAGATCCGCTTGCGCAGTTCCTCCAAGTGATCCGCAAAGCTCATCACGGCGTCGTCGGGCTTGCGTTGGTCCAGGGGCACGGTGGGATCCTACGACGCGGCGTGGGCCGGATCGGGCGTGGGCAGACCGAAGAACACTCGAGCGTTGCGGTCGAGGATCGACTCGAGCTCGGTCGCAGCCAGGCCCCGCTGCACCGCGATGGCGCGTGCGGTGTGTACGACGAACGCCGGTTCGCAGGGGCGCACCGATCGCACTGGCTCCGGTGAGAGGAAGGGGGCGTCGGTTTCGACCATCATGCGCTCAAGAGGCACCATGGCGATGGCCTCGCGCAGCGCAGGCGCATTGCGGTAGGTGGCCACGCCGGTGAAGGACACGCTGGCACCGAACTCCAGCAGCATCTGCATCTCACGCGGTCCGGCCGTGAAGCAGTGGAAGACAAAGCGCGCTGGCGGCAACCCGCTCGCCTTCAGGATCGGGATGAGGTCATCGAAGGCATCCCGGCAGTGGATGATGATCGGCTTGGCCAGCCCTTGGTCGGTCCACTGGACGATGTGGCCCAGATGCTCATGGAGCGCTCCCCGCTGGTGCTCAAGGGATGGCGTCCGGTGGAAGCGGTCCAGGCCAAGTTCGCCCCACGCCACACACCGCGTGTCACGGGCGCACTCGCGCAACTCGTTCCAGTCGTTCGGATCGTCGCAGTGCAGGGGGTGCAGGCCAGCGGAGAACCACACGCAAGGGTGGGCGTTGGCGACCCGCTGGCACGCGCGGGCGTCCGGACTCGATGTACCGATCGTGATGACCTGGCTGACCCCGGCTGCGGCGGCGTTGGCCATGACTTCATCCACGCGATCGACGAATTGCGGGAAGGTCAGATGGCAGTGCGTATCGATCACGGGCCGAGGCTAACTGCGCTCGCATCCACCGCTCGAGGAAGTCCTATAATGTATAGGACCAGATCTCCCATTCTTCCCTTGCCTTGACTCCTCCGAGCGGGCGCACCTAACCTATTCGGAGACCTTCGTGAAAGTTTTCACAATAGGGTTCACTCTATGAGCCGATTCCTGTTCCCCCGTTGGTCGAACGCCGTCCTGCCCTTGGTTGCCGTAGGCGGCGCGATCGCTCCGCTGTACATCGTGTTCCTCATCGCGTACGCGTGGAGCCCGAAGACGATCGAAGTTGGCTACAAGCCTGCGCAGCCCGTGCCCTACAGCCATGCGTTGCATGTGGGCCAGCTGGGACTCGATTGCCGCTACTGCCACACCACCGTGGATCGCGCCGCTCACGCGAGCGTGCCGGCGACGCAGACCTGCATGAATTGCCACACGCAGGTGCAGAAGGACAGCCCCAGGCTCAAGCCCGTGCGCGAGAGCTACGAAAGCGGTCGTTCAGTGCTGTGGACGCGTGTGCATGACCTGCCCGACTATTCCTATTTCGACCACAGTGCGCACGTGAATCGGGGTGTCTCCTGCGTGGAGTGCCACGGTCGCATCGACCAGATGGAAGTCGTGCAGAAGGCTGCACCCATGAGCATGGGCTGGTGCCTTGAGTGCCACCGCAACCCGACCGACAACCTCCGTCCGCTGGATCGCATCACCCAGCTCTCCTGGGACCAGCGGACCGAGATGACGGCGGAGGAGCGCGAAGCGCTCAAGAAGCTCTACCACATCAACCCGAGCGAGAACTGCTCGACATGCCATCGCTGACCGCACGCCGCGATCCACCTTAGAACCACCAGGATTCGACCAGACATGGACCAGACGACCACGACCGCCTGCGAAACCCGAGCGTCCGAAGCACCTTCGGCGCCAGCTCCCACGGGCCGCGCCCACTGGCGCAGCGTCGAGGAATTGCAGCAGACCCCGGAGTTCCGCAGTTTCCTTGACCGCGAGTTCCCCGAGGGCGCGAGCGAGGCTTCCGAGGAGGATCGTCGGCAGTTCATCAAGGTGATGGGCGCGAGTTTCGCGCTTGCCGGCGTCGCCAGCAGCGGCTGCCTGCGTTGGCCCGAGACCAAGATCGTTCCAGCCGCTCGCGGCACCGAGAATCGCATCGCGGGCCACCCCGTGGCGTTCGCCACCTGCCTGCAGGTCGATGGCGTTGCTGTGCCGGCGATGGCCACGAGCTACGAAGGCCGCCCGATCAAGCTCGATGGCAATGGGCGGCATCCTTCGGCGAGCGGGGGCTCGTCAGCCATGACGCAGGCTCGGATCCTCGAGCTCTACGACCCTGATCGCATCCGCTCGACCACGCAGAAGGGCGCTCCCTCGAGCCTGCCTGAGTTTGATGGTTGGTGGGCGACGCACGCACATGCGCTCCGCGCCAAGCAGGGGGAGGGTCTTGCGATCCTGTCCGAAGCCAGCAGCGGTGAAGCGCACGCGCGGGCGCTCGAACTCGTCACCAAGGCGTTCCCGAAGGCTCGCGTCTATGTGCACGCGCCGGCTGCATTGACGCACGAGCAGGCTGGCACCGCAATCGCGTTCGGTGCCGCCAAGCGTGTGCTGCCTGACTTCGGCAAGGCCAAGGTCGTGGTCTCGTTCGGCAGCGATTTCCTGGCGGATCACCCGTCCAGCGTGCGCTTCGCGGGCGACTACGCGAAGGGCCGTCGACTCGACTCGACCGATCCGAAGCAGCAGCAACTCACCCGTCTCTACTGCGTCGAGAGCCGCCTGACCCTCACGGGCATGAACGCCGACGAGCGCATCGCCGTCGAGCCGTCTCAAGTGCAGGCGATCGCAGCGATGGTCGCGGATCGGCTCGGTGCCGTGCCCGGCTGCGCCACCGCCAGCGAGGCGCGCCTTGAGGGCGATGACGCCAAGGTTGCCGAGGCGATGATCAAGGACCTGCAGGAGGCGAAGGGGAGGGCGCTCGTCGTCGCCGGCCCGAGGCAGCCCGCGGCGGTCCATGCGATCGCTGCCGCGATCAACCAGAAGCTCGGTGCCGCCGGCATCACCGTCAGCTACATCCCTGCACCCGCCGCCCTCCCGGGCATCGCGGACTTCGCCCGCGATGCGGCCTCGATCGACACGCTGGTGGTGCTCGGCGGCAACCCTGCCTACGACGCGCCCGCGTCGCTCGGCGTGGCGGGACTCATCGCGAAGATCCCCAATGTGGTCCGCTTGGCGTACCGCAACGACGAATCATCGGTCGCGTGCGGCCACGGTTGGGTCATTGCCTCGGCCCATCCACTCGAGTGCTGGGGCGACGGTGCGGCATGGGACGGCACGCTGTCCCTGCAGCAGCCCCTGATCCTTCCGATGATGGGTGCCGAGGCCGGCGGCCTGTCCGCGGTCGAGTTGATGCTCCGCCTCGCGGGAAGCGAGCCCCGCACTGGCTATGAGTTCACGCGTCAGGTCTACTCCCGCAAGAGCGGCCTGTCAGGCGCCGACTTCGAGCTGGCATGGCGCTCGGCCCTCAGCGAGGGATGGTGGCCCGGCACGAACGCCAAGCCGCAGGCTTCGCTCACGGTCGACACCGCCAAGGTGGCGGCCGCGCCGGTGTCGATCGCGACTGACGGGGAGCTGGAGCTGTTCTTCGACTCCAAGGTGCACGACGGTCGGTTCGCCAACCTCGGCTGGATGCAGGAACTGCCGGATGTCGTGACCAAGATCACCTGGGACAACGCGCTGCTCGTGTCGCCACCGATGGCATCGCGCATGGGCATCAAGGCTGGCAGCATGGTGCGCGTGACCACCCCGTCGGGTTCGGTCGTCGCCGCCGCCTGGGTCCTGCCCGGCCATGCCGACGGTTGCGCCTCGCTGGCGCTGGGCTACGGCCGTGGCGCAGCCGCGGGCCGGCTCGCCGAGGGATGCGGCTTCGATGGCTACGCCGTCATGGTTCCGGGTGCCTTCAGCAGCGCCTGCACGTTCACGAAGGAGCCGGGTTCGTACGAGTTCGCCCACACGCAGGACCACGGTGCGATCAATCCGTTCGATGCCACCGTCTCCGCGCTCAAGCCCAATGTGCCCGCCGATGGCGTGGCCGAGCGCCTCGGTGGCCTGGTGCGCGAGGCGACCCTGGGCGAATACCGCGATCACCCCGATTTCGCCAAGCATCGCGTGCATGTCGTGCATCGCCTGTCGCTGTGGGAAGAGTCAAACCTCGACGGCGCCAAGTTCCGCTGGGCGATGAGCGTCGACCTGGGCACCTGCACCGGGTGCAGCGCCTGCATCACCGCCTGCCAAGCCGAGAACAACATCCCCATCGTCGGCAAGGCGATGGTCAAGCGCGGCCGCGAGATGCACTGGATGCGCATCGACCGCTACTTCAAGGGTCCGCAGGGCTCGCCCACGGGCTTCGCCGTGCAGCCGGTCACCTGCATGCAGTGCGAGAACGCACCGTGCGAGCAGGTCTGCCCGGTGGCCGCGACCGTGCATGACGCGGACGGGCTGAACTCGATGGTCTACAACCGTTGCATCGGCACGCGCTATTGCAGCAACAACTGCCCGTACAAGGTGCGCCGCTTCAACTTCTTCAATTACCACAAGCGTACCCCCGAACGCCAGGAAGGCCTGCTGAAGACGCAGCCTGAGTACTACATCAGCGAGGGTCCCGACCGCTGGCTGCAACTGCAGTTCAACCCTGATGTCACCGTGCGCATCCGCGGCGTGATGGAGAAATGCACCTTCTGCGTGCAGCGCATCAGCCGCGCGCGCATCGAGGCGAAGAACGAGTGGGCCCGCAAGGGCGGCTCGGCCGGAAGCCCCGACTGGAAGGTCGCCGACGGCGCGATCGTGACGGCGTGCCAGCAGGCCTGCCCGAGCGGCGCGATCGTCTTCGGCGATCTGAACGATCCCAACAGCAAGGTCTCGCGTCTGCACCGCCAGCCCACGAGCTACCAGATGCTCGAGGAACTCAACACCAAGACCCGCTTGCGCTATGTCGCGCGCGTCACGAACCCGGCCATTGAGCGCCCCTCGGCGCACGATGGGCATGGTCACGGCACGCCCGGCCACGATGCGCATGGCAAGGAGCACTCATGAGCGCGTCGTCGTCGATGCAGGGCCACTCTGTGCCGGCCAGCGGCATGGACAACACCGTCGAGTCCCCCGGCCAGCGCGCACCGCTGGTGCTGGGCACGGGTGACTTCCACACGGTGACCAACCAGGTCTGCCGCGTGACCGAGCACCCGAATGTGCCGATGGCGTGGTACATCGCCTTCGGCGTGTCGCTCGCGCTGCTGGGCGGCTTGGGTGTGGCCGTCACCTACCTCATCTTCACGGGCGTCGGGGTCTGGGGCCTGAACAACCCCGTGATGTGGGCCTTCGACATCACCAACTTCGTGTTCTGGGTCGGCATCGGCCACGCCGGCACGCTGATCAGCGCGATCCTCTTCCTGTTCCGCCAGAAGTGGCGCACGGGCATCAACCGCTTCGCCGAAGCGATGACGATCTTCGCCGTCATCTGCGCAGGACTGTTCCCGGGCATCCATGTCGGTCGCGTGTGGTTTGCGTACTGGCTGTTCCCGATCCCGAACCAGATGGAGATGTGGCCGCAGTTCCGCAGTCCGCTGCTCTGGGACGTCTTCGCGGTGGGCACCTACTTCACGGTGTCACTGGTCTTCTGGTACATCGGCCTGATCCCCGACCTGGCCACCCTTCGCGACCGCGCCAAGGGAACGATCCAGCAGTTCGCGTACGGCCTCTTCGCGCTGGGCTGGCGCGGCAGCGCCCGCCACTGGCACCGGTACGAAGTGGCGTATCTGCTCCTGGCCGCGCTGGCCACGCCGCTGGTGCTTTCGGTGCACTCGGTCGTGTCGTTCGACTTCGCCGTGAGCCAGCTCCCCGGCTGGCACACCACCATCTTCCCGCCGTACTTCGTCGCGGGTGCCATCTTCAGCGGCTTCGCCATGGTGGCCTCGCTGGCCGTTCCGGCGCGCGAACTTTTCGGGCTCAAGGACATCATCACCATGCGCCACCTCGACAACATGAACAAGGTCATCCTGGTGACCGGGTGCATGGTCGGCTACGCGTACTCGATGGAGTTCTTCATCGCCTGGTACTCAGGCGCTCCCTACGAGCAGTTCGCCTTCATCAACCGTGCCTTCGGCCAGTACTGGTGGGCCTACTGGATCATGGTGAGCTGCAATGTCATCACTCCGCAGCTCTTCTGGTTCAAGAAGGTCCGCACGAGCATCCCCGCGATGTTCATCCTGAGCCTCTTTGTGAACGTGGGCATGTGGTTCGAGCGCTTTGTGATCATCGTGAGCAGCCTGGCGAACGACTTCCTGCCGTCAAGCTGGGATCAGTTCATCCCGACCTGGGTCGACATTGCCACCATGCTCGGCGCGTTCGGCCTCTTCGGCGTGCTGTTCCTGCTGTTCTGCCGCTACCTGCCGATGATCGCCATCGCGGAAGTCAAGGGCGTGATGCCCGAGGCCAGCCCCCACTGGGAGGGCTACGCCAAGGGCCACGGTTCGCATGGCCATGGTTCGCATGGCCACCATGGCGGTGCGCCCGCCGGCTCCCAGCCAGCACTCCAGGATCCACGTACCGGCCAGCCCTGACGAGACCAGACGAGCACCACAGATCATGACGACGTTCGCGACACCATCATCGCCCTCAGCCCCAGCCTCGACGGAACCATCCGTCGCGCAGACCTGGGGACTTGTGGCCCGATTCGCCAATCCGGCCGAACTCATGCACGCGGCTGAGGCCGTTCGCAAGGCCGGCTACCGCTACTGGGACTGCCATTCGCCGTTCCCGATCCACGGGATCGACCAGGCGATGGGCATCAGCCGCACGATCCTCCCGGTGGTTGTCTTCGGCGTTGGTGCGGCGGGTTGCACGCTGGGCGTCCTGCTGCAGTCGTTCACGAACTCCTTCGACTACAGCATCTGGGCGCTGGTCTGGGTCACCGGCTACCCGTTCCTGATCAGCGGCAAGCCGCTGCTCTCGTTCCCTGCGTTCGTGCCGGTCATGTTCGAGGTCACCATCCTGCTCAGCTCGCTGACGGCGGCCTTCGGCATGCTGGCGTTCAACCAGCTGCCGGAGCTCTACCACCCGCTGCTCAAGCACCCCGGGTTCGGCCGTGCGACCGATGACGGCTTCTTCATCTCGATCGAGGCGCGCGACCCGCAGTTCCTGCGCTCGAAGACGGGCGAGTTCCTGAGGTCGCTGGGCGCTTCCAGCGTGGAGGTGGTCGAGTCATGATGCAGATGCCCCCCAAGATCTTCTTCTACCTCGGCATCGTGGCGGCCTGCGCCGCGCTGATCCCGCCGGTCCTTGCGGTGCAGTCGCGCAACACCACCAGCGAGAAGCCGCCGCTGCATCCGTTCCTCGACATGGATGTGCAGCCGAAGTTCAAGCCGCAGACCGAGTCGGTGCTCTTCGCGGATGGCCGCTCGGCACGCCCACAGCCGGCCGGAACGGTTGCCCGCGATGAGGCGATGGAAGACACCCATCGCAACTTCGGCGTGGTCGATGGCCAATGGGTCACCACGATGCCGCGCGACCTGCCGGTGTCGATGGATCTCCTGCGCCGAGGCCAGGCGCGCTTCAACATCTACTGCACCGCCTGCCACGGCTACGCGGGCGAGGGCAACGGCACCGTGAACCGTCGTGCCCTCGAACTGGTGACCAACGCATCGGGTCCGGTGAACGGCACCGTCTGGGTGCAGGCCAAGAACATCCATGACCCCACGGTGACGGTGCAGCCGGTCGGGCAGCTCTTCAACACCGTCACGCACGGCATCCGCAACATGGCCGGCTACGGCACGCAGATCCCCACCGACGATCGCTGGGCGATCGTCGCGTACGTCAAGGCCCTGCAGCGCAGTTTTGATGCGCAACTGCAGGATGTCCCGCCTGACCAACGGAGCAAGGTGCAATGAGCCACTCGCACGATCACGCCGACCTTGGCCCCTCGAACACGCGCGCCGATGCCGCGATCGCCCGCATTGCCGGGCGCCTGCTGCCTGCCGCGGTGGTGCTGCTCGCTGCAGCCGCATGGCTCGCCTGGAAGGGCGGCAATGCCAACGCCACGGCCAAGCTCTACCTCGTGTCGTTCACCTTCATCCTCGCGATCTCGTTGGGTGGGCTGTTCTTCACGATGATCCAGTTCCTGACCCGCTCGGGATGGTCGGTGGCGGTCCGGCGTCCGGCCGAGGTGCTCGCTTCCAACCTGCGCTGGCTGTGGATTCCCTTCATGCTGCCGCTGCTCTGGCTGTGGTGGAAGGGTGGACAGCACCATGAGCCCGGCGTGCACGCGATGGGACTCGATGTCCTGTGGCCGTGGGCAAACCTCGAGCACATGCAGCAGCATGAGCCGGCCGAGTACGAGAATGTGCTCAAGAAGGCCGGCTGGCTGAACCCGAACTTCTTCGTGCTGCGCGCAGCGATCTACTTCGCGGTCTGGGCCGTGCTGGCGACGATCTTCTTCAAGGGTTCGACCGCGCAGGACACGGTTGGCGGCACGGCCACCACCGAGCGCCTGCAGAAGCTCGCCGGCCCCGGCATCATCCTCTTCGGGCTGACGATCAGCTTCGCGGCGTTCGACTGGATGATGTCGCTGACCCCGACCTGGTTCAGCACGATGTTCGGCGTCTACTTCTTCACCGTCTGCTGCACCGCGGGCTTCAGTGCCATGGCACTGGTCACGATCCGCCTGCAGTCGCTCGGAGCGCTGAAGGGCATCGTGACCCGCGAGCACCTGCAGGACCTGGGCAAGTACATCTTCGCCTTCGGCATCGTCTTCTGGGCCTACATCGGCTTCAGCCAGTACATGCTGATCTGGTACGGCAACATCCCCGAGGAGACCACATGGTTCATGTCCCGGCAGTTGGGCGATTGGACCGTGTTCAGCTGGCTGCTCATCGCGGGCCACTTCGTGGTGCCGTTCGTCTTCATGATCAGCCGCTGGATGAAGCGCTGGAACGTGACGCTTGCGGTGGCTGCCGCCTGGATGCTGTTCATGTCGGCGGTCGACCTCTACTGGCTGATCGTCCCGGTGATTCCCGCGGGTCTGGCCGATGCCACAACCTATGCCGAGCTCGCCGAGAAGAACAAGGATGCACCGGTCGGCTTCTTCACGCTGGCCACGCTCTGCACCATCGGCGGCATGCTCTGCCTGTTCGCTTGGCGCACCGCACGCACGCTCTCCCGCAACAACCTCGTCCCGGTGCGTGACCCGCGTCTGGGCGAGAGCATCGCGTTCCAGAACATCTGAGCCACACCCATGTCCACTGCACCCGCCAACCCGTCCGCGCAAATTGACGACCCCGAGCCCGTGGGCACCTGGGTCGTGTCGATCGTTGGCACCCTGCTGATCGTGGCCACGATTGTCTTCGTGTGCTGCGTCTACTTCATCGCCGCCGAGCGCGAGTTCGCGGCCAAGGTCATCGATGCCCCGGATCTCGGTCCGGCTGCCCTCAAGGCCGAGCAGCAGGCGCTGCTGTCCGGCTACGGCACCTACACCATGACCGACGCCGCTGGCAAGGAACGCACCTCGATCCGCATCCCGGTCGAGAAGGCCATGGAAGCCCTGGTGGCCGAGGGAATCAAGCCTTCTGCACCACCAACGCCCGCCGTTCCTCCGGCCACCAACCCCTGACCAGACCTACGGTTTGACCATGAAGATCCGACTCGCCATCCTCGCACTCGCCGCAGCATCGATGCTGCCCGTCGTGGCCGTGGGGCAGGGGAGCGGTCCCGTGCTGGCGCCGGGTGAATCGGCCGCGCTCAGCAACGAACTTCCCAGGGAACTCGAAGGTGTCGAGTTCGTGGAGCACCTTGGCGAGACGGTGCCCATGGACCTTCGGTTCACCGACGATGACGGCACCAGCGTGACGCTGGCCGACCTGCTCAAGCCCGGCCGCCCGCTGCTCATCCACCTCGGGTACTTCAAGTGCCCAATGATGTGCAGCCTGGTGCTCAACGAGGCCGTGCGCGGCTTGCAGGGCATCGATTGGACGGTCGGTAGCGAGTTCGATGTCGTCGCCGTCAGCATCAACCCCTCCGAGGATGCCGAACTCGCCCGTGCCAAGAAGGCCGGCTATGTGGTCGAGTACGGCCGAAAGGGTTCCGAGAAGGGGTGGCACTTCCTCACCGGACCCGTCGGGTCGACCCATGGTCTTGCCGAGGCCGTTGGGTTCCGGTTCAAGCTCCTCGACAACGGCGACTACTCGCATCCGGGCGGCATGATCGTGGTCTCGCCCAAGGGCGTGATCACGCGCTACCTGCATGGCGTTCGCTTCCCGTCGGAGACCTTCCGGCTCTCCCTCGTCGAAGGCAGCGAAGGCACCATCGGCAGCAGCATGGATCGCGTGATGCTCTGGTGCTTCCAGTACGACGCCTCGACGAATTCCTACGTGCCCTTCGTGTTCCGTCTCGTGAAGCTCGGTGGAGCGCTGACCGTGGTCGCGATCGTCGCGGCCGTCGGCGTGGCCCTGCTGCGGGAGCGGCGCGCCCGACGACTCCAGCCGCCGATGGCGGCGGCCTGCTGAACCCGACGAAATCCCCATGATGTCCATGCTGACCATGCTCACCCTCGCCCAAGCCACCGACGGCCCGACCCCGCCCACCTTCTGGATGCCGATCGGCGCGAGCGCCCATGCGTCCAACGTCGATTCGATGATGTGGTGGATCAACCTCATCATGTGGGTGTTCCTGGTGCTGAACACCGTGCTCACGGTGTACTTCGCCTGGAAGTACCGCCACAAGGTCGGCACGAAGTTCCGCACCGACGGTCCCGACCACAACGGCCCGCTCGAGTTGGCGTGGTCGGTCGGCCCGCTGCTGATCTGCGTCCTCCTCTTCGTCTTCGGCTTCATCGGCTACCTCGATGTGCGTACGCCGCCGAAGGAGAGCTACGACATCAATGTGACGGCCTACAAGTGGAGTTGGCAGTTCAAGTACCCCAACGGTGCGCAGTCCGACGACCTCGTGATTCCCGCCGGCAAGCCGGTGCGCCTGATCATGCGCGCCAGCGATGTGCTGCACTCCTGCTTCATCCCGGCGTTCCGCGTGAAGCAGGACTTGGTGCCGGGTCGCTACACCCACCTCTGGTTCCAGTGCGACTACCCGACGGGCATGGACCGGCCGACCGACGGCCACCACCTGTTCTGCACCGAGTATTGCGGGACGGGCCACAGCAACATGAACCGACGCGTGTTCGTGCTGCCCCAGGACCAGTTCGATGCGTGGACCATCAAGCAGGCGAACTGGCTCGACGAGATCCCCGAAGATGAGCTCTACTGGAAGGCCGGTCCCAAGCTCTACGCGCGCTGCGCGCAGTGCCACTCGCTCGACGGGACCAAGGGCATCGGGCCGAGCTGGAAGGGGATCTGGGAGCGCGTCACCGGCGCTGGGGGCAGCAACGGCGCCTTCGCCGACGGCTCGACCTACTCAAGCTTGATCGGTCCGGGCAAGCAGTACGCCACGGCCGAGGACTACATCCGCGCCAGCATCTACAACCCGGGCGAGCACCTGGTCCAGGGCTACGGCAATGTGATGCCGACCTTCAAGGGCCAGATCAACGACAAGGGGATCGATGCCTTGATCGGCATGATGAAGAAGCTCGACGAGTTCGATCCCAAGACCGGAGCATGGCTCAAGGCGCCGCCGACCGCGAGCGCGAAGTGAGCCCAGCCACCACCTGAACAACGACCCGAGACACACGAGGTACCAGACATGACGACCCTGCCAGCCCGCCCTGCAGCCCCGACCTACGACACGCCCGAGAGCGACAACTACCTGATCCACGACAAGGGCATCCCGTCGTGGCTCCTCACGCTCGACCACAAGCGCATCGGCGTGCTGTACACGGTGGGCGTGCTGCTGTCGTTCTTCGTGGGCGGGATCTTCGCCATGCTCGTCCGCACCGAGCTGCTCACTCCGGGCCGCACCATCATCGATGCCGAGACCTACAACCACTTCTTCACCCTGCACGGGGCGGTGATGGTGTTCCTGGTGATCATCCCGAGCATCCCAGCGGCGCTGGGCAATTTCGTGCTGCCGATCATGCTCGGTGCCAAGGATGTGGCGTTCCCGCGCCTGAACCTGTTCAGCTACCACCTCTGGATCAGCGGCGCGATCTGCACCGTCGTCAGCCTGGTGATGGGTTCCTTCGACACCGGCTGGACCTTCTACACCCCGTACTCGACGACCACCACGGCCGGCGGCGTGATCCCCGTGATTGTGGGCGTGTTCATCCTGGGCTTCTCGAGCATCTTCACGGGGCTGAACTTCATCGTGACCATTCACAAGCTGCGCCCACCGGGGATGACCTGGTTCCGCATGCCGCTCTTCCTGTGGGCGCTCTATGCGACCGCGCTGATCCAGGTCCTGGCCACCCCGGTGCTGGCGATCACGCTGGCGCTCGTGGTGGTCGAGCGCATCGCCAACATCGGCATCTTCAACCCGGCGATGGGCGGCGACCCGGTCCTCTACCAGCACTTCTTCTGGTTCTACAGCCACCCGGCGGTGTACATCATGATCGTGCCCGCCATGGGCATCATCAGCGAGCTCATCGCCGTCCACAGCCACCGGCAGATCTTCGGCTACCGATTCATCGCCTTCAGCTCGGTGGCCATCGCCATCTTCAGCTTCATCGTGTGGGGCCACCACATGTTCACCAGCGGCCAGAGCTCGCTCATGAACACCCTGTTCTCGGCGATCTCGTTCAGCGTGGCCATCCCGAGCGCCGTGAAGATCTTCAACTGGATCTGCACGCTGTACAAGGGGTCCATCTCGCTGAACACGCCGATGCTGTACGCGCTGGCGTTCATCGTCCTCTTCACGATCGGTGGCCTGACGGGCCTTCACCTGGCCACGCTCAACACCGATGTGCACCTGCACGACACCTACTTCGTGGTGGCGCACTTCCACTACGTGATGATGGGCAGCGCGCTGATCGCGATGGTGGGCGGGCTGCACCACTGGTGGCCCAAGATCACCGGCCGCATGTACAACGAGAAGCTCGGCATGATCGCCTGCGCCATCGTGTTCGTCGGCTTCAACATCACCTTCTTCACGCAGTTCATGCTCGGCAGCCACGGCATGCCGCGCCGGTATTACGACTACCAGCCCGAGTTCCAGATCTACCACGTGATCTCCACCATCGGCTCCTACATCATGGCCAGCGGCTTCCTGCTCACCGCGATGTACCTGGTGCAGAGCCTGGTCAGCGGCAAGCGCGCTCCGGCCAACCCGTGGGGCGGCGCCACGCTCGAGTGGGAGTGCGCGAGCCCGCCGCCCTACTACAACTTCCATGAGGCCCCCAAGGTGGGCGATCCATACGACTTCTCCAACCTGCATTGGGACGAGCGCGGTGAGGGCTACGTCACCGTGAAACCCCCAGCGGCAAAGGCTTGAACCGATGAGCGCACACGCACCCGCCGGCGACCACCACGCAGCCGATGGCCATGACGACCATGGGCACGGCGGTGGTCATGGTCATCACAACGCCGAATACCCGTTCCTGGCGCACCACTTCGAGACGCCGGCGCAGCAGTTCGACAGCGCCAAGCTCGGCATGTGGCTGTTCCTCGTGACGGAAGTGCTCTTCTTCGGAGCGCTGTTCGTGGGCTATGCGGTGCTGCGCAACCGCTACCCCGATGTGTTCACGTACGCGAGCGCGTACCTGGACACCACCCTGGGCGGGATCAACACGGCGGTGCTGATCCTCAGCAGCCTGACGATGGCCATGGGTGTCTATTTCGCGCAGACCGGTCGCAAGACCGCCTTGGTGGTCTGCCTCTGGCTGACCATGGCCGGTGCCGCGGGCTTCATGGTCATCAAGTACTTCGAGTACACGCACAAGTTCCATGTGCACTTGGTGTGGGGTGAGGGCTTCTACAAGCCGGTGACCGATGACGGCGGCCTGCAGTCAGCCGAGCTGTCGTCCAAGGCCCCGGTGCCGCTTGCACCCGCACAGACCACGATGTCGGCCGGAACGGTGACGGCACAGCAGCTCGCCATGCCGGCGTTCGTGCAGATGCCCGCAGGCGAGCAGACCGCGATCGCCCCGCCGGCCGCGGGGCCCGCGGGCATGGCCCCGGCCGTGATCGACGCCAAGGCGGCCGAGCATGCGGCTGACCCCGCCACCCACGGCGACGAGGCCCTGCACCTAGAGGACGCCGCGATGCCGCCCAACACGCACCTCTTCTTTGCCATCTATTACGCCATGACGGGGCTGCACGGGATCCATGTGCTCGTCGGCATGGGCGTGATCGGCTGGCTGATCGTGCGCGCCGGTCGCGGCGAGTTCGGACCCAAGTACTACACGCCGGTCGATCTCGTGGGCCTGTACTGGCACATCGTCGACTTGGTGTGGATCTTCCTCTTCCCGCTCTTCTACCTCATCGACTGAACCATGGGACACGCACACACCAGCTCCAGTGATGCCGGGCATGCCGGCCAGCCGCTCGTCGGCCACCTCGTCGCTCCGTGGATCCTGTTCGCCACCGGCGGTGCGCTCATCGTCCTGACCGTGATCACGGTGGCGGTGCGCTACGTGGATCTGGGCGAGGCGAACCTGCTCGTGGCGCTCGCGATCGCCGGCCTCAAGGCCACGCTCGTGTCGCTCTTCTTCATGCACCTTCGCTGGGATCGGCCTTTCAACCAGCTGATCTTCCTGAGCGGCGTCGTGTTCGTGGTGCTCATGATGGCCTTCTGCCTGATGGACACCAGCCAGTACCGCGACTCCCAGTACATCGGCAACCCTGCCGATGTCCAGGCGGTTCTCGACAAGGATGCGCCGAATGCGCCGATCGCGGCGCAGAAGAGCCCGGACCTCCCGTGACGGGCGTCCAGACCATGTGACCTTCCTCGAGGCGGACCCCATGCGGTCCGCCTCGTCGTTCATGCCTACTCTGACCACGCATGCCCATCAGCGATCCAGCACGCGAGCCGTTCGCCACGCCCCAGGCGCGTTCGAGTGCCGGGCTCCTCGGCATGTGGCTCTTCCTCGTGGTCATTGCCATGGTCTTCGTCGCCACGATGATGGCCTACCTGGTGGTGCGCCTGGGAACGGGCGATGAGCCCGGCTGGCGTCCTGATGGTTCGCCGGGGCTGCCGTGGGAGTTGATCTTGAGCACACTGCTGCTCGCCGCATCAAGCTGGACCATGCAGCGATCGCTTGCCGCCGCACGGTCAGATCGTGACGACCGCGCCATCACCTCCGCCTGGGCGACCTTCGCCCTCGGCTGGGCATTCGTCGCGGTGCAAGGCCTGGGTTGGAGCCAGATGTGGCGTGCACTGCCCCTGCAGGACAGCCTGTACGCCTGGACCTTCTATGTGCTCACTGCGTTGCATGCGTTGCATGTCCTCGGCGGTCTTGGCGCGATGTATGCGGTGATCATGCGCTTGGTGAAGTCGCACGATCACCACGAGGCGGTGCTCGGTCTGACCAAGTGCACGATGTACTGGCACACGCTGGCCGTGATCTGGCTGGCGCTCTACGCGACGCTCTGGGTGGGCTCGTTCGACTGAGCGGCCCGATCAGGGCGTGGCCTTGGGGCCAAAGCCATCGACGGTCGAGCGTGTGCCATGAAAGGCATGCCATGCAAACCACAGGCAGGGGATCCGAACGCCCTCGGCGGGCGCGGCTGACGGCGGCGTGACGAGCCATGAGCCATCTGGCTGCAGGGTCGCCACGACCCGCTCCATCGTCGTGGGCTGGCCCTCACCCACGGGCGCCGGGCTCGACACATCGAACATGGGCTTGCCCGCAAGCCAGTACCGCTCGTAGCTCGTGGCCTTGATGCGCTTGCGCATGGCGTCGTCGGGGGTGGGCACGGTGGTGCCGGGGTGGGCCGCGAGCCAGTCCTTCCATGGCTCGAGGCGAACGCCGGCCATCGGCTGCAGCGCGGTTCCCGCGAGCGGACCGCTCACGGCCTCAAGACCCAGTTGCGACCAGAGCGACGGTGTGTGCCCCGGACCGCCTTGGTCATACAGCAGCAGGTTGCAATCGAGCACCAGCCCACTGATGCCGAACTCGATCGTGCGACCAGCGACGCGACGGTCGAAGACGATCGCCGAGTCGCAGAGCGGGCTGTACGTGACCGCGATGGGCACGCCGCCAAGCGTGTCATGGATGACCTCGTGCACATTGAGCACGCTCAGTGGCCAGGCACGCGACTCGCCACCGAGGGTCATGCCCACGACGCGGTCGGTGCTGACCACGTACTTCGTTCGTTGCGTGGCGTTCCACTCCGCCATCGAGGTACCGGTCATGGTGGTCGTGACGGCCAAGGGCTGCAGGAAGTCGCGCGGATTCCCGCTGCCGCTCACGATGCCGGGCGTTCCGGCGAAGCCAGAGAGGTCAAAGCCGTAGGTTGCGGGATCACGACCATCACCCAACGGGCGCGACCCCGAGACGAGGCCGGCAAGTGCGAAGCCGAGCGCGGCCATCGTGCCGATGGCCGCGAGTGCGATCGGCACGGCCAGCCCGAGCCCAGCGCGCGCTGGTGTCGTCGCATCAGGCATCGAGTGGCGGCTCCTTCACGGGTTCGAGTGGCACATTGGCTGCGCCTCCACGCAGCGAGGCCTCGACAGAGACCGCTCCGCGATCGATGCACATGGCACCCAGCACGATGGGCAGGTAGACCAGACTGGCCAGGAAGAGCGTGCGTGCCCGGGCATGGCTGCGTTCCCGCAGGAACCGGAACGAAAGCAGCGAGAGCCCCGATCCGGCCACCACGGCCACCAAGGCAAAGAGGAAGCCTGCGGCACCGACATGCACGCCCAGCAACGCAACCGGGACCAGCAGCAGGCTGGTGGCCAGGCTCGCGGTGGCCGTGATTGCGCCATCGGGGTCGCGCGAAGGCAACATGGCGAAGCCGCCGCGCTCGTAGTCGTCACGGAGCATCCAGGCCAGTGCCAGGAAGTGCGGCATCTGCCAGAGGAAGAGCACGCCACCGATCACCCACGCGCCGACCGTGAGTTCACCGGTGGATGCAGCCCAGCCGATCATGGGTGGCAAGGCACCGGTGACGGCACCCACGATCGTGTTCAGCGTGGTGTGGCGCTTGAGCGGCGTGTAGATGGCTGCGTAGAGCACGATGTTGCCGACGGCGAGACCGGCAGCCAGCAGGTTGACGAAACTGGCCAGGATCGCGAAGCCCGCATACCCAAGCACCAGCGCCATGACCCATGCACTCACGCGGCGTACCCGGCCGGTGGGGAGTGGTCGCCCGGCGGTGCGTCGCATGCGCGCGTCGGGGCCGGCCTCGAGCACCTGGTTCAGGATCGCGGCGCTCGCGGCAGCACAAGCGGTACCCAGCACGCACCATCCAAGGAGGGTCCACGACCGATTGGCGCCCGGCATGGCGCTGGCCACCACGAAACCTGCTGCGGTCGTCAGCACCACCAGCGCATTGAGCCGGAACTTGGTCAGGTCGGCCAGCGTGCGCAGCACGCTGCGGGGTGGGGGAATCGTGGAACGGTCTTCGTCCATGGGCGCTCCTAGCATATGCATCCATGATGCCCTCCCTTGTTGCCCAAGCCGATCCATCGTTCTCGCTCCCGGGATTCCTCGCCTTGTACGCCGGCGCAGTTGCCGCGCTGGCTGTCCTCCTGGCGATCGCCGTGCCGATGCTGCGCGCACTCGGAGCGGGAGCGCTGCGGGGCGGTGACCTTGCGCTCGGTTTCGCCGCGACCGTGTGCATGTGGACGCTGGGCTACATCGCGATGATGCGACCGGGCCTGCTTGCCGGCGAAGCGCTCTTTGCGCTGACGCTGTCGGCACCGGCGGTCTTGGGTTGGCTCGCCGCTCGACGGGGCGCCGCCACCCCGTGGAAGGTCGGCGCCGTCTCGGCGACGGTCAATCTGCTCGTGATCGGGAGTCTCTTCTCGCGCGATGCGGGTGAGGTCTGGCGCGCAGGCCTGCTGTGGATCGGCGGTCTCTACGGAGCGAGCATCGCGCTGAGCATGTTCGGGGGCTGGGTCGCTGCACGCATGGGCGGCATGGTGCGTGACCGGCAGGGGAGCGATCCGGTCAACCTGTTTGCGACGGTCGCAGCCAGCACGGTGTTCCTGCTGCTGATCACCGGCGGCCTGGTGACCGGGTTGGAAGAAGGCCTTGCCGTGCCGGACTGGCCCAACACCTTCGGGCACAACATGCTGCTCTATCCGATCAGCGAGATGAAGGGCGGGGTGTACTACGAGCATGTGCATCGGCTCTTTGGGACCCTCGTGGGCCTGACCACGCTGGTCCTGGCCGCGCTCGCGTGGGCCAACCGTTCACCGGCATCGATCCGGTGGGGAGCCACGGCGCTCCTGGCTGCGGTCACGCTGCAGGGGCTGATGGGCGGCATGCGGGTGACCGGGGCCATCACGCTGTCGCAGGCGAGCGAAGACCTGGCACCGAGCGTCGCCTTTGCCGTGATGCACGGTGTCTTCGGGCAGGTGGTCTTTGCCGGACTCTGTGTGCTCGCGGTGGCCTCGTGCCCTGCGTGGCGCGAGCGCCGCGCGGCCGTCACGCGCATGGCATCCAACCCGGCCGTGGCGCTCATCGTGATCCTGCTGGTGCAATTGGTGCTGGGCGCGCTCTACCGGCATCTTCAGATCCCGAGCCCGGATGGCGGTGCCCCGGCATCGCCCAAGTGGGCGATGCACGCGCACCTGTCATGGTCCGTGGTGGCGTTGGTGGCGTGCATCTGGGTGGGCATCAAGGCCATGCGTGAGGGTGCAACGTCCGGTGCATCGGGCGATGCGGTGACGAAGGTGGCGTGTGCTGGATCGAACGGCCTGCGTCGGACGGGCGCGGCACTGCACGGTCTGGTGACGCTTCAGGTCGTGCTGGGGTTCCTCGCGCTTGTGTGGGTGCTCAAGCGCGACAGTGCCGTGATTCCCACGCTCGAGGTCGTCTTCACCACGGCCCACCAAGCCACTGGCGCGCTGCTCCTGGCGAGCGCCGCGATGGCCTGGGCGTGGTTCCTCACGGTGCCGGTCGAGCGGGGGTGACCACGGCTGGCGTCAGGCTCGGCTTGAGGGCTTCCTCGAGGGCAAGCAGTGTGTAGCAGGTCACGAGTTCCGGCTTGTCTTCCTGCCATCGTGCGGTGGCGTTGACCCATGAACCATCGGGGCGCTGGGCAGCAAGCAGGCTCTCGATGAGCTCGACACGCCAATCATGGACCGTGCCCTTGGCATCGGTGATCGTGCGTTCACCGTTCACGGCGAGCGCGCGGGCCATGGCATGGCGGTAGTAGAAGAGACCCTGCGTGCCGAGGCCTGGGTTCGACTCGAAGCCCCAATGCAGCGCGATCCAGCCCCGTGCGGCCTTCACGCGCGGGTCATCCGGCGACAGACCGGCGTAGAGCAGGCTCTTGAGTCCCGCGTAGGTCATGCTGCCGTAGCTGCGGAGCGTGCGCGGCGTGCCGGCTGGGAGCTTCTCGCCGTATCGGCCTTCGCCGGCATCCTCGCTTGCGAAGCTCTCGCCGCCGTTGGCAGGCGTGTAGACGAAACCGCCGTCATCGCTGCCGGACTGGGCCCACGATGAGGGATTGGTGGACTTGAGGTTCTGCGTGCGCGTGACGAAGGCGAGCGCTCGTTGCACGGCGGGATCATCCTGGCTCACGCCGGCGTCGTGCAAGGCATCGAGAAGGAGTTGCGTGTTGGATAGATCGGGGCGCCCCCAGTTGCCGTAGCCCGCACCGCCGTACCAGTCCTTGGTCGAGGCGAGCCCTTCGGTGTGGTCCCACTGGTTCTGGCGGAGCCACTCCACGGTCTGCTCGAGCATCGGGAGCTCATTCGGGCGGTCGAGGGCCGCCAATCCCATCGCGATCGAGGCCGCGACATAGTTGCCGAGGCTCCCTGCGGGATCGGGTACGAAGGTCCCCGTGGGGAAGGTCTGGGCCTTGATGAAACCCAGGGCGCGCGCGATGGTGGCATCGTCTGTGGCATCGCCTGCCTGCGCAAAGGCCTTCATGGCCAAACCGGTCACGGCCGTGGAAGCGGCTTGGCTGGGCCGGGGTTGATCGGTGCCCGCTGCCGCCTTCGCGACCAACCATCCGCCTGACGGATCCTGGGCTGCACTGAGCCAGCCCAGTCCACGCCGCAAGGCGACTCGAGCGCGTGCGTCAAGGTCGGTCGCGAGGCCGCTCTCGGTTGCCGAGCCGGTGATCCGGTGGATCGGTGCCACGACCGGGCGGGTCACCGTGGCTTCAGGTGGGGCAAGGCTCGTGATCCGCTCACCCTTGATGCGTGGGTCGAGCGGCACGGTCGGTTCTTGGTAGGGCGGTACGACCAGAAGTGCATGGCTGAACAGGGCAACGATGATCATGGTGTGCCGTACAGTACGGCCATGCACCTCGATTCGCTGCGTTTGCCCGCGTTCAGTTCCGCTGTCGCCCTGATCCTGGCCTGCATGGCCATGGGATGCCAGCCCAAGGCCTCCGCCGGTCCGGCACAGACGGCTGCGACCGAGCCCACCGTCGCGATGCAGGCGCCGGCTTCAGCGTCCGCCGAAACCCCCGCCCGTGTTGCACCCACGACTCCGGCCGGGGCGGCATCGGTTCCGGTTCGCACGACCGCGCCCTCCGTCGCCACTGCACAGGAGGCCATCGATCGCCCCGCGACGCAGGTGGTTCCAGAGTCCACCGCACCTGTCCCCTTGATCGAGCTCGGCGAGAGCGCGGTGCTTGATGCTTCGCAGCCCACCGTTTCGCCGACCTTTGGATCGGTGATCGGCTGGGCAGGAAGCCGCCTCATCGTCACCGGTCCGGAGCGTGTCCGAACGGGAGGATTCAACGGCCAGATCGCGACCTTTGCCGAAGTCGACGGAGCCTGGGTCGGTACTTCCGAACTTGCGGGGATCAGCGACACGACGGTTTCGGAAACCGTGCTCCAGTCGGTGGTGGGCAACGACGACTGGCTCTTCACGAGCGCCGAGACACCTGGTCGCGCGGGCCAGGTCGTCGTGTGGAGGCGTGACCCGGCTGCGTCAGGTTGGAAGCAGGTCCAGCGCCTGATGCCGCCAGCCACGCGCGCCGAACCGGCATTTGGCAGCGCCATGGCGATGGGCGATGGGTTCCTGGCGGTGAGCGCGGTCGACACCAAGTTCCGTGGCGAACAGGGGCGGGCGATCGTCGATGCACCACGCGTGTACCTCTTCACGCTCAAGGATGGCCTCTGGTCTGGCGCAGGCTCGCTCTCTCCGGATCCTGCAATCAAGGCCATCTGGTTCGGTGGTGCCATTGCGGCCTCCGGCGACCAGCTTGCGATCACCAGCCCGAAGGCCTGGCAGCCGAGCCCGAAGCAGCCCATACAGGAATCGGGCGAGTGCGCGGTGCACATCTACCGTCGTGGTGCCAATGGTGTCTGGGCGCTTCGTCAGTCGATCGCACCGCCAGCCGATTGTGCATGGGCCGGCTTCGGCAACCGTCTTGCCATGCGTGGCAACCTGTTGGTCATCCGAGCCACGGATGTCCCGACGACCGTTGCTCGCCTCTTCACCTACGAAGATGTCGGGCAATGGTCTGCCACGGGGGAACTCAAGGCCAATGCCTCCAGCAGCGGTGGATTCGGGACATCATTCGACCTTGGTGATGGCTTCATCGCGGTCGGCGACGCCACGGCGAAGACACTCGGCGATCGGCTTGGTGCGGTCACGGTCTTCGTGCCAGCGGCCGGCGGGTGGTCCGAGCGTTACGCGCTGCGTCCAACCGTGACCGTCCCCAATCGCCGGTTCGGCGTCGGGGTGTGTGTGCGGGACCGACAGGTGGCGGCGGGTCGGATGAAGAGCGAGTCCGAAGGCATCGAGCCTGGCGGAGCGCTCATCTTCATCGTGCCCTGAGCCGAGTGCGGATCCGTCGCCGCGGCACCAACGGTGCCCGCCTGCGCGGTCCTGGCATCACTGCCACTTGCGGATGACGCTTGCGCCAGTGATGGCCGCCGCGGTGGCCAGCACATGGTTGCCGTACTCGGCAGGGATCGAGAGTGGCCAAAGCGGGTTGATCATGACCGCCACGGCAGCGAGGAGTCCGCACCAGGTGGCAGAGCCATCCCGTGCCATGGCGATGGCACCGACGACCAGAAGCCCGAAGGCGGACCATTTGACTGCCGCGAGCATGCTTGGATCGGAGAGCCGTTCGGCCATGATGATCTGGCCGGCGAGCAGCACGGTGGCGAAGGTGAGCAGGACGAGCACGATCTTCATGGCGGTTCCTCTGGGCGCACCCGTCGGGCCGCCCGTATCGTGTATCGCACCATGAAGGGCATTGTCTTTCGGGAATTTGGCGAACTGGTGACGGCTCGCTTCGGCGAAGCCACCTGGGATGCCCTGATCACCGAGAGCAAGGTGCCGTCTGGTGGGGCCTATACGGCGGTCGGGACCTACCCGCATGAGGAAGCCGTCGCCCTCCTGACGGCGCTCTCCAGGAAGACCGGGGTGTCGCCCGACGACCTGCTCAAGGCCTTCGGTGAGCACCTGTTCGGCGTTCTGTCGCAGCGATTCCCATTCGCGGTGGCCGGGCATGCGGACATCTTCACATTCCTGGAGAGCCTCGATGGCGTGGTGCATGTCGAGGTGCGCAAGCTCTATCCGGATGCAGAACTGCCATCATTCGTCACGCGATGGCAGGGCGATGTCTTCGTGCTCGAGTATCGATCGCAGCGCCCCTTCGCCTCGCTGGCAGACGGACTGCTGCGCGGAGCCATGTCTCATTGGGGTGGGCGCTACGAGCTCGCGCGTCACCCGCTCGGCCGCGACGGAGCACGCGAGGCGATCTTCGAACTGAGGCGTTCGTGAGCGGCGAGGGGGGCATCGAGGACATCGAGCTGCTTCGCCGCATGCTGGCCCGGGAGCGCTCGGCACGCGAGCAAGCCGAGACGCTCTTGGAGAACAAGTCGCGCGACCTCTACGCCGCGCTCAGCCGGTTGCAGGGCATGGTTGGGGAACTCGACACTGCCCGGCGACAGGCCGAGCGCCACAGCGCTGCCAAGGGTCTCTTCCTCGCTGACCTCAGCCACGAGTTGCGCACTCCGCTGAATGCCGTCATCGGCTATGCCGAGATGATCGCCGAGGACGCTCGCGGCGATCAGGTCATCGAGGACGCTCGGCGCATCATGGTCGCCGGGCGTGGCCTGCTGGCCCTGATCAACAATGTGCTCGACTACAGCAAGGCGGAGTCGGGCAAGCTCGAGCTCGCGCTCCAGCCGGTCGAGGTCCCGGCGGTCATGGAGGAGTCGATCGCGATTGCCGTACCCATGGTCATGGAGAACCGGTCCGTCGTGCACACCAAGGTCGAGCCCGGCCTCGGCACGGTCACCTCCGACCCGGTCAGGTTGCGTCAAGTCCTCCTGAATCTCCTGTCCAATGCCGCCAAGCACACCATGGGTGGCATGATCACGGTGCAGGCATCGCGGCTCGGGGTGGACGGCTATCGCATCGAGGTGGTCGATACCGGGCGCGGCATGGATCGCAGCCAGCTCGATCGGCTGTTCGAGCCATTCCAGCCCGTGCGTCGTGAGGAGGATTTGCGCTTTGCCAGCACCGGACTCGGCATGAGCATCACCCGGCAGATCGTGCTCATGCTCGGTGGCAGGATCGCGGTGCAGAGCGTCGTGGGGCAGGGGACGACCGTCACGGTCGATCTCCCGATCGATGGGCCCGTGCAACGGAGGTCGGCATGACACCGGAGCAGCGATCGATCGTACGAGGCTTGGTGAGGCAGGCGCAGGTCGAGGGCATCCAGCATGTGCACGAGTGGCTCTGCGAGCGCACTGACGATGTGCTGGTCCGCGAGGAAGCCAAGCGGTTGCTCGCGCACCAGCCCACCAACGCCGAGTCCGTGGTGCCCGAAGTCCCGCCGCGTCACATGGCCGTGGATCCGATGCTCGGTCTTGAGCTCGGCGGCTTCCGCATCGAGCGGCTCATTGGATCCGGTGGGATGGGTCGTGTGTATGAAGGCACGCGCGAAGGCCAGCCCTCGCGAGCCGCCGTGAAGGTGCTCTCGCGCGGGGGCGTGACCGACATCACGATGCGACGGTTCCAGCAGGAGTCGGCGATCCTGGCCAAGCTCGACCATCCTGGCATTGCACGGCTGCATGCGAGCGGTCTTCATGACGACGGTCAGGCGATCTTCCCGTGGTTCGCCATGGAGTTCATTGACGACGGCATCGATCTCACCGATTGGGCAAGTCGGCAATCGCTGCCCTTGCGGGGCCGTCTGGAACTCTTCGTACGCGTGTGCGATGCCATTTCGCATGCGCATGCGCAGGGCATCGTGCACCGCGATCTCAAGCCGGGCAACATCCTCGTCGATGTGCGCGCACAAGTGAAGGTGATCGACTTCGGCATTGCCCGTGCAGCCCAGGAGGACTCGTCCCGCTTTGGCGTGCGGACCGAGACAGGCCAGCTCGTCGGCACCCTGCAGTACATGAGTCCCGAGCAGTGCCTGGGCCAGCGCGACCGGATCGATGCGCGTACCGATGTCTACGCGCTCGGCATGATCCTCTTCGAACTGCTCACCGAGACGTATCCCTACGATGTACGCGGCGTACCGGTGGCCGAGGCGATCCAGACCGTCTCGCGGGGCAAGGTGCCCGACCTGCGCGAAGCCATGCCGCAGGCGCCCGACGCGCTGACCGATGCCGTCTCACGGTGCCTGGCCAAGGATCCGGGCGCTCGTCATGCCGATGCCGGGGCGCTGGCAACGGCGCTGCGCACGGTGCTCGTGCCGAAGCCCGTCACGGTGGCGACGCAGCGGCCCGGCGGGGCGGGGCAGCGATCGACGGCGCGTGGTTCGGGGTCACGGGGGTCTGCGGACGCGGCCGCCGGTGCCGCTTCGACGGCTTCCTCCACCGGTGCGCCGGGATCATCGCGTCTGATGGGCATCGTGATTGCCCTGCTGTCGGTCGCGCTGCTGCTGGCAGCGCTCGATGTGTTCGGAGTGGTCGATGTGCGAGGGCTTGCTTCGCGCGTGCTCGGTCGTTGAGCGGCTGCTCGGCCCTCGCAGGGGCTACGGCCAGGATGCGGCCCCTCAATGCACCGACTGGCTCATGCGGAAGATCGGCAGCAGGATGCTCGCCGCGATGCCGCCAACGACCACGCCCATGAAGATGATCATCACGGGTTCGATCATGCCGGTCAGTGTCCTGATGGCCGAGTCGAGTTCCTCCTCGGCGAAGGCGGCGATGCGCTCGAGAACCTCGGGAAGGCGGCCCGAGCGTTCACCGGCGTTGAACATCGCGCTGATGTTGCGGGGGATGAACACGGCCTGCAGCAGCGTGGGACTCATCTCCTGCCCATGGTTGACGCGCTCGTGCAGGTCATCCCACATGCGGTCCCAGTAGGTGTTGGCGGTCACGGCCTTCGTGATGCGGATGACCTCCAGCAGCGGTACCCCGGCAGCGAGCAGTGAGCCCATGGTGTTGGTCATGCGTGCCACGTAGAGCTGCCGGAACATCGGCGAAATGATGGGCAGGTTGAGCTTGGCCCAGTCGATCGCCAGTCGCCCGCGGGCCGTCCGTGCAAGGACGGAGGCGGCGAAGCACAGCGCACCCAGCGCCGGCAGGTAGACATGCCACCAGCCCTTGAGGAACCAGCTCGCGGCAAGCAGCCATGTGGTGAGCAGGGGAAGCCGGTCGCCCTGTGACTTGAAGAGCGGTGCGAAGGTCGGCAGCACGAAGACCATGATCACGGTCACGGCGGTGATCGCGACGGCCAGCATGATGCCTGGGTAGATCATGGCGCCCTGGACCTGCTTGGTGGTCTTGCGCGCCTTGAGCAGATCCTTGGCGACGCGCGAGAGCATTTCATCCATCGTGCCGCTGGCCTCGGCCGCCTGCATGAGGCTCACGAGGATCGACGGGAAGATCCGCGGCCACTTCGCGAGGGCAACGCTGAACTCCTCACCCTCGCAGACATCGTCCTTGATGGCACGGACGACCGTCGCCACCTCGGATCGCGCCGCTTGCTCGCTGAAGGTCTCAAGGGCCTCGGTCAGCGGAACGCCGGTCTTCATCATGACCGCGAGTTGCTGGCACAGCGAGATCACGTCGTCGTTGCTGAAGCGTGCGCTCAGCCGGTTGCGCGAGATGGCACCCTTCTGCCCGACGGCCGCGGCCAGATCGCCGAGTTCGATGCTCAGCACGATCAGGCCATCGCGCCGGAGTTGATGGACGGCGGCTTCGTGGGACGAGGCCTCGAGGACGCCACGCACGAGTTCGCCGCTTGCGCGTCGGGCGCGGTAGGCGAACTTGCGGGGCGCTGTGGCGTCGGTCGCACCGATCAGGCTGGCCTCAATGGCGGCAGGCACCGTGCACCTCCTCAATGGTCGTGAGTCCCTCGATCACCTTGCGCAATCCGTCGACCCAAAGCGTCTCGAAGCCCTTGTCGCGCAGGAGGCGCTTGAGCGCTGTCGGCTCGGTCCGTGCCGAGATCGCCTCGAGGACATCGGCGTCGGGAGCGAGCAGTTCGTACAGGCCGAGTCGACCGCTGAGGCCGCGCTCGTGGCAGGCTCGGCATCCCGCGCCCTTCCAGAGCCGCTCGGCCTGCGCGCCGAACTCGCCCATCGCGGCGCGTTCCGCTGCATCCGGCTCGTACTCGGTCTTGCAGTGCTTGCAGATGCGGCGCACGAGGCGCTGGGCGAGCACGCCGCGCAGCGCTGCGGCGACCAGGAACGGCTCGACGCCGAGGTTCTGCAGCCGGGTCACGGCACTGGGGGCATCGTTCGTGTGCAGTGTGCTGAAGACCATGTGGCCGGTGAGTGCGGCTTGGACGGCGACCTGTGCCGTCTCGCTGTCGCGGATCTCGCCGACCATGATGATGTCGGGGTCCTGACGCAGCAGGGCGCGCAGGGCACCCGCGAATGTCAGGCCAGCCTTGACGTTCACCTGTGCCTGGTGCACTCCGACGAGGTTGCTCTCGACGGGATCCTCGACGGTGCTCAGGTTCAGTTCGGTGGTGTCGAACTGCTGCAGCACGGAGTAGAGCGTGGTGCTCTTGCCGCTGCCGGTGGGGCCGGTGACGAGCACCACCCCGTGGGGTTCGTCGATGACCGCACGGAAGCGCTCAAGCATGGCCTGGCGGAAGCCGAGCTTCTCCAGGCCGAGCTTGGCATAGCCCGTGTCGATCACGCGCATGACGATCTTCTCGCCGAACTTGCCGGGAAGCGTGCTCACGCGGAGGTCGATGGGCTTGCCATTGACCTTGATCGCGATCTCGCCGTCCTGCGGCACGCGCCGCTCGCTGATGTCCAGGCGCGCCATGATCTTGACACGGCTCGAGATCGCCGCGTGCATGCGCCAGGGGACATTGGTCTTGACCGAGAGCACGCCATCGATGCGGTAGCGGATTCGCAGCGCTGCATCATCGGGCTCGATGTGGATGTCGCTCGCGCCATCGGCCACCGCACCCGCGATGATGAAGTTCACGAGCTTCACGACCGGGCCGCTGGTACCCGTGGTGTCCTCGGCGGCCAGATCGGCGGCTTCGTTCTCCGCGACCGTGAACTGGGCCTCGTCGACCTCGGCGAAGATCTCCTCGGCCTGCTCGTTTGCACGCGATGGCGCAGGTTCCTCGATGCCGCCGGCGAGTTCGGCGCGGATCGAGTCGGCCGTCGCGACGACGAATCGCACGCGGAAGCCACTCGCCTTGGTGAGGTCCTCGAGCACGAAGAAATCCTCCGGCTGGGCCGTGGCGACGATGAGTTCACCGCCGTCGAGCCGGACCGGGATCACGGTGTGACGATCACGCAGATCGGGTGGGACGAGTGCACGCGCACCCGGATCGCAAGCGGTCGCAAGGTCATCGATGAAGGTGAGGCCGCGAGCGGTGGCAACTGCCTGCAGCAGGCGTTCACTGTTGATCCAGCCTTGCTGCACGATGACTTCGCCCAGCATCAGCCGGCAGGTGCTCGATGACTGGATGGCGAGGGCCTCGCGCAACTGAGCTGGCGTGATGTCACCCCAATCCATCAGGACCTGGCCCAACGACGCCGGCGCGGCGTCGAGGTGCGAGGCTGCAGGGCAAGGGGTTGAGTTGTTGCGGACCATCGTGCCTCCCGTCTCCGAAGAGCCTGGTGATTACCCGTCGAGGGCGATCCGTATCAGACGACCATCGGCTTCAAGTTCGGCATGACGAAGCCCGATCTCGCGTACGACCCAAGAAATCCCGGTGGATGCCTCGATCACGACATCCCCCCGGCGGATGGTTCGGCCGTTGATGACCGCCAACTCACCCGAAAGCGTGGCCGTCAGGTCGAACGCTGGCGGGGCTGCCGCGAGGGTGGGCGCTGGGTCTTCCCCAGATTGGGCCCGCCGGATGACCGCAGCTGCCGGAATGTTGAGCGGGGCAAATGGATTACCAGACGGATGCTCCTCCAGCGCGAATTCGACGGGCTTCTGTTGGGCGGGGGCTGGAGCGGAAGAGACCGGGCCCGGCTTGGCGGCGGCCGCCTTGGCGGGCTTCGCAGGGCCAGCCACCTTGAACATCAGGAGGCCGACGGCAACGATCGCGACGCCCCCAAGCAGCGCGAACTGCTTGGGGTTCACGCCGAGCTTGCTGCAGAGGTCGTTCCAGGTGCTTGAGATGGCACTCATGGCGTGCCTCCATCGGGTGCCCGCGCCGGCGCCAGGAAGTACTCCTCAACGTCGATCTGGGCCGCGATCGAGCTGCCGTCGGTGCGACGCAGATCGATGCTCGAGATGCGGTTCCACGCGCGGCTGTCGTCGATCGAGTTGATGACATCGAAGACTGCGGCAAACTCACCGACCATCTCCACGCGCACCGTGCGACGCTGGAAGTCGCCTGGCTTGGAACCCGCCGGGGCGAAGTCCATCGGCTCTCCGAGCTTGACCGAGTTCTCCAGCACGCTCTTGCCGTCGACGCTCCGGCTGACTGCATCGCCGAGCCGACTCTCGCCGGGCGAGTTGGGAACGAGCCGCCATTCCTGCTCGACATTGCGGCGCAGCGTGGCCACCTCGGCTTGGAGGCGCTCGAGGTCCGCTCGCTTGGCCAGATACTGCTCCGTGCTCTGCTCAAGCTTGGTGCGCTGGCGCTGCAGATCGGAGGCACGGGCGTAGTTCGGTACGACGAACATGCCGAGCACGACGATCGTTCCGGCAAGCGTGGTGCCGGCGGCCAAGGCGGTCTCGCGGCTGATGGCGGGCCAGATCGTCATGGTTCGCTCCTCGAGACGATGCGTTCCGCACCGTCGGGCTGGGCCCACGGGTCGACGCGCACGGTGAGGCTGAAGGCCTGCTCGCCTGATCCGGCTTGCTTGACTTCATTTCGTCGCACGCCCACGAAGGGCGTTCGTGCTCCAAGGCGCTGCTCGAATTCCGAGACGGCGGCGAGCGTCATGCTGTGTCCCGCAAGCGCCACATCGAGCGTCACGGGCTTGGGCTGGTTCGGCTGACCGGTGGGGGCAGGTTGAGCCAGACCACGCCCGGCAGCAGTCTTGGCTTCGCTGATGCTGATCTTCATCGCGTGCAGCGACACGCCCTCGGGCAGGAGATGACTGATCGTGGCGATCACGTCGCTCGCCTGGGCCGGAAGGGCCACGGTCCGCTGGCACGACACCAGGCGCTTGAGGTGCTCGCGCTCGGCCATGAGCATGGTGTGCACATCATCGATGCTCTGTGCGCTCTCGCGCAGGTCCTGTGCCACAGCCACCCGGATCGCTGCCGAGCGGCTCTCGTTGAAACTGTGGGCCGCAAGCCCGGCGAGGGTGACTGCGAAGGCGGTCGCAGCCAGCGCGACGATGCGTCGGCGAAGCCGGATGCCCGCGTGGCGCAACGCCTCGGGTGGCAGGAGGTTGACATGGAACTCGATCATGCGGCCCTCCGCCCGCTGCCGCTGGATTGACCGGCCAGGGCGCTGCCGAGCGCGGCGCTCCAGGTACAGGGCGCCGCCATGGGGTCGAGCACGCCCTGGAGCACGCCGGGCGCGAGCCCTACGGCCAGGGCATGCACGCTGCACACGCTCGAGAGTGCCGTGGTCAGTGCGGGGTCGGTGGCTGCCGGGCCGGTGAGCACGAGCTGCGATGGCCATGCACAACCGAGTTTTCGATCGATGTGCCGGAAGCACTGCAGTGTTTCCTCCGCCAGGCCGTACCAGCGGAAGACCCGCGCCGTTCCGGGGTCTTCACCGTCGACGGGGATCCAATCGGCCTGGGATTCTCCGCTTGACGCGGGCTTCCAGTCGAAGGTTCGGTGGAACGCGAGCCCAGAACCCGACATGATGCTCAGACCGGCCTTGCCGTCCTCAAGGTGAAGGACGGCAAAGCAGCCGCCCGCCGTGGCCATCTTCATGCCACGCCAGGCAGTGCGCAGTGCGGCGAGCGACGCAGCTTCGATGCGACTCGGCTCAAGCCCGACGCGGGCAACGCAGTCGGTCAGGGCCATGGCGATTTGGCGTCGAATGCCAACGAGCAGGTATTCGGTCGGGCCACCGGAACGGCTTCCGCCGCCGAGCGGCAGGGTTCCCAGGTGGAGCGCAGTGCGATCGAGGCCGAACCGGTCGACGGCCTCCCAGATCGCGCCTTGCAGGAGTTCGTCCTTGGCCAGCGACGGCAATTCAGCCGTGTCCATCAGCAACGATGAGCATGGAATCGTCAGGGCGCATCGGCGTCCGGCGAAGCCGCTGGACTTGAGCGCGCGGCGCAGGGCCTGCACGAAGCCGGGTTCGATCGTGATCTCCGAGCCGGAGACCGCGAAGGGGGATCCGTCGAACTCGGCGGCCGCATCGATCGATGCATCGAGCCCGTCCTGGCTCAGTTGCACCAGCCTGGTGCGGTCCGTGCCGAAGTCGATGGCGATGTCCGTGCGTGGTGCGAGCGCCTTGAACATGGTTTGCCCTCCAATTTCACTCGGTCCCTTCATACTGCGCGCCGCGCACGGTTGCCCGTGCACGGCGCGCCACGTCTTCAGGTTCCAGCCGACAGGATCACTGCGGAGCGATCGTCTTGGTCGTGGGGTCGTAGTACCACGTCAAGTCGTTGGTCAGCTGGTTGGTGATGTCATCGCTCTCGCAGTAGCCAGCGGTGACGAGCTTGTCGAGTTCGGTGGAGGTGATCGCACCGGCCGACGAGGGCAGGGAGATCGAGGCGCCGCCGGGCTGGAACTGGTTGAAACGGGTGACCATGGTGAGGATCTGCGAACCACGGGCCTCGGCAGCCTCGGTCTTCGCATCATCCAGGGCGCTGGTCACGCTCGGCACGACCAGGGCCGCGAGCACACCGAGGATCACCACCACAATGAGGATTTCGATCAGGGTGAAGGCACGCTTGCCACCGCGCTTGCCGTTGGTCCAGGTGCCGTTCTTGCCGTTGGTCGTTGCGTACTGAGTCGTCATGGGAAGCCCTCCTAAAGGCTGGTAACCGTGTCGTCTGCGGGTGGCTGCCAGGGACGGTCCCTGCAAGGCCAAATGCCGCCAGCACGAACTTCGGATGCACGGAGGGCCGACTCAAGTGATCAATCAGATTTTTTCGCTCATCCCTCTACCGGATCTTCACTTGCGTCGGTTCGGCCAAATTGGATCTTTTTCCTGAATCACATGTTGCCACACCTGACCACACCCTCGATGAGCATTGTGCGCGGTGCCTTCACGCTGGTGGAGTGCCTCGTGGCCCTGGTCATCGTGGCCATGGCCGCCGCCGCCGCATCGACGGCGATCGGTTCCGGGATCGCCGCACAGGAAGATGCGCTGCGCATCACGCTGGCTGCGGCGTGCGCCGAGAGCCGCATGACGCAGGCGCTCACGACCGACTATGGAACGGTGCCGAATCTCGCCGGCCATGAAGAGCCCGGCGCACTGCTGGCCTCCGACGGCACGGCCATGCCCGGCCTGATGGAGGAGATGGGGCGTCGCACGACCGTGGCCGCGGAGCCGCAGGCGATCCCGGGCTTTGCCGGATTGGTGCTGACCGGCTGGCAGATCACCGTGACGGTCTACGACCTCGATGAAGATGGTGGGGAACGCGAACTCGCCGTGCTGCGTCGATTCCGACCGGAGACCTGGGAAGAGACGCAGGGAGCATCGCCATGAGGCGCCCTCGTGCCTTCACGCTGCTTGAGCTGATGGTGGCCACCGTCACGGTGACGATGGTTGCCGGTGCCGTGGCTGGGTTCCTCGGCACCTTCCACCGCGCCTTGCGACTGCAGGATGTCCGTGCGGCGGCCATCGTGCGCACGGCTGCCGTGCAGGCACATGTCTCGCGACTCCTGCTGGAGAGCCGCATGCTGCTTGAGCAAGGCCAGCAGCGCACGCTGCTCTGGCTGCCCTCGGAAATGCTTGAGGATTCGGGCTCAGGCGCCGAATCGGCGTTCGATCTGATCAACCTGACGGCGGGTGAGTTGCACTGGCTGCTCTTCGAACAGGAGTCCGACGGCACCTGGTCGCTCAAGGAAGCGGTGGTCGACGCGGCGACCATCCCGGCAGGTCAGGGCGATCGCTATTTCTCGGTGGATGCCAACTACTGGAACAGCGTCTTCGAGGACCTCCATGCGGCCGGGCAACTGACCATCTTCCCGATCGCCGAGGGACTCGCGCCGATGGCTCGTGACGGCGTCGTGGCCGCCGCACCCCGGTTCACCTACGGCACGGCGAGCATCTGCACCAATCGTGCGCTCGGCATCGAGTTCGCGTTCATGCGCGAACGACTCGACGATGCCGGCGAGTTGACGGGCGAGGAAGAACTGCGCCTTGATGTACGGCTCGATGAGCATCTGCCGTTTCCCGACATCCATCCAATCTGTGGAGGTGGATCATGATCGCCTGCTCCAAGCGTTCGCGCCGCCGTGGTGCGGCCCTCGTCATGGCACTCTTCGCACTCGGCGTGGCGGCGACCGCCGGCACGGCCTTCGTGAAGACCCGCTCCGGATCCGTCGAGATCGGCTCCAACATGGCGCAGGCCGCACAGAGCAGGTTGGCTGCAGCCGAGGGGCTTGCCCTCTCGCGCGAAATGCTCGCGCGGATCTTCCAAGAGCCCGATGCGACCCTCGCTGCACAGTGGCGCGCTGCCCTGAGTGACGGGGTGCTGCTCGAGAACCATGTGATGAGCAATGGCGCCGTGCTCAACGTCACGATCTCTGACATCGCCACCGGCGCAGCCCCCGGTGCCGCGACGACTGAGTTTGAAGCAGGCATCACCGTCTCGATCGGCGGCACGAGCTACAGCATGACGGCCCAGCTCTCCCTGCAAAGCCTTGTGAAGGGCCAGTACGCGATCTTCGCGAACAAGCTCATGACCATGGAGGGCGACAACTTCATCGGGCGCTGGGAGCGCGCTCCGACGAGCGAGCAGGAACTGCCGATCAACATCGGCACGCAGGCTGAGCAAGGGTGGTTCGGCATGGAGGGCGTCGAGCTCGGTGAGGGTGCGTACTTCGAGGGCGCGCCCGTCGACGTGCCCGGAACTCAGGCGTCGATGTCCACTGCGATCGCGAGCCAATCGGCGGCGGTCAAGCGTGCTGCGCGAGCCGGCGTGGCGCACCTGACGTACGGGACGTCGAACACGCTGTTCCGATTCCTGGGGGGCAACCCGCTCGTCTCCGCCAACTGGGAAGCACTCCCAAGCTCCTACGAGTACGAGATCGGTGCGTACCTGCACCATCCATACGGTGCGCAGAGCGTGACGGTGTCGGGTGGCAGCGCGGATGAGGTGGAGTTGGTGCGCATGCCCCAGGGCGAGAGTGCGCGGCCGATCGATCCCCCGGCGGAGCCGACCTTCGGTGGCGGGACCACGATCACGGGCAACAAGACCTACAGCGCAACCACCGTCACGCTCAATCCGACCCGCATCAAGTGCTACGAGTTCTTCGGGATCCCGATCGGTGGCGGCGACATGAACATCGTGAACGGCAGCGCCGTCACCATGAACAGTGGCGTCTACCGGATCGATGACAAGCTCAAGCTCGAGAACAGCAAGCTCATCATCAACGGCAACGTGAAGATCGTGATGAAGGCACGCATGTGGTTCGATCTCGATGCCAAGAGCTTCTCCTGCACCAACAGCACCATCGAACTCAAGGAGAACTCGCAACTCCTGCTCTTCGTCGCCTACGACATGTCGATGGCCAGCTCGTGGGTGGGGAAGGACTGGACCTGCTCGAGTGAATCCAATGCATCGCTCAAGCAGGGGGATCCGCACAAGAAGGCCTGGATGGGCCAGTGGCAGGCGAATGCCTGCAGCGATCATGCGCCGGCCGAGCCGCAGTACATGGAGCCCTGGCGTGTGCGCATCTATCCCGATCCGGCGTTCCTGAGCTCGATCTTCCTGTGGGACTTCAACAACTGTTCGGTGATCGGCTCGATCTTCATGCCCACCAACCCGGTGTGGCTGCGCGGTACCACGGAGATCTACGGCCGCATCTGCGCCAACCACGTGATCATGCGCAACTCGGCCAGCTTCTTCTACGACCACGCGCTCGATGACATCACGGGGCTCACCGAGGGCGCACCGCCACCGCGCGGCGGTTCCCAGACGATCCCCACCCGCATCCGCGTCAACTTCTGAATGGAGCCAGCCATGCGCCACCGGATCCACCGAGCCTTCAGCCTGGTCGAAGTGTCCATCGTGCTGGTGATCGTCAGCTGCCTTGCGGCGGTGGTGATCCCGGCGATGCTCGACTCGTCCCATGGCCGACTGATCGCCGCGCGTGAACGACTGAGCGCCGATGTCATGGCGGCCCAGGCGTGGAGCCTGGCCAATCCGACCGAACCAGCGGTGCTCACGATCGGCACGCAGGGCTACACGCTCGTGCGTGGCGATCAGGGCACCGTGGTGACCTTCGGTCCGGGTGGCTTCGAAGAAGCCATGAACGTGCATGTGGCCATCGCTGGAGTGACGTCCGGCGTGCTGACCTTCAATCATTATGGGGCCTTGGCAGTCGCTCCGGGATCCGCGGCGCCCATCGTCGAACTGTCCATTCCAGGGGCGCCGGACAGGTTGGAACTTGAGATCGCTCCGACCACAGGAGGCATGTCGGAGCGTTGGTACGCCAGCCCGTGAACACACCAATTCTCACCGTACTCCGTGCGAATGCCGATGCAGCCGAGGTGCCGGAATCCCGGCACCACCCGCAGGATGCGGGCAGGGAAGCACCGATGCACGGATCGCATGGGACAATTTTGCCGCGCTTCATCGCGAGCCGTTCGCTCGGCGTGCCGTCGGTCGTGACGCTGGCGATCATGCTTTGCGTCGGAAGCACGGCCGTTGCCCAGTCTGCGCCCTCGCCCCAGTCCGCCCCCCCGGCCTCAGCGCAGCAGGCCCCGCCACCATCCAACCCGGCGACGCCACCACCTGCATCGCCGGAAGCAACCCCCCCGACGCCGGCGACTGGTGAGGCTTCCGCCTCCCCCGGCCAGGCCGCGCCGGCAGCACCCACCGAGGAATCTCCCGCGCTCGAGGCACCGGTCGCAGAGCCCGTTGAACCCTCAGTACCCGTCGAGCAGCCACCGGTGCCGACCATTGAGATCACCCCGCACGGCACCGTGACCCTGCAAGCCCAGGGCATGGACATCGTCACGCTGCTGGAGCTCTTCAGCATCAAGACCCAGCGCAACATCGTGGCGAGCGAAGGCGTGAAGGGCAAGGTCACGGTCAACCTCTTCGATGTGCCCTTCGATGCCGCCCTGCAGGCGGTGCTCGAGGTGCGCGGCTTCGCGAGCCGGCAAGAGGGCGACTTCATCCTCGTCTACACGAAGAAGGAATTGGCAGAGATCGATGCCGAACGCCGCCAGATGGTGAGCCGCGTGTTTTCCCTGGATTTCCTCGGTGCGCAGGATGCCGAGGCGTTTGCCAAGCCGCTCCTGAGCGCCAAGGGCACCATGACGGTCCGCGGCACCGTGCCACGCGGCATGCAGCCGGACTTCGACGACATCGGTGCCGATGACTTCGCACTCGAGGCCAAGCTCCTGGTCTTCGACTTCGTCGAGAATGTGGACCGCATCGAGCAGCTCATCGAGAAGCTCGATGTGGCGCCGAAGCAGGTGCGGGTGGAATGCATGGTCATCGAGACCGCCATCGATGATGCGAGTGCCTATGGCCTCGACATTGCCGCAGCCGGCAGCGTGGACTTCGGCAGCGTGCTCAACGGCCCGGAGTCGATCGTTGACAGCCTGATCGGAGGCCCTGACAACTTCGAGGGAGCTGTCTATCCCGATCAGTCGCAGTCAGGCACGGTGCGGAATTTCCAGGCTCCCCCGAGCACCAGTCCGAACTTCCAGGTCGGCATCCTGGGCAATCATGTGTCGGCCTTCCTGCAGATCCTGGACCAGGTGAGCGACTCGAATGTGCTGGCCCGCCCGAGCGTCACCTGCCTGAATCGCCAGCGCGCACGGGTGAATGTCGGCGAGCGCGTTGCGTATCTGAGCACCACGGTCAATGACAATGTGAGCGTGCAGACCGTCGAGTTCCTCGATGTGGGCATCCAGCTCATGTTCCGGCCCTTCATCACCGATGACGGCATGATCCGGCTGGAGCTTTCGCCGAGCGTGAGCGACTACAAGCTGCAAACGCTCAAGTACGATGGCGCGGACTATCAAGTTCCCAACGAATTCAAGCAGGAAGTGAAGACCAATGTCCGCGTGCGCGACGGCCAGACGGTGGTGCTCGGCGGGCTCTTCCGCGAGACGATCATCAGCAATCGCCGGCAGACGCCCTATGTGTCGGACATCCCGGTGCTTGGCGATGCGCTGACGGGCCAGGATGACATCGTGCGGAAGTCGGAGATCCTCTTCCTGGTCACGCCCACGCTCATGGGCGACGAGAAGGCGAGCGCCGAAGGCCGCGCTGCGCTGCAGTTCACCGAATCGGTGCGCGTCGGTGCGCGTCAGGGCCTGCTGCCCTTCACGCGCGAGCAGCTGGTCTTCAACCACCAGATCAAGGCCGAGGAAGCGCTGCGCAACGGTGACGCTGCCAAGGCGCTCCATCACGCCGAGAGCGCGTTGCGTCAGGACAGTGTGCTCCCAGCCATGATGCGGATCCGCGAGGGGGCGGCCATCGCCGTCCCGGGCGGTTGGCGCGAGCAGATGGATCTGCTCCTTCAGGACACGGCCATCCCGCAGTTGCACGCGCAACCCTCGCCGCAGCAGTCCGCACCATCCACTGCACCGACGACCCCCGCCAACGGAGGCACGCCATGAGGACCGGCCGTTCACGAGGTTCGGTCCTGCTGGTCGCCGGTCTGTCGGTCATCATCGCTGCAGGCTGCCACGGGCCGACCACCCGCGGGATCGAGAACCGGCGCGCCGCCAACGAGCGCTTCGACCGGGCCGGTGCACAGATCGCGTACGACCAGGCCCAGCAATCGCTCATCAACGGCCAGTACAAGCTGGCACTCGACACGATCGATCAGGCGATCCGAAGGTTCCCGCAGGATGCGTCCTACTTGGCGCTTCGGGGTCGGATCCAGCAGGAAATGCGGCAGTACGAGGGTGCGCAGCGGACCTTCGAGTATGCGCTGTCGATCGATCCGACCTGCCACGAATGCCTGTACTACCTCGGCGTGGAAGCGCAGCGGCGGTCGGATGACGCAACCGCGCTCGTGCGCTACGACATGGCCTGGTCCCTGGAGCCTTCGCGCCTGCAGTATGCAGCTGCCGGGGTGGAGTGCTGCCTTGCCATGGATGATCTTGCAGGTGCCGAGGAGCGTCTGTGCACGGCCGACCAGTTCTTCGGCCAGTCGGCAGCACTGAGCGCCTTGCGCGCGGAACTCCATGCATTGCAGGGGGACGAGGTGCGTGCTCTCCAGCACGCCCGTCAAGCTGCGTTGCAGTCCGGCAACGGACTGACCGAGGAGTCGATCTGGCGCATGTTCCGCGCTGGCGACTGGCGTGGGTGTCTTGATGCCCTGGCCACACCCGCTGCGACCGGCCTTGCCGAACGAGAGGACATGCAGCGCCTTCGCGCTCGGTGCCTGATGATGACCGGGTCGGCTGCTGCTGCCCGCGATCAACTCGTCACGGCTGAGCTCTCGATGCGTGAACCGACGCCTGAGCACATGGTGCTGCTGGGAGAGGCAGCCTGGGCCTGTGGCGACTGGGCGCGCGTGGAGCGATCGGCGGCATGGCTCATGTCCCGTCAGCCGGACGCAGCCGACGGCTATGTGCTCGCTGCGGGTGCCGCCTTCGCCCGCGGTGAACTGGACCGAACGAATGGCTATCTCGACCGGCTGGAAGCGCTTGAGCGCGACCGAACGGTCGTGGCGAGTCTGCGTCGCAAGGTCCTCGCAAGCCAGATTCTGGCAAACGGGTCTTAGTCCTGCGCCTGATCCGGCTTGCTTGACGGTCAGAGGGGCGCCCTTTCTGGCATCACCTCCAGCCCCCTTGATGTGGATCCAGCGATGAACGCGGGGCCGGCATCGGTGCCGCTCGTGGCTCCATCGCCCCTTCAATCCGCTGGGAATCCCCTTGCCGAGTGAGTGTCCGGGTCTATCCTTCGACATTGGTCAAGTCGGGACTCCGGGGCATCGTGCCTGGTGTCGATCGTTCGTCGTGACTGGTCATCCAGTGGAGATCAAACCGTGAAGACATTCATCCATTTGGTTGCCGCCCTTGGTTGTGCGGCTTCGGCCCATGCGCAGCTTCCCGCGATCGACGGCACCCTGGATGCCGAACCCGCCCTCCCCGAACTTTGGGCGCAGAACACCGCGACACAGTTCGGCAACGCGACCAATGGCCAGGTTGGGCAGTGCAACGGCAGCGAACTCAACAACATGCACGCGGCGCTTGATGTGCAGGGTGGATTCCTCTATCTGTTCTTTGGCGGCAACCTGGAATCGAACTTCAACAAGTTCGAGCTCTTCATCGACTGCGCCCCCGGTGGGCAGAACACGGTGCGCGGCGACAACCCCGATGTCGATTACAACGGCCTGAACCGCATGGGCACCGATACCAACAACCCAGGCCTGACCTTCGACGCCGGCTTCGAGGCCGACTTCTATGTGACCACGACCATCGGCGGTGACCCGGTCACGTGCTATGCCAACATGGCGCAGATGCTGACGAATGGTGGCGGCTCGGGCGTGTACATCGGCAACGCTGCCCCGGGTTCTCCCATCGTGAGCCAGGAAGGTGTCGAGATTGCGACCAACAACAGCAACACTGCTGGCGTGCCGGCGTACGACTCCACAACGACCACCGGCAGCGGCTCGGGCTGTGGCACTGGCGTCGAAGTGAAGATCCCGCTGAACATCATGGGTTACTCCGGCACGGGCGACATCAAGGTCGTGGCGATGATCAACGGCGGCAACCACGACTACTTGTCGAACCAGTTCACCGGTGGCTGCAACGGCTGCCCGAATCTGGCCGAGCCGCGCTTGGTGAACTTCGAGGCCATCCCCGGCCTGCAGTTCGTGACGGTGTCGGCGGGCGGTGGTGGCAATCCGTGCCCGGCCGACCTCGATGGCGACGGTGACATCGGCGGCGCCGACCTTGGCGTTCTGCTCGCCGGTTGGGGCGGCTCGTCCCCCGACCTCGATGGAGACGGTTCGGTCGGCGGGAGCGATCTGGGTGCCATGCTCGCAGCATGGGGACCATGCCAGCCCTGAGTCGCTGACCTGAAGCATTGAGGTTCCAGGGGTCCCCATCGCGGGGACCCCATTGTTTTTGTGCACGATGAGTGGCATGTCGCGCACCTCGACCTAGACTCCCTTCCATGAAGTTTGGGACCTGCTTGGCCGTCGTCGGCGCGGTCGCGCTCACGGCATCAGCGATGGCAATCCCTCCGTCCACGCGACCCGGGGTGGGTGCCATTCCGTACTCCGTGGACGGCCAGTACGGAACGACGTTCCGCGTCTTCGCGCCCTTCGCAGACAGCGTTGCTGTCGGTGGCACCTTCAACGGGTGGAACTCGACGCAGTATCAGCTCGGCAACGAGTTCAATGGCTACTGGAGTGGCGATGTGGCCTTCGTGACGGCCGGCCAGCGCTACAAGTTCTTCGTCAAGCGCGGGACCAACTCTGCGTGGCGAAACGACCCTCGGGCGCGCGACCTGACGAGCTCGGTCGGTGACTCCGTGATCTACAACCCCGCCACATACACATGGCAGCACCAGTTCACGATGCCCCTTTGGCGCAAGCTCGTGATGTACGAGATGCACCCAGGTGCGTTCTTCGCGCCCACCGCGGGGGTGCCCGGGAACTTTGCCAACGCGCGCCAGAAACTGCAGCATCTCAAGGACCTGGGCGTGAACGCCATCGCGCTCATGCCCATCAATGAGTTCCCCGGCGACTACTCGTGGGGCTACAACCCCTCGTACCCGTACAGCATTGAGAGTGCCTATGGAACCCCCAACGACCTGAAGGGTTTCATCGACGACGCGCACTCCCGCGGCATCGCCGTGATGGGTGATGTGGTCTTCAACCATCTTGGCCCCAATGACATGGACCTGTGGCGCTTCGACCACTGGTACTCAGGCACCGGCGGCGGCAGTTACTTCTTCAACGATTTCCGTCTCAACACGCCGTGGGGGAACACGCGTCCCGATTACACGCGCGACGAGGTGCGCACGTACATCAAGGACAACTGCATGATGTGGCTGGAGGAGTTCCGGATGGACGGCCTCCGCATGGACGGCACGAAGTACATCCGACGCACCGACCAGAACGGCGTGGACATTCCAGAAGGCTGGTCGCTCCTGCAGTGGATCAACGACTCGGTCGATGCCGCGCAGCCCTGGAAGTTCATGTTCGCCGAGGATCTGGATCTGAATCAGTGGATCGGCAAGACGACGGGCGAGGGCGGTGCCGGCTTCGACAGCCAGTGGGATGCTGGCTTCTTCCCGAGCATCCGGGGCAACCTGATCACATCCAACGATGCCGACCGCAACATGTTCGCGGTCAAGGATGCGATCCTGTACAGCTACAACGGGCAGATCGAGCAGCGGATCATCTACACCGAGAGCCATGATGAAGTCGCCAACGGCCAGCAGCGCATGCCGAGCGAGATCTGGCCGAGCAACCCGGGCAGCTGGTTCAGCCGCAAGCGCTCGATGCTGGGTGGTGCGATCGTGATGACGAGCCCGGGCATCCCCATGCTGTTCCAAGGGCAGGAGTTCCTCGAGGATGGCTGGTTCCAGGACAGTGATCCGCTCGACTGGAGCAAGGCGACCACCTACGCCGGCACGCTTCGCCACTACACCGACCTGATCAAGCTGCGCAAGAATGATCTCATGTGCACCGAGGGCCTGTCGGGACAGAACACCAACCTGTTCCACCTGAACAACTTCAACAAGGTGCTCGGCATGCACCGCTGGCAGAACGGCGGTCTTGGTGACGATGTGGTCGTGGTCTTCAACTTCAGCACCAACCCGATCTCGAACTACCGCATCGGCCTGCCGCGGCCGGGCCTCTGGCGCTGCGTCTTCAACGGTGACTGGCCGGGGTATGGCAGCGACTACGCCAATCACCCATGCTTCGACACCGAAGGCAACGGCGTACCGTGGGATGGTCTGGGCCAGAGCGGCCTGATCAGCTTGGGGGCCTACTCCTGCGCGATCTTCACGCAGGGAACCTGCACCTCCCCTCCGCCGTCGGGCAACCCCGCCGATCTCGATGGATCGGGGACCGTCAATGGCGGCGACCTCGGCATCCTCTTGGGCAACTGGGGCGGCAGCGGCTTGGGTGACATCAACCAGTCGGGCATCGTCGATGGATCCGACCTCGGCATGCTGCTGAGCGCCTGGGGCAGTTGAGCTGCATCCGTGGCCTGAGCGCCGATCAGACCGCCCGGAACCCATCCCCGTCGAAGACATGCGCCACGGCGGGCATGCCCAGCGCGATTGGTGCTCCTTCTCGCAGGGAGCGCGCCAAGTCCGTCGGTACGCGTGCATTGAGCCGCACACCGCTCGAGTCGACCAGCACATCGGCGCGGTCGCCGAGGAACTCGATCGACTGCACGGTGCCGCGGAAGGGGCCATCCGCCACGGGGGTGAGCGTGTCGGGGCGCACCCCGATCGCGGCGCGCGCGGTGGTGAGCGTGGTGCCTCGAGGCAGCGTGATGCGCCCACCCGCCCATCGCAGTGCAATCCCACTGCCATCGCGCTCCACGGCTCCCTCGACGATGTTCATCGTGGGCGTACCGATGAAGCCGGCGACGAAGCGATTGACCGGCCGGTCGTAGAGCTCGGTCGGGGCACCGACCTGCTGGACCAGCCCATCCTTCATGACCACGATGCGGTCGGCAAGGCCCATGGCCTCCTCCTGGTCGTGCGTCACATACATCATGGTGGCGCCGAGCCGGCGATGGAGGATGCGCAGCTCCGTGCGCATCTCGCCGCGCAGTTTCGCATCGAGGTTCGAGAGTGGTTCGTCGAAGAGAAACACCGCCGGATCACGGACGATCGCCCGGCCCACGGCGACGCGCTGGCGCTGGCCGCCGGAGAGTTCGCGCGGCATGCGGTGCAGCAGGGGCTGCAGGCCAAGCAGGCCAGCGGCCTCGTCGACGCGCGCTCGGATCCGCTGGGCCTCGTCCCGGCGCCCCGCTGCATACGCAGGACTCAGCAGCGAGCGCAACAGGCTGCCGTGGCGCCGGCGGCGCTCGAGGCCGAAGGCCATGTTCCGGCCCACCGTCATGTGCGGGTAGAGCGCGTAGTTCTGGAAGACCATCGCGATGTCGCGATCGCTCGGGGCGATGTCATTGACCACGCGCCCGCCGATCAAGATGCTGCCCTCGCTGATCTCCTCGAGGCCGGCGACCATGCGCAGCGTGGTGCTCTTGCCGCAGCCCGACGGCCCGACAAGCACGATGAACTCGCCGTGGCGCACATGCAGGTCGACGCCCTGCACCGCGCGCACGCCGCCCGGATAGACCTTGCCGACCGACTTCAGGATGACGTCTGCCATGATTGCCTTTCGTGTCAGCCCTTGACGGCGCCGCGGGCGAGTCCTTCGACGAACTGCCGCTGGGCCGCGATGAAGAGAAGGATGCAGGGGAGCATGGTGACGAGGCTCGCCGCCATGAGCAGGTGCACATCGTCGAGCCCGCCGTACTGGTTGCGGAAGCTGTTGAGTGCAACGGCGAGCGTGGACTGCTCCTCCGCGTGCAGGTAGACGAGCGGACCCATGAAGTCGTTCCAGGTCCCGATGAAGGTGAAGACCGCGCAGATCGCCGTGACCGGGCGGCACAGCGGCAGGATCACGGTCCACCAGATGCCCAGCCATCCCTGCCCGTCGACCTTGGCGGCCTCGACGAGGCTCTCCGGGACCTGCAGGATGAACTGCCGGTACATGAAGATGAAGAAGGCGTTGCCGAAGAAGGCCGGCACCGCGAGCGGCAGGATCGTGTCGATCCAGCCCAGGCCACGGAAGAGGAGAAAGAGCGGGATCAGCGTGACCTGCCCGGGAAGCATCATCGTGGCGAGCATCAGCGTGAAGAGCGCCCCGCGTCCGCGCCAGCGCAGGCGCGCGAAGGCGAAGCCGACCAGGCTGCTGCTGAGCACGGTGCCGATCACGACCAGCGTGGTCACCACGATGGAATTCGCCAGCGCGTTGACGAACCCGACCCACGGCACGCTGCCCATCTCGGCAAGCGCCTCGGCGTAGTTGCCCCACTGCGGATCGGCGGGCCACAGCGCCACGCCATCCTGGCCCGTCATGGCCGCACCGGCGCGCTTGGGGGTCTCGAGGCTCACGACCACCATCCACCAGAGCGGGAAGAGGAAGACGACCGAGCCTGCGGCAAGCAGGGCGGACTGCAACCAGGGGCGGAGCCAGGTCATCGAGGTGCCCCCTCGTGATGGACCAAGCGCGCGCTCGTGCGCATGAGGATCACCGTCAGGACGAGCACGATGGCCAGGAGCAGCCACGCCATCGCGCTCGCATAGCCCATCTCGTAGAACTCGAAGGCCTGGTTGTACAGGTAGAGCACATAGAAGCGCGTGAGGTTGTTGGGGTCGCCGCCGGTCATCACGAACGCCTGCGTGAAGACCTGGAAGCTGCCGATGACCGCCATGATCACATTGAAGAGGATGACGGGGCTGAGCATCGGCAGCGTCACGCTGACGAATCGGCGCAGGCGACCGGCACCATCGATCGAGGCGGCTTCGTGCAGATCGGCCGGTACCTGCTGCAGGCCGGCGAGGTAGACCATCATCGTGCCGCCCATGAACCAGAAGCTCATGATGGCGAAGGCCGGTGCGCCCCACACGGCGGCGTCGGCCTCGAACCACTCCGGTGGGACGAGGCCGGTCGGGCCGGCGCCGAACCACGCCAGCACGGCATCCGTCGCCCCGATGACGGCACCGAGCATGCGGTTCATGAGGCCGCCGTCGGGATCGAACACCCAGCGCCAGAGGACACTCACGCCGACACCCGCAAGGACGCTCGGGAGGTACCACGCTGCGCGCCAGAGCGCGATGCCGCGAACCTTGAGGTTCATGAGCATCGCGGCGCCAAGCGCGATCGCCTGTCCCAGCGGTACCGCAATGAGCGCGTAGTACAGCGTGACGCGCAGCGAGGTCCGCAACCGTGCGTCGTCGGTGAGCAGGCGCTCGTAGTTGGCCAAGCCGGCGAACTCCGCTTCCTCGAGCGTGCTCACGCCCTTCCAGCGTGCAAGCGAGAGCAAGAGGCTCATCACGACGGGGAACGCCATGAATGCCAGGAAGCCGATGACCCACGGCGAGGCAAGCAGCCAGCCCGCGCGTTCCTCGCTGCGATGGGCCTGCGTGGCCCGTGATCGGCGCGCCCACCATACGAACCATGCGGCCGCACCGGCGGCCATGGTGAACCCGATCGTGGCCAGGTTCCGCCACGGCATCGGCGCGAGGTCGGCCTTCGCCAGGGGCGACTGGCTCTCGCTCCGCCAGTCGCGCAGGAAGGTGTCGATCGCCTCGCGCACGCTGATCGTGCCGGTCTTGAGCGCGGCATCCATCGTGCTGGCGAAGAGCGATTCGAACTGCGGATTGACCGGCCACTCCACGACCTGCGCCCGCTCGGCGGCGAGGAGATAGCCCGCATCGTTCGCGGGCTCCTGGGTGGGATCGCTGAACTCCGGTCCCATCGCCGCGGCCTTGCGCGTGGGGATCGCCAACCCGAGCCTCGCCAAGTCACGCTGGCTGCGGTCATCGGTCATCCACTTCACGAGCTTCCAGGCCTCGTCGGGGTGCTTGCTGCGCGAGGCGATGCTCCAGGAGACCGTGAGCACGATGTTGGAGGCGACCGCGCCGCGCGGCAGGGGGCGGAAGTCCCATCGGAACCCGCCGGGTGTCCCTGCCGGGGGGATCTTGCGGTAGCTGGGTACGACCCAGCGACCGAACGGACCCGCCATGCCCACCTTGCCCGAGAGGAAGACGCTCGAACCGGTGGCGATCTTGCTCTTGCCGCTCGTGAGCGTGTTGTCCTCGTCGTGGCGCCAGGCGCGCAGGCGTTCGAGTGCTGCGACGGCACGCGGATCCTCGATCGTGATCTGGTCAAAGTCGGCACCCTTCACATCGACGCCCTCGGTCATGAGGTAGGCGCGCAGCATCGCCGCCCATGTCACGAACTCGCTGCCGGTGGCATCGGGGAGCCGGCCGATGGCGCGGGCCGCCGCGAGGAAGTCGTCCCAGGTCCAATCGTTCCCGGGCACGGCCACGCCCGCGCGCTCGAAGAGATCGAGGTTCAGGTAGAAGCCGACGGTCGTGAAATCCTTGGGAATCCCGTAGAGCGCGCCCTTGCCGCTCGTCGCGCCGTCGAAGCGAAAGGCGTCGACGGTCGCAGGGAAGAAGTCTGCCAGATCGATGGCCGTTGGATCGCCGGCTGCGCGGTCCGCCTCCAGAAACGGCTCGAGCGGCCGGATGAGCCCGATGTCCGCGAAGCTCGGTACGCGCTCGTTGCCGACATAGAAGACATCCGGTGGTTCGCCGGCGGCGAGCATCGTCATCAGCTTGGTGTAGAAGCTCCCGGCATCGCCGGGGTTGACGCGGCGAACCCGGATGCCGGGGTTGGCTTGCTCGAAGGCGCGCAGGCTCGCATCGACGATCTGGTCCTCTTCCTGGCCGCCGTCGCCGGACCAGTGCATGACGATCAGTTCGGTACGGCCGTCGGCGCCGCCAGCGCGGTCCCATTCGCGCACGGCGACATGGAGGAACGCCCACGCGATGACGAGTCCGACGACGGTCATGGCCCCGCGGCGCAGCCATGAGCCAGGACTCGTGCGACCACGGCGGAGCATCGATCTAGTATAGGAACCCCGCATGCACCCACGGTCGTTCATCATCGCTCTCGGCTGCGGCATGGTGACTCCGCCATTCCCGCCGCAGGTGCCGATGGCCACGAGTGAGGTCGCTGCGCCGAGCCTGCCGAAGTCGATCGATGCCAAGCGCAGACCCGACGGTGTGTGGGAGGTCGAGCTGTCGTACCGGCCGCGTGCGCCCGTGGACTCGATGACCGTGGCGGGGGACTTCAATCGCTGGAATGCGACGGCCATCCCGATGCAGCGCGGCCCCGATGGCGTGTGGCGTGCGCGCATCGGTGTCGACGGCACGGTGCGCTACAAGTTCGTGCAGTCACGCGGCGGCCGTTCCGAGTGGATTGCCGATCCGGCGAATGATGACCGTGAGCCCGATGGGTACGGCGGATTCAATTCGGTGCTGAGACTGGGCGCGCAGGCCGCGCTGCAGTCGGCGCACGGGGTGCGCGGCGATGGCCGCATCGAGGCAGCCGCGATCCTCCACGATCCGAGGACCCTCTTGGGTGCCAGCGCGCTCGCCGATGGCAGCGTCCGGTTGCGCGTGCGTACCTTGGCACACGATGTGGAGCGCGTGCGCGTGGCCGCCGATGGCGTGGACTGGATCGACCTTTCGCCCGAGACGACTCGAGGCGCCTTCGCCTGGTGGTCAGGCTGCCTGACGGCACCACGCGGAACGCAGTACACCTTTCTCTTCACCGATGGAACCATGACCGTACGAGATCCCATGACCTATTCGCTGGCACCCGCGCCGACCTTCTCCACGCCTGACTGGGCCAAGCACGCGATCTGGTACCAGGTCTTTCCTGAACGCTTCCGCAACGGCGATGCGGCGAACGACCCGCAGCCCGTGCGGCCGTGGCGTAGCTCGTGGTACGAGCCGAGCGAGTGGGAAGGGAAGGATGGCCAGACCTTCTTCAACCACTTCGTGTTCTCGCGCAAGTACGGCGGCGATCTGCAGGGGCTGCGCTGGGCGCTGCCCTACCTGAAGTCGCTGGGGATCAATGCGATCTACCTCAACCCGATCTTCCAGGCGCGCACGGCCCACAAGTACGACACCATGAACCACCTTCATGTCGATGAGCACTTCGGCGTGAAGGGCGATTACGCCGTGGCCGAGGCGAAGGAGGACCTGCTCGATCCATCGACGTGGACCTGGACGCCGTCCGATCGGCTCTTCCTCGAGTTCCTCAAGGAAGCGAAATCGATGGGCATGCGGGTCATCATCGACGGCGTCTTCAACCACGTGGGCACCGGCCACCCGGCCTTCAGGGATGTGCAGGCGAAGGGCAAGGCGAGCCGCTTCGCGGACTGGTTCGAGATCACCTCGTGGGAGCCGTTCGTGTACCAGGGTTGGGGGGGCTTCGGGGAGTTGCCGGCCTTCCGCAAGGACAAGGACGGTTTGGCGAGCGCATCGCTGCGCAAGCACCTGATGGACCTGACGCGGCGATGGATGGATCCCGATGGTGATGGCGACCCGAGTGATGGCGTGGATGGCTGGCGGCTCGATGTCCCGCAAGAGATACCGATCGGCTTCTGGCGCGAGTGGTGTGCGCATGTTCGATCGATCAATCCGCAGGCGTACATCGTGGGCGAGATCTGGACGGTCGAGCCGGAGTGGGTCGATGGCCGCTGCTTCGATGCGCTCATGAACTATCCGTTCGCGAAGGCCGTGCTGCCGTGGATCGCGAAGGGCAAGGAGGCGATTCCCGTGAGCGAGATGGATGGCAGGCTCGCCGAGTTGCGGCGTTCCTACGCGGATCAGGTCACCTACGTTGCGCAGAACCTGTACGACAGCCACGACACCGATCGATTGGCGAGCATGCTCCTGAACCGCGATCTCGCCTTCAAGACCGGCAGTCGCGAGCAGGAGAACGCGTCGTACCTGGGTACGAAGCCAGGAGCCGCGGAGTACGCGCGCATGCGGCTGGCCGCGCTGATCCAGATGACCCATCCTGGTGCACCGATGGTCTATTACGGCGATGAGGTCGGCATGTACGGAGCCGACGACCCCACCAACCGCAAGCCGATGCTGTGGACGGACCTTGAGCCCTATGCACTGGCCGAGGATGCAGTCGATGCGCAGCAGTTCAGTTGGTACCAGCGGGTGATCGCACTGAGGAATGCCCATCCGGCCCTGCGCACCGGTTCGTTCACCACGGTGCTCGTGGATGACGAGCGCGATCTGTGGGGCTGGCTGCGCGAGGATGGCTCCGAGCGGCTGCTGGTTGTCGTGAATGGATCGGGTCGCGTGCAGCGGGCGGCACCGGATGCGGCATTCGGCGACCATGTACGGGGTGCATGGGAGCTCGTGTTCGACAGCGATCCATCCATCGATGGCCGCTCGATCGACGCGATCTCGATCCCCGCTGTCGGTGCGCGGGTCTGGAGGCAGGCGCGATGATGCCATCGATCTTCGCCGCGCGGACAGGTGGCGTGCTGCTGCACCTGTCGAGCGTGCCCGGTGCGTTCGGTGTGGGTGACATGGGGCCCGGTGCACACGACGCACTCGCGTGGATGGCGCGCACCGGCTTGACCTGGTGGCAGATGCTCCCGGTGGGTCCGATCGGCCCTGGCGACTCGCCGTATGCGAGCACGAGTTCGTTCGCCGGCGAACCGCTCTTCATCTCGATCGATGGCTTGGTGCGCGATCGACTGCTGCCGCGGTCGGCGCTGCGTGCGGCTCCTGCACTGGCCCGTGGCCCGAGCCGGTACGCCGCGGCCCGCGCGGCCAAGTGGCCGTGGTTCGAGCGGGCGTTCGAGGCATTCCGGCGCAAGGGTGGGCTGCGCTCCTCGTCCTTCAAGGCGTTCGAACGGCGGCAGCGCTTCTGGCTGCCGGGCTGGCGCACATTCATGAAGGACGAACACGGGCTGCATGCGTTCCTGCAGTTCACCTTCGATGCCCAGTGGACCGAGCTCAAGCAGGCCGCTGCGGCAAGGGGCATCCGGCTGCTCGGCGACCTGCCGATCTTCGTCCCGCTCGACTCCGCCGATGTGCAGTCGAATCCGTCGCTCTTCCGGCTTGATCGACACGGTCATCCGACGGTCGTGACCGGTGTGCCACCCGATGGCTTCAGCGCCGACGGGCAACTCTGGGGGCACCCGCACTACCGATGGAGCGAGCATCGGCGGACCGGGTATCGGTGGTGGATCGAGCGCGTCCGCGCAGCGGTCGAGCGATTCGACGCCGTGCGCATCGACCACTTCATCGGGTTCTTCCATGCGTACGAGGTCCCGGGCTCGGCGAAGACGGCACGGCAGGGGACCTGGAAACGCGCACCCGGTCGTGAACTGCTCGGTGCGATCGAGCGCGCGCTCGGCAGCCTGCCGCTCATCGCCGAGGACCTGGGTGCGCTCACGCCGCCGGTCGTGGCGCTGCGCGACGAGTTCGGCCTGCCGGGGATGAAGCTCCTGCACAACGCGTTCTGCGGTGATGATTCGGGCGAAGCGCCGCATCGCCACCCGCGGCACTGCGTGTGCTACCCCGGCACCCACGACAACGACACGACGGTCGGGTGGTGGGCACGGTTGCAGCCTGCCGCGAAGGCGCGCGCGCGTGCCTACATGGGTTGGAATGGATCCGATCCGGCGGCGCAGCTCAACCGGCTGGCCTTCACGAGCCCGGCGAACACGGCGATCGTGGCGATGCAGGATGCGCTCGGCCTGGGTGCCAGGGCGCGCATGAACCTGCCCGGCACGGCCCGTGGCAACTGGCACTGGCGCTTGCAGTCGCGAGGCGCTGCGAGCCTTCGCCCGGATGCGGCCGCTCGACTCCGTGCGCTCGCGGTGCTGACCGGTCGCGCGCGTGCGGGCGCGCGCTGAACGCGCGGCGGGATCAAAGCCCGCCGCGGTGGGCAGGGATGTAGGCCTCGCGCAGGTACTCCGCGAGCATGCGGTGCGTGTTGAACATCGGTGGCACCGTGGCGGCGCTCTGCAGGGCGCGATCGATCCAGCGTTGCGGCAGACCGGTGCCGTCGCGGTCGTAGAACTCGCGGCGCATCTCGCCTTCGATGATCGAGTAGAGCGACTGCGAGTCCTTGCGGTCCTGTGCCTCGCGGTCCTGCATCGGCTGCGTGTCGCCGATCGCCCAGCCGTTGCGCCCGTCGAAACTCTCGGGCCACCAGCCGTCGAGGATCGAGCAGTTGATGCCACCATGCATCGGCGGCTTCATGCCGCTGGTGCCGCTGGCCTCGTAGGGGCGCAGGGGGTTGTTGAGCCATACATCGCTTCCCGCGGTCAGCATGCGGCCGACCTCCATGTCGTATTCCTCGATGAGCGCGACCTTGCCGCAGAGGCCATCCTGCTTGCAGAGCTCGTGGATCCGCTGCGCGTACTCCTGGCCCGGGAGATCACGCGGGTGGGCCTTGCCTGCGAAGACCAGTTGCACCGGGCGCCGCGGGTCATTGAGGATCGACCTTAGACGCTCGAGATCCTGGAAGATGAGCGGTGCGCGCTTGTAGGTGGCGAAGCGACGCGCGAAGCCGATGGTGAGCGTGTCAGGCGAGAACGCCTGCATGGCCGCGTTCACGCCGGCGGAGCCTTCGCCTCGGCGAAGCGCCTGGCGAGCGAGCCGCTCGCGGATGAAGTGCACCAGGCGCGCACGCAATCGGCTGCGCAGCGCCCAGAAGCGCGAGCGATCGACGCCCAGAGCCAGTTCCCAGCCGTCCATGGTGGGGGTGTGGCGGTCCAGCCGCAGGTTGATCTCCTTGCGCCAGAACGCCTCCGCGTCGGGATCGATCCAGGTGCGCGCATGCACGCCGTTGGTGATGCTGCCGATCGGCACATCCTTGGGGGCGCAGCCAAAGACCTTCGTCCACATGTCGCGGCTGACCTCACCGTGGAGCTGGCTCACGCCGTTGATGCGCGAGGCGAACCGCAGGCAGATCGCCGTCATGCAGATGGGCTCGCGGAAGTCATCGGGCCGCTCACGACCGAGCGCTGCGAACTCGTCCTCTTCGATGCGCGCCTGGCGCAGCACCGGGCGCAGGGCTTCGTAAGCCTCCTCGACGCCGTAGCGGTCGTGTCCCGCAGGCACCGGCGTGTGCGTGGTGAAGACCGTGGTGGCCTTGACATGGGCCTTCGCGTCGGCGGGCTTCATGCCGTCCTTGACGAGCTGTGCGATGCGCTGGTACGCCACGAACGCGGCGTGGCCCTCGTTGAGGTGATAGACGGTCACCGGCTCATCGAGATGCTGCAGCGCGATGCAGCCGCCCACGCCCAGCAGCACCTGCTGGCGCAGGCGCAGCGACGGCTCGCCGCGGTAGAGCCCGCGAGTGAGTTCACGGTCCTTGTCGCTGTTGCCCGTGACATCGCTGTCGAGGAGGTAGACGGTCGATCGGCCGACCTTCATTGACCAGACCTTGGCCTTCACGCGGCTCGAGCCGACGGGGCACACGATGATCTCGCCCGTGTCCTCGACCGGCATGCGGTCGAAGTCGTATTCGGGGCAGTAGACGCGCGTGGAGCCATCCTCGGCGAGCTCCTGCAGGTAGTAGCCCTGTCGGTAGAGGAGCCCGACCGCGCAAAGGCTGATGCCGAGGTCACTGGCGCTCTTGAGGTGGTCGCCCGCCAGGACGCCGAGGCCGCCCGCGTACTGCTGCATGCTCTCATGTACGGCGTACTCGCTGCAGAAGTAGGCGACGCGCAGCGACTTCAGGTCCCCCTTCGCACCGCGGCCCCACCATGTGGCGGCATCGTGGTAGGTCTCCAGCGATCGTCCTGCCTTGGCCAGAGCGTCCAGGAAACGGTCATCCCTGGCACACAGGGCGATGCGCTCGTCCGTGACGCCATCGAGCACCTGCATCGGCGACTGCTTGGTGGCGCGCCAGAGCACGGGGTCGAGCATCTCGAAGGGGACCCTGCCGTCGGGATTCCAGGTCCACCACAGGTCGCGGGAGAGTTCCTCAAGTTGGGTGCGGATGGTCCCGACGATCTCACTCTGCTCAGCCGCGCGTGCCATGGGGGTTCCTTGAGGGGTCGGGGATGATAGATCTCGCTACAGTGCGTGCACCCTCACGGAGAACACCATGCACCACGCCATCGCCCTCTCGTGCCTCGTCGCAGGACTCGTTGCCGCCACCGCCGCGCAGGATGGCTTCAAGTACAAGGTCCACGACATGGAGCGCCCCCAGCCTGCGGCCGTGTCGCCTGGCGCCCTTCAGGGTTCGACGGCCCCGAGCGACGCCGTGGCGCTGTTCGACGGCAAGTCGTCCGATAAATGGTCCAGTGGCGGCAAGGCCTGCGCGTGGACGATCGAGCATGGCGAACTGGCCGTCAAGCCGGGTTCGGGTGACATCACCACCAAGGATTCCTTCGGCGACTGCCAGATGCACCTGGAGTTCATGGTGCCCGCCGATCGCCAGTGCAAGGGGCAGGGCGGCTGCAACAGCGGCGTCTTCTTCATGAACCAGTACGAGGTGCAGATCCTCAACTCGCACAGCAACGTGACCTACGCCGACGGCATGGCGGGCTCGTGCTACGGCCAGCACCCGCCGATGGTGAACGCCTGCCGACCGCAGGGTGAGTGGAATGTCTATGACATCGTCTTCCGCGCACCGCGTTTCGACAAGGATGGCAAGCTGGTCACGCCTGCGTACCTCACGCTCATCATGAATGGCGTGCTCGTGCAGGATCATGTGGCGCTGCTCGGTTCGACCGCGCATGGCGCGCGTGCCAAGTACAGCGCGCATGCCGCCGAACTCCCGATCCGCCTGCAGGATCACGGCGATCCGCTGCGGTTCCGCAACATCTGGGTGCGTCGCCTTCCCGAGCCGCAGAAGGCCGAGTGAGCCGCGATGGGTTCGATGGACGGGCGCGTCGGCGTCCTCTTCGTGTGCACCGGCAACATCTGTCGCAGCCCGGCGGCCGAGGCGATCTTCCTGCGCGAACTCGAGCGTCGGGGGAGCGGCCATCGCTTTCGTGTCGATTCCGCCGGGACCGGCGGCTGGCACGCTGGCGAGCGTGCGGACCGCCGGACGCTGGACGAAGCCGCACGGCGGGGGATTCCCGTGCCGAGCCTCGCGCGCCAGGTCCGTGAGACCGACCACACGGACTTCGAGTGGATCGTCTGCATGGACGCGAGCCACCGGTCGGCGCTCCTGGCAGCCGGTGCTCCGGCGGAGCGGCTCGTGCTGATCCTGCATCACCATGACCAGCCGCGTGATGATCTTGAGGATCCCTACTACGGTGGCCGTGAGGGCTTCACGCGGATGTTCGATGATCTGGAGGTTGCGGTGCGTCGGCTCGCCGACCGTCTTGGCGCGTAGCCTGTGGGCATGCAGTTCGACCCAGCTGCGTTCGATGCCGAGCGCCTCTACAAGTTCATGATCGGTGCGATCATGCCCCGGCCGATCGCGGTCGTGGGTACGCGCGCGCCGGATGGCAGCAGCGTCAATCTCGCGCCGTTCTCGTTCTTCTGCGGGGTCGGCAGCAATCCGATGACGCTCTGCTTCTGTCCGGCCAACGACGAGGCGGGCGCCGAGAAGGACACGCTGCGCAATGCAAAGCCCATCGCCGAGGGCGGCAGCGGCGAGTTCACGGTGAGCGTGGCGCCGCACCGAATCATCAGGCAGGTCGTCGCGGCCGGCGAGGGTCTTGCCTACGGTCAGAGTGAGTTCGAGCTTGCCGGGCTGACGCCCGTGCCAGGAGTCCGGGTGCGCGCACCGCGCGTGGCCGAGAGCCCGATCGCGTTCGAGTGCCGCACGCTGCAGGTCATCCGCACGAATCCCGGCGCACCCTCGGGCGGCAACCTCGTGCTCGGTGCGGTCGAGCTCGTCCATGTCGATGACGAGGCGATCGATGCACGCGGGCGGCTCGATCCGGCGCGCCTTGATCTGGTCGGGCGCATGGCCGGGCTGGGCTATTGCACCACGCGCGATCGCTTCGACCTGCCGTGGGGCCGCGCGGCGATCGAGGGTTCGTGAGGTTGCAGCAATCCTGCCTCCCGGCCGACGGTCTTGGCCAAGCGTCGGGGGTGTGGTGCTGTCGACCTTCGTGTCGGTCCAGCGGTATCGTGCGCGGCATGAAGATGACCCTTCTCGCGACCCTCGTGCTGGCCGGCCTTGCCGGCGGCGTGGCGATGACCGCTTCGGACGATGCTGCCAAGGCAACGCAGGCCGCGGAGCCCGCTGCCGAGTGGACCATGCTCTTCAACGGCAAGGACACGACCGGCTGGACGGCCTTCGTGCCCGACCTGAAGGGCAAGGACCAGATGTCGGTCTGGAGCGTGGCGGACGGCTGCCTCAAGTGCGCCGGCAAACCCATCGGCTACATCCGGACCACGGAGAAGTACGAGAGCTTCGAGCTCGAGCTTGAGTGGCGCTTCGACCCGAAGAAGGGCGCCGGCAACAGCGGCGTGCTCCTGCGCACGATCGGTGAGGACATGGTGTGGCCCAACAGCATGGAAGCGCAGCTCCACAGCGAGAATGCGGGCGACATCTGGAACATCGGTGACTTCCCGATGAAGGCCGAAGCGGACCGCACCAACGGACGGCACACGCGCAAGGAACACGCCACCAACGAGAAGCCGCTGGGCGAGTGGAACCGTTACCGCATCCTGGTCGATGGGGGACGGCTGGAGCTCTGGGTCAACGGACTGCTGCAGAATGTGGCCACCGACTGCAAGGTCGTGCCGGGATGGATCGCGCTCCAGAGCGAGGGCGCGTTCATCGAGTTCCGCAACATCCGCCTGAAGAAACTGCGCTGAGCGCTCAGGCGTTGCGGCTGGCGAAGTCGCGCATGAACTGCGCGAGCGCCACGCAGCCCTCGCGGGGGAACGCGCTGTAGATGCTCGCGCGGATGCCGCCTGCGTCGCGGTGGCCGGTCAGGCCGTCCATGCCCTGCGCGGCGGCTTCGGCGACGAAGCGCGCATCGAGTTCGGGCGTCGCGAGCCGGAAGCAGACATTCATGAGCGAACGGCACCAGCGCTCGGCGCGGCCGGTGTAGAAGCCGTTGCTCGCGTCGATCGCGTCGTAGAGCAGGTTGCTCTTGTCGATCGCCGCGCGCTCGAGCGCCTCCGGGCCGCCCTGCGCCGCGATCCAGCGGAACATCAGGCCCATCGCGTGGACACCGAAGGTGGGCGGGGTGTTCAGCCGGCTCTCGCCGGCGGCGTGCGCCGCGAAACTCATCATCGTCGGGAGCGCTGGATTCGCGGTGGCCAAGAAGTCCTTCTTCACCAGGACCAGGCTGATGCCCGATGGCCCCAGGTTTTTCTGCCCGCCGCCGTACAGCATCACATGACGGCTCCAGTCGACCGGGCGCGCGAAGTACTCGCTGCTCGCATCGCACACCAGCGGCACCGTCGTGACCGGCGTCGTGGGGTACCGCGTGCCGAAGACCGTGTTGTTCGAGCAGTAGTGGAGGTATGCGGCGTTGGGGGTCTGGCTCATCTCGCCGTCCTTGGGCACGCGCGTGTACTTCAGGCGCGAACCCTCGAACGCCACATGGATGTGTGCGCCCACTATCGCGGCGGCCTTGCGGCCCTCGCCGATGGCCTTCGTGGTCCAGATGCCGGTGTCGGGATAGTCCGCCGTGCGGCCAGCGGGCAGGAAGTTGAAGGGCAGGTACGCCTGCTGCACCGTCGCGCCGCCCGGCATGAGGATGACGTCCCAGTCGGCAGGGACGCGGCCAGCCTTGCGGCACCACTCGTGCGCCTCGGCATTGATCTCGTCATACACCTTGCCTCGGTGCGAATGCTCCATGATGCCGATGCCGCTGCCGCGCAGGTCCCACAGGTCCTCCTGCAGCTGGCGCAGCACGGGCTCGGGCATGCCGGCGGGGCCGGCGCTGAAGTTGTAGACGCGTCCGCTCGGTGTCGGGCGCACGCAGCTGCTCATGGAGGGGGCAGCGGTCATGGTCGTGGTCCTCGAAGGGTGTTGACATTCACGGCCAGCACGGCGGTGCATGCCCGCAGCGCGGCAAGGTCCTCGACGCTCGGGCGCCGCGAGAGCTGCATGCGCGCGACCGCCGCATGCCCGCCTTCGTAGATGATGTTGTCCATCTCTTCGACATTGATCTTGGCGTTGCCGAGGACCGCAAAGACCTGGGCGAAGACGCCGGGAACATTGAGGTGGCGCACGCAGAGCACCGTGCTCGCTCCGGTCGAGTGCGCGATGTTCACGCAGCCGGGCATGTCAAAATCGTTGATCCACGCCGACACGATGCGCACGACTTCGTCGGCAATCGCCGCCATGGCCTGCTCGGTGCAGGCGGCGATGCCGTGCGTGCCGATCACGCCAGGTTCGCGGCCGAGCGGGCTGGCGAAGGTGCCGTCCATGGCGTCGGGGGCGTCGTCCCATGAATCGCTCGCGACGCGGATGCCTTTCGAGCGCACGGCCTTGAGGAGGGCGGACTCGTCGATCGCCCCCGGCCTGGAGGTGTTGACGATGATTGCCCCCGGCCGCATTGCGGAGAAGAACTTCTCACCGACCATGTCGGCGGTCTCGGCGCTCTGCGGGACATTGACGCTGACGACATCGCTGAGCTTGGCGAGGTTCACCAGGTTGGCGCAGAGGTCGATGCCCAAGGCATCGCAACGCGCTTCAGTGATGTTCCTGCTCCAGGCGATCACGTGCATGCCGAAGGCCAGGCCCCGACGCGCGACTTCCTGCCCGACCGGCCCGAGGCCGATCACGCCCAGGGTGCGCCCGGCAAGCCCGGAGGCCGAGGCATAGTGGCTGTGGCGCCAGTGCCCGGCTTGGAGATCGATGGTTTGCGCGGGGATCTGTCGATCGGCAGCGAGGATGAGTCCCCAGGTCAGTTCCGCAGCGGCGATCGCGCCGCGTGCTGGGCAATTCGCCACCAGCACGCCAAGACGGTTGGCGGCCTCGACATCGATCGATTCGGTGCCGGAACCGCTGCGCACGACCAAGCCAAGCGTGGGGCACGCCTCAAAGACGGCGGCAGGGACCAGTGTGTCGCGAACCACAAGCACATCAGGCGAGAGGTCGCTGCAAGCCTGCACCAGACCGTCGGCATCAAGATGGGGGTTGTGGATCACATCGCAGCCCAGATGCCGCAGCGCCTCGGCACCGGTCGAGGCGAACGCATCGATCACGAGCACGCGGGAGATGCGTTCATCGATGGACGGGGATTGCGGTTGGGGCTTGGATCCCATGATGGAAAGTGTAGCCGCAGCGGGTGCCCGCCCATCAATGGGTGCGCTCGCACGCAAGGCCGATGACGCCACTGCGCAGCCGCAGTTGCGGTGCCGCGCCAATGGCCCACTCATCGGCACCGAAGACGCACGCCAGGACCGGTTCGTGGCTCGCTCCTCCATGCGCTGTGCGTGCCAGGCGCCACGGGATCGGCGCGAGGTACTTGAGGTATGGCAGGGGTTGGCGCAGCGACCAGATGCTGTGCGTGAGCCCGGTGTCCTTCTCGAGGAAGTGGTAGAGCGGGCGCTCATTGAGGTCCAGGAGCAGTGTGGGCACCATGGGTGCCCAGGTCCCGATGACCAGGCGCGTGAGTTCGAGCGTGGCACCGATGTGCGCCGGATGGGACGCGTGGCGTTCGCCCGTGGGATCCTCGGGGGCCGTACCCGCAGGCACGGCCTCGTCCAGCCGGCCGATGATGCCTGTGGCCTTGAGCCCGTGCCCCGAGAGGCGGTAGGCGTACAGCCACGGTTCGGTCTCCTGGATCATGGAGCCGCCTTCGATCAAGCCGACCAGGTGGGAAGCGGGGCTTGGCCTGATGCCCTCGATGGTGCCAACGACCTCTTGGTGGCGCAGCACGCCCACGATCGAGCGGGCCTTGGCGCGCGCCAGATCGACGGCCTCGCTCGCGGCAAGGAGGTCGGCCGGCGGGCAGGAGACCGCCGTCACATGGTGCTGGGAGGCCCGGAGGGCGGTAAAGGGGGCCAGACGCATGGCTGCGGGGGAAAGGTAGCGCGGAGCCGGGCCCGGATTTCCCTCCAGAATTCGCCAAACGGCCGAAAGTCGCCCCCCGGGGCGGCCGAAGCAGGGGGGCCGAAAGGAACCTGATGATGTTCAAGACGCGACCAGAGGCCCTGGCCCACTCCGTGGCCGGGACCGTGACCTTCCTGACTGGACTGATCCATGCCAAGGACCGTGGCGTGCGTGGGCACTGCTCACGCGTGTCGGATCTGGCCGTGTCGCTCGCTCGGCATGTCGGCCTCGACGATGCCTCGTGCGCCCGCATCCGGTTGGCTGGCCTGCTGCACGATGTGGGCAAGGTCGGGGTGAGCGAAGCCGTGTTGAACAAGCGGGGCCCCCTGGATCAGCTTGAATTCCAGCAGATTCGCCGTCACCCGTTGATCGGGCATCGGCTGCTGCAGCGCTTCGAGGAAGTGGCTGATGCACTCGAGGGCGTCTTGAGCCACCATGAGCGCTGGGACGGGATGGGGTATCCGTTCATGCGTGCCGGCGACTCGATTCCGGTGGACGGACGCATCCTGGCGATCGTCGACAGCTTCGACGCCATGACCAGCGACCGGGCCTACCGCAAGGCCATGGGTGCAGCCGAGGCGCTCCAAGAGGTCAAGCGCTGCCGGGGCACGCAGTTCGACCCTGAACTTGCCGAGGCATTCCTCGATATCCAGCTTGACGCCGCCGCCTGACCGAATTCCCAAGGAGGGAACGCCCCCATGATCCAAACTTGTGTTATCTTCCCTGAGTCGTGCAAGGATGTGCGCGTGAGCTCGTCGCGGGTTCGGGAGGGAAGCAGTGCATGGAGAGCACGAATGTTCGACGAAGACGGACCGACCGTGAAGATGATTGCCCAGACGCTTTCAGCGAGTGAGCGTCTGGTTCTGTCGCTGCATTACGGTGAGGGGTTGACCGCCAGTGAGATCGCCGACCTGATGGAGACCCAACCCCAGACGGTCGAAGGTGTGCTTGCCGGGGTTCGGGAGCGCATCGCGGCCGCGCGGCTGGCCATCCTTGAATCGATCTGCGGCTGAGTGGACGGGTTCCGGGTGGTTCCGGATGTGGCTGTGCTGCGCCCTTGCGGAGCCCTCAGCCCGTCCATGAACTGAGCAGGGTGCCCAGGTCTGCGCCGTCGATATGTCCGTTGCCATCGATGTCGCCTGACCCAGCGCCGCCCCAGTTGCTCAGGAGCAGGCCCAGGTCGGCACCATCCACGCGTTGATTGCAGTCAAGATCGGCCGGTGCGCACGCAGGCGTGATCGTCACCGTGACCCGCAACTGCGCGGCCGTCGCTGCACCGATGGTCACCAGTGCATTCTCCTTGGCATAGAACGCGGGAAAGTTCCCACCTTGCTGGACCACGAAGCTCAGGCTGGAGATCGTGAAGAGCAACTTGCCTGCGGCGAGACCATCGAGCACATACTGGCGGATGTTCGGATCGTCGACATCCAGATCGAAGTTCATGCGCGTGCCGACGGGGATGAAGTCGCCTGGCTGGAGCGTGGCGCACTGTCCGATGGCGAAGGCCTTGGGATTGAATCGCTCGCGGGGGTTGTTGCTGATGTCGATGGCCTGGCCTGCGGCGTTGAAGGACATGGCGTAGGCCGAGCGCACGCTGGGGGCCATGAGGTTCGTGCCGCCGGGGGCAAAGGGCGAGAACTCCTGGAAGGTCGCTGCCGTGAAGCCGTTGCGGAAACCCGCGCCGTGAAGTTCGATGCTCTGGCCGGGATCGCTGTCAGCCTGCCAGTCGGGACTCGCGGTGGGCGCGAAGATCTGCCAAGGATCCTGCGTCGGGTCGTACTGCACGAGGAGGTCATTGGCGAACTCGACCTCGACCGAGGCGGCCTGCAGGGTCACGGATCCTGCTGGCGTACCCGTGGGGATCTGGTCCGCCGTCGACCACCCCACAAGGAACTGGCCATCGCGGCTGTCGAAGGTGTTCGGGTCGTTGGCATCCGAGCCAAAGACACTGATGACCGGCCGCGAACCGGGCGAGGTGTTGAAGGGATACATCCAACGGTCGAGCGTTGGCATGGTCCAGGTGCCGTTGGTCGTCTGGGCAAGCGTGGGCGACACCGCGGGCAGCGTGGCTGCAAGGGCGATCGCGATGCATGTCGTGGGTCGCAGGGGCATACGATGGAGCCTAGGCACGAAGCATGGCGTTTCCCCGATCCCCAGCAAGCCTCCGCCCGGCGAATCCCAGAGGATTCTCGCTGACGGAGTTGCTCGTCGTGATCGGCCTCCTCGCCCTGATCCTGGCCCTGCTGCTCCCGGCCATCAGGACCGTGCAGGCCGTGGCCCGGAAATCACGCGAGGTGGCCTCGGGCCGCTCGATCTTTGCAGCCTGGACGGGGTACGCCACGGATGCGCAGGGGCAGGTTCTGCCGGGCTTCAAGACCGGCTTGCCGGCGTGGGTGGCCAGCGACGAACACATGCCTGCCGATGCCTTCGGTGGTGGACCGACGATCGCGGCCCGCTGGCCGTGGCGGCTCGCGCCCTACCTCTCGTTCGACATGCGGGGTCTCTTTCTCGGCGGCGCGAGCGAGACTTTCGAGGAGCTGGTGAACGGCGACCCTGCCGAGTTCTACTACTTCACGAGCCTCTATCCCGCGTTCGGCATGAACAGCGCGTTCGTCGGCGGCGACAGCGAGCGCTACGGATTCCTGCCGGCCACG